>DASYWJ010000056.1:0-91008 GCA_035936155.1 Tepidisphaeraceae bacterium | reverse complement strand
CTGGCGCGACCGGGTGCTGTCGCCGCTGGTCACGCTGCGGCTGTTTCTGCTGCAGGTCCTGCACGGCAACACGTCGATCACGCACCTGCGGCAGCTCTCTGGGTTGTCCTTCGCCCCGGGCAGTTATTGCGAGGCGCGGGACCGGTTGCCGCTGGCGGTGATCGTGGGCTGCGCTGCCCCTACCAGCACTCCGGCGTCGTGGGCCCCGCGCAAAATCGGTGTTCCCAGCCCATATTGAAATGGCATTTCTGCCGCCCGCGGCTATATAATTTGCGGTGGCCGGGCGGGCCCGCGTTCACGTCTTGCGGGTCCGCCATGATCGACGGTTCTCGAGAAAGGCGTCGCTTCCGTGATTTCGGAATCTCGCCAACTTCCGCCGCTGCCCGAGATCGGGCATCCCGAATCGTACTACGCGAAGCTGGTTCACCGCGCCGACGCGGCGGGCAACAAGCACGCGCACGAGGCCTATAAGGTCGCGCAGTACATCACGCTCGGCCTGGATGAGCACCTCACGTGGGAAGAGAAGCTGAAGTACTTCCACCACGCGCTGAAGCGCCACTGCGCTCCCCCGCCGCTGCCGGACGACGAGGTGTGGGTGTTTTACCGCGGGCTGGCCGACCTCGTCCGCCAGCATGCCGGCCAGGAGGCACTGAAGCTCGCCAGCAACGAGGACGATCTCTACGCCGCCCGCCTCGCCATGGGCCAGACCCGCGAGCACATCGAGGACGAGGCCGAGGAATTCTTCGGCCGGCTCGTCCCCAGCGAGTGCCCGGAGTGGTTCAATGAAGACGATTACAACCAGCTCAAGCTGATCCGCGATCAGTGGATCTGAGGTCGCTGGTCATCAGCCGCCGGCTGCGTCGTCGTGTCCGGCTTCCGCGTGCCCTTTGCTTCCTCGCGCAGCACAGCGACAAGCACTTCACCGCTGGGGGTGATCGCTTCAGGGTAGCTCTTGCGGATTTCATCGAAGATTCTTTCCGCGTCGGCGGTCTTGCCCTGCTCGCGATAGTGGTGGCCGAGCAGGTAGCGCGCGTATGCGCCGATCTGCACCCCATTGCGGTAGAAGCAGTCGCCGTATTCTTCCGCGGCGCGCTTGAGGTAGCGCTCGCGTTCGGCGCCGGTGCACCACTGGCCGAGATTGAGCACGGCACAGCCGGTGCGGTTCAGCTCCGGGTATTTTGCGATCAGGGTCTTGACGCTCGCCCGGGCCTCATCGCTGCGCCAGTTCTTGCTCGCGATCTGGTACAACGCCTCGGCGGCATCGACCTGCTCCTGAGGAAATCGACGGTTGTCCTGCCGGATGCGCGCCTTGGCGAACGCCCGCTGCCGCTCGAGGTGCTGCTCGCTCGCGGCGGTTGAGGAAGGCTGCGGCTGCGTCGCCGGCGCCTCCTGCGCCGCGGCGGCGCTTGTAAGTATGGTCAAGGCCGCCGCCACGACGATGGTCAGGAAGGCGGATTTCCCAATGCTCCGGACGTCCAGCGCAAGTCGCATCCAAATGCTCCGATAAAGCAGCGTCGGTCGATTGCGGCACAACGTCAAGCTGAAAATGCTCGCGGATGCAGGATGGGACGGAATCGGGTAACCCACAAAATATGAACACACGTTTCACCGCCGTCGTGGCTGCCGCGTCGCTCGCCTTGTGCGTTAGCGCGCTTGCACAGGCGCCAACGAGCCAGCCCGCGCTTCCCGAGCGAACGAGCCGGTACAACGTCGGCAATGCGCCTGGCCGGCATCGCGGGCCGGACGGGAAGATCAAGCGCTTCGCCCTCGAGGACGAGACACCGCTGTACGACGGCGGCGGGCGGGAATTCGGGCGGGTGAAGGACCCCGTGCTGCTGAATGTCGGCGCGGGCAAGCGCATGGATCTCGACGGCAAGCCGGGACTGGAGGAGTACGTCTGGGCATGGAAGACGGAGGCGGGGTCGGGATGGATCAACCGCTCGGCGATCGTCGACCCACCGCCGTTCGCGATCGATCAGACGCGCAGCCCCAAGCCCCCGCGCGAAGCCGACAAGCCGCTCACGATCAACGCAGCGCGGGGAACTGAGCTGCTGAAGGATTTGCGACACACGAACTCCCAGGGCGTCATTCCCACGGAGGGCGGCAACAAGGGCGAGCACTACGCCGGCCGCAATCCCGGCCCGCTCGATTTCGTCTACATCCTGTTCGCCTGCCCCAATGTTCAGCGCGGGGCACGGCGCGCGATTCGATCCCCGACGGCGGGCGGTTCATCCCCGCGCTGGACGAAGACGGCAAGCCGATCACCGAGACCATGACGATGTACCGGGTCGGCGACTTCAGCCCGCCGGTACCCGTCACTTTCCTCTACGGCCGGGCCGAAAATGGCGAGCTGTATGGTTGGCTGGCGCGGGCGAACGTCGGGGAGCGGTAGCCGTACTACAGCCTGCGCGTCGAGGGAAGCGGTCGTTGAAGGCAAGCGAGCGCTGCCAGATCCCCATTCCCATTTTCAAGGCGGACAGACCCCGCGCAGACGTGATACGTTCCGGGTATCGAGCCGGCTGAAAGGATGTAACCATGCCCGAATCCGACAAACCCAAAGTTCCCCCGATCCAGCAGCACCGCAGCAGCGGTGACACCGGCATCCCGCAGCGCGGCGGCGACATGGCCGACGATGCGCGCCAGGCCGTCGAATCCGGCGAGCAGGACGAGACCAGCCGCTCCCGCGGCCGCGTCATCGACGACTCGGGCCAACCGCAGGGCCACACGAAGAACAAAGCCCCCGCCGGCAAAGGCGAACACTGGGAGTCGGGCCGACACAAAGCGCAGTAACACTTCAACGTAATAGCCTCTGCCATCCTCCGCGCCCTCTGCGCCTGTGCAGTGACACCGTTTTAGTCTGTGGGTCGATCTGCGTTTCCCGCGCCAGCCGATAAGCATGGCCCCCGCCCTCATACCCCGCACGCGTGGCTTTTTCGGCGCCCCCGGCAAAAGCTGATTAAGCGGCCCCACCGGATTTCCGATTCCACTTCTGACCGGAGGTGCGACGCGACGTTTCCGTCGCCCTCCCGGACGACGGGCTGCGGTCTTTCCCTGCCGCCCGCTGAACCACTTGTGCCAATGGCACACCACCGGAGGGTGATCCATGCTCGAATCTCTGGAATCCCGTCGTCTGCTGACGACCAGCCTCAATGAAAACGGCGTGCTCGCGATCCAAGGCAGCGACATCAACGACGACGTGATGGTGTGGCAGCCCGTGCTCGAGGTCATGCGCGTCGAGCACAACGGCGCCGTCACCGACTACGTCACCGCGGACGTCAAGGCGATCTACGTCAACGTCTTCGGCGGGGATGACAAGGTGATCCTCGGCCGGCGCACCGCCAACGCGCAGGTTATCGGCGGCGAAGGCAACGACACGCTTAGCGCCGGCGAAGGCAATGACACGATCTGCGGCGACGGCGGCAACGATTACCTCTTCGGCGGCGGCGGGCACGACTACCTCAACGGCGGCAACGGCACGGGTCAGGACAGCGATGAAATCATCGGTGGCCTGGGCCGTGATACGGTCGATTACTCCGCCCGAATGAACACCCTGCGCATCGGGATCGGGCAGAACTTCAACGACGGCGAGCTCACCGAGGGCGACAACGTCCGCGAAGGCATCGAGATCGTCCTGGGCGGCGAGGGCGACGATGAGCTGTACAACTTCACCTCCTTCGGCGCGCGTCTCTACGGCAACGGCGGCAATGACTCGCTGATCGGCGGCGCGAGCGACGACCTGCTCGTGGGCGGCCCCGGCAACGACACGCTCCACGGCGCCGGCGGCTTCGACACGTACTGCGCAATGGACGGCTTCGCCGACGTGATCGTCGCCGGGACGGGGCTGAGCGATGTCACGAAAGATGCGCTGGACGAGATTCAGACCGTATAGCAGTGCAGTGGCATACCGCCCGTAGTGCGCGTACTCGCGGAGACCAGGTCCAGCCTGATTGGCAATCGCGGAGCGATCTTCCTCAGGGGAGGAAAGATCGCTCCGCGATTGCGTTGCGCGCCTGCGCCGCGAACCTGTGAGTACACGCCATGGGCGGGTCGCCCATGCCACTGTACCATCGGCCGCCGTGACCGAGCTTTCGCTGCCGCAACGATCCCCGCTTGCTGATTACCGCCCGGCGATCGCGGCGGGGCTGCTCGCGATCGCGTTGTTCGCGGTCACGCTGGGCGGCACGTACATCTACGACGACCTGTACATCATTGGGCTGGACCCGCGGCTGCGCGACCCGTCGCGCTGGGGCGAGTACTGGACGAAGGACTACTTCAACGGCGGCGTGGACAACCTGTATCGCCCGCTCGTGTCAATGAGCTACGCGCTCCAGTGGTGGCTGCACGGAGACCGCCCCTGGGCATATCACGCGGTCAACGTGCTGCTGCACGCGACGGCCAGCGCATGCGTGGCGGAGCTGGCGCGGCGGGTGGCGGGGATGCGGGCGGCGTATGTCGCGGGACTGCTGTTCGCGGCGCATCCGGTGCACGTCGAAGCGGTCGCCAATGTCGTCGGCCGCGCCGAAGTCGCCTGCGCCGCGGCCGTCACTGGCGCGCTAGTCATGTTCGCGCACAGGCCGCTCACACACGGCCGCGCCGTGGCCATCTGGGCGCTGCTCGTGTGCGCGATCCTTAGCAAGGAGCAGGGGCTGCTGCTCCCGCTGATGCTGGTCGTGCTCCACCTGTTCGACCGCCACCTGACGCCAGCGAATAAAATAGCTACGTCCCATTTTTCTGCGTCGCCGTTTTCGGCCTCCGAGTCGGCCCCTGCTGCGGTGGACGAGCGCAAGCCGATGCGCACGCTCCTGCTGCTCGTGTGCTGGACGATGGCGGCGTACATCGCCTTTCGCGAAACGATTCTCAAGTTCTGGTGGGACCGGATTTTTCTTGATTGGACGCAGAACCCGATCGTCCGGGCCGAGGGGCTTGAACGATGGCTCATGCCGCTGGCGCTGTTCGGGCGGTACGTGATGCTGCTCGTGTTCCCGCACAAGCTGTCGATCGACTACGGCGGCCGGGTAATCGGGCACGAGGCGCGTCCCGATGACCCGTATCTCTACATTGGCGCGATTGCCGCAATCGCCTGCGCAGTCGGGCTGGTGATCGCACTGCGCCGCCGCAACGGACCGGTTGCATTCGCGCTGCTGTGCTTCGGCATGGTGTACGGGCTGGTGGGCAACATTGTCACGATTATCGGCACGAACTTCGGCGAGCGGCTGATGTACCTGCCGTCAGTATTCTTCGCGATCCTCGTCGGCGTCGCGCTGGCGCGGCTGCCACGGGCGGTGCTGATAACGGCAATGTCGGTCATCATGGGCTTCGCGAGCCTGCGCACGTTCACCTACGCCGAGCGGTGGAACGACCGGCTGGCGTTCATGGAGTCGCAGGTGCGCACGCAGCCGACGAGCGTGCGGCTGCGCTTGCTGCTGGCCGATGAGCTGATCCGTCGAAAGGAGTATGAGCGTGCCGACGCCGTGATGGCGGCGGCGCGGGAGGTCCAGCCGGATTATCCAAAAGTGTGGATTCAATCGGCGGTGGTGGCATTTCTGCTGGATGACGTAGACCGCGCGGAGGCACTGGCAAGGCGTGCGGTGGAGCTTGATCCGATGGCCGGAAACTCGGGGATCCGGAAGCTGATCGAGGAACGACGTGCCGCCACGCAGCGATCGGCGACGACATCCACCACAGCTGTGACGGCCGCAACGGCGCCCGCTCAGTGATCCTGTGCAACAAAGATCTCGCCGCCGCGCCGGTGGACAAGCACGCCGCCGGCAAAATGCCGCCGCGCCGGTGCGGCGGCGTCCAGCGCCATCTCGAGCAGCGACTGAACGGCTGAGGGTTCCGCAATCATTCCGCTCCGCTCGCGCAGCCACCGCGACAGCGACCGCCGCGCGATTGGCGGCGGCAGCGCCCGCACGTCGGCGATGCGCAACCGCTCGGCCAGCACCGGTGTCTGCGCGTCGAGCCATGCGGTCCAGTCCCGGCAGCACTCACCCAGCTCAATCAACGGCGCCACAAGCGCCGGCCGCGCTGTCAGCAGCCGGCGGATGCGGTTGCGCGCGTACCGGGGTGAGGCGTTGCTCGCGTCGTCGCGCCACGCCTGCCCCTGCGCGCGCAGGTATGCCCGCAGCGATAGAGAGTCCACCCCCAGGAGGGGGCGACAAACGGTCAAGCCGCCGAGGCGCGTTTGGCGCGCCATGCCGGTCAACCCCGTTGGCGGCGACCCGCGCAGTAGCCGCTGGAAAATCGTCTCCGCCTGATCATCGCGATGATGAGCGAGGATGACGCCATGGAGCGCGCGCGCCTTCACCACCCGCCGATACAGCGCCAGCCGCGCCAGCCGCCAGCGACTGGAAAGGTTCCTTTCGCGTTGCGGCAAGCCACGCTCCAGCTCAGACAGCGTCGCGACGACGCACGGAATGCCCCAGTCCGCGCACAGGTCGCGCACAAAAGCGGCGTCGGCGGCGCTGGCGCCGTGCCGCGTCTCATGATCCAGGTGGACAACGGTGAGCTGGAGGTCCTCTCGGCTGCGCAGCAGCGACAGCAGCGCGACGCTGTCCGCCCCCCCGCTCACTCCGGCCGCCCACGCCCCGGCGGGCACGACCTCAATCGCCTGTCGAAGGGCGCAGTCAGACATGCCCCCATCTTAACGACCGGCGGGCGGTCCGCTTCAGACTCCGCGCGCGAGGAAGCCGCCGTCGACAATGATGGTCTCGCCCGTCGTGTAGCTCGCGCTGGGGGAGAGGAGGTAGATCGCCGCGCCCACGAGCTCATCGGCGTCACCGAAGCGGTCCAGGGGCGTGTGGGCGCGGAGCCATTTGCCGCGCTCCGTGCCTTCGATCAGCGGGCGATTCAGGTCGGTGGGGAACACCCCCGGCGCGATTCCGTTCACGCGAATGCCATACTGTGCCCATTCGTTGGCCAGTCCGCGGATGAGGCCCATCACGCCGCTCTTGCTGCTGGCGTAGGCGAGCACTTCGCTCAGGGAAATGAAGCTGTTCAGCGACGCGATGAACAGGATCGACCCGCGCAGCCCCTTCGCGTCCGGTGGCTGGTTTTTCATCACCCTGCCCACCTGCTGGGCGACGATGAAGCTGCCGGTGAGGTTGATGCGGATGATCCGCTCGAACTCCCCCACCGGCATCTCCAGCGACGGCTGCTTCTTGATCACGCCGGCGGCGTTGACGACGTGGTCGATGCGGCCGAACCGCTCCACCGTCGCGGCGACGGCATCGGCGACAGACTGTTCGTTGCCGACGTCGAGCGCGACGGCGTCGTGCCCCTCGCCCAGTTCCTTCCTGATCGCCGCGACCTTCTCCGGGTTCGTCGACCCCGCCATCACCTTCGCCCCCGACTGCGCCAGCCCCAGCGCAATCGCGCGCCCGATGCCGCTCGTCCCGCCGGTGACGAGGACGGCCTGCCCGGAAACGTCTAATCCTGGATAGCCCATTTTCATCCTGTTGAAGAAGTATTCGCCGCAGATGAACGCGGATAAACGCAGATCAAGAAACTTCTTTATCTGCGTTCATCTGCGTTCAATCTGCCGCTCATTACAACTCGATCTGCCGCAGCTTTGAGCGGTCGAGCGTTTCACCGGCTTCCTTCGCGATTTCCGCGAAGGCGTCGATCTCCGCCGCGGTGAACAGCAACCCGCCGTGCTTCTTCGAAAGCGCCGCCGCCTGCGCCTCGGGCTGGCCGGGCAGCATGCAGTTCTCATTGCCGTGGCCGAGCACGTCGTTGATGACGGCCTTCACGTTTTCGGTCTGCGATCGCTGCTTGGCGAAGTCGTCGCCACTGATTGCATCGGCGCGGACGCACTGGAAGTAGAAGCAGCACGTGCCCTTCTCGCCCGGGTGCTGGTTCACCTGGTCCCAGCGGTTGCGGAGCGTGGGCGTGGACCCGCCGATGAACGCCGCGTACAGCTCGTCGATCAGCGAGAGTCCATACCCTTTGTGCGCCCCGAACGGCAGCAGCGCCTTCACCTTCGCCGGGTCGGTCGTTTCCCTTCCATTCTCGTCGACGGCGGCGCCGGTCGGGAGTGGCTTTCCCTCTCGCGCAAATTGCTGAACACGGCCCATCGCGATCGTGCTGGTCGCCCAGTCTACGCAGATCGGAAATCCGATCGCATCCTGCGTCGGGAAACCCCACGAGTGCGGGTTGGTGCCCAGCGTCGGGTACTTTCCGCCAAACGGCACGACCTCCGCCAGCGCCGCCGTGCAGCAGGTATAGGCGATGTACCCCTTCAGCGCCGCATCGATCACATACCCGCCGCCCCAGAGGTAGTGGAACGCATTGTCCACGGCGACGACGCCGACGCCGTACTCGTCGGCCAGCTTCATGCACTGCTCCATCGCCGCGAACGCGGTGGCTTGGCCGAGCTTCCTGTTCGCGTTCCATCGCTCGACGGCTTTGTATTTCGACGGCAGCTTCTCAATCGTCGCGTTGGGCTTGCACCCGCCGGCCTTCCAGCCGAAATGCTCGTCGAGGTGCAGCGCCTTGATCGCGTTGTGCGTCTTAATGCCGTGCCGCGCCGTCAGCTCGGAGAACCGCGCCGCAGCGTCGGCTTCCTCTGGCGAATAGCCGCGCTTCTGATATGCCTTCGCGACCAGCGCGTTGTGGACCTCGACGGGCATGACGTAATTGTTGTTTGCCATTTCAGTGGCATGGGTGTCTCGCCCATGCATTCGGGAAGAGCATGGGCGACGCGCCCATGCCACTGGACATCAGAACTGATTCGCCTGCACGTAATCCTTCTCGCCGTTCAAAAAGTTCACCAGGTTGAGCGCTGCCCGCACGCCCTGGCGCTGGACGCTTTCGTTCGTCCGGCTGCCGATGTGCGGGGTGACGATGATGTTCTCGATGTCCTGAAAAATGTGCGGCGCCTTGAGCGGCTCGATCTCCAGAACGTCGGTTGCGTAGCCCCACAGCCGGCCGCTCCTGCAGGCCTCGGCGACGTCCTGCTCGTTGACCAGCGCGCCGCGGGCCGTGTTCACGAGCAGGGCCTTGGGCTTCATGATCGCGATCGTGTCCTTGTTGATCATCCCGCGCGTCTGCGGCGTCACGTGCGTGTGCAGGCTGACCACGTCCGCCTCCTGCAGCAGGTCGTTGACGCTCGCCTTGCGCTCGACGCCGTACTCATTGGCGAACTCCTCGTCCCAATAGTTGCCAAAACCGATCGCCTTCATGCCCATGGCCACGGCCCGCTTGGCCGTCTCCTTGCCGATGCGGCCAAAACCGACCAACCCCAGGGTCTTGCCGTACAGCTCACATCCTGTCTTGCGCTTCCACTGGCCCTGCTTCACGCTCGTGATGTGCGGGTAAAAGTGCTTGGCCAGCGCGATCATCAGGCCGATCGTCTGCTCGGCGACGGTTGTCTCATTCACGCCGGGGGTGAACAACACCGGAATCTTGCGGATCGTCGCGTGCTTCACGTCGATCGAGTCCAGGCCGATGCCGTACTTGGCGATCACCTTTAACTTGCGCGGCGCGTCCAGATAAGCGTCGATCACTCGCGCATTCAATGCGTCATCGCCGTTGAGCAACCCATCGAAGCCATCGCCCTGCTTCAGCAGTTCGAGCATCTGCTGCTCGTTGAGTGGCCCGCGGGCGCGGACGATCTCGAATCCGCTGTTCTCGAGAATCTCGTGGTGACGGCCGCGCGTGTCCTGGAAGCTGGTGGTGCTAAGGAGGATTCGCATGGGAGCGGCGGATCATATCGGAAGCGAAAAAGTTCCGCGAGCGTTACAAAAACCGAGGTTTTATGCAGCGCATCAGGACGTGGGATCAAGCGCCAGCGGACACAGCTGAATTTGTTTTATTCCTCTTTCCTCACAAATGCGCCGACGAACCCCCCGCCGGCGGGCAGGTGGATTGCGAGGGTGTCCTGCGCGCTCAGCGGCTGGTTCTTCTCCACCGTGATGGTTTTCGCGGTCTCTCCGTCGCGAACGAGGATCGCGACGAACCTTCCCTCGCCCAGGAACGTGAGCGGGAGCTTTAGCTGCCGTGCCGTCGATCCATTCAGCACGCCAACGAACCAGCGGTCGCCCAGCCGGCGCGCGAATACGGCGGATTCGCCGATCTCCGAGGGCGGGAGGACGATTGTCTGGTCCCACACGGGCGGAATCTCGCGGATGACATCGGACGCGGGGCTCTCGAGCAGCCGCTTGGGGTGGTCGGCGTACGTGAGCAGCGGCGCGGTGAAGACGATGGGCGTCGCGAGCTGGTGGGCCAGGGTCGTGTCGCCGCGGCGGGAGTCGAGCATCACGGTGGAGCCGCCCTGCCCGGTGGAAAAACGGGTGAACGGGAGGACACTGTGCTGAAACGCTCGCTCCTTCAGCCGCGATTCACGGGCGCCGATAGCGTCGCGCGCGAGCTGGTTCGGCCATGTGCGGGACGCGCCCGTCGAGTTGCTCGCTCCGTGGAGGCTCAGGAGCAGCTTATGCTCCGCCGCCTCCCTCAGAATGGCTTGGTGCAGGTCGACCACCTCCTTGTGCTCGTGGCCGAAGAAGTCGATCTTCAGCCCGACGACGCCGGCATCAGCGCAGCGCTGGAACATCTCCTTGCGCTGCTCCACCGTGCGCACGTCACGCGAATGGAGCGATACCCAGATGCCCACGCCCTGCACGCGCGAAGACTCGACAAGGTCTTTCAGTTCCTCAGGCGACCAGCGGCTCCAGAACGGTTCGAGGATGCTGTACTCGAACCCGAGCTTCCCGGCCAGTTCGCTCCAGCCCCTCATTTCCTCGGAGGTGGCAAGCGGCCGAGTTGCCGGTCCGGTCGAGGTGGTTGTGGTCGCGCCGGTCGTCGTGGTGGTTCCTCTTGTGGCGGTTGTCGATGTCGTCGCGCTATTGGCTGCGCCTGGTTCAGCGGGCGCTGCAGCTTGCGCGACTTGCACCGTCACCTCCTGGGCAGACGGGGCCGGCGGGGACGGACGATCCGCCGCCGCCGCCGCGGGGCGCGTGGTTGGACGTGTCGTCGGGCCCGTCGTCGTGCGTTCGTCGGGTGAATTGGCACCGGGAGCGCCGGGCGTTTCGGCTTCCTTATCGAGGTGCCGCCACACCGCGCGTCCCGGCAATACCCACGATGTGAGCGGGCCTTCGGGGAACAGCGTCTCGTCCGGCGGCGGGTTGAGGTTCGGGATCAGATCCGTGTTGGCCAACTGGTTCAAGTCCTTCGCCAGCATCACCACGCGCCACGGGGTCGTGATCGTGCCCTTGATGGCCCCGGGCTGGCTGAGGCGGGCGACGTCCTCCGTTTTATAGCGCGGCTCGTACGGGTGCGAGACGGGCTGACGGTGGGCGAGCCCGATCCTGAGCCCGCGCTGGCCGTCCGCCTGCAGCGCCATTCCGCTGTAGTTGATCAGGTTCGCCTCGGTGATCGCGCCGTATGTCCCGCCGGAAAGCTTGAACATGACGGGCGGCGCGTGCCATGTGCCTTTGTCCAGCACGGCGGCGTCGCGCCGCTCGTAGGTTGCCTCGTCGTGCCCCCGCAGGTCGTGCGACCATACCGTCGTCCCCGCCGGCAGTGTGAAAGTCGTCGTCTCATCGGGGACGCGCTCCTTGTCGGTTGCGCCGGGGACGACGAAGCGGAATGCGACGCCGTCGCCATAGGCGCGCAGGTCGATCGTGAACTCCTGGCCGCTGGCGCCGTGCTTCATTGGCTGGCGGATGCCGTTGCAGTAATTCACCGCCAGCGCGTGCGCCCCGAGAATCGGATACTCCTCGTTGACGGCATAATTCTGGCGCACCCCATTTGGCATCGCACCGTCGGCAAGGTCGACGCCGTCCACCGTGAACACCATCGGCGACGGCTCGATCACCGTCACGCCGTCCATGATCACCACGAACCGCAGCCGCGCCTCATCAGGCAGGAGGCGGATCTCCACCTGCCGCTGCGGGCTGCGCACCGACAGCGGCTCGCGCAGCTGCGCGTGGGCGGCGGAGGCGGCGACCGTCATGACGACAAAGCTGAATGCAATCAGAGGTCGCATCATGTTGTGTCCTTAAATTTGCTGATCCTCAAGATTTCTCGGGCAGGAAGGGCCGCGGCAACCTGCAATGTCCGCTGAGGCCCCGCTGGGCCCGTGGAAAATCATTTGCAGGGATGCGATCCCAACTGTATCAGCAACTTTGGTCGCACGAGCGCAGGTATCCCGCAGCGCCGATCCCGATGGGCCGGTCGCAGGCAATCAGCGCCACGGTGGCGCCGTCACTGGCCTCCACCTGCCAGTGCCCCGCCGCGAAGTGGCACCGGCGGACGGTGAACGGTCCGGCGGGATCGGGGTCGAACCGGACCTGGTGCGGGCGAAATACGAGGCTGGCGTCGCCCACGCGCATCTCGAATGCCGGACCAAGCAACCGGGCGACGGCAAGACTGGCTGGATGCTCGTACACGTCCGCCGGTGCGCCGATCTGCCCAATCCGCCCCTCCTGCAGCACGGCGATGCGGTCGCTGAGCCGCATGGCGAGGTCCACCTGGTGCGTCGCGAGGATCACTCCGGCGGGATGGTCGCGCAGGCGCTGGTCGAGCAAGTCGATCAGCTCCTGGCGAGACGGACCGTCAAGCTGGGATGCAGGCTCGTCGAGCAGGAGCCAATGCGGCTCGATCACCAGAGCGCGGGCGAGGGCGAGGCGCTGGCGTTCCCCGCCGGAGAGTTCACCGGGGCGGCGGGCGGCGAGTTTTGTGAGGCCGGTGTCCGCCAGAGCGCGGGCGATGCGCTCGCCGCGTTGGCCGCGCGAGAGGGAGCGACCGCGCAGGACGATGTCGAGGTGCGCGCGGGCGGTGAGATGCTCCCAGAGGGCCCCGTCCTGGAAGACGAAGCCGATCTTGTTAGCGCTCGTCTCATCGCCAAACGTGACGCGGCCGGCATCGGGGCTGAGCAGGCCTGCTAACTGCCAGAGGAGCGTCGTCTTGCCCGAGCCGCTGGGACCGAGGAGCGTGAGGACCTGGCCGCGCTCGTGGACCAACTCAATCCCGCGGAGGATCGGCTGTCGGCCGCGGGAGAAGTGCAGATTCTGGACGGTCAGGCGGCTCATGCAACCCGCCTCCACACGAGCCGTCGCGCAAGCATCGAGGCCGCAGCGAACGCCAGCGCGGCAAAGATCACGGCGAGCAGCACGTCCAGCGCCAATGCGGCGACGATGTGGTCCGGAGCCGTGTGGATCAGCGTGTACAGCCGCACGCCCAGCGTGGTCGGTCCCGGGCGGACGAGGAGGAGCGAAATCTCCAACTCGGCCGCGACCAGCAGCGCCACGAGCGAGAATGCCGCGAAAGCCGCCGGGGCGCGGGCCGGCAGCGTGAGACGCAGGAAACGGTGCAGCGCCGGCACGTCATGCACGCGCGCCGCCGCGTCGGATGTCGATGATTGGCGCACCCACGCAGCGAACAGGACGATCATCGCGACAGCGGCAAAGCGAGCGGCGTAGGCGACGACAAGGCCGCCGTTGGTGTCGACGAGGGACTGGGGCGCGGCAAGCTGCAGGATGCCCAGGGCCAGCAGCGACCCCGGCACCGCCAGATTCAGCAGCACGAGCGGCGCCGGCGATGCACGCCGCCGCCGGTGCGCCGCGACCCAGACATGCGCCAGCGGCAGCGCGAGCACGAGCGTGGCCGTGGCGCCGGCTACGGCGAGAGTGACGCTATGCGCCAGTTCCGGCTGAGCGTCGCGCCACGCCTGGCGCAGGTTCGCCCAATCCTGCGCCCGAACGATCAATCCCGCAACGGGAACGCCCAGCGCGATGAGCAGGATGAGCCCGATCACCAGCACGCTCACCCGCCATGATGTAAGCGATTCCCCGCGCGCATCGGCGGCTCCGGCGTCGGTTGCGTTATCGCGTTGGCTCCAGCGCGCCTCGCGGCGCAGCACCGCTGCGCCGATGAGCATCACCACCAGTGCAATCACCGTCGGCGCCAGCGCCAGCGCCGCAGCGCCGGGGGGGTCCATCAGGGCGTTGAACTGGATCAGCACCTCGGTGCCGAACGTGTGCACGAGGAACATCCCCGGGAGGATGTGGTCGGCTTGCACGAGCAGCACGAGCAGCAGCCAACCGATCAACGCGGCCCTGCCCGTCGTACCAAGACGAAGCCGCGCCCGCGTCCACCACGGCAGCGCGAACGCGCGCTCGGCGGCACGGGCCGCCTGGCCTTGCCCCCGCGCCACGGACAGCACAAGCGCCGCCACGCCGAAATAGCGCAGCCCCGTCGCCGCCGCGGCGAGCGGCCAACCGTAGATCGTGGGGACGGCGTCGCCGAACAGCTGCCGCAGCGCGTTGGTCACCACTGCGTCGCGTCCCAGGGCCATGATCCAGCCGACGCCCATCAGCGACGACGGCACGAGCAGCGGAAGGCAGCAGAGCACGAGGAGGAACGCGCGCAGCGTGCGCGAATGCGGGAGGAGCAGCGCAACCGTCCAGCCGGCGAGGAGACCGACGGTCGCACCGGTCGCGGCGAAGAGGAAGCTGCTGAGCAGAATGAGCCGGCCGCTCGGACGCGCCCACCACGACGCGAGTGCATCCCGCCCCTCCGGGGACAGCGCAGCTGCCAACCCCGCGCCGAGCGGGAGCAGCGCCAGGAGCACCAGCAAACACCCGACAAAAGCGACCGATTCACCCGCACGCGATCGTTGCACGCCAATCATTGTCCCAGCCCCAGGCCGCGCAGCAATTCGATCAGCTCCTTGCGCGAACGCGCGATCGATTCAATCGGCAGGTCGCGCGGCGGGGCGTCTTGCAGCATCGCTGACCATGGTGTGGCGACGTCCGCCAGGTCCATGCCGAGCGGGATCTGCGCGCCCGGCATCTCCGCCAGCTTTCGCTCCACGTCGGCGGAGAGGAGGTAGTCGATCAACTGCTTACCTTCCTCAGCGTGCGGCGCGTTCTTGATTAGCGCGACGGTGTTGGGGATGAGGATTGCGCCGTCGGCGGCGTCGGGAATCGCGACGCCGATGGGTTTGCCCTCCAGCATCGCCACGCGGGCATCATCCGTGTCGGTCAGGCCGAACCCGCGTTCGCCGGAGGCGACGAGATCGACCACGGCGCCGTTGCCTGGCGCGAAGGCGGTCTCGTTCGCCTGGGCGCGCTCGAGCCACTCGGTCAGGCGCTGCCGGCCGAGGCGCTCGTGCAGAACCCCGACGTGAGTGAACGTCGTGCCGTAGTACGGCAGCGCGAGGACGCCCTGCCCCCGCCGGGCGGGGTCGGTGAAGGCGTCCAGCGTGGCGGGCGGGGCGCCCTGAGGGAATTTGTGCTTGTTGTACACGAAGACGCGCAACCGCCCGGCGAAGCCGGTCCAGCGGTCGGCGGGGTCGCGGAACTTGTCGGGGATGCGTGAAGCATTGGCGCTGCGGTACGGCTCGAGCACCCCAGCCTGGGCGAGCGCTTCGGTCTGCACAGGCTCGTTGTTCCACAGCACGTCACACTCCGGGTCGCTTTTTCGAGCGAGGAGACGGTTGATCAGCCCCGTCGTCTTGGCGGCCTCGGCGTCGTAAACCGGCTTCACGAGGATGCCGGTGCGCTGCTGAAAGTCGCGCAGGATGGGCTCGGAGTAGACGCGGTCGTGGGCGGTGAAGACCACGACGGTGCGAGGTGTCGTCGAGGTTGTTGTCACGTGCGCGGCGCGCTTCGAATCGTCACAACCCGTGAGGGATGTGAAGAACAACCACGCGATCACGAGCATCAGGACATGCTTGCTGAAGCCGGCATGCCGATGGAGCACTGGAGGATCGGTCCGCGTGCACGTCACTTGGGCGGGTGCTTGACGTAGGTGTCGATGATCTGCTGGATGTCCTGCTCGAAGCGCTGGCCGAAGATGGAGACGATCAGGTGGCGCCAGAAGGCCTCTTCGTCGTCGAGAAGGAACGCCGAGCCGTTGCCCTCGCGCGCAATGCCCTGCAGATCCGCAAGGACTCCCGTGCGGGCCTGCGTCGCCTGGGCGGCCTGGGTTGTCCCCGCCGTGCGGACCACGCCGCCCACATCGATCACGTTCACCTGTCCTCCGATCTGCTTCGCGAAGCTGCGCGCTTCCTGCATCGCCATCTCGCGCGTGAGGCTGTGGCAGGGGGCATCCGTGACCATCACGATCACGCTCTTGCGCTGGCGGCTCCAGCCCATCTTCATGTTGGTCGCGGCCTTGAGGGCTTCATTGAGCGGCTCGGGGATGTCGCCGCCGCCGCCCGCGGCGATGTCATCGAGCGCTCGCTGGAGCTTGGCGACGTCGGTTGTAAGCGGGAGCGAGCGCGTCGCCTCGATGCCGTACTCGTCGCCGTAGTCCTTGAACGCCACGATGCCGAAGCGGATGCCGCTCTTGCCCGTCACGCCATCGGTGACCTTCGCGCCGCTGACCAGGCTGGAGACGACGCTGACGATCTCGCGCAGGCGGGTTTTGCTCTGCTGGATGTACGGGAGCATCGATGCGCTGGCATCGATGACGAAGACGACATCGAGTCCCTTGGTGCGCATCTCGTCAAGCACCCCGCCGAGGCCCGGGCCGACCCCCGAGCCCGTGTCTGGGCCGGTGCCTGATCCCGATCCGCCGCCCACGCCCGATCCGGCGCCGGGTCCGCTGCCCGCGCCCGTGCCTTCGCCGATGCCGCCGCCTGCGCCCGCGCCGCCGAGGCTGGACGTGTTCCCGCCCCCGCCGAAGGCGAGCAGCGCCGGGTCGATTGCGGCAGAATTGGCCGCCGGTCCCGGCGGCGTCGGGGCGGCGATGGCCGTGCGGTCAGTCAATGGTTCCGGCATGGGAACCGGCACGGCTTCAACGCAGCTGGCCAACTCCTGCGCCGATTTCTGCGCCACGTTTCCCGCCCCCGCCTCGGGCGCGCCCTCGGTCGCGCCGCCGCTTCCACCACCCCCGCCCCCCGCGCTGCCCGCTCCGCCGCTGCCGTCCCCGAGGTGCAGCACGATTTCCGGCTCGCTCTCGCGCACGACGACCCAGGTGATCATCGCCATGACGGCCAGGATCGCCGCATGGAACGCGAGCGACACGAGGAAGGATGTGATTGACTCGCGGCGCGTGCGCTTGTGTCGGCGCTCGCTGCCGAACCCGCGCGCTTCGGGCGGGCCGGGCGTCGCAGTGGTTGAAGTCGACTCAGTCATGCTGCCCATGCCACTGATGAAAACTACCTCGCCCCCGGCGCCAGTTCGTCAGCCGTCAGCTGCCGCAGCGACACCTTTCTCATCGGGCTGTGCAGCGCCGCATCAACGACACCCGTCACCTGCTCGACCGTCAGGTTCGGCGCGCTGGCGACGACGACGGGAACATCCGGCAGGTTGATCTCACTCAACTGTTTGGTGACGGCGGCGGGCTCAGTGAACTGGTGGCCGCCGATCTCGATGGTCATGCGGCGTTCCGCGTCGCCGTTGGCGGCGGGCTGCGGTTTGTCGAGCAAACGGACGAGCACCGCATCCGGCAAATCCCCCTTGGCAAGTCCCGCCTGCGCCCGCTGGGCGGCGCCGATGGCGGCGTCGCGCTCGATGCCGAAGATCCGCACGGTGATGATGAAGAACGCGAGCAGCGTGAAGACGACATCGATCATCGACGTGAGGTTAAGCAGGTCCTCGGCTTCGTCTTCGGGTTGGCTGGCGTCGAAAGTCATCGCTCGATCCCTCCCCCGCCGCCGCTCATAGCGCCGCCCGCTCCGCCGGCGGTCGGGGCCATCGAGCGGAGGCTGACGGCGGGAACGTCCGCCTCGCGGCATGCCTGCAGCACGTTGTCGAGCAGCGCGAACTGCTGCCGGCGGTCGGCCCGGATGGCGACCATCAAGTGCTGGTTCAATTCCACCGCCTTCGTCTTCGCCGCCTCCAGCGCCGCGGGAAGCGCGGCAACATCGAGCGGCGCGCCATTCACGTTCATCGTCCCATCGGCGCCGAGGTTGATCGTGAACTCAGACGGCCGCTCGCTCGTGAGCTGCTCGGCGCGCATCACCGGCAGCTCGACCGACGCGTCCTGGTACGATTGCACGCCGGCGCTGACGAACAGGTAGAAGCAGATGATCTGAAGGACAATATCGATCAGCGGAATGAAGCTGATGCGCGGCGGGCGTCCATCTTCAGCTTTTTCAAATCGCATCACGGCCATGACTCACCTCCCGGTGGACGCACCGCCGACGGGAGGCATGCCGATGGGCGGGGCGCCCAGCGGCGGGGCGCCCAGCGGTGGGGGCCCGACCGGCGGGCGCGGCGGGAAGGACGCCGGCGGCATCGGCGCCGCCGTTGAAGCAAATGCGCCCGCCGGCTGGTGCTGCTGCGGCGGCGCCACGTTCGTCGAATGCTGCGGCTGCTGCTGAGCCTGGGGCTGCTGTTGCGGCTGCGCCGCCATCGTGCGCTGCCGGTTTGCGCTCCCGGTCGCGAGCAGCGCAAGCAGCTTTTCGGCGATGTGCCCCGCCTCCTGCGACACCGCCGTCACGCGGTCGCGCAGGTACATGTGCACGAAGATCAGCGGAATCGCCACGATCAGCCCCTGGCAGGTCGTGATCAGCGCCAGCGAAATTCCCGCCGCCAGCTCATCGGGGCGGGCGGCGTTTTTGGATTCACCGAGCACGCTGAACGACTGCACCATGCCGATGACTGTGCCGAGCAGCCCGAGCATCGGCGCGGCCGTCGCGATGACCGCCACATGGCCGACGCGATTGCGCAGCTTGCGAATCTCGACCTCGCCAAGCTGCTGGACCTCCTGACGCACCGCCTCGATGCCGTATCGCGCGCGCTCCAGCCCCCCGCCGATGATGCGGCCGAACATGGTGTCGCTCGCCTTGCTCATCGAGAGGATTTCGCCGGCGCGGCCCTGCTCGGCAAGCTCCATCGCATGCTTCACGAGGCTGTCGGGGAACAGCCGCTCTTGCTTGAGCCGCAGCAGCAGATCAACAACCAGCGCAACCGCGGCGATGCTCGTTGCGATGATGATATACCCGACGACACCGCCGCCGGTGACGTAGTCGAAAAGGCTCTTGGTTTGCACCGCGGGGTCGTCGCTCGCCCCCGATGCGGCCGCGCCCTGCGCCAGCGCCAACCCGGGAAGCGCGAGGACCACCGCCAGCCCGAGGATCGCCAGCAGGGGCAGGATGCTGCGTGTGGAGTGATTCATAGCTGTGTCAGCGCTCCTCATGGTGGGTGCAAGAAACGTTTAGAATCTTAACGGGAGCCAAGTCTATCCGCTTGTTCCGGCAGCCGCGCCCGGAAGCGGCGGTTTGAGCAGCGTGTCGATCCGCGGCAGCAGCGATGCCGGCGCGCGGCTACGGTACATCGCATTGGCGACGCGCAGCAACTCCTGCGCGCCGTCCGCATTCCCTTGCTCGATGAGCGTCTCAGCCAGTCCCAGCGTCGCCTGCCACCACGGCTCTCCGCCGGTTGCCAGCTCCTTCCGCGCAAACCGATAGGCCGCGGCGGCGCTTTCCCACTGCTGGAGCTGCTGCTGAAGCCGGCCAGCGGCGAGGTGCACGTCGCCGGCGCGCGGATTCTCGCGCGCGACGGCGGTGAGGATCTGCTGCGCCTCATCCACTTTCCCCTGCCCCTGCAGCGCCGCCGCGTAGAGCAGCGCGACGTTCGGGTCCTTTTCCATCGGGGTGCCCGTTGAGCGAAGCCCGTCGAGAATCTGCTGTGCTTCGGCAAACGCCCTCACCTTCAACAGCGAGGTGGCTGCGGAGAGGGCCGAGTCGCGGTAATCGGCGTCCTTCGCGTGATTGGCCAGCCCCCGCGAGACGAGCTGCACGACCTGCTCGCGACTGGCGGGGGGAACGTCGGCAGAGCCGGCGTGGCGGTCGGCCAGCATGTCGGCCAGCTTCAGCGCTGTGGCCGTCGTTACCGCGCTGGCCTGCAACTGCGACGCGAGCGATTCGGCTTCCGCCGCCAGCCCGAGGTCCATCAGCAGGCGAAGCTTCAGGGCGAGGATCTGCGGCGTGGCGGGAGCGTCGGGCGTGATCGCCGCATCGTGTTGCGCGAGCACGTCCAGCGCCGCGCGGGCGCCACCGGGCGCAGCGGCGGTAACCTGCGCCATCAGCAGGATCAGCGACGGCGCGAGCTCGGGCTCGGCATCGGGCAGCAGCCGCTTGAGGTTAGTTGTAATCTCGCTGGCGAGCTGCGCCGTCGCGGCTCGCTGGGTGGTCGCGGCAGAGGACGCGTTAGCCGCCTGCCAGCGGGCGTTGGCGACGAGCAGGTACAGGTATGGGTCTGCCTTCACGTCCTCGCTGAACTTTTCGAGGGCGGGCAGGTGCTGTTCCAACGCGGCGGCCTGCTGCTGCAAGTGCGCCCAGGACCGCAGCGCGTCACGGCGCATGGCCACGTCGGTTGCAGCGTTCGCGAGCTGCCACAATGCGTCGACTGCGAGCTGGCGCTGGGCGGCGTCGGCCCCCGGCTGGCGCGCGCGCTGCAACCGTCCGGCGGCGATCGCCTGGAGGACCGCGACGCGCTGCGGCGCGTCGGCGGGGAGCGATTCCAGCCCCTTCGCCAGCGCGTCGGCGGCGGCATCGACGCGGCCGGCGGCGTGCAGCAGCGACCCGTACGCCAGCCAGTCCGCCGGCGTCACGTCCTGCGCGTGCGCTCTCGTCGCGGCGGCGTAGGTCTCAATGGCGGCGTCCTGCAATCCCGCCCACGCCTGCAATCGTGCCCACTGAAGCTGCTCCGCTGCCGTGAGAGCGACGCCCCGCTGCTTGCTCAGCTTCGCGAGCAGCGCAAGCCGCTGGTGCTCCGGCGCACCCTCGGCCAGCGCCGGATCGCGCAGCTGCTGAGCAATGGCGCTGGCGGCTGCATCATTGTTCGCGATCGCATCATTCGCCGCCGCCTGCGCGGTGAGGAATGCCAGAGCGGCCTGCTCGGCGGGCGACGCTTCTTGGATCAGCGGGCTGTTGGCCAGCGACCTCGCCAGCGCGTTGCCGGACGATAGGTTGCGCGCCAGCGCCGTTTCGACCCGCTCAAGCCACAGCACGCGCTGCACCTGGAGCACGGCTGCCGATTCGCGCGCGATGCGGCGCTCGTCCGAGAGATCGATCGTTACGTTCGCCAGCACCGCGTCGGCCTGCGCCAAGTCGACCCGCGCGCGATGGACGCGCGCCTCACCGGCGTAGCCCAGCCGGCCGGCGACGAGGTCGCGGTAGTCGATCCGCAGCGCCTTGTTCTGCGCCAGCGCGAGATCGAGGTGCTTCGCGCGCTCCGGATGATCGGCCGGAAGCGCAGCGGCAGCGCGGCGGTGCAGCTCGGCCTGCATGAACGCGAGCCGGCAGAGGTTCAGCCGCCGCTGCGCGCTGGCAGCCGTCTGCGCGGGGTCGGGCTTGCGGCTGCGCCCTCCCGGCGCAGTCGCCGGGGCGGGCGCCGGCACGTCCTCAACAACCTGCCGCCTCGCCTGCGCCAGCGCATCGGTTCCGCGCTTGAAGAGTTCGAGCACCCGCGGCGGGTTGTTGGCCTCGACCACCCGGAGCTGGTCGAGCTGCATCATCACACTGTGCGCCGTCGCCACCGGGTCCGCCGGTGCATCGGCAGCATCCTGTGCGCGTGCGCTACCCCACGTCACGAGGACGAAAAGAATGGCTCCAACGAAAGCATTCAGCCGTCGGCTCACCAGTCCTCCCCGAAGCTCTTGATCAGGTAGTCGAACAGGAATTCGTTCGACAGCGTCTGCAGCGGGAGGAGGTTTTCATTGCGGACGGTGTAGTTGCTCCAGGCTGTAAGTCGCGTCAGCGCGCTGGGCTGCTCGCGCGACAGGAGTTCCCCCAGCGCCTGGGCCATGTACGCCCGCTCGGCCGCGTCCTTTGTCTCGCGCAGCCGCTCCAGGACCGGGTTTGCGGCGCTGGCAGCGCCGACCAGACGCAGGGCGACGATCACCTCGCGGTTGACGTAATGATTCAGGTGCCACGCCTTGGTCAGCACGGGCACGACGATTGGGCTGCGCGTCACACCCAGCGCCAGCACGGCCGCCCGGCGAGAAAGGATGCCGGATGCCGATGTGTCGTCCTCGCGATCGAGCAGGAACTTCGCCGCTGGCTCGACGACATTCGTATCCCCGGCCAGCGAGCGCCCGAGCAGCACGAACCCATGCAGCGCAGAGTCGGCGCGGCGGTTGCGCTCCTGCATCCGTGTCGAGATCCGGTGCAGCACCGGGAGCACGCTCGTCCGCTGCGTCAGCCCCAGCGCGATGGCGCACGCGGTGCGGACCTCCTCGTCCTCGCGCTCGTCGTCCAGGCGCTCGGCCAGCGTCATGATCGCCCAGTCATACCCCGGGCGGTCGGCGGGCCCCTGCGGGGTGTCGTATGGCTTGGCGTACAGCCCCAGTGCCAGCGCGGCGAACCCGCGCAGCGGCGAGTCCTTCGGCCCGTCCAGGCGCAGCTTACCGTTCTCGTCCTGCTTCCCCAGCAGCGGGATGAGCCGGTCGCGCGATTGATCGCTCGGGTATGACGCGAGCGACATGATCGCGAACCCCATCGGCATCACGATGTAAGGATCCCGCGACGGGTCCTCCTTCAGGAAACGCATGAGCGACGTGCCGGCGCTGGGGTGATCGATCTCTCCCAGCGCGATTGCGGCTGAGGCTCGGAGCCAGGCGATGCGGATCTGCTCATAGCCGATCGCAAGCGTGATGGCGGGCATGGTCGAGCCCTTGGCCGTCGGCGCGGGCGCGTTGGGGCTGTTGCCCCAGAAGCGCTTGTGCTGATCGAGGTATTGCTCGTACTGCTGGTCGTAGGACCCCTGGCGACCGCTGGCGCGGGCGGCGTAGCTCAGC
This sequence comes from Tepidisphaeraceae bacterium, assembly GCA_035936155.1. Lineage (GTDB taxonomy): Bacteria > Planctomycetota > Phycisphaerae > Tepidisphaerales > Tepidisphaeraceae > DASYWJ01. The sequence goes on along the minus strand of DASYWJ010000056.1, from coordinate 68,313 downwards.
TTGTTCTTGTGCAGCTTTTCCAGCTCGTCGAGCGCGCGCACGTGTTGGGTTGACGTTGCGAACATCGTGTCTTCGAGCAGCCGCACCGTCTCGCGGTCGCGCGTCCGCCCGAGCCCCAGCAGCGCTTCGGAGGCGACCCATGGGCTGTCGCTGCGCTTCAGCAGCCCGCGGTAGAACTCCAGGTCGTCGGTGCGCTGGTGCTGGCGGAAAGACCAGCAGACAACGGTGGCGATGGCCGGGACGTCGCTGGAGACCGCGCCGCGGAGGCGGTGCAGCGTGGCGTCGGAGATCTTCGGCATCAGCCCCACCGCCGCCAGCGCGGCGACCCGCTCTTCGACCTTGGTGCCGGTGTATTGCCCGAGGGCCTTCTCCGCCGCCTCAGAGCCGAGCAGCCCGATCCCCGTCAGCGCAGCGCGGCGGACGGTGGTCGTGTCACCCGTCTCTGCCAGTCGCTTCAGCGCCGGCAGCGCCGCCTCCTGCCGCATCTTCCCCAGCGCGATGGCGGCTTCGATCACGACGACGTCCCGGCCTGGATTTTCCAGCGCCTTGAGCAGCGCCTGCGCGGCTTCGTCGCGCAGGGCCTTCAAATAAGCCTCATCCGGCGGTTGCAGCGCCTGGTCCTGTGACGGCGAATGCAGGTACCGCTCTCGGTTGGCCTCCCACCAGTGCAGCCAGGACCAGCGCGGGGGGAGGATCGTCTCCAGCCCCACGCTCTGGGGCGCGAGCGGCGCCTTGGGCGGGCGCGGCGTGGGGACGGGCTCCCCGTTGTGTGCCAGCACCGGCGCCGCCGCCCCCAACATCACCACGGCGGCGAGCAGGAGCGCTGTCGTCGCCCGAGTCGGCGAGGGCATGCGGCAATGCCGTCGGCTCACCACTCCTCCCCAAAGCTGGCGATCAGGTAATCGAACAGGAAGCCATTGGCCAGGGACTGAATCGGCAGGAAGTGCTCGTTCCGGACCGTGTAGTTGCTGCCCACCGTGAGGCGCGACAGCGGCGTGGGTCGTTCAACGGCCAGCAGTTCCCCCAGCGCCTGGGCCATGTACGCGCGCTCCTCCTGGTCTTTCGCCTGCCGCAATCGCTCCATGACGGGGGCAGCGGCGCTGGTCCCGCCGACGAGGCGGAGCGCGAGGATCACTTCCTTGTTCACATAATGATTCAAATGCCACGCCTTGGTTAGTACGGGAACCGCCGTGGCGCTGCGCGTGACACCCAGGGCCAGCACCGCGGCGCGGCGGGAGAGGATGCCGGCGGGACTGGGATCGTCCGGGCGATCGAGCAGCGCGCGGCGGGCGGGCTCAATCAGGTTTTTCTCCCCCGCCAGCGCCCGGCCGAGCAGCACGAACCCCAGCACGGGGAAGTCGTTCCGTCGGCTGCGCTGCTCGAGCTTTGCCGAGAGCCGCTGGAGGATCGGGAGGACCGACCCGCGCTGCGTGAGCCCCAGCGCCACCGCGCACGCCGTGCGCACTTCCTCATTCTCGCGCTCGTCCTCCAGCCGCTCGGTCAGCGTCGTGATCGCCCAGTCGTACTTCACCCGGTCGGCTGGTCCCTGCGGGGTCTCGTACGGGCGCGCGTACAGCCCCAGCGCCAGCGCCGCGAATCCGCGCAGCGGCGAGTCGCGCGTGACGTCCAGCACCAGCTTGCCCCGCTCGTCCTGCTTGCCGAGGATCGCGATCAATCGGTCACGAGATGCTTCCGTTGGATACGCTGTCAGCGACATGATCGCAAACGACATCGGCGTGACCAGGAATGGGTCTTCCACCGGATCTTCGCGAAGAAAGCTCAGCAGGGACTCACCCGCGCGCGGCACGTTGAGCTCGCCCATCGCGATCGCCGCCGATGAGCGGAGGTAACCCATCGGCAGCAGTTCCTCGGACATGTCGAACGTGATATCCATTTCTTCCCGCCGCGGCGCCGGCTGCTGGGGGTTGAGCCGACGTCGGGTGTCGCGGAGCGCGTCCCTCCCCGTGAACCCGCGCTTGCGGCGGTTCATCTCTTCCAGTTGCTCGTACGCCCGCACCTGCGTTGCGCCGAGGCCGAACAGCACCTCCTCGAGCAGCCGCTGGGCCGCGTGGTCCTTGGTCCCGCCCAGCCCCAGCAGCGCTTCGGACGCCACCTGATAGCTCTCGCTCGTTCCGAGCAGCCCGCGGAAGTATTCGAGATTGTCGTCCTTCTGGTGGTGCCGCAGCGCCCAGGTCATGACCGCCGCCGGCGCGAGCTTGTCAATCGATTTGGCCGAGCCGTCGGCGGTGACGGTGGAGCGGAGCCGGCGGAGCGTGGCGGCTTGAAGGTCCGGCAACAATCCGATTCCCGCAAGCGCGGCGACGCGCTCGCCGACGCGAGTCGATGAGAACTGTCCCAGCTCGGCCTCCGCGGGGTCGGAGCCGATCAGCCCGATGGCGATGAGTGCCGCGCGGCGGACGCGGACGGTGTCGCCCTTCGCCGCCAGCCGCTTCAGCAGTGGCAGCGCCGGCTCGTGACGCAGTTTGCCCAGCGCCAGGGCGGCTTCAGATGTCAGCGAGTCGCGCGCATTCTGCTCGATCGCCTTTAGCAGTTCCCCCGCCGCCTCGGCGCGCAGCGCATCGAGCTGCTCGGCGGCCTCGGGCTGCAGCGCGTCGTCCTGTTCCGGCGCGACGAAGAACCGCTCGCGGTTGGCTTCCCACCAGTGCAGCCACGACCAGCGCGGCGCGCCCGTGTGCTTGAGGTGGACATTCATCGGCGCCGGTTCGCCGTTGTGCGCGAGGACAAGGCCCGGCCAGGGCAGCAGCGTGAGAAGCAGGATGAGCGGGCGAATCGAGCAGCGCACCGGCAGGGGCAACAAAGCCACGCGCCCTCCCGTTCTCGTGGTCGGATTGAATGAACTACGGACGGAATGGTAGACTCGCCCCGTTGGTCACGCAAGGTTTTTTCGACGTGCGACGCCGGGCCACGACGGTGGTGGTTCTGGTGGCGCTGGCGGCGCTCGGATACGGGCTGGTTCACAATGTTCGCCGCGGCCCCGCCGGCGCCGAATTCACCCTCAAATCGATCCCGTCATCAAGCGTTTCCGCCGCCGAGCTGGGCGCGCTTCGCGGCGCGGCCGAGGCGGGTGATGCGCACGATCTCGTGGCGCTCGTCGACGCCCTCAACACCGCTTCGCCTTCATCGCAGCAGGTGCGCGCGACGGTGGCGGAGATGCTCCGCGCCGCGCGTCCCGAGGTGCGCGCCGCCGCGTGCGCGTGGATCGGACGGCACGCGCAGGCCGAGCTCGGATGGCTGCTGCTGCCGCGCATGAGCGACGCCGACTGGCGCGTGCGCGCCGCTGCCTTCGACGCGATGCAGCGGGTCGCCGGTTACGTTCCGGGTGCACCGACCTCTCCCGCTCCGCTGCGCGACACGCCCGTGGACGACCGCGAGGCGCTGCTCTTCGCGTGGATCAATGGCTGGCGCTTGCCGGGGGACGCGCTTCCGGCGCTGCCAGCAGGGGGTGAGCTGTGCGAGATCTATGCGCCCGCGGGCGGGCATTGGCTGACGGGGACCAGGCTTGCGCAGTCATGCCTGGCGTGCCACGCGCCGCCGGACCAACACGCCGAAGCGGACTTCGCGAAATGTGCCGAGTGTCACCGCGAGGCGCACGAGGAGTTCTTCCGCTCGAGCCACGCGCGCAGCACCACGCACCTAAACCTGCTCCGCGTGAACGATCGCCTGAAGGAGGTCGAGCTGTTTGATCCAGGACCGCGTCAGGGGCTGGTGTGCACGAGTTGCCATCTACCGGCACACGCCGGCGACGGCGTAGCGCCGCTCCCGCCGGGGACGGAAAACCTCGTCGTCCCGCACCGATTCGCGGCCACGACCGCGTGCGCGACCTGTCATGCTCAGACGCAGATCGAATGGGAGACGTGGCGGACTCTCCCTCGCCCGATCACATCGCCGTGGCTGCCGGGCGAGTTCACCTGGGACGAATCGCCCGACGAGCGGACGTGCATGAGCTGTCATATGGCGCAGCGCGGCACGGGCGGACTGATGCACACATTCGCATCCCGGCGGGACGTCGGACTGATGCGCGGCGGGCTTTCGGCGCACCTGGAGCCCCCCACCGCTCGGCGGGGGCCTCAGCTCGTGCTGACCAACCTCGCGGGGCATCGGTATCCGTCCGGGACCATCCGCCGGGCTCTCCGCATCGAGCTGCGCTATGACACCGACGGCGACGACGCAGGCAAACGACTGCTGGCGCGACTGACCGATTCGCCCGTACCGACCTCTCAGCCGACGCAGCCGGCCCTCGCTCCCGGCGAGCAGCGGCGGTTCAGCCTGCCAGTCCCCAATGGCGCCTCCCGCGTGACGTGCGAGATCACGTATGAGCGGGATCAATATCGGTCCGGTGCGTATGAACTACCGCTGCACCGGCTGAGCGGCCAGATAATCCATCCCATTGCAGAGGCGGGTAGTGCCACGCGCTGACCGCTGTGCCTCGCTTGGCGAAAGCTTGCGCATAAGCCTTAAAAGGTTTCGCTTTCGGACATTGCTCAAAAGCTTGGGTCCGCTTTAGGCTTGTCAGGGGATGTGCGGCCGGCTCAACCGCAAAACCCAACCGCACGCTTTATGACGCCGGAAAACCAGCCCCATACCCTGAAGGTTCTGCTGGCCGAAGGTCGGAAGCTGCTGCGCGAGGGGCTGTGCGCGCTGCTCGAACGCCACGAGGACATCAGGGTTGTTGGCGAGGTCGACGACAGCCGCGCCGCGGCGAAGCTGATTCCCGCCTTGGCCGTTGACGTTGTCGTACTCAACGTGATCCCGCCGCAGTACGGGCGGGCCGACGTCGTGCGGGCGATCACCAAGTCATTCCCGGACGTGCGCGTCGTCGTGCTGACGCTGGACCCGACGCCGCAATTGCTCCGCGAGCTGCTGAACGTTGGCGCTCACGGGTGTCTCACGAAAGAGTCGAGCGCAACGGAACTGGTGGATGCCATCCGCACGGTCATGACGGGCAAATCGTACCTCAGCCCGCGGCTGGTCGATGTGATGGTCAACGGCTATGCCCGCCCAACGAGTGCCCCGCCGGTCCGCCCGCTGGCCCCGCGCGAGCGGGAAATCCTCCAGCGCATCGCCGCCGGCGAGAGCACCAAGGAAATTGCGCGGGCGCTGAGGGTCGGGACGAAAACGGTCGAAACCCATCGCCGGCGGCTCATGCAGAAGCTGAACAAGCACAGCGTGGCGGAGCTGACGAAGTACGCCGTGCTGGAGGGGCTCACCCCACTGGAACCCGCCTCGCAGCCGATCGTGTAAGCTTCTGCGCACCCCCAGAAGGACTCTCCAGACGACCCATCGAGACGACCGATAACGTGCGGGCATGTCGCGCAATGGTGCACGGCGGCAGGGACGATCGGAAGTGCCATCTCCGGAAAGTGCCGTTCTGTTGCCTGACCCCGGCCCGGCGCATCAAGCCGTCCGCGGATCTGGCCGACGGTTGTGGGGAATGCGCTCATCCCTTCGCGCGCTGCGTTACTTCCGTCCGGACTGGCCCCTGATCGGGATCTGGCTCCTGCTCATTGGTGTTTCCACCGGTGTGGGGTTGCTCATGGCCTGGCCGATGGCCATCCTGATCGACAGCGTGCTCGGCACGTCCTCATCGCAGAGCCTGCTGCACCGCCTGTTCCTCTGGCCCCTCCCGGAATCCCGGCTCGGGCAGATTTTCGGTCTGGCCGTCACGGGGCTGCTGCTGAAGTTCGCGCAGGACGCGCTGAGCGTCTGCCAGTCGATTGTCTCGAACCAGATCAACTACAGCGGTCTGTTGCGGGTCCGCTGCGACCTCTACCGCAAGCTTCAGTCGCTGAACCTCGCCTACCACCGCGCCCAGGCGCAGGGCGATGCGATCTATCGGTTGAGCACTGATTCGCTCGGGTGCCAGCAAATCCTCAGCGTGTCGGTCTCGGCGGCGGTGGCTCTGGTCACGCTGGCCGTGATGATTTGCATTCTCCCGATGCGCAGCCTCAGCCTGACGCTGCTGGCATTTTCGATCGTGCCGATGCTCGCGCTGACGAACATCGTCTTCGCCCGCCGATTGCGCCAGCGCACGATCGAATGCAAGCGGCTGGACAGCGAGTTCACCTCGACCGTGCAGCGCTCGATGGCGTGCATCAATCTGGTGCAGGCGTTCGGGCGCGAGGCGGAGGAGTTTGGGCGCTTTCATGGGACGGTGCGCGAGACGATCCGCGCGTGGTGGGGGCTCAACCGCGAGCAGATGGCCTACAACCTGATCGTCGGAACCCTCTTCGCCCTGGGCGGCGCCATCGTCTTCGGCTACGGCGGGTACCTCGTCTATCAGGCGCAGACGGTGAACAGGGGCGCGGGTATGACGGTGGGCGACCTGATGATCTTCATGGCCTACCTCGGAATGCTGTGGGGTCCGATCTGCACGCTCACGGGCGCGGCGACGAACCTGCAAGGCGGACTTGCCGGAGCACAGCGCGTGTTCGAGGTGCTCGACCTGGATCCGGTGATCAAGGACATGCCCGACGCCGTTGCCCTGCCGAGGACCGGACGCGTGCTCGAGCTTGACGACGTCAGCTTCCGCTACGGGATGGCCGAGCCGGTCCTCCGCGGCGTATCGGTGAAGATCGAGCCGGGGCAGATGGTGGCGTTTGTAGGCCCCAGTGGCGTCGGCAAGAGCACGGTGCTGAACCTGCTGCCGCGGTTCTACGACCCGACCGGCGGAGCCATCCGGTTCGACGGTATTGACGCACGCCAGGTGCGCGTGAAGGACCTCCGCCGCCATGTCGCCCTGGTGCTCCAGGAGAGCGTGATCCTCCCCACGACGGTTGCGGAGAACATCGCGTACGGGCAGCCGCACGCGACTCGATGGCAGATCGAGCGCGCCGCCCAGCTTGCCGGCGCCGCCGAATTCATTTCCAAGCTCCCGCAGGGCTATGACACCCAGATCGCTGAAGGCGGCTCCAACCTCTCGGGGGGGCAGCGGCAGCGCATCTCGATCGCCCGCGCGCTGCTGACCGAAGCGCCGTTCGTCATCCTCGATGAACCGACCAGCGCGCTCGATCCACATCACGAGCAGGTGGTCACTGACGCGCTTCGTTCGCTGAAGGGGTCTCGCACAATCATCCTCGTCAGCCACCGCCTCAGCACCGTCGCCGACTGCGATCAGATCTTCGTCATGGATGGTGGACGCGTGGTCGAGCAGGGCACGCACGATGCGCTAATCGCGCGGCGCGGCCAGTATTACAGGATGGCGGTCCAGCAACGGCTGGTCGGTGCGCCGACGCCGCCCATGCCGATCGCGCCGCTCCCGCGGGCGGCCTGATCATTGCGTTGGTGTCGCTGCTCCCCCCTGGGGTGCGATAAACTGTCGTCCGAAATCGCCTGACACGCCGTTCGTTTTTTCGTACAGCCTGACGGGCTGAAACATCCCTGCTGCCGCTGCTTCACTTTCCTAAGGCTGGGCTCGCCTGGCAGTGGCCGATGGTGCTGTTGCGGCCCCGCATTTGCCATATGGCGCGGGACGGTACTCATTTTGAACAGTCTGGCCCTGGCGCCTGCGTCACCAGCGGGCTTTATCCGCCGTGACCACGAGCCGCTGCTCGCCCCAACGCGCGACCTTGTGGCGTGGGGCATTACGCGCGTGTCATTCTGTAGCACGTCGGGAAGCGCATGAACAAATCGATCCTGATCACTGGCGGCGCCGGCTTCATTGGTTCACACCTCGCCGACGAACTGCTCGCCAATGGCTACGACGTCCGCGCGCTGGACAACCTCTCACCGCAGGTGCACGGCGGCGGCGCAAAGCGGCCGGACTACCTCGCCCACGAGGTCGAGTTCATCGAAGGCGACGTGCGCGACCCGGCGACGGTACGCCGCGCGCTCGAGGGCGTCGATGCCGTCTACCACCTCGCCGCGGCCGTCGGCGTCGGGCAGTCGATGTATGAAATCGCCAACTACACAAGCCTGAACAACCTGGCGACGGCTGTGCTCCTCGAGGCAATCATCGAGCGCCGCGAGCAGATCGAGCGGGTGGTCGTTGCCTCGTCCATGAGCATCTACGGCGAGGGGCTGTACACCGACCCCGATGGCAACATCTCCGCCGCGCTGGAGCGGTCCGTGGAGCAGCTGCGCAATCACGAGTGGGAAGTCCGCAACAATCGCCAGCAGGTGCTTACCCCCATTCCCACGCCCGAGACGAAGCAGCCGACGCTCGCCTCGGTCTACGCGCTCTCCAAGTTCGACCAGGAGCGGATGTCGCTGATGATCGGCCGCGCCTACGCGATCCCCACCGTCGCCCTGCGATTCTTCAACGTCTTCGGGACGCGGCAGGCGCTTTCAAACCCGTACACCGGGGTGCTGGCGATCTTCGCATCACGGCTGCTGAACGGTCAGTCGCCCATGATCTTCGAGGACGGCATGCAGCAGCGCGATTTCGTCAGCGTCTACGACGTCGCGCGGGCGTGCCGGCTGGCGATGGAAGTCGTGGACGCAAACGGGCGCGTGTTCAACATCGGCAGCGGCCGGGCTTACACCGTTCGGGAGATCGCCGAGCGCATGGCACGCGTGATCGGCAAGGACATCGAGCCGGAGATTTCCGGCAAGTATCGCGTCGGCGATATCCGGCACTGTTTCGCGGACATCCGGGCGGCGCGGCGGGTGCTTGGGTACGAGCCGCTCGTCTCCCTTGAGGAGGGGCTGACGGAACTGGCGGCGTGGCTGGAAGGGCAAGTGGCCATCGATCGCGTCGCTCACGCGCGGGCGGAACTGGATAAACGAGGTTTGGCTTTATGAGCAAACGATCCAACAACCGCCGATCCACGCGCAGCACCCCCCGCTCGCGCGCCTCCGGGCGGAACGGAAAACTAATGGGGGAGAGCCGTCATCAGAATCCGGTTATCGGCGCGCTCGAGTGGTTCCGCCCGGGTCAGCACGACCGCGTGGACCGATTGCTCGATGACATGCGATCGCTCGGGATCACCGAGCTGCGCACCGGCATCTCCTGGGCCGACTGCTGCACGCCCGAGGGCGAGGCCTGGTACGCCTGGCTCTTCCCGCAGTTGGCGCGGCGCGTCAATGTACTGCCCTGCTTCGTCGACACTCCGCCGTTCTGGGGCGTGGCGCCCAAGACCAGCGCGCCGCCGGGGGACCTGAAGCTGTATGCCGACTTCCTCGACGTGCTGATCACGCGCTACGGAAAATTCTTCGAGTGGATCGAGTTGTGGAACGAGCCGAATGACCCGCGCAAGTGGGACGCAGAGCTCGACCCCTACTGGATCAAGTTCAGCGAGATGATCGGCAACGCCGCATACTGGGCAGAGCACCGGGGGAAGAAGACGGTGCTGGGGGGAATGCGCCCGATCGACCCGAGCTGGCTGCGGCTGATGGGCGAGCGCAACCTGCTCAAGCACATCGACGCCGTCGGCGTGCACGCGTTCCCCGGCACCAGCGAGAGCCAGTGGGAAGGCTGGACCCCGCCCGTTCAGCGCGTGAAGGAGGTGCTGGCGGAGTTCAACGACAAAGCGCAGGTGTGGATCACCGAGACCGGCTATTCGACGTGGCGGCACGACGAGCGGCGGCAGCTGTCGGCGTTCGTGGACGCGCTGGACGCCCCGGTGGACCGCGTATACTGGTATTCGCTGCACGACCTGGACCCGCGCCTCCCCACTGGCGACGGCTTCCATTCCGATGAGCGCGACTACCACTTTGGCCTGAAGCGCGCCGACGGCGCCGAAAAGCTGCTGTACCGGCTCTGGTCCGAGGGCGGCCTTGAAGCTGTGCGCGACGCCTACTGGCTCGGCCGCGGCGTGCACGGCAACGGCAAGACCCGTCCCGTCCTCATCACCGGCGGCGCCGGATTTATTGGCACGAACGTGGCCGATCGGTTCTGCTCGTCGAGGCAGCCCGTGCTCCTGTTCGACAACCTCTCGCGCCCGGGCGTCGAGCGCAATCTCAAGTGGCTCCGCCAGATTCATGGGGATCTGATTCGCGTCGAGGCCGCCGACGTCCAGGACCCCCACGTGCTGCGCAGCGCCGTGGAGCGCGCCAGCCAGGTCTTTCACTTCGCCGCACAGGTCGCGGTGACGACATCGCTCACGAATGCCATCCACGATTTCGAGGTCAACGCGCGCGGGACGCTCAACCTGCTCGAGGCGATCCGGGCGCAGGACACGCCGCCGCCGCTCATTTTCACGAGCACGAACAAGGTTTACGGCGGGCTCCCCGACGTGAAGCTGCGCGTTGCGGATAACCGCTACGAGCCCGAGGACGAGCACCTGCGCGCATGCGGCATCAGCGAGCAGCGCCCGCTGGACTTCCACAGCCCCTACGGCTGCTCCAAAGGCACCGCCGACCAGTACGTCCTTGACTACGCGCGAACCTTCGGGCTGCCCGCCGTCGTGTTCCGCATGAGCTGCATCTACGGACCGCACCAGTTCGGCACCGAAGACCAGGGCTGGGTGGCGCACTTCCTCATCCGCGCACTGAAGGGCGAGCCCATCACGCTGTACGGCGACGGGATGCAGGTGCGCGACATCCTGTTCATCGATGATCTGGTCGATGCGTTCCTCCTCGCCCAGGCCCACATCTCCGATGCGGACGTGGGCGGTCAAGCGTTCAACATCGGCGGTTCTCCCGCGAACACGATCTCGCTGATTGACCTGCTCGACATGATCGAGCAGCTGCACGGAGTGCATCCCGAAATCCGCACCGGCGCCTGGCGGCCGGGGGATCAGCGCTACTACGTGTCGGACACCAGCAAGATTTCGGCGGCGATGGGATGGTCGCCGAAGATTGACGTGCGCGAGGGCGTGGCGCGGCTGGACGCGTGGCTGCAAGATAATTCGCCGATCAAGCGTCGCGCCGCAGCTCGGCTGAGCTCACCGAAGCCCGGTCACACCCCCGGGCGCCGCGTGTGGATCGACGACGCCAAGACGAGCGATGCCGAACCCGCTCCCACCACCCCGCGCCCCTCGAAAAACGGGTCTCCGAGCCTGAGCCCCAGGGCCGAAGCCAAGGGCGAAGACAAGCCGCGCAAGGAGGTCCTGTGACCATCACCGGCCGCCGCACGCGCGCAGACCGGCCGAGCAACGCCACCACCATGCGTGCCGCCGTCCTGGTCTCGCCAGGCGTGATGGAGACGCGCGAAGTCCCGATCCCTCAGCCGGACGCGAACGAGGTCCGTGTTCGCCTCGAGGGCTGCGGCGTGTGCGCGTCAAACATCCCGCCGTGGGAAGGCCGAGAGTGGTTCCGCTACCCCATGGCGCCGGGCAGCCTGGGCCACGAGGCCTGGGGCCGCGTCGACGCCATTGGCAAAGATGTCCTGCACTTAGCCGTGGGCGATCGCGTGGCAATGCTCTCGGACAAGGCATACGCCGAGTACGACACTGCTAATGAGGATAAGGTGGTCCTGCTGCCGGACGCTCTGGGGGATCAACCCTTCCCCGCCGAGCCGCTCGGCTGCGCGATGAACATCTTCAGCCGCAGCGGGATCCGCGCCGGCCAGACCGTTGCGATCATCGGCATCGGCTTTCTCGGCGCGCTGCTCACGCGGCTGGCCGCGGACGCCAACGCGCGCGTAATCGGCATTTCGCGCCGAGCCTTTGCACTAGACGTGGCCAGGCGCATGGGCGCCCATCAGACGATCCCCATGGACGACCACTGCCGGATCATCGAACAGGTGCGCCAGTTCACGGGGGGCCAGTTCTGTGAAGTGGTGATCGAGGCTGTCGGTAAGCAATGGCCTCTGGACCTGGCGGCGGAACTCACTCGGGAGCGCGGGCGGATGGTGGTGGCCGGTTACCACCAGGATGGCCTGCGGCAGTGCAACCTCCAGCTGTGGAACTGGCGCGGCATCGACGTCATCAACGCCCACGAGCGTGATCCCAAGGTGTACCTCGCCGGCATGCGGGCGGCGGTCGATGCCGTCGCTGGCGGACGGATGGACCCGGCTCCGCTGTACACCCATGCGTACCCGCTCGATCGGCTCGGCGAGGCGCTCGACGCGACCAGGGATCGTCCGGACGGATTTCTTAAAGCACTGGTGATGATGTGATGCGCGGCAGCGGAATGAAGATCCTCATGACGGCCGACACGGTGGGCGGCGTCTGGACCTACGCGATCGAGCTCGCCCGCGCGCTGGCGCCGCATGGTGCGCAGATCGGGCTTGCCACGATGGGCAACCCGCTCAGTTGCGAGCAGCGCCGCGACGTTTCATACGCCCGGAATGTCACGCTCTACGAAAGCGAGTTCCAGCTCGAGTGGATGCCTGACCCGTGGGACGACATCACCCGCGCCGGCGACTGGCTTCTGGACCTGGAGGCGCGGTTCGCACCGGACGTCGTCCACCTCAACAACTTCGCCCACGCCGCCCTGCCGTGGGAGGCGCCGGTGATGGTGGTGGGGCATTCGTGCGTCCTCTCGTGGTGGCGGGCGGTCAAGGGCGAAGACGCGCCGCCGCAGTGGGAGCCTTATCGCCGGGCGGTGACGCGGGGATTGCATTCCGCCGACCTGGTCGTCGCACCGTCGTATGCCATGATGACGGCGCTGGAGCGACACTACGCTCCTCTCCCGCCCAACCGCGTCATTCACAACGGCCGGGACGCATCCCGCTACCGCGCGGCCGAGAAGCACGCGTACATCCTCTCAGCAGGACGCGCGTGGGACGAGGCAAAGAATGTCGCAGCGCTCGATGCGGTGGCGCAGGACCTGCCCTGGCCGGTGCTGGTCGCCGGCGATGGAGTGATCGGCGAGAACCTCACCGCCCTGGGACAATTGGGAGCCTATGAGCTGGCGGAGCACCTCGCGCACGCGTCAATCTATGCGCTGCCCGCGCGGTATGAGCCGTTCGGCCTGTCGGTGCTGGAAGCAGCTCTGTGCGGCTGCGCGCTGGTGCTGGGCGACATCGACAGCCTGCGCGAGCTGTGGTCCGACGCGGCGATTTTTGTCCCGCCCGACAACTCCGCTGCGCTGCGCCGGGCACTGACGCTGCTTATTGAAAACTACGTCGTCCGCCAGATGCTCGGGCAACGCGCACGGGAGCGGGCGGCATGTTACACCCCCGCGTGCATGGCCGAAGCCTATCTTGCAGTCTACCGCGGAATACTGACGCCAACGCTCCCGGCGATGCAGCACGTTCACCCCGCGGTGAGCCAACCATGAGGATCGTCCTCTTCTATCACTCGCTGGTGTCCGACTGGAATCACGGCAATGCCCACTTCCTGCGCGGCGTTGTGTCTGAGCTGCTCCTGCGCGGGCACGACGTGACGGTCTACGAGCCGGCAAACGGCTGGAGCCGCAGCAATCTCGTGGCCGAGCATGGCGAAGCGCCGCTCGATCAATTCGGCGACGCCTATCCTGGGCTAAAGAGCGTTGCATATGACCTGGATTTGCTCAACGTCGATAAGGCTCTCAACGGCGCGGACCTGGTCCTGGTCCACGAATGGAACGATCCCGCCTTGGTTGTCCGCATCGGCCTTCACCGCGCCGCTGCGGGTGGTTTCCAACTGATCTTCCACGACACCCATCACCGCGGCGTGACCGATCCCGAATCGATGGCGCGCTACGACCTCTCGCACTACGATGGCGTGCTCGCGTTCGGCGAAGTGCTGCGACGGCTATACCTCGCCAATGGGTGGACCAAACGGGCCTGGACGTGGCACGAGGCCGCTGACACGCGCGTGTTCCGCCCGATTGCCAGCGACCGGCGCGACGGCGATCTGGTCTGGATCGGCAACTGGGGCGATGACGAACGCACGGCGGAACTCCACGAGTTCCTGCTCGAGCCCGTTCGGTCGCTGGGCCTGAGGGCGCGAGTGCATGGCGTGCGCTACCCCGACCACGCAAAGAGGTCGCTGCGCGAAGCGGGCATCGCCTACGGGGGATGGCTGCCGAACTTCGATGCGCCGCAGCTGTTTGCGCGCTACGCGATGACGGTCCACGTGCCGCGTCGCCCGTACGTCCGTGCACTACCGGGGATCCCGACGATCCGTGTATTCGAAGCCCTCGCCTGCGGCATCCCGCTGATCTGCTCCCCGTGGGACGACGCCGAAGACCTCTTCACTCCCGGCAAAGACTACCTCGTCGCCCGCAACGGCGCCGACATGAAGCGCCAGATGCGGCGGGTCCTCGACGATCCCGACTTCGCCCGCCAGCTTGCCGCCCACGCTCACCACACGATCCTCTCGCGCCACACGTGCGCCCACCGAGCGGACGAGCTGTTCAACATCGTCGCCGAGCTTCGATCCGAGGACATGCGAAGATCGCAAAGGGCCCAAAGACCGCAAAGGAGGAGCGAGACGCTGATAAGTAAGTCCTGAACCCTTCCCTGCGGCCTTCGATTGCTGTGGTCTTTGCGTCAGAAAAGGAACGCTAATGCCATACGGAATGGACATCGCCTTCTTCGGATCGAGCCTCGTCAGCGCGTACTGGAATGGCGCGGCCACCTACTACCGTGGGATCATTCGTGCGCTGGGTGCGCGCGGGCATCGCGTGACATTCTACGAGCCGGACGCATTCGAGCGACAGACGCACCGCGACATCCCCGATCCGGAGTGGGCGAAGGTGGTAGTCTACTCCTCCAACGGTGAAGGCGAAGTCCTAGGACACCTCGAGCGGGCGCGCGCGGCCGACCTGATCATCAAGGCCAGCGGCGTCGGCGTGTTTGACGAACTGCTCGACGCCGGGGTGGCGGCGCTGAAGACGCCGCGGAACCTCGTCGCCTTCTGGGATGTTGACGCACCGGTCACTCTCGACCGCGTGCAGCACAATGCCCAGGACTCGTTCCGGCCCCTCATCGGGCAGTACGACCTGATCCTGACTTACGGCGGCGGCGAGCCGGTGGTCCTGGCTTACGAGGCGCTGGGCGCGAAACGGTGCGTGCCGGTTTACAACGCCCTGGACCCCTCCACGCATCATCCCGTTGCGCCGGATCCGCGCTTTTGCGGCGATCTCGGATTCCTCGGCAACCGGCTACCCGACCGTGAGGCGCGGGTCGAAGAGTTTTTCCTCCGGTCCGCTTCATTGCTGCCCAACAAGCAGTTCCTCATCGGCGGCAGTGGCTGGCGCGACAAGTCGATGCCGGGCAACGTAAACGATGTGGGTCACGTCTACACGCGCGACCACAACGCGTTTAACTGCACCCCCCGGGCGGTGCTGAACGTCAACCGCGACAGCATGGCGCGCTACGGCTTCTCCCCCGCGACGCGCGTGTTCGAGGCTGCCGGCGCTGGCGCGTGCCTCATCACCGATGCGTTCGTCGGCGTGGAAACCTTCTTCGAGCCGGGCGAGGAGATCCTCGTCGCGTCCAGCGGCGACGAAGTCGCCGAGCACGTTCGGTCGCTGACGCCGCAGCGGGCAAAAGCAATCGGCGAGTCGGCGCTGGTGCGCGTGCTGGCCGACCACACGTACCACCACCGCGCCCAGTTACTCGACGAAATCCTCGGCAACGCTTCACGTGGCACGGGTTTTCAATCCGTGCGCTCCATGGTGCAGGCATGATCGTGCAGCAGCACAGGTTCGACGAAACGGAGCACGGGTTGCAAACCCGTGCCACGGGTAAGGGTGATTCGTTGCGCATCGTCATCATCGGGTTGACGATCACGAGCTCGTGGGGCAACGGTCACGCGACGACGTACCGGGGGCTCGTGCGGGAGCTCGTGCGGCGAGGGCATGACGTGCTGTTCCTAGAGCACGATAAGCCCTGGTATGCAGGCAACCGCGATCTGCCCGACCCGCCGTTCGGGCGCACTGTGCTGTACAACAGCACCGACGACCTCGCCCGGTGTTTCTCGCATGATGTGCGGGACGCCGACCTGGTGATCGTCGGCTCGTACGTGCCGGAGGGTGTGCAGGTCGGGCGCTGGGTGACGGCAGTCGCGCGCGGCCTTACCGCGTTCTACGACATCGACACGCCCGTCACCCTCGCCAAGCTTCGCGGCGGGGACTACGAATATCTTTCCCCCGACCTCATCCCCCGCTACGACCTGTACCTCTCGTTCACCGGCGGCCCGACTCTGGATGTCCTCGAGCGCGAGTTCGGCTCGCCCCGGGCGCTGCCGCTGTACTGCTCGGTTGACCCGTCGCTGTACTTCCCCGATTCTGACCAGCGCGCTTCGGGCCAGCCCCTGCCCGAGTACCGGTGGGACTTGGGCTATCTCGGCACGTATAGTCCCGACCGTCAGCCTCCGCTGGAGAAGCTGCTGATCGAGCCGGCGCGGCGGATGATCGACCGGTGCTTTGTCGTCGCCGGGCCGCAGTACCCCGATTCCATCCAGTGGCCGCCCAACGTGCAGCGCATCGCTCACCTCCCGCCCGCGCAGCATCGCGCGTTCTACAACGGACAGTCCTTTACGCTGAACGTGACGCGGGCCGACATGATCCGCGCCGGCTACTCGCCCAGCGTGCGGTTGTTCGAGGCGGCGGCGTGTGGGGTGGCGATCATCAGCGACGCGTGGGATGGACTGAGTACGTTCTTCACCCCCGGCGAGGAGATCTTCGTGGCCCACCGCACGGAGGATGTCATCCACATCCTGCGCTACACGAGCGAAGCGCAGCGCCGCCGCGTCGGCGAGCGCGCGCGGGCGAAAGTTTTATCCGCCCACACCGCCGCCCACCGCGCGGCGGAGCTGGAGTCCTACGCGCTGTCCGCTGCTCGACGAACCACGTCGGGATTCGGCGCAGCAGTGCAACGGAGTGCTCACGCATGAATGCCGTCTCCACCAACGAGCCACCCGACACGCCCGCACCGACCCCGCGCGACGCCGAGATCCAGGAGCTGGGCCCGTGGTTCCACAACCTGCACCTGCCCGATGGCACGCAAACTTGCCCCGATCACTGGCTCGGCGACTTCCCCAACTTCAAGTGGCAGCAGATCGCCGACCACCTGCCCGCCGACCTCACCGGCTGGACCTGCCTCGACATCGGGTGCAATGCCGGCTTCTACAGCTTTGAGCTCGCCAAACGCGGCGGCGTCGTCCTGGGCATCGACCTCGACCCGCGCTACCTCCGCCAGGCCGAATGGGCGCGGCAGCGCTTCGGCCTGGCGGATCGAGTGCGCTTCGAGCGCATGCAGGTGTATGACCTCGCCCACCGCGTCGGGCAATTCGACCTTGTCCTGTTCATGGGCGTTCTCTACCACCTGCGCTACCCGCAGCTTGGCTTGGACATCGTCGCGCAGCGGGTAAATCGGCTGATGCTGTTCCAGACGCTGACGATGCCGGGCGACGCGGTATTCGAGCAGACGCGCGATCGCGGATTGGACGAGCGCGATGTGTTGCTCGAGCCGGGGTGGCCGAAGATGGCGTTTTTCGAGCATGAGTTCGCTGGCGACCGCACGAACTGGTGGGCGCCCAATCACGCATGCGCGATCGCGATGCTTCGATCCAGCGGAATGAGCGTGGTCGGACGCCCTGGCCACGAGATATACCTATGCGAGCCAGACCGCGCGCGCCCGTCGTGCATCGAGACATGGAACGCCGCTGAATTTCACGCGGCGACGGGCCGGCCGTGGCGGAATCTCACCGAGCAGCCCGACGTCCAACCCAGCGGAGGCCAACATGGCTAAGAAGTCCTCAGCGCCGAAGTCCTCCAGATCGTCGTCATCATCGAAGAAGTCCGCATCATCCGCCCGCGGCGGGGGCGGCGCTTCTCAGACGACCACCGACCATGCGCGAATCCGTCGATGGGCGGAGGAGCGCGGCGGGAAGCCCGCCTGCGTCCTCGGGACGGGCGGCGGCGGCGATACCGGCCTGCTCCGCATTGACTTCCCCGGGTACAGCGGCGGAGGCTCGCTCAACGAGGTCTCGTGGGATGAGTGGTTCGAGAAATTCGATCAGCAAAACCTCGCCCTGCTCTACCGGGACACCGCCAAGGGCGGGCAGAAAAGCAACTTCAACAAGATCGTGAGCCGGAACGCCACGGGCAGCGGCGGCAGCTCCCGCAGCTCAGCGAAGTCCAGTGGTGGCAGACGAGGCGGCGGCGGTGCGGGAACACGCAGCGGCGGTGGCTCACGTGGTGGATCGGCACGCGGCGCGGCAAAATCGAGCGGCGGCAAGCGATCGAGCGGCGGCCGCGCGAGCGGCGGACGCAGCGCGACCATCCAACGTGCGGGCGGATCACGTGCGGGCACCAAAAGCGGCGGCGGGCGGCAAGGCACGAAAGTAGCCGTGGCGGCGGCGGCCGCCCTGGTGGCGGCAGCGGGCGTCGCGGCGGTGGCGGCAGCCGTTAAACGCGGGCGCGGCTGACGCAAAATGTCTTTCCACGCAACTCCCCTGTAGCCGTTCGACCCGTCTCGGGTCGGACAACGGCAGGCGGATGACACAGCATGAAGGCACCCGAGCGCATCAACCTCCTCCGCGACAAGCTGGGCATCTGTCAGTGGTTCCACTTTCAGGACTACCAGGCGGTGGAGCGCACGCTGGCCCTGATCGACGAGCTGAAGCTGCGCAACCTGCGCACCGGCATCTCCTGGGCGGACTACTACCGGCCCGGCGGGAAGCAGTGGTACGACTGGCAGATGAAGCAGGTGGCAAGGCTTGATGTGCTGCTCTCGATCTGGCACACGCCCCCATCGATCGCCGAGGGCGGCGCATGCAACGGTCCGCCGAAGCGCCTGCGCGACTACGCCGACTTCATTGACCTGGTATTCAACGACTACGGCGATGCCTTCAACCACCTGGAGCTGTGGAACGAGCCGAACAACCGACTGAAGTGGAATTTTCTCGAGCACGACCCGCAGTGGCGCAAGTTCGGGCAGATGGTTCGAGACGCCGCTCATTGGGCCAAGCAGTGCGGCGGGCGCACGGTGCTCGGCGGGATGATTCCCGTCGATCACCACTGGCTCGCGCTGATGCATGACAACGGCGTGCTCGAACACGTCGACGTGATCGGCATCCACGGCTTCCCCGGCATGTGGTTCCCCCACAACCCCAACTGGGACTGGCACGACAAGTGGCAAGGCTGGGCGTCGAAGATCGACTACATCCGCGCCCACGCCGGCGGGCGGCCCATCTGGGTGACGGAAACCGGCGTCGCCACGTGGGACCTCGCGCACCACCGCGAGGCGAAGTACGACCTGCAGGTCAAGCTTCTCCGGGAAGCCGCCGCAGCGCCGGCCGAACGCGTGTACTGGTACCAGATGATCGATCTCGACCCCGCTCGCGAGGCCATCGAAGGGTTCCACGTCGACGAAAACGAGTACCACCTGGGCCTCGTCAAACACGATGGACATCGAAAGCATGCGTTCGGAGAGATGAAATCGCTGCTGTCGCCGAATGGCCCGGAGGCTGAGCCGAGGAGCTTTGATAAACCGACAGGAGGGCGGCGGCCCTGTCACAATGGCAGCGCCTGATACGGTTCGGTCGCGATGAACGACATGTTGCGACGACTCCCCCACCGCAAATCCAATTTTTCTGCCACCTCCGAGCAATTTTTTACGGTTTCTCACGTTTGCTCGAAGGTGTTGAGCTATCGATGGCTCGCCCAGAGTTCAGGCAAGCGCTGATTTTGACGTGGTGACGCCGGTTGGCGGCTCTCCGCTGGCCGGTCTGGCTTCATCCACGAGATCGGATTTTTCCGAATGGGAAGCGAACCGCTGCGCGCGTACAGGCGTAACGGGTTCGACGGACGTCGGCTGATGTCTGGGGACAAATCGTTGTCTGGGGACAAATGGTCATGAGCATTCTGCAAGAGGCGGCCCTGACGGCGCCGACCGAGACCTGGCCGGACGAGTCGATTGGCGCCTGGTTCGTCCTCCGGACGAAGGCGCGTCAGGAAAAGATTCTCGCGCAGGACCTCGAGGCCCGCGGGATCAGGCACTTCCTCCCCCTCGTCACCTGCACGAAGTTCTACGGCGGCCGCCGCGCCCGCGTGGAGCTGCCCCTGTTCCCCGGCTACCTCTTCCTCCGCGGCGACCTCGACCACGCCTATACCGCCGACCGAACGCACCGCATCGCGCAGATCATTCGCGTGCCCGACCAGCACCAGATCGATCGCGACTTGCGCAACATTCACCTCGCCCTCGGCGCCGACGCCACGCTCGACCCCTTCCCATACCTTCGCAGCGGCGTGCCCGTCGAAGTACGCGACGGACCATTCCGCGGGCTGCAGGGGATCGTCCAGGATCGTTCGCGCCTGGACCGGCTGATCCTGCAGGTGGAAACCCTCGGCCAGGCGGTGAGCCTGGAGATCGACGCGTCGCTGCTCGATCTGATCTAGACTCGCGCCCCGTCAATCGCGTTTGTGCGACCGAAGCGCTCGCGATTGCATGTCGCGGCTGCGCCGCCGATGCCCATGCCAACTGACTTCACGCCGCGGGCGGGACGAAGAGCTGGCGCTCGTACAGCTGCTGATATGTCGGGCAGGTGCGGAGCAGCTCATCGTGCTCGCCTTGGCCGACGATGCGGCCTCGGTCCATCACGACGATCGTGTCGGCGCTGGTGATCGTGCTGAAGCGGTGGGCGATGACGAAGGTCGTGCGACCCTTCAGCAGCTCATTGATGGCGCTCTGGATCAGATGCTCGCTCTCGGCGTCGACCTGACTGGTGGCTTCGTCCAGGATGAGGATCGGGCTGGCGCGGAGGATGGCGCGGGCGATGTTGATGCGCTGTTTCTGCCCGCCGGAGAGCTGGCCGCCCATTTCGCCGAGGACGGTGTCGTAGCCGTTGGGCTTTTCCATGATGAAGTCATGGGCGAAGGCGCGCTGGGCGGCGTTTTCGATCGCATCGCGGGTCGCCAGCGGCATCCCATAGGCGATGTTCGCGGCGATCGTGCCGGGGAAGATGACCGCGTCCTGGGTGACGATCCCGATCTGGCGGCGGAGCGACGTGAGCGTGACGCTGCGCGTGTCGATCCCGTCGATTGTGATGCGCCCCGACTGCGGGTCGTAGAAGCGCGGGAGCAGTGCGAGGAGCGTGGTCTTGCCGCTGCCGTTGCGGCCGACGACGGCGACCGACTGGCCCCTGGGGACGATCAGGCTCACGTCCTCGATGGCGGGCTGGGTCGTGTTCGCGTACTGGAAGGTGACGTGCTCGAAGCGGATCTCCCGCCGGACGGGCGGGAGCTTGATGCGCGGGCGGCAGCCGGGAGTGGTGAAACAGGGCGCTGCGGTGGGCTCGATGGATGGGATGCGCGTCTCGGCGAGCGTCTTGCCGTTGCCGGAGGGGTCACCCGATCCGCGATTCGCCCGCGGCGTCGGCAGCGGCCGCTCCAGCTCGCGCGGGCGCTCCACAGGCATATCCAACGTCTCGAAAATCCGACCGGCGGCGGCGTTGGCGCGCTGCAGGTGGTTGTTGATCTTGCTCACCTTTCTCAATGATTCGGCCATCCCCATCAGGCAGGCCATCACCAGGAAGAATTCGGCGCTGGACAGCGAGCCCTTCACCTTCACCAGGTACGCGGCGAACACGACAACCGCGCCAACCACCAACAGCGTCAGCGTCTCGAGCGTCGGCGTACTGAGCGTGTCAATGCGGCTCATTCGGATCTGCTGATCCACCAGGCCGCGCATGATGTTCCGGTACCGCCGTCGCTCGAACCGCTCGGCGTTGGCGGCTTTGACCACCCGGATGCCCACGAGCGTTCCCTCGACCTGCCCGAGCATGCTGCTCGATTCCTGCAGCGCCTTGCGGCTGGCGCGGCGCATCTTCTTGCCAAATTTGCGGATCAGCAAACCCATCAGCGGAGCGAACAGGACGATGAACAACGTGAGTTGCCAGCTGACGTAGAGGGAAAGCCCCAACGCGAACAGAGCCTTCACCGGCTCCTGGATGGTCTGGCCAAGTATTGTCTTGAACCCGTCCTGGAGCCCCTGCGCGTCCTGGACGAGCCGGCTGGTGACATCGCTCGTGCCCTTGAGTCCGAAGAAGCTCATCGGGACGTGCAGGACGTGGTCGTACAGCCGCTTACGGATGTCGTTGACGGCGAGGATGGCGGCGCGGTCGGCGAGGTGTTCCTGGAAAAAGCGAACTGTGCTGCCGAAGACGGCGAGCAGGAAGATCACGCCGAAGACGATGGCGATCGATTTGACGGGACTGGCGGGGAACCGCTGGGCAATGTTGCGGCCAAGCTGCAGGTGCCAGGGGACCGGCGCGAGGGAGTGACCCTGGAGCCGGCTGACGGACGGGTTCGCTGAAGCGACCCCGCCGCTGACGGTGTCGCCGGGCTTGAGGCCCATTCGGGCGCCGGCGCCGTCGGGGGAAACCTTGGCGATCACCAGCTCATCGGCACTCTCAGCGAGCTTGACACCTAAGCGGTGCTCGACGATCTGTTGATCCATCCAATGGGCGACGGTCTGGTCTTCCAGGAGCACCTTAAAGATGGGGAGCATGGCCCCCAAGCCGCTCGTGAATACCACGCCCACCAGCAGCGCGCAAACCACCGAGACCGCCACCATCCTTCGGTAAGGGCCCAGGAACTTCATGGCCCGCCAGAAGTTGGCGTTCTTTTTGCGTCTTGATCGGTCGGTCGCTGAACTCATGCGGCTTCGGCCCACGCGTCGATAAGGCAAACGGTATTATCGGACCCGGAGGGGGTCCGAGTATAGTCGTCTCTGGTGGAGAGGGTAGAGGATCGAGGAATCGAGGGTGGAGCAAGCACGATCCTGGGCTTTTTTGACGCTCCACCTTCTACTGTCCACCCTCCGTTCAGGAAACCATGCCCCCTCCCATCCCCTTATCGCGACCGGACATCACGCAAAAGGAGATCGACGCCGTCGTGGACGTGCTGCACAGCAGCACGCTGTCGATCGGCCCGAAGATCGAGCAGTTCGAGCGCCTTTGCGCGCAGGTGGCCGGGCGACGCCACGCGGTCGGCGTGTCGTCGGGGACGGCAGGGTTGCACTGCGCGATGATCGCCGCGGGTGTTGATGCGGGCGACGAGGTCATCACCACCCCGTTTTCCTTCGTCGCCAGCACCAACGCCGCGCTTTTCGTCAATGCCAAGCCGGTGTTCGTCGACATCGACCCCAGGGCGCTCAACATCGACGTCGATAAGGTCTCCGCCGCGATTACGCCAAAGACCAAGGCGATCGTGGCGGTGGAAGTGTTCGGGCACCCTGGTGGAATGGTCGAGCTGGAGCAGCTCGCGCAGCAGCATGAGCTCGTGCTGATCGAAGACGCGTGCGAAGGGTTCGGCGGACAGTTCGGCGAGCGGCGGATCGGGTCGTTCGGCCGGGCAGGCGTCTTTGCGTTCTACCCGAACAAGCAGATCACCACAGGCGAGGGCGGAATGATCGTCACCGACGATGACACCTTCGCCGCCGCCTGCCGGGCGCTGCGAAACCAGGGCCGCCAGGGGATGGCCTGGCTGGCGCACCGGCGGCTGGGCTACAACTACCGCCTCAGCGAGATCAACGCCGCACTGGGCGTCGCGCAGGTGCAGCGGCTGGAGGAAATCCTCGAAGCGCGGCGCCACGTCGCGCACTGGTACATCGAGCGGCTGATGACCAACCGCTATCTGATCCTCCCCACGCTCGACGACGAGACGCACATGAGCTGGTTCGTGTTCGTCGTGCGGCTAAATGACCTGTTCGAGCCCGGCGACCGAGACGAGGTCATGCGCGAGCTGCGCGCCGAGGGCATCGGCTGCAACAACTACTTTCCGCCGATTCACCTCCAGCCGTACATGATGGAAGCCACGGGCCACAAACCGGGCGATTTTCCCGTGACGGAATACGTCTCGGCGCGGACGCTGGCGCTGCCGTTCTTCACGCGGATGACGCGCAACCAGGTCGATCGCGTGTGCGACGTGGTGGAGAAAACGCTGGAGAAAACGCTGATGGAGCGGAAAGGACGGTTTTGACTCGAGGGCTGGTATCATGTCTGCGTGGCGCGCGTCTACCTCGAAACCAGCTTCATCAGCGCTTGTGTATCAACCCGAACGGACGTGTCCAGCCTTTACCGAAAGCAGGAGAGCCTGAGCTGGTGGGCCGACCGCTCGCGCGAGCACGCCCTGTTCATTTCATCCGAAGTGGCACGGGAGCTGTCACATCCCGCGTACCCGCGCCGCGAGCAGGCGATGAAGATGATTGAGGAGGTGCCCGTACTTGAACTGACGCCAGCGGCGATGGAGTTTGCACGCGTGCTGGTGATCGAAAAAGTCATGCCCGCGCCCGAACTCGGTGATGCTGCGCACGTCGCCATTGCGACGCTCGCGGGAATAGAATACATGGTGAGTTGGAACGTGAGACACTTGGCAAACATCAAGAAGGTCGCGCACCTCAACCGGGTGTGTGCCGCGCATGGTCATACGCCACCGCGAATCGTAACACCTGAAATGATGTAGGAGCACAGATGACCGACGCTACTGCCCCAGCGACGCCAACGGTCGAGAGGGATCCGAACGTCACAGAAATTCGCGCCATTCGCGCCGCAATTGGCGCGGGGGTGAACTACGACATCGACGCGTATTTCGAAGAGCTGAAGCGGTTCGAGACAGAATACCTGCGTGCGCGGGGCTCCGATTCCTCACCGCGCGCACCTCGGGAGTGACGACGCTCCGGCACGTCCCTGGAATTCGAAGCATGTCCTACACCGTCCTCGCCCGCCGATACCGTTCTTCCACGTTCGACGAAGTCGTCGGGCAGGACCACATTGCGCAGACGCTGAAGAAGGCGATCGACTCCGGCCGCGTCGCCCACGCGTACCTCTTCTGCGGCACGCGCGGCACCGGGAAGACGAGCACCGCCCGCATTCTGGCCAAGTGCCTCAACTGCCAGAGCTCCGGCTCGCCCGTCACCAAGCCGTGCGACAAGTGCGAATCGTGCCTCTCCATCGCCCGGGGCGATGCCATGGACGTCGTTGAGATTGACGCCGCCTCCAACACCCAGGTCGACAAGACGCGCGAGGTCGTGATCGAGAACGCCGCGTACCGCCCTGCGTTCAGCCGGTTCAAGATCTACATCATCGATGAAGTCCACATGCTTTCGAAGAGCAGCTTCAATGCGCTGCTCAAGACGCTGGAAGAGCCGCCGGAGCACGTGAAGTTCATCCTCGCGACCACCGAGCCGGAGAAGATCCCCAACACGATCCTCTCGCGCTGTCAGCGCTACGACTTCCGCAACATTCCCACGCGCGAGATCGCCGAACACCTGAAGCGCATCTGCCGCGAGGAGAAGATCAAGGCGGACGACGACGCGCTGCTGCTCGTGGCCAAGGCCGGAGCGGGGTCGATGCGCGACGCGCTGTCCCTGCTCGATCGGCTGCTGAGCATTGGGGAGAAGCAGCTCACCGTCGCGATGATTGAACAGTTGCTTGGCCTGCCCCGCGCGGAGCTGGTGATGAGCCTCGCGCAGGCGATTGGCGAAGGCGGGATTAAGCAGGTGCTCACCCGCGCCGAATGCATCTTGGCCGGCGGACTCTCGCTCGACGGGCTGGTCGCTTCGTTGATTGATCACCTGCGAAACCTGCTCATCCTCAAGGCGTGTGGAGCCGAGTCGAACCTGGTCGAAGTGCCGGGGGTGAACCAGGATGACCTGCTCGCGCAGGCCGAGCGGTTCGAGGCGGCGGTGCTGTCACAGAACATCACCATCCTGGAACAGCTGCGTCGCCAGGCGCGCCAGAGCGGCGCGGGGCGGGCGCTGCTCGATGCGACGCTCGTGCGGCTGGCGCTGGCGGAGCAGTTTGCGTCGATGGGGGAGCTGCTGTCGCGGGTCGAAGGCACGACGACGACCCCGCCGGGCCAAAAAAAAAAGCCCGAGCCGGTAGCTGAACGTGCTGCGGCCCCCGCTCCCCCAGGGGCGACACTTGTGTCGCCCTCCCCCATGCGCGTGGCCCACCTGGGCGACACGAGTGTCGCCCCTACAGCGCAGACTCCACTCTCTGAGGACGATGGCGGCGACGACCTGCCGCGCCCCGGCAAGGTGTGGGACAGTTCCGGCCCGTCGCTTTCGGAGCTGCTCAAGCAGCAGCGAGTTGCCGAGACCGCGCCGCCCGCGCCCGAACCCATTGCGGCAAGCACGCCCGCCGCGGCCGACGCCAACGTGGAAGTCGTCAACCCCGACGACCTCCCCACCGTCTGGAGATCCCTCCTCGATCTGCTTGCCGAGAAAGGCCCCGGTCTTCCAGGTCTGCTCTCGCACGGGCGTTTTATCGGGATGGACGAGCAGAACCGTGCGGTCATCCGCTACGCCAAACAGCACGAGACGTTCGTAAAGATGTTCGAGCGGAATGGCAAGAAGGATCAGGTCCGCGAGGCGTTCTCGAAGGTGCTGAAGCAGAATGTCGGGATTGCCTTCGACCTGGAACCGGACGAGGGTGGCGGCGCACCCGTTGCGACAATGCCCGCTCCCGTGCAACCGCCGTCGATGAGCCCCGCTTCGGGATCGATTAAATGCCCGCCGTCGAAGGCGGCCCCGACGGCGCCGGTGCGGCGCGAAATCCCGTCTCCGCCCGCGCCGGCGGCAATCCGCCCGACGCAGGAGCAGATCGAGGCGCTGCGCGCGTCCGAGCCGCTCATCAAGGCGCTGATGGACGACATGGGCGCGAACATCATGAAGATCGAAGAACAGTAACCCTACGGGGAGCCAACAGAATGCTCGATTCCTTCAAAAACCTCGGCAATCTGGGCGAACTGATGACCAAGGCTCGCCAGATGCAGGAGCAGATGAAGCAGATGCAGGAGGAGCTGGCCAGGAAGCAGGTGACCGCCGACGCCGGCGGCGGCATGGTTCAGGCCACTGTCAACGGGCGCATGGAACTGGTCAAGCTCCAGATCGATAAGACCAAGGTCGATGTCAACGACACCGAGCTCCTCGAAGACCTCGTCGTCGCCGCCGTCCACGGCGCGCAGGCGCGAGCCGCAGAGATGATGAAGGCGGAGATGCAGAAGATGACCGGCGAGCTCGGCCTTCCTCCCGGTCTCATCCCCTGAAACAGTCGGCCGCGCGAGGCGCGTCGGAGTTAAACCGCCGCCGCCGGCGCCTGCGGCAGCGCGATGCGTTGCGACGCGCGCCCAAGCAGTTCCATCGACGCGTCGTACACCATTCCCGGTGTCACGCGAGTCATGCACCGGTGGTCCAGCGGGCAGAGCTTCTTTTGACACGGGCCGCAGAACACTTTCACGGCGACCTTCCGCTCCATCTCGAAATAGATCTCCGTCCACTCCGGGTGCGTCGGGCCGAACACGGTCACCACGGGCACGCCGAACGCAGCGGCGATGTGGCGCGGCCCCGTATCATTCGTGACCATGAGATCGCAGCGGCGGACGATCTCCTTCAGCGCCCCCAAGGTCATTCCGGCGCGCGAGAGGTCCACCGCGTCGTGCGTCATCCCCCGCCTGATGGAGTCGACAATCCCCCGCTCCTTCGGCGCGGCGCTGATCAGCACCGTCGCCCCCCACTCCTCGATAAACCGGTCAGCCAACTTCGCGAAGTATTCCGCCGGCCAGCACTTGGCGGCGCCGTACTGGGCGCCGGGATTGAGCACGATCAGCGGCGGCTTTCCGCTTTCGGCGGGGCGCGCCAGGTTCGCATCGAGGCTGCTTCGGGCGAATACCTCGTCGGCCTCGCGCTGGTCCGACGGCGTGATAAACAGCTGCAGCCGCAAATCGCGGTGCATCGAGCCGAGGTAGTGGGCGATGCCGAGGTAATATTTCACGATCGGCGAAGGCACGAACTTACCCCGGTCCTTCACCGGGAGCAGCTTGTCGTCGAGCAGGAACCCGCGGCCGTCCCGCTCGTAACCGATGATCCGATCGATGCCAGCCATCTTGCAGACCAGGGCGCTCTTGAACGAGTTGGGCAGCAGGATGGCCGCGTCGAACTTTGCAGCGCGCAGCCGGGCGGCCAGGTCGAAGAAGTGCCCCTTGCCCGCCTTGGCGCGGGTCTTGCCCGTGCGGTACGTGATCAGCTGATCGGCCCACGGCATGCCCGTGTAGATCGGCTTTACATAGCGGCGCATGAGGTAGCTGATGTGGGTCGCCGGGTACAGCTCGCGCAGCGCCCGCAGCGTCGGCGTGGCCATAACGGCGTCGCCGACCCAGCTAGGCTGAACAACAAGGATCTTGCGGGGAGATTCCATCGAATTCTTCAGTATATCGCACAACACGGTGGACAGACGAATGGCGTCATCCCGAGGTGCTCCGAGGGATGTCGGAGCCGACCCGCCTCTGCACCTCCAGATCGCTCGAAGCACCTGGGGATGAGGTTGAATCGCCGCTCGCACCACCTCTCGCACGCCAGGGCCATCGCGGCGGCGCCCACCACATGGTGGCGGCGACGAGGAGGCCAAATGCCGTGTAGCAGAGAGTGAAAACCCAGGGCTCGGCGTCAAAGAAGATCAGCTGGTGCAACCAGTGCTGGATGAATCCGCCCTCAGAGTACGCCCGCTCGCCGCCGCGGACGCGCAGGTTGTTTTCCAGCGTGGTCAGCGGGCAGACCAGGCCGAAGAGCGCCTGCACGACGACATACGCGATCGCCGCCAGGTGCGCAACGCGGAACCAGAAGTTACGGACCCACTCCCAGCGCTTCGCCATGCCGATGAAGACCACGATCAGCCCGAACAGCACAAAGGCGATGAACGCAGTGTGCAGGACGAGGACGACGTCAGCGGCGATACGGTACCCGTTCACGACAACACTCTAACATGTCGCGCCGCAGCTTGAAACGGAGAAGTTAGCACAAGTTAACAAATCGAGCAGATCCGCCAGCTCATCCACACCCGAGCGGCCGGCATCTCATCCGCCTTCGCGTTGCCATGCCCTGACAATACACTTGCCGACGATGTCGCTGCACTGGGACTTCTCCACGCTCGCCGACCACTTGGGCGAGGTGCTCCAAACAGCGGAAGACGACCTGCGGCTGGAGCAGGCGGTGTACGGGCTCGACGGCAAGGATGAGCGCGAGCTGCACGCGCTGCTGGCCGAAGGGCTTGCACAGCACTACGCCGTGGCGCGCGAGGTGCATTATCCCTCTTCCTGGGGCCGGAAGCTGACGCATCGGCAGCGCTGTGACCTGGTGCTCAGCGAGAGGGGTCGCCCGCTGCGCCTCGACCATGCTCCGCCAACGCTGTTCGACGCGCCAAACCAATCAGCCGCGGACGATGCGCTGTGGCTGGAAGTGAAGATCGCTGCCCAATGGCGCGAAGGCGGTGTGCGTCACGTCCGCTACGGCCAGCAGTGGCGCAGCGCAGTCGTCGAAGACCTGCGCAAGATGGAAGCGGACGTGCTGATTCGCGAGGCCGGCCTCATCCTGATCGTGTTCAACGAGTCGCGCCAAGTGCTGGACAAGGACCTGGAGCTGTTCGAGACGGTGCTGGCGGAGAAGGAAGTGCTGGCTGGCTTCAGGCAGGTGCGGAGCGTGGAGATCCTCGAGCGCATGGGCCACCGGCTGTGCACTGCTGCGGTGTGGCCGACGCTTCAAAGATGAAGCATATCCCCTCTGCGGTATGGCCTTTGCAACCCCACCCTTCCGTACGTTCGTCGCGGACGAAACGTGCAGGTAACTCTCGGTAGCTGTGGCAGCTATGCCGCTGTCGCACAAGACCCAAACAAGGAGAACGCCATGTTAACGACACTTGCCTCACTGCAGACGACCCTCGCGCAGGCAGACGGCGGGCTCGGAATGCTGTTATGGGTGGGTATTGTCTTTTTCATCATCGCGATCGTCGCGTACGTGCTGGGCGCCCGTGGCGTCGCCGGTATGAGCGCCGGAATCGGCCGAACACTGCTTTTCGTGTTCCTGGTCCTCGCTGTCATCCTCGTGATCATCGGGTTAGTTAGCTAGGCCAGGTGTAGCACAGCAAAGTCTTAGCACCGGCCGCAGCGCGTTCTCCTTGCACGCGTTGCGGTCGGCTGCTTGCTGCACACCATTCCCTGCGCAAAGCCAATGGCCCCACGGGACGCACATGGCTCGGGAAGAACGCTCCGCCGGTGTCGTGTTGTTCCGCGATGACGCCGGCTCGGGGGGGACCAATACGGGGGGAACCACGCAGCGCGTCTTCCTGCTGCTCGACTACGGCCGCTACTGGGACTATCCCAAGGGCCACGTCGAAAGGGGCGAGGATGACGTCACCGCCGCCCTGCGCGAGCTGCGGGAAGAAACCGGGATCGTGGATGTTCGTATCGTTCCAGATTTCCGCCACGACATCACCTACTTCTTCCGCGACCGCAAAAAAGGGCTGACCCGGAAAACAGTCGTTTTTTTTCTCGCGTCCACCGATTCGTCTGAGGTGACGCTGAGCGACGAGCATGTCGGCTATGCTTTTCTCCCCTTCGACGAAGCCCTCGGCCGGCTGAGCTACCCCAACGCCAAGGGAATTCTTCAGGCCGCTCAAAATTACCTTTCCCGGGCCACTGCTTGACCGTCAGTTAGCGCCCTTTCGTGTAGCCGCGAGCTTGCTCGCGGTCCCGGACAGCGACCAAGCACGCCGGCTTACACGGAAAGGCGGGGTGTAGGCGTTCTGCCGGCCATTCTGTCGCGGATGAAGCCGGTGAAGCTGGGCAGGTTGGATTGTCGCAGCGTCGTGGCGATAGTACGTCCCGCAGTGGCGAAGAAGACGCAACAACGATCGGATGAGCACACCCGCTTCCGCACGATCGCGCCCGCCGCGGCGCTGATCGGGCTGACGCTGCTCGCGTATCTCCCGGCGATGCGGGCGGGGTTCATCTGGGACGATCCCGATTACGTCACGCAGAACGCGACGCTGCGCTCATTGAGCGGCTTGGCGCAAATCTGGTTCGTCCCGCGATCGATCCCGCAGTACTACCCCATGGTCCACACGACCTTCTGGATCGAGTTCCATCTCTGGCAGCTCTGGTCGCCCGGCTACCACATCGTGAACATCCTCCTGCACGCGGGCAGCGCCTTGCTGCTGTTTGCGCTGCTGAGAAAAATGGCCTTTCCCGCCGCCTGGCTGGCGGCGGCGGTGTTCGCGCTGCACCCGGTTCACGTGGAGTCCGTTGCGTGGGTGACGGAGCGGAAGAACGTCCTCTCGGGGTTCTTTTACCTGCTGGCGATGCTGGCCTATTTCCGGTTCCAGCACCCCAGCGCCGAGCATTCCGCGAAGAACCGGCGGGCGTACGGCAGCGCACTGGGGCTGTTCGTCCTCGCCCTGCTCAGCAAGACCGTCACCTGTTCGCTGCCTGCGGCGATCTTGCTGGTGCTGTGGTGGAAGCGTGGTCGGCTGCGCTGGGCCGACACGATCCCGCTTATACCATTCTTCGCGATCGGCCTGGCCGCGGCGCTGACCACCGCGTGGCTGGAGAAACAGCACGTCGGCGCCAGCGGTGCGGAGTTCGATTTTTCACCAATCGAGCGCATCCTCATCGCCGGCCGAGCAGTCTGGTTTTATTTTTGGAAGCTGATCGCTCCGGTCGACCTGGCGTTCATCTACCCTCGCTGGAACATCGACCCGACGCGACGCTGGCAGCTCCTCTTCCCCGTCGCGGCGGTGCTGATGCTCCTGGCTCTGTTCTTCCTCCGCCGTCGCATCGGACGCGGGCCGCTGGTGGCGTTGTTGTTTTTCGGTGGAACATTGCTGCCCGCGCTGGGGTTCGTGAATGTGTACCCGATGCGCTACTCCTTCGTCGCCGACCATTTCCAGTACCTCGCGAGCGTCGGCCCAATCGTGCTGATCGTCGCCCTCCTCCGCCGACTCGCGCAGCGCACGACCCCCTACATCCCCGTCGTCCTGATCCCCCTCGGTTTGATCACCTTTCAGCAGGCGAAGATCTACCAGAGCACCGAAACGCTATGGACCGACACAGTCGAGAAGAACCCCGACTCCTGGATGGTCCGCACGAACCTCGGCCACGCGCTGGTGGAGCGCGGAGCTTATGATGACGCACAGGAGCAATACGAGCTTGCCCTGAAGCTCGCCCCGCACCTCCCGGAGCCGCACTGGAACGTCGGCATCGGCCTGTCCGTCCGCGGCGACTACGATGGCGCGCTGCGGCACTTCAACCAGGCGTTGCGCCTCGACCCCAACTTCCCGCAAGCATACTTCAGCCGCGGCAACATCTACCGCGAGCGCGGCCGGCTGGACGCCGCCGCCGCCGAGTACCAGAAGGCCGTGGCACTGAAGCCGGATTACGCCGAGGCGTACTTGAACCTGGGGGTCATCGCCGAAGCGCAGAACCAGCCGGACGACGCGATCCGCTATTACGAGCTGGCCGTGCGAAATAAGCTGGACTACGCCATCGGACACAACAACCTGGCGAACGTGCTGCGCGCCAGCGGTCGGCCGCAGGAGGCGCTGATTCACTATTCGCAGGTCCTGCGGCTGCAGCCGCGGCGTGCAGACGTGCACGCAAACATGGGAGCGACATTCCTGCAGTTGCGGCAGGTCGACAACGCCATCGCCGCCTTCCGCACTGCTCTGGCGATCGATCCGAACCTCGAGCCGGCCCGGCGCGGGCTCGAGTACGCGCTTCGGCTGCGCGGGCAGTAATGCGGTATGCGGGACGCCGATGTGACGTGAAACGATTACTTCAGGCGCTTCTTCGCGTACTCGAGGTTGATCTCGAGGCCGGCCGGCCAGGTACTCCTGGGCAGTTTCTTGATGGCCTCGTAGTGCTCGACGGCCGTCGCGTAGTCGCGGCGGCCTTCGGCGTCCAAGGCCTGACGCCACAGCACGATGGCCTGCTCGGAGACCTTGGCAGAATCGACGGGGGCGGCGGCGACCTTGGCGACAGGCTTGTCCTTGGCGCTCTCTGATGGCTCCGCCGGCGGCTGCGGGCGCGGCGCCGACTCAGCGGAGTTCGACGGAACGGGGGCGACCGTCACTTGCGCAGCGGGCGCGGGCGTCGCGATGGCGGGCTGCGTTTCCGGCGCGGACTCAGCTTCCCGTGCCGGCGGAATCTGCGGCTGGGCAACGGTCAGTTCCGGCTGCGGCGGGAGGGGTGGCAATGGGAACTTCTCTTCGGGCGACGGCTGGGTCGCCGGCGCCGCCGCAACGGCCTTGGGTGCATTGGAATCCGTCGCGGCGGCGGCGACGGTCGCACGCGGCGGTGTCGCTGCAGATCGGCCCGTCACCGCGCCGCGCAGCGCGGTCGTCTTCTCGTTCAGCCAGAGGCGCGCGCCGTCGCGGTAGTCCGGGTTGGCAATCAGCGCGATCGCGCCGGCGCTGACGGCCAGCAACATGCCGACGAGCGCGACACGCTTAAAGCGCCCGGTTCGATTGCCCTCGGCCGGGGTGAAGTCGAGCTGGAACGCCGTTGCCAGGTCACGCGCCGAAAGGATCCCGTCCTCGGCCGTGCGCGACTTGGGCAGTGTGCGCGGGCGGGACGGGGCGAGCAGATCATTGCGCTGCGGCGCTTCGTCGCGCTGTCGCGGGGAAGGCTCGCGCCGTGCAGGAGCACTGCTTCGCTGCGGCGCCTGGGCAGTGGCCACAGCCGGGGCGACCGGCGCCGACGCCGGCGCGGGCGCGGGGCTCAGGTCGGGCGCGGGGAATGGAGCCGGCGCAGTGGGCCTGATCTCGCGATGCACCGTCGCGGGGGCGGCGGCAGGCGCCGACACCGGCGCATTGGCCGCGGCGGCGGTCGGGGCGTTTTCCAGCAGCACGTCCGGGTTCGCCGGCGGCTCCTGCATGCGGTTACACTGCGGGCAGATCGTCGCCGATTTCTCGACCGGCGTCGCGCAGTTGTAGCACACGCCGAACTCCCGGCTCAGCCCCTTCACCTGAGCGGCGAAGCGCCAGAACTGGTTGGTCGTCGGGCCGCGCACCACCGACTGCGCCGTCACCTGGCCGCGCTTCACCAGCGCCATCAGCGTTTCAAACCTCATGCCCGGCGCAGCGGGGTTGCGGTTCTGGCGCACGAACCACGGGCCAAGCCGCGCGCGTGTCGCCTGGCGGGTGGCGGGCGTGTCGCTCATCGTGCAGCGCGGGCAGGCGGTGTTGTCGTAATCGTGGGCCGGACGGTCGTTGATCGACCCGCAGAAGGGACAGACGACCTTCCCGGACGGGACGGTTGGCCCGCCGCTGCGCGCAGGCGGAATCGCGGGGCTCGGTGTGTCCGTAGCGCGGCTCATCAACGTCTCATCCACTTCGGCGAAGGGGTCTTGCTGCATAACCGGATTGCCGCGGGACGCCGGAGGCTTCGCCTTGCTGCGAGGCTCCCCGGCGACGGCGTTGCGCGACTTCGGACCGGCGTGTTTCGGCATGACGATCTTCATACGTCACGCCGCTGGCGATAGGTCGGAAGCCTATCAGAAAAACGCGTTCCGCGTCCACATTTGCCAGCAGCGACCGTCTCGCAGGCGGCCGCGTCCGGTAAAAGCAGGCCCGGCCGCCATCTGCACACGAAGTGAGACACGACGTTTAGGGCCCGGGTTGGGTGTCGAAATCGTCCGAGAGCGGTCGATGTGTCAATCCCGTCCTGCAGACGAGGCCGCTGCGAATCTGCCCCGGTGATCCGCCCCTTACCCACCGCCGGCGACGCGGGCGCAGTGGTCGAACAGAATCCGCCACTCCAGCCGCTGGAGCAAGACCGCGGTCGGATGTCTCGGATCGTTCGGCTGATCATGCAGCTGCGCGACGAAATCCACGAATGCCGCGCCGTTCCACCCGTTTGCGGTGAGCCGCAAGAGCGATTTGTCAGCCGGCAGCGGGTTGAGAATCGCCGACGCCTGCGCGTTCAGTGACGGGAGGACCGGGTGGTCGGCGCACCGCGCATACCAGTACTTCGCGTTGGAAAAATCCCCCTCGCGGCGGTGCATGATCGCGTGCCAGAAGCTTCCGCTCGCACCATGCAATCCCTGCGCAATGGCGTGCGACTCCTCCAGCCAATCGTGCCACAACCACAGGCCCGCGAGCATCGCGTCGGCCTCTTCCGCGCGCTTGACGACGCCGGAGGCGAGCAACTGGGCGGGTTGCACCGATTCGAGCAGGTCTTTCGCTTCGATCGAGCCGGGGTGGGCGGGGACGAGGGCGGCGTATGCGTTGCGATCGAGCTTCAGCAGGTGACGCCCGGTGGCGGAGAGCGGATCGGTGGGGTCTTGCATCGCGACGCAATGATACTCCACGAGCGCGGCCGAATGACAGCTCGCCCCCACGCTCCTGCCACAACCCCTGGCGCACGAGCCTCACGCCGGCACTCGCGCTGGCGCTGGACGCGTCCTCGTCTAATTCTCCTTAGGCCGCCTGGTGCACGAACTGGTTGTAAAGGTCGGCATATTTTCCGCCGTTTAGCACCAGCTCGCGGTGCGTGCCGCGCTCGACGATCCGGCCCTGCTCGATCACCAGGATCTGGTCGGCGCTCATGATCGTGCTCAGCCGGTGCGCGACAATGAACGTCGTGCGGCCGGCAAGGAGCTTCTCCAGCGAGTTCTGCACGAGCAGCTCCGTTGCGGTGTCGACAGCGCTCGTCGCCTCATCCAGCATGAAAATGCGCGGGTCTGCCAGAAAAGCGCGCGTGAAGCAGATGAGCTGCCGCTGCCCCAGCGACATGTTCGCGCCGCGCTCGCCGACTGACGTCTCAAATCCGTCCTGCAACTGCATGATGCAGTCATAGCTGCCGATTGCCTTGGCGGCGTTGATCACATTCGCTTCGGTTGCGCTGGGGCTGGCATAGCGAATGTTCTCCATCACCGTGCCGGTGAACAGGTAATTCACCTGCAGCACGAGACCCATCTGTCTGTGTAGCGATTCGCCCGTGACGGTGCGGATGTCGTGGCGGTCGACGAGAATGCCCCCCTGCTGCGGCTCATAGAAGCGCGCGATCAGCGAGATGATGCTGCTCTTGCCGCTGCCGGTTGCGCCGACGAGGGCGAAGGTCTGCCCCGGCTGGGCCTCGAAGCTGACGTCGTGCAGGACGGGGCGCTCGGGGTTGTACCCGAAGGTGACATTCTCGAACTTCACGTGGCCGATGATGCGCGGGAGTGGCTTGGCGCCGGGCGCGTCCGTCACGTCCGGTTTGGTGTCGAGCAGGTTGAACACGCGCTCAGCGCCCGTCAGGGCGGGGATGAGCTGCGCCGAGTAGAACGTCCCGAAGGTTACGATCGGGTTCATGAAATAATCCCAATACAGGAACGCGATCACGACCGCGCGCACGCCCTTGGCCGAATCCCCGCCCATTAATCCGGCGGCGACAAGGTATCCGCCGTACCCGAGGATGATCGTGCGCCCGACGAAGCGGATGAACTCCAGCAGCGGGAGGTACACCCCGTTGACGCGCGCGATGGCCACGTTGTTGTAGGTGTTGCGCTGCTGCAGGCTGTTGAACACGCCCAGGTTCGGCGCCTGGCGGTTAAACGCCGTCACCACGCGCATGCCGGTGATGTTCTCCGCCAGGTTGGTCGAGACCTGCGTCCACCCC
The DNA here is from genome assembly GCA_035936155.1 of Tepidisphaeraceae bacterium. Lineage (GTDB taxonomy): Bacteria > Planctomycetota > Phycisphaerae > Tepidisphaerales > Tepidisphaeraceae > DASYWJ01. Next base: position 32,103 of record DASYWJ010000056.1, on the reverse strand, counting down.
TCGCGCGCAACCTGCTGCATCTTCCCAGCCGTCTTCTTGTAGTAGAAGTTCAGCGCGTAAATGATCGGCCCGAGCCACGCGACGGCGAGGAACAACCGCCAATCGGTGTACAGCAGCATCGACGCCGCCACGGCGACCATCGTGCCGTTAGCGACGATCTGCCACATCCCCCACACGTTCACCTCGCGCATCGCGTTGATGTCGCTGGTGCAGCGGCTGATGATGCGCCCCAGCTTCGTGCGGTCGTAATAGCTCATCGACAGCTCCTGCAGGTGCAGGAACAGCGCCCGGCGGAGCGTGAGCTGAACGCGCTCGCCGCCGCGGGTCATGATCAGGATGGTCCATCGCTGCAGCGACAGCGACAGGGCGAACACGGACCCCCAGATCATCACGATGAACAGCGCGTGGCGAATCGCCTGCCCCTCAGTGGGCGTCGGCTCGAGCAAACCCATCGCGTAGGAGGTCACGTAGGCGATCAGCCAGCCCATGAACAGCGGCGAGCTCATTTCCAGCAACAGGTAGACCAGCCCGACGCAGATGCCCAGCGCGTACTGCTTCTTAAAGGGCGCGAGCCACCCGAGGAGGCGGCGAACGACCGCCCAGTCGATGGGCTTGTAGACCTCGTCGTCGTCGTCCTCGTCCTTGATGCGCGGCGCAATGTCCGGCAACGCGGGCGGAGATTTGCGGAACCGGGAGAAGAAGCCAGGAGCTAGAAGCCAGGAGCCAGAAGAAGAGCGCGCGGCCTGTCCGTTGCCCCGTCCTTCTGGCTCCTGGCTTCTGGCTCCTGGCTTCTTGCGCATCACTTCCCCATCGGCACGTCGACCGTCGGATCACTCTCGCTCGCTTGCGCGATGGCTTCACTAACGTGCTGCCGGTCATGCACGCGCTTCATGTGCGACGGATGCTCGGCCGTTGTCGGCTCCGGCTCCTGCTCCGGTTCTTCCACGTCGCCATACAGCTGCACGGCGGCGATGTCGCGGTAGTGGCCTTCCTGCCGCATGAGCTGCTCGTGCGTGCCCATCTGCGTGATGCGGCCTTCCTCGAGCACGATGACCAGGTCCGCGCGCTTCACCGTGCTGATGCGGTGGGCAATGATAAACGTCGTGCGGTCCTTCATCACGAAGCGCATCGCCTTGCGGATGAGTTCTTCCGTCTCCGGGTCGACCGCCGCCGTCGCGTCATCCAGGATCAGGACGCGCGGGTTGGCGAAGATCGCGCGGGCGATCGCCAGGCGCTGGCGCTGTCCGCCGGACAGGCTCGCGCCGCGCTCTCCGAGGATCGTGTCATACCCCTTGGGCAGCTGCTCGATGAACTCGTGCGCCTGCGCGAGCCGCGCTGCCGCTTCGATTTCCCCGCCGCGCACGGTTGGGCGGCCGTAGGCGATATTGCCGCAGACCGTGTCGCTGAACAGGTACGTCTCCTGAAACACGAGCGAGACCTGCGTGCGCAGGCTTCCGAGCGAAACGTCGCGAATGTCGACGCCGTCGATCAGGATGCACCCCTGGTGAGGGTCGTAAAAGCGCGTGATCAAATTGACGAGCGTCGTCTTGCCCGCACCGGTGGGCCCGCAGATGGCCACAATTTTTCCGCCGGGGACAGAGAAGCTCACATCGCGCAGCACGGGCTTATCGGGTGAGTAGCCGAAGGTGACTTTCTCGAAACTGACCGCGCCGGGACCGGGCGGCAGCGGCTTGGCATTGGGCTTCTCCGGCACGGTGGGCGGCGCCATCAGCACTTCGTAGAACCGCCGCGCCGACACGATCGCATTCTGGTACTGCTCGTTGATCGCCGACACCTGCTGCAACCGCGTGAGGATCGCAGCCATCGCCGAGCCGAGGATGACAAAATCGCCCGGCTTCAGCCGGCCCTTGATTGTCAGAATGGCTGCTGCGAGGAACAGCGAGAGGTGCGAAGCCGTCGCGATGCCGCGGATGATCGGCTGGAAGTTCGCGAACATCCGGATCTGGTTCAGCTTGCGCTGCGTGTACGCGCCGGAGCTCTCCTGGAACTTGGCGATCTCCTGCCTCTCGGTGGCGAACGCCTTGACCACGTGCACCCCGGCGATGTTCTCCGTGATGATCGAGACGTTCTTGTCTTCGGCTTCGACCACCGCCTTGCTCGCGGGCTGAACCTTCTTGCTGAAGCGCAGGATGTACCACGTCCAGATGGGCAGCGGCACGAGCGACAGCGCCGCCAGCAGGGGGTGCACCGTGAAGATCAGGATCATAAACCCCGCCACGATCAGGACGATCTCGAGCGTGGTCAGCACGGCGGACTGGATGAACGACCGGACGTGCTGGAGGTCGGTCAGCGCGCGGTTGATGAGCTGCCCGGAGCTGACGGCGTCGTGAAACGCGAAGCCGACCCGCTGGAGCTTCTCGTAGACCGCCTCGCGGAGGTAGAAGACCATTGTCATGCTCATCTTGGAGTTGGCCACCTCCCGGAGGTAGCGGAGCACGGCCATGGCCATCACCAAGCCGAACAGCCCGGTGATCGTGACGCGAAGGCGAATGGCGCCGGCGTCGGCGCTGAAGAGCCACCCCCACATCCCCATTGCCTTGGCGGCGGGGTTGGCGCGCAGGTCGCCGATGATGTTGACGGCCTGCCCGCTCTGGCGGACGGCCATCACTTCGGCGCCGATCCACAGCGAGAGGTAGAGGCACGCGAAGAACACGAGCGGCTTCACCGGCTTCAGGAAGCCGAACATCCAAAGGAGCAGTTGGGCATTGGTGACGCCTTCGGAGACCTTGGACGGGTCGATGGGCGCACGTGCCAACGGCACCGCCGCCGCGGGCGGCGGCGGCGGGAGAACTGCGGCGGAATTCGGCTTGGTCTGTGCGGGGACCGAAGCGGCTGTCTTCACGTTGTCGGACCCGGTCGATGAAAGGCCGTACCTTAGATGGATCGACCGCCGCGTCAAGCCGGCTGGAGCGGGGAAAGCCCGCAAAACAGCGAGACAGACTCATGTTGTTGTCGGTGCAGCAGTTGCGCACATTCGACAACAAGCGGAATCTGCTGTTGTTCCTCGGCAGGACGCTCGTCCGATAAACAGAGCATGAGTGGTCCCCGCTGCCGCGGCGCGTTCGCGGCCCTCACCCGCGCCGCCGCCAAGTCGGGCGCTTCGCGCCTGCGACGGCTGGGGCTGCTTCCCGTTCGGGTCGACTGGGTCGCCCGCGCCACGATCTGCGAGCGCTGCCCGCTGCGCGTCGTGAAGTGCGGCGTGTCATACTGCGGGACGCCGTTCCTGCGCCTGCCGCTGCGCGACGCAACCATCGATGGGTGCGGCTGCCCGACCCGGGAGAAAGCGCGCGACTCGGGGGAACATTGCCCGATCGACGCGAATCATCAAACGGCGACGATGATCGACGGCGCGTGCACGTGCAAGTGGTGCGCGACCACCGCTTTAGCGGCCCCGCTTGCGGAGCGCGGCTGACGGTTTTTTCGTCACAGCGCCAGTTCGAACACCCGCACACCTGGCCGCGCCCGCAAGTGAGGCCGCTAAACGAGCTACCCCAGCGTCCGCATCTGCTCCCGAGTGAGTTCCAGCGCCGCCTTCGCGGCGGCGCGGATGGCGGGGTCCTTGTCCATCGCGTGCTGCTTCAGGTGTCGGGTGGCGCCGCGCTGGTCGGCACGGCGGCCCCCTTCGCCGACAAAATACTGCATCCGCCCCAGCGCCAAGATGGCTTCCACACGCCACATCCGCTCTTTCGCGTGCCCGGCGAGGTAGAACATATCGCCGACGTGCCGGCCGACGACGTTGCGGTCGATCGAGATCAGCTTCTGCGCAACCGGCTGAACCTTTGATGTGAACGTGCTCCGCCGGGCGGATTCATACTTCTGCGCCGCTTCCGAGCGGGCGGTATCGCCCGTGGCGAAGGTCAGACGCGAGAGCACGACGCCGGCCTCTCCCATCAGCTCCATCCCGACCATCATCTCGCGGTACGTCAGCCGTTCGTCGTACAGCTTGGCGCCCAGCGCGAAGGCGGCTTCGTAGCAGCGGATCGCATCGGCGCTGCGCTTGGCCGTCTGGAGCGACAATCCCACGCGCACGGCGGCCCTGCCGATGGTGCGCAGCGCTTCAATGTCGGGAGGTTCGCCATACTGCACCACGCGGCCGGGGTCGCCGGTGAACAGCGACATGTGCTGGCAGTGCGCCCCCTCGATCAGCCGCTGGATTGCCGGCAGCTGCGACAGATCGGAGGTGCGCGACGTGCCGGCGGCGACATCGTCATATACGTTGGGCTCACGGCGATACAGTGCGAGCGACTCACTGTAGGGTTGAGCGGCGTCACAAGGTGTCAGTTCGCCAATCACGCTCTGGGCAGGAACCGCAATGGCCAGATCGTCGTCCGCCGCCTCAAAGCCGAACAGCGTGGGCGGGGAAACCGTGCTGGCACCGCGCGCGTAGAACGTGAGCGATGAGATGACGACGGTCGCGATCACCGCCGAAATCGCCCAGCCAAGTCGGTTGCCCCACATACGAAAACTCCGGACAATGCGAGGCGCCTCGCTCGCTTGCGCGATCATAATGCCACAGGGCGTTGCATGACATCTCTGCAACGAGCAGAGACGCGCCTATCGTCAGTGGCATGGGCGTCTCGCCCATGCTCTAACAGCGATGCATGGCCACTAAAAAACCCGTCGCACCCCTACACATGGAGATCCCATCGATGTCACTTCAATCCCTTATCGCCACCGGCACGAAAGTCTGGCTGGACTCGATCGACCCGGACTTGGTCCGCTCCAATCGCGAGCTGGGCGCCACCGGCGCCACGTCCAACCCGATCATCATCTCCGACCTGATCAAGACCGGTCGCTTCGACGAGCAGATGTCGAAGCTGATCGAGGACGGGCTCGACGACGAGGCGATCGCGTGGCAGCTCACTGATCAGCTCGTGCGCGACGCGCAGGCGGTCTTCCGCCCGGTATGGGAGCAGGCGGAGGGAAACAACGGCTATGTCAGCTTTGAGCTCGACCCGCTGCTGGAGGACAAGGACTCCAACATGCCGCAACCCGAGCGGACGCGCCGCTACGTGGAGCTGGGCAAGCAATGGTCGAAGGGTCACGACAACCGCATGATCAAGGTGCCGGCGACGGAAGCCGGCCTGGCGGCGCTGGAGGAGCTGGCGGCGGCGGGGGTGACAATTAATGTGACGCTGATCTTCTCCCGACGGCAGTACGAAACAGCGCGCGACAACCTCTGGCGGGGGGCGCAGCGGCGCAAGAACGGGCTGGCGGGATTCAAGAGCGTCTACAGCATCTTCGTCTCGCGCGTGGACGTGTACACCGAAAAGCACGTTCCGCAGCTCTCGTCGGCGGCGCAGGGGCAGGTGGGCATTGTCAATGTGAAGAAGCTGTGGCGGCTCAATCAGCAATTCTGGGCCGACAAAAATCTCCCGCTGCAGCAGGAGATCATCTTCGCCAGCACGGGCACAAAAAAGCCGAGCGACCCGCCGGACAAGTATGTTGAAGCGCTGGCGGGCAGCGACATTCAAACCAATCCCCCGGCGACGAACGAGGCGGTGCAGAAGCTCGACAAGCAGTACACGCGTCAGGTGGACAAGATGCCGCCGGAGTCTGTGGTTCGCGAGATCGAAGCGCAGGTGGATGAGGCGAAGATGGAGCAGGTGCTGATGGAAGAGGGGACGGCGAAGTTCGCCGACCCGCAGAAGGCGCTGTTAAAGCTCATCGGACAAAAGCGCGCCGCGCTGGCGCCGGCGAAGTAGCGTAGCGGCGCATTTGTTGAAGGTTCCCGGGCTGCTTTCTTTTGGCGCCCCCGGACCGTCACACGCCGCGCGGCGGCAGGACGAGCGACTTCACGCGCAGGATGTTCGGACGCGCTTTCAACCGATTCAGCAGGGCGGCGCCCGGTTCGCTGTCGGTCTTGATGACCATCAGCGCCGTCGCGCTGCCGTCGGCTGCGATCTCGCGGCTGATCACCATGTCGGCGATGTTCACGCCGGCGTCGCCGAAGCTGGAGCCGACGATCCCGATCACGCCCGGCTGGTCGCGGTTGATGATGATGCACATGTTCCCCTCGGGGATCATGTCCATCGAGTAGCCGTCGATGCGCACGATGCGTGGCAACCCGTCGGCGTAAACCGTGCCGACGATGCGGTGGCACTTCCCGCCGTCTGGTGCATCCGCGCGCAGCTCGATCAGGTCCCCCACCAGCCCCTGCGGCGGAGTGGGCTCCTCGATGCGCGCCAGCTCGATTCCGCGCTGCCGGGCGTGGTGCTCCACGTTGATCACGTTCACCGGCGTGTCCAGGTGCGGCTTGAGCAGCTCCACCGTCGCCAGGCGCAGGAACGTCCCCGCATGCTTCTGCGTGCGCGGGCCGTGCACGCGGAGCGTGATTGTCTTGTAGCCACCCTCGCAGAGGCTCCCGAGGAGGGTGCCCATCCGGCTGGCGAGCTTCGCGAACGGCGCTTCATCCGGCGGCAGGTCTAGCTTGATCCCCCCGGCGTTCACGGCGCCGCGGATCTCACCATTGGTGAGGTATGCGACGATCGCCTTGGCGGCGTCCACCGACACCGCCGTCTGGGCCTCGTCGGTGCTGGCGCCGAGGTGCGGCGTGAGCACGGCGTTCTCCAGCCCGAACAGCGGATGATCCCTGGGCGGCGGCTCGGTCTGGAACACGTCGATCGCCGCGCCGGCGATGCGCTTTTCCTTCAGCGCGTCGGCCAGTGCGAATTCATCGACCACTTCGCCGCGCGCGTCGTTGATGACGAGCAGGTTTGGCCGCGCCCTGTTGAACAGGCGCTCGCGGTTGAGCAGGTGTCGCGTCTGTTCTCCGCCGGGGACGTGGAACGTGATGACGTCGACCTGCGAGAGGAACTCGTCGAAGTCGCGGATCATCTTCACCTTGCCGTCCAGCGCGCTGGGGGCGGAGAAGTATGGATCGAACCCCAGGACATTCATCTCCATCGCAACCGCGCGGCTGGCGACGGTTCGCCCGATCCGGCCCATGCCGACGACGCCCAGCGTCTTGCCCGCCAGTTGCGTCCCCTGGTAGACGCTGCGTTTTTTCCACTCCAGCGCCCCCGAGCGCAGCCCCTGATGCGCCTGTGGAATCTTGCGCGCCAGGCTCATCATCAGCGCCAGCGCGTGCTCCGCAGTCGAGAGCGTCGACGCCTCGGCGGTATTGAGCACGAGGATGCCCTTGGCCGTCGCCGCTTCCAGATCGATGTTGTCGACCCCCACGCCCGCGCGGGCGATCGCCTTGAGCCGCCCGGGGCTGGCGAGCACCTTCGCCGTCACCTTCGCGCCGCTGCGGACGATCAGCGCATCGTACTTGCCCACCTCGGCCGCCAGCTCCTCTTCCTTCAGCCCCACCTTCGCGTCAAACTCGATGCCGGAGCTCTTGAGAAACTCCAGCCCCTCTTCTGCCAACTTGTCGGCAACGAGAATGCGCAGCGCCATGATCGGTTCGTCCTTCTGTGTCAGGTCAGTGGAAAGAGGGAAGATCGTAAGAACACCGGCGGGGGGAGGCAAGGCGGGGGAGGAGAGACTGGATGGTGGAGGATGGAGCGTGGAGGAAGAATGGATCCGCGGCATTGTGTGTTGACCTTCCTCCACCTTCCACTCTCTACCATCCACCTTCTCCGGCTCACCCTCAACCGTCTCCGGCGACAGGGACCGGCCACCACACGCGCACGTCTCTTCGTCGCGCGAAGTGGAGCAGTGGGGGAACGTCGGGGCGCGCGAGCTTGATTTGCTTCAGCATCGTGTCGGTCTTCGTCTCCAGCTCCGCGGGCTCAAGGGGCCAGGGGACGTGGTGGATGTCGCAGCGGAGGACGTGGCCGGTCCTGGCGACGGAGTAGAAGCAATAGCGCTCAGTGAGGAAGTGCTCGAGCGTTCCCGGCTTGGGCGGCGCGGCGCGACCTGTTGATCGATACCGCGCGATCCACTGCGCCGGCGCAGCGCCGCCGTGCGTCCGCCGGCTCGCATAGCGCGTCCAGCCGCGCTCGTCTACCGCGGCGCGCATTGCGGCGTTGTAGTACGGGAGCGACGCGAACGTCCGCCCGCCCCACACGAGCAGGCTGCTCGCGGCGTCCAGACTGAAGAAGTAAACGCCCGGCTTGCCGCGGTACGTCACGTAGGTGCGGACGTTCAGCTCCGGGAAGTCGGTCACGGCCACGGGTGAAAACCGCGGCCGGACGTTGCTCATCACGAACGGCACAATCCCGATCCAGGCCGATCCGTCGAACGTGTCCAACTCCAGCGCCTGCGGCACGCGCTCGCGCAGCGCTTGCGGCTTGATCGGCCAGTGCGCGAACAGCAGGTCGAGCCAGGTCATGAACCCGACCCACGGGCGCTTGGGGACGGGCCACGGGCGGTGCGAATCATCCCACGGCTCGAGATCGTTCGGCGGCGAGCCGGTGGGGTAGGAGGGCATGCCGGGAGCCGTCATGTCGGGCGCTCATTTCTCCCACGGCACGTCGGGGATCCCCGCCTGCTGGTTGGCGTGGCGGGCCTGGACGAACAGCCAGTCGCTCAACCGGTTGAGATAGGTCAGGATGACCGTCGGCACCGGCCGGTCCAGCGCGAACCCCACCACGCGCCGCTCGGCGCGTCGGCAGATCGTCCGCGCCAGGTGCAACCGGGCCGCGGCCTCCGTCCCGCCCGGGAGAATGAAGTTCCGCAGCGGCGCAAGCCCCCGCTCGGCGGCGTCGATCTCCATCTCCAGCCGTGAGACAATGGATTCATCCAGCGGCGGGAGCGACGCGCCCGCCGTCGCGCCGTCAGCCAACGCGAGGTGCGAACCGATCACGAACAGGTCGTTCTGGATGTGCCGCAGTTGCGACGCCTGCTTCGCCTCTCCCCCCACGGCGCACCAGCCCAGCGCCGCATTCACTTCGTCGACCGCGCCGACGCAGTCGATGCGCGCATCGCACTTGCGGACGCGGTGCCCACCGATCAGGCCCGTCGAGCCGTCGTCGCCGGCCTTGGTGTAAATCTTCATGTCCTCTCGATGATCGCGCGGTGCGACGTGCGGTGCAAGCTGCGGCCAGTGTGACACGGGGCAGAGCGCGGCCGGGTGGGCAGCTGAGGATCACGTGATCGAAATCCGAATGGGCGAGATGCGGCACAACCCCTTTGCCGTTGCCGGAGAGATCGCACCGCGCGGACGTCCGGACAAGAAAAAAGGGCACGACCGGCGCTGGCCAGGTCGTGCCCCTGATGATGGTTGCGTCCCGAAGATCGCCGCCAGGCGCGGTGGCTACCCCTCCGAGCGGATGACGAAGTCGCCGAAGATCTGCCCGCCTATGCGGAGCGTGCCAAGCTCCTCGACATCGATCCGGGCCTCTTCCTCCACGTCGCCGTCGATGATCACGGTGCCGAGGCGGTCATCGACGTAGATCGTTGCGCCGTCCAGCACCGAACCGCCCACGCGAAGCGTATGGAGGCTGCCGCCGACGTCGATGCCGGCGGAGAGTCGCTCGCCCTGCTGGTTGAACGAGCCGGTCGATCCGATATCGGTGGTGACAAGCACCTCGTTGATGTCGTTCCTGCTGATGAGGGCGCCGAACATCGAACCCGCTCCGAACGTGCCGATGTGCGCGTTGGGACCGTCGGCGGCCAACACCGATGTCCCGCGCCACGTCCCGCCGATGCGGACCGTTCCTACGGGCCCGGCGATGCGCCAATCGGCCCAATGCACGTCATGGGAGGCCTGCAGGAAGTTGAGCCGGCCCGTGCGCATGATCAGCGTGTCGATATAGTCGCGGGCGACGACGCTGTTGGTCCCGCTGGCGAAGCTGAACTCCGAGCTCTTGATCTGGTGGGCGTTGACGAAGCTGAGTTCGCCCGAGCCGATGGCCAACACGTTGTCGATCACGCCGCCACGACCGTAGTCGGTCGTCAGTCGCACGGGAAAGCGCGCCGAGGTACCGAGGTACAGGTGCAGGTCGTTGAGTTCCGACAGGGCATATCCGCTGAAGGGGTCAAACTGCATTCGTTCGCTGAAGCGGACGGACGAGGTGTACTGGGTTGCGGCGAGCCGGTTGCCGGCGCCGCGGGCGTTGAGCGACAGGAGGTCGCCGCCGCCGTCGAAGAGGACGCTGCGGATGCCGTAGCCGTCGGTCGTGACGCTGGCGACACCGCCTTGCGCCACGGTGACGAACGCGGTCTGGAAGATGCCGAACCCTTCCTTGACCTCGATGTTCCCGATGTCGTTGGCAAAGAAGTAGCTGGACATGATGCCGCCCTTGCCCTCAAGGCTGACGATCTCGATCTCAAAGGCGGGCTCGGTGGTGAAGTTGCCGAAGTCGGGGGCAACGCGGCCGCCGCCACCCAGTTCCCAGGCGTTTTGGAAGAGGCTGGTGACCTGAATGTCGGCGCCGAGAATGGCGCCGTCATCCAGATCGATGGCGCCGATCGGCGCGAGCGGGACGATCTCGAAGGCGCCGTCATTGCGCAGCCTGCGGAAGGTGGGGAGGTTCTCACCCTTGGAGTGGACGTCGCCGCGGATGTCTGAGCCTTCGCCCTGGTTGACGATAGTGCCGATGCGGCTGTGGGCGAAGATGCCGGAGAAGACAACCTGGCCGGTGCCGCTGGAGAGGATGCCTTCGCCGATCTGGACCCAACGGATTTCCCCCCCGCCGCCGGTCGCGACGCCGCCCGTGCGCGTCATGACTGGGGCGTTGATCCCCTCGTGCACGCCGGGGGTATTGCGCCCGTCGGCGTTGGCGTGCAGTTCCTGGATTGAACCGTCGACAATGATGTTGCCCAGCCCCTGGCGGGCGCGGACGGTGACGACATCGCCCCCGCCGGCGTTCGCCGCGCCGACGACAATTCCGATGCGCTGCCCGTCGAACGGGCCCGCGTCAGGCCGATCATCAAACGTGGACTGACTGGGCGTGGTATTGATGATCGTGACGCCGCCGACCGCCGTGCGGGTATGCGATTTGGCCAGCCCCAGTGTGGCAGCCTCAATCCGCCCGATCGACTGCGCCGTGACGTTGACGATCTCACCCGCCGTTCCGTTGCCAATCTCCGTGAAGTTGCCGCCGACGATTTCGTAGACGTCGACGACGGCGGAGCCGTCGATCAAGACCTCCAAGTCGTCGCCGGCGGTCGCCAGGCGCAGCCGGTCGTCCGCGCTGGTGGTGGTGAGGTTGCCGGGGTCGTCGACGATGAGGGTGCCCAGCCCGTTGGCGTTGATCTCGCCGATTTCCGCCGTGCCCCGGCCGCCCCGCTGGCCCCCGGCGAAGATCTCCACGCCGTGCGTTGAGGTAAGGTTGACCAGAACGTTACCACCCTTGTCCCTGATGCCGTAGCGCGTGACGCTGAGCGCGCCGGCGTCGGCCGGGAATCCGGTGACCGGGTCGAAGGTTCGCGAGGGATTGGGGCGCAGGATCATCTGCGTGCCGGAGTCGTCCGTAAACGTGACGCTTTCGCCCGGCTGGTACTCGACGATGTCCGGCGAGCCGCCGCCGAAGAAGACATCGCGATTGGTGACGCCGCCGACGTGCATATAGCGGACGTTTCCGCCCGGGCCCGTGGTGATCTGCGGTCCCCCGGGCCCGTTGAGGCCCAGATCGCCGGAGACGTCGATCAGGTCGATGATCCCGTCCGCGCCGCGCTGGTCGGCGTTGACGTTGATAATTGACGGGTCGATTGTCGCCATGTTGGCGGCGCGGGCGACGCCGAGCATTTTGTCGGCGTGAAGCTCCATGAACAGGCTGCTCAGCGGCGCCTCGATGAGCTGCGCCGTGCCGCCGATGCCCCGGGCGTTGTCGCGGATGAAGACGGTTTCGAGGTTGGCCAGCCCGGTACGGGCGCGGATGACGCCGAGGTCTCCGCCCCAGACTTCGAAGTTGGGACCGAACCCGTTGTCGTTCTGGGCGAACCCGATCTGCGCCGCGTCGATGGCGCGCATGTTCCCGCCGTCGACGAAGATATCGGAGATGTCGAATGGCGCCGGGGCGCCTGCGTAGGCGAGCGTCAGCCCGGCGAAGATGGCGCCGAGGTCGCCGGCGTGCGCCGCGATCTGGTGCTGCCCGGACGTGTTTCCGAAAATTTCCCCTGCCGTGTTGATCGCCCCGATCGACATCGTGCCGACCTTCTGGATCTGCAGTTGGTAGTGGATGTTCGTCAGCAGGTTAGTGTTGACGTTCACCGCGAAGCGGTAGACGCCCGGGCGATCGGCAGTGAACTGGAACAGCTTGTTCAGCGTGGTCTCGGGGATGACGTTGTTATTGTCGCTGGCGACGAGGCGGCCATCAGGGTCGAAGATGGTGAGCGACGCAGCGGCGATGTCTTCCGGCGGCTCGCCGAAGTCGGGGATCACCTCCAGCGGCGCCAGCAGCCGGACGTCGATCGTCTGCCCTGCCATGAGTGGCACGCCATAGTAGTCGACGGTCTCTTCAATCTGCGGAACGAACTGGAGGGTGCCGTTGACGTTGATCGAGCCAGCGCCCAGTTGGGAGCTGTCGAACGAGCCGAGGAACTGGGCCGACTCGAACGTGTCGTTGTCGAACACCGCTGCGTTATCCCCCAGCCGCGGCTGCGGCACGTCCGGGCGCAGGTCGAAGTCCATGTCGCGCTGATCCGTGCCCTCAAAGTGAGTGGCCGAGCCGCGGTTGCCTGGCAAGACCTTGTTCTCGACCTCGTGCTGGTTGTAGCGCAGGCGCGGGGCGGCCGGGTCGTTGATCGCGCGGATGTTTCCGATGATGTGGTTGTAACTCTGCACGCGGCCGATCGTGCCGCGGACTTCCATATCAAAACCGCTCTGGTAGACCGGCAGCCCTTCGTTGGCGCCCTCGTGCGTGCCGATCGAGCCCATGACGATGAGCTCGCGGATGTCGCCGGCAACGGAGAAGTTGTTGGGAATCGTGACGCCCCCGCCCTGGCCGCGCGTGTCACCGGTCAGCAGCGAGCCGGCGTAGAACGTGTCGACGGAGCCGCCCAGAAACACTTGTCCGCTGATCGTGCCGCCCCAGAAGAACTTGTCGAGGTCGACGCCTCTTTCCGTGACCAGCCCCGCGGTCAGGCGCCCGTTCCTGCGGGCTCCGAGGAGGCCCATGCCGAAGAACGGCGCGGTGAGGAACGGACGGTCCGCTTCGAGGTTGATGTTGGCCGGCGTGTCTCTGGTTTTGGCGCCGAGATAAATCGCGCCGCTGCCGCCGGCGGTTGTCACCCCCTGCAACCCGCCGCGGCCGGTGATCGTCAGCGAGACATTTCCCTGGAACGGCTGCATCGGGCGGGGCGTGGTCGTGATGCTCGGCACTTCCGCCGCCGTGATGTACGACCCCGGCCCCGCCTGCGCGACGTAAATGGCAAACAAGTCCTTGCCGTCCTCCTCCTGGAACGAAAGGGTCGGCTCGCTGAGCACCAGCCGGTTGGTGTTCGCATCCACCCGCGCAAAGACGAACTCCGCCTGAATGTTGTGGTAGCTGATGCGGACGATCTGATCCTCCGCGTCCTTGTACTCCAGAATGTTGGTGCCCTCTGCCGTGAACAGCAGCCGTCGCGCCTCCAGGCCTTCCATCAGGTGCCGGCAGAGGTAGGGGTTATGCTTTGGCTCACGGGTGCGCATCACGGGGTGGCGGCGGGGCATGAAAGTTCCTCCTCAGCTCCGCTGACAGCCGGACCCCACCTATTTGGTTCCGGGCATGCGGGCTGAAAATCATGGAATGCTGACGGTGTGCGCGTTCTGCTTGCCGGCGCGGGTCGTGAGAATCGCCACCACGTCTCGTCAAAGTTGCGGCAGCCCGCTGGCAACGGGCCTCTCTTCAGGCGACTGAACAGCGGCATAAACTATCCGCGCGCACCGGGGGGTGTCAACGAAGACCGGCCCTGCCGACAGCGCGCAACTCCCGTGCGGGCGCGGGATTGAGCGGAAAATTGCCCTGCTCCATGGCGGCATCCACTGATCGCACAGCCCCGGCGCTGTGCTGGCAGACCCAAACCCGCCGACTGTGGCGCCGGAATGACTTGCTTGCGTTGGCGCGCGCGGTCGGGGATCGCACGACGCGGCGCGTCCGTTGTTGAAACCATTTCGCCGGTCGCGGCTAGCGCGTGTTGGACCCCATCGGCGTCAGCACGTTCAGTCGCCCGCGATTGATTGTCAGCGGCACCGTTTCGATCGGGGCTTCCGGGCAGACGGCGGCGAATTCATCGTAGAACTTGTTGATGAAGGTGCGCGTGGCCCAGGCGGTTCCGTCCGCCAGTCCGCAGATCGTCGTGCCCGGCATGGTGCCCATCGTCTTTTCCAGCTCAAGCAGCATCTCCAGGTCACGCGCCTTGCCGTAGCCGTCGAGGACGCGGTCGAGGATCTTGCGCATCCAGGCGCTGCCCTCACGGCACGGGGTGCACTGGCCGCATGATTCGTGCGCGTAAAAGCGCACGCAGTTGCGCAGCGCTTTGACCATGTCGGTGTGCTCGTTCATGACGATCATGCCGGCCGTGCCCAACCCCAGACAGCCGCCGCGGAAGCGGACGTCGTCGAAGTCGAGCCTGATGTCGAGCTGGTTCGTGCCCAGCACGCCCATCGAGATCCCGCCGCAAATCGCGGCCTTGTACTTCCCGCCCTTCATGCCGCCGGCTATGTCGATCGATTGCTGAAGCGTGATCCCCAGTTCGTTCTCATAGATGCCCGGGTTATTCACGTGGCCGCTCATGCCGAAGAGTTTCGGACCGGGCGACGTGGGCGTGCCCATCGACTTGAACCACCTGGGCCCTTCGACGGGCCCGCGTTCGATGATGGGCGGGACGAGGCAGAGGGTTTCGACGTTGTTGATGACCGTCGGCCTGGCGAACGCGCCGGCGATGGCGGGGAAGGGTGGTTTATTGCGTGGCCAGCCGCGCTTGCCTTCGAGGGCTTCGAGCAGTCCGGTCTCTTCGCCGCAGATGTACGCGCCGGCGCCGCGGTGGACGTAGCACTCCAGTGCCTTTCCGCTGCCCAAAATATCCTTGCCGAAGATGCCATGTTCGTACGCTTCCTTGATGGCCAGCTCAAGCACCTTCGCCTGGCGGTGGTACTCCCCACGGATGAAGATGTATGCGACGTCGCATTGCGTCGCGAGCGATGCGATGACAATGCCTTCGAGCATCAGGTGCGGGTCATAGTCGATGAGGTAGCGGTCCTTGAAAGTTCCAGGCTCCGACTCATCCGCGTTGACGGCCAGATAGTGCGGCCCCTTCTTCTCCTTGGGGATGAATGACCACTTCTGCCCCGCCGAAAAGCCCGCCCCGCCGCGACCGCGCAGGCCCGACTCGGTCACGATCTTGATGATGTCCGCCGGCGCCATCTCCAGCGCTTTGCGCAGCGCAAGGTAACCGCCCGTGGCGACGTAATCGTCGTAGCGGATCAGCTTACGCTTTGCCGGGTCGAGCGGGATGCGTTTGGTGAGGACGGGTTCGGTGAACGCCATGTTGAACTCGATCTTTCTTGAGCCGCAGATGAACGCAGATCGACGCAGATCAGAAGAGAACAACGTTTCGTTCTCATCCGCGTTCATCTGAGTTCATCTGCGGCTTATCCTTCTCCACGATCACTTCATCAATTGTCGTCCGCCGCAGCGTGATGTTTGGCTGCTCCGGATGCGGCGCTTCTTCGATGTTGTCCGCTCGGTAGACGACGTTGGGCTCCTGCGGCTGCGGCTCGGACTTCTTCGTGACATCCGTCTTGATCGCCTTGCTCACAAAGCCGACCTGCCTGCCCAGCCAGCCGAGAAAACTGTCGGGCTTCTTGCTGGGCATCGCGAATTCCTTCACCGCGGGGACGCGGAGAGCGCGGAGGAAAGGCGGAGTATTCGGTAATGTACTCTTCTCCGCGCTCTCCGCGTCTCGGCGGTACACCGACCTCCTAATGCTTCCCGTGTCCGTTCTCTTCCCACGTGACCGACGGGTCCTTATAATCGCTCGGATCGTCAGGCAGCGCGTTCAGCACCTTGTCGAGCTGCTCGATGCTCACCGTCTCATGCAGCACCTCATTCACCAGCGCCGCCGGCGCCGTGCCGCAGGAGCCGAGGCATTCGAGCTCGACGAGCGTGAATCGCCCATCCGCTGTCGTCTCGCCGACGTCAATGCCGAACTTTCTCTTGCAATGGTTCGTCAGCGAGGAGGAATCGCAGATCTCGCACGAGAGCGAGCGGCAGACCTGGATGAGGTACTTGCCCTTGGACCGCAGCCAGTACTCCTCGTAAAAACTGGCCGTGTCCATCACCTCCGCGGGCGAGATCTCGAGGAATGCGGCAATCTCCTCCATCGCCTGCGCGGGAATCCAGTTGTACGCATGCTGCACCGCGTGCAGCGCGGGGAGCAGCACGGCGCGCTTGGTCGGGTAGCGCGGGAAGTACTTGTTGGCGATGTCGATCTTCATGTCGTCGGTGAGGTAGGGCTCAGGACGACGCTCGACGACGACGGTACGACGATTTTCGGTGATCCACGCCATGATAATCCTGCGCGCCCTATTGCTGCCGTTTCGGGTTCAGTTGTTGCTGAGCGTTGCGCATCACGCGTTCGGCGTCGGCCTTGGCCTTCGCCGCCGCGGCCTGGGTTTGTTTGTGTCGCTGCACGAAGTGCGGCTCCATCGGAGCGCGCTGCGGCTCGGAATTGGGCTCGAAGCGCACCTGCGCTGCGTCACGGGTGTACAGCCAAACCTGCCGCTGTTGCGTTGAGTAGTCCAGGCGCAGCTCCGGCGGGTCGTTACGATTCATCCCGCGGACCTCCTCCTCGACCTCAGCGGGCGCCACCCACACCTCGCCCCCTTGATCGTTCGGCAGGACGATCCAATCGGCCCGTCCAAACTGCGTCTCCCGCTGCCGGAAATCCGCAAGCCGCGGATCGGCCGACGAAGCACAGCCCAGCATCGACACCGTGAGCAATGCGACGGCGAACATCGAGGAACAGGCGCGCAGGTCCATCGTCATGTCGTCGATGAGATGAGGCTCAGGACGACGGTCGACGGGTTCCGTGCGATGGTTGTCGGTGATCCAGGCCATAGTGGGTCCGTCAACTGGTTGGGAGGTTTTGCAGCAACTCGTAGTGTTTATCAACGTGCTCGATCCGCACGCCATACGTTTTCGCACAAGCGAAGATCACGAGATCGTTTGATGGGACGGTAACTCCGGACGAACGGGCACGGCGGGCTGTGTGACACGCCAGTTCCCAAACCGCATCGGAGATTGGCAGGCGGGGCAACCGTTCGTCGAGATCGCGGAGCCGCTGCTGCTCTTCGTCGCCGCGCACGCCGTTCCACAGTTCGACCCGCACGATATCACACCAGGCGGCGCTGTCCCCCACCAGCAGTTCATGGACCCGCGCACGCACATCCGTGTCGCCCTTGCGCCTGAGCGACTGAACCCAGGCCGACGAATCGACAAGCACGAGCGACGTCAACGCACGCCCCGCATCTCGTTAAGTTCATCCAGAGTCATGAAGTCTTCGAAGGTGCCGAGATGTTTGGCGAGCTCGGCTTGGCTATGCCGCCGGGCGTATTCCTCTAGCGCTTTAACGACAACCTGCTCCGCGGACGCGTCACGCGACACGCGCATCGCCTTCTCCAGCACCTCTTGCGGGACATTGATGGTCGTCATGACTTCACCTCGCATTTCTACCGGTCCAGTTCCGCCGCGATCACATTGATGCTTCCAAGCACCGCCACCACGTCGCTGATCATGTGGCCTTCAATGAGCTTGGGGAACACCTGATAATTGATGAAAATCGGCGGGCGCGTGCGGACGCGCCAGGGGACGCTTTCGCCGGCGCTGACGATGTAGTAGCCCAGCTCGCCGTTGGCGCTTTCGATGCAGCTGTAGCACTCGCCGCTGGGCGCGGTGAAGCCGCGGTTGGTCATGATCAGCTCGAAGTGCTGGATGAGTCCTTCAATGCTGCTGTAGACCTGATCCTTCGGGGGCAAAACCTCTTTGCCTTCGGGCGACACGTTCACCGGTCCGCCGGGGATGTTGTCGATCAACTGGCGGATGATGTGCAGGCTCTGCCTCATCTCTTCGAGCCGGACGAGGTAGCGGGCATAGACGTCGCCGGTGGTCATGATCGGGACCTTGAAATCGACGGCCGGTGCGCCCTGGTCATCCCAGTTGTCCGCGAAGCAGAGATATGGCTCGTCCTTCCGGATGTCGCGTTTGACGCCCGATGCGCGGGCGAGCGGACCGCTCATGCTCCAGGTGATCGCCTCCTCGCGGCTGATCGGGCTGATGCCCTTCGTGCGGTCGACAAAAATGCGGTTCTTGTTCAGCAGCTTCTCCACGTCCTCCATCGCCCGCGGCATCTGCTCGTTGATGAGCTTCTTCACCATCCGTTTGAACGTATCCTCGTCGGGCAGGTCCATGTTCAACCCCCCCACGCGCGTCCAGCTCGTGTGGAAGCGCTGGCCGGACATGTACTCGACGATGTCGTAAATCACCTCGCGCTCGTTAAACCCGTAGAGGAACGCGGTGAACGCGCCCAGGTCCAATCCGGCTGCCCCGACGCACAGCAGGTGCGACTGGATGCGACCGAGCTCGCCGGCGATCGTTCGCAGCGCCTTGCAGCGCGGCGTGATCTCGATGCCCATGAGCTTTTCAACGCATCCGTGCCACGGCAATTCGTTGTAGATCGGCGCGCTGTAGTCCATGCGATCGACGATCGTGACATACTGGTTGTAGTTCAGGTGCTCGCCCAGCTTTTCGAACCCGCTGTGCAGGTAGCCGATGTGCGGGGTGCACTTGATGATGCGCTCGCCGTCGAGTTCGAGCACGAGGCGCAGGGTGGTGTGGGTGGCGGGGTGCTGGGGGCCGAAATTGAGCGTCCAGCGGTTGGCGCCGTCGTCGCCCCCGGGAGATTCGGCGGGCTCAAGATCCGACGGGCTGGGCGAAAGCGTGTAAGGCATGGGACGGGGGAACCTTTCGAGCGGGATTATAGCGGCGTTGGAAGATCGTGCCAGACTTCACGAATGAGCGAAGTAGCCCTGCCGCAAGGTAGGGATTTGCGCGAGGTCCGCCGATGCTGATCAATGCCCCGCGTGTTCCAGTCGGGACTACTGAGGCTACCACGACGCTATTCGGTTCGGGTCCGCGCGTTGCTGCGGATCGCCTCGATCAGCTGTTCCGGATCGAACGGCTTGGTCATGTAGTGCACCGCCCCGGCTTCCAGGCCCCGCTTGCGCTGCTCGTCGCGATCGAGGGCCGTGAGCATCAGGATGGGGACGGAAGCCGTCGTTTCGTCGCTCTTGAGCTGCCGGGCAACCTCGAACCCATCGGTGTCGGGGAGCATCAAATCGAGAATGATCAGGGAAGGCACCTGCGCCCGCACGGCGGCCAGCGCAGACGCGCCGTCCAGCGCGGCTCGGTACTGGTAGCCGGCGATCTGGACATAGGCGCCGACGAGTTCGTTGATCTGCGTGTCGTCCTCGACGACCAGGACATCGGTGCCCGCCATGACCTACTCCTCGACCCGCCCCGCGCGGGGCCCGCGTGGGCGGTGCGCTTTGGCATGTTACCCAGAAGCGGGCGCATCCACGCGGGGAAAATGCGGTATCATATGAAGGCACGTCCCCGGTCCTGCCCGCAACCGCACGCGGAGCAACAATCGCGGAGGAACAACCCATGCCCGCCGACCAAGATCGCCCCGATCCGGCACTGGTTTGGAAAGCCATCGATGTGTACATGGCCGACGCCTACGGAGGACACCAGCCGCCCCCCACCGTGCGTTCGCTGCTCGCCCTGCTGCGCGCGTGGGTGGGCCCGCTGCTGAACGCCCCCCCGTTCGTCAAGGCCGGGGACGCGAAGCGCCCGAAGTACAGCCTGCGGCTGGGCAACCACACGTACCCGCACATGAAGTTCGTCGTCGAGCCGGGGCCCAACAGCGGGCGCTACCTGTTCAAGGCCGACACGCACGACCGGCACGTGTGTCCGCCGCAGGATGCGCCGGAGTTCGCCGAGTTTCGCAAGCTGATGGAGGAGAATCAGCGCCTCGCGCAGCGGATCGAGGACAACTGGAGCGCCGCGGGTCTCCCGACTTTTAAGGCCATGCTGCGCGACGATCTGGCGCGACGACAAGCGCAAGCGACGACATCACCAGAATAAGAGAAGGAGCCACCGAGGCAAAAAGGCACAGAGGCGTGCTTAGGCCACGGCGCCACGTGGTTGACTGACCCTTGTTTGAAAGAGTGAGATCACAACAGTGCGAAGAATCTTGCTGAGTGGCCTCTGTGGCTCTGTGCCTCTTTGGCTCCCGAATTGACTGACATGAGCACCAAGCATCATCACACCATCCTCGTCGTCGACGACGAGCCGGATGTCGTCAAGAGCGTGAAGGACCTGCTGCGCCTCGACTACCGCGTGATCGGCGCGACCAGCGCCGCCGAGGGAATCGACATCCTGCACAAGGAGGAAGTTCACGTCGTCATGACCGATCAGCGCATGCCGGCGACAACAGGCGTCGAATTCCTGAAACACGTACGGGGGGAATGCCCCGAAGCCGTGCGCCTGCTGTTCACCGGCTACGCGGACATCCACGCGGTCATCGACGCCATCAATCAGGGGAACGTCTACCGCTATATCACCAAGCCGTGGGACCCGGACGAATTGCAGACGATCATCCGTGAGGCCTGCGAGCGCTACGACCTCATGGTCGAGCGCAAACAGCTGCTCGCCGAGGTGCAGCGCAAGAACGAGGAGCTGGAAAAAGCCAATGCCGAGCTGCTGCAAAGCAACATGCTCAAGTCCGCGTTCATTCAGGTCGCCAGCCACGAGCTGCGCACGCCGCTGACGATCCTCAACGGGTTGACCGGGCTTGCGCGGCGCTTGCCTGATTCCAGCTCCGCGATGAGCGATCTGCTCCGGCGGATCGAGCAGGGCGGGCAGCGCATGCAGCAGCTCGTCGATCAGATCGTGTCGATGCTTTCGAGCGAGCAATTCGAGCGCGTGCTGCACCGCGAGCCAACCGACGTCGCGCGCCTGGTGAATGACGCTGTCGACGACGTGCGACCGTTCATCGAGAAGCGAGGGCAGACGCTGAAGCTTGACGTGCCGCCCACGCTGGGAATGGCGCAGATCGACGGGCCAAAGATTCGCGACACGCTGAACCACCTGCTGCTCAACGCGATCAAGTTCACGCCCGATGCCGGCACGATCAGCGTCAGCGCCGCGCGACAGGACCGGAACGGGATGTTCCGCATCACGATCACCGACACGGGCTGCGGGATCGATCAGGCCTCGCTGCCGCAGCTGTTCGAGCCGTTCTTCACAGGCACCGACGTATCGCGGCACTCCTCGGGCAAGTTCGAGCACGGCCGCAAGGGCATCGGGCTGGGGCTCAGCGTTTCGCGTTCATTTGTGCGCATGCACGGGGGGACGATCATCGCGGCGAGCGAACCGGGAGAGGGCTCGATGTTCACCATCACCCTGCCCGCGCAGGCGCCTGCAGCGAGCGACGGCGCAGTGAGTCACGCCGCCGAAGGCGCCGGGACGGGAGTGTAGTTGCGACGCCCGCGTCGCCATGGACGCGCAGCGTCAAGATCCGGCTGGTGGGCGCCCACAACCCCGAGGAAGGCGCCATAACGACAGGGCATCACGTCGCGCAAAACCATGACCCTCCACGAGCGACAACTCCGCCGTTTTCCGCCCGTTGCGGCTGCGATCGTGGCGCTGATCGGCGTGCTGGTCCTGTTCGGATGGTCGTTCGATGTCGAGGTGCTGAAAAGCCTGATGCACCCGGAGCGCATCGCGATGAACCCCGCGACCGCGCTGTCGTTCCTGATGTGCGCCGTGGCGCTGTGGGCCCTGCGCCACGAGCCCCCCACGGCCGGCGCGCAGCGCGTGGCGCGCGTCTGCGGCGCGCTGGTCACGCTGATGGCGGCTTCGCGACTGCTCGGGTACGTGTTTGACTGGACGGGCGGCGTTGACCAGATCCTCTTCCGCGCGCAGCTCCTCGGAAACGTGATGGCGCCGAACACCGCCGCCTCATTCCTCCTGGTGGGTCTGGCGATGCTGGTGCTGGACGAGGAGACGCGACGAGGTTTTCACCCCGCGCAGATCCTGGTGTTCGCTGCCGGGGGAGTCGGGCTGTTCTCGCTGGCGGGATACCTTTACAGCAGCATGTCGCTCACCGGGATGAGCGGCTACATCCCGATGGCACTGAACACGGCCATCGCGTTCACCGTGCTGTGCGCCGGGCTGTTGTGCGCCAGGCCGCTGCGCGAGCCCGTGCGCACGTTCGTCAGCGACTCGCTTGGCGGGACGATGGCGCGGCGGCTCGTGCCGGCGGCACTGTTCGCCCCACTGCTGCTTGGGTGGCTGATCCTCCATGGCGCGCGCATCGGCTTTTACGGGCTCGAAGCGGGGCTGGCGCTGTTCGTCCTGGCGAACATCGTCGTGTTCAACCTCCTCATCTGGTGGTGCGCGCGGGTGGTGCACGCCAGCGACACGCACCGGCGGCTCAGCCAGGATGTGCTCCGCCAGAACGAAGAGCGCCACCGCGCCGTGATGGAGCAGGCGGCCGAGGGGATTTACCTCATCGACCTCGACACCAAGCAGATCCTTGACTCCAACGCGGCGCTCGAGCGGCTGCTGGGCTACGAGCCGGGCGAAGCGCGGCGCATGTCGGTGTACGACCTCGTCGCCGATGCCCCCGCCAACGTGCAGGAGCGGCTTGACCGCCTGGTGAACGCCGGCGAGCCGCTGCATGGCGAGCGCCCCTACCGCCGCAAGGATGGCTCGCTGATTGACGTTGAGGTCAGCGCTGCCGTCATCTCCTATGGCGGTCGGCGCGTCGCGTGCACCGTCGTCCACGACATCTCCGAGCGCAAGCGCGCCCAGCGCGAGCTGCAGGAAAAGAACCGGCTGCTCGAGCAGACCCTCGTGCAACTCAAGCAGGCGCAGAGCTTCATGGTGCAGAGCGAAAAGCTCGCTGCGCTCGGGCAGATGGTGGCCGGCGTGGCGCACGAGATCAACAACCCGCTGGCGTTCGTCTCCAACAACGTCGCCGTCCTGCAGCGCGACACCAGGGCGCTGTGCGAGCTCATCAAGCTGTACGAACAGTCCGACGCCCTGATTGCCGAACGCAACGGCGAGTTGCTCGCCGCCATCCGCGCGTTATCGGACCGGGTGGACCTGCCCTATACCATCGCCAACCTCGACGACATGCTCGTCCGCTCGCGGGATGGGCTTCGCCGCATCCAGCAGATCGTCAAAGACCTGCGCGACTTCGCCCGCCTCGACGAAAGCGACCTTCATGAGATCGACCTCAATGCCGGTGTCGAATCGACGATCAACATCATCCAGGGCCACGCCAAGAAGAAGCGCGTGACCATCGACAGGCACCTGACTCCCCTGCCGATGGTGACGTGTCACCCCGCCAAGGTGAACCAGGTGATCATGAACCTGCTCGGAAACGCCATCGACGCCTGCCCGGAAGGCGGGCGCGTGGCCGTCACGACACACGCCAACGGGGATCACGTCGTCATCGACGTGTCCGACACCGGGCCGGGCGTGCCCGACACGATCCGACAGCGCATTTTCGACCCGTTCTTCACCACCAAACCCCCAGGCGAAGGCACGGGACTTGGTTTGAGCATCAGCTACGGTATCGTGAAGGACCACGGCGGGGAGATCGAGCTGGTGTCCGCGCCGGGTGAAGGGGCGCGGTTCGTGGTCAGCCTTCCTGTCGAGCAGCGGTGATCGTGCGCCCCCGCCCGACATCCGCCCGGCACGTCACTCCCCCGCGATCGCACTGGCGATGCGTTGGATCAGCGTCGTCGGCTGTGTTGCCGGGCGTTTGTCCGACTGCTCTGCCAGAAGCTCCGCCTGCTTTTCGTTCTGCTCGACGTATGCCGCCAACCGCCCGGCAGCCTCGGCGCGGTCGACCTCCGCGGCCTGCGCCAGCGTCTGCGCCTGGTTCCGCTCAACCAGCAACTGCTGCGCTTCGGATTCCATGGTTCGGGCGCGTTCGGTAAGCGCGCGGATGTCGGCCTCCGACTTGGTCACCTTGTGCGACACCCACCCCACCGCGCCGCAGATCGCCAGCGTCATGGCGGCGACGGCCGTCCACGCGACGCGCGTCGCCCGCCGGGCGCTGTGAGCCTCCTGTCGGGCAACCGACAGCTCCGTGCGGGCGCGCTGGGCATCGTCCTGGGCGAATCGCACGAGGGCCGACGCGCTGCCGGTCGCGAGGCTCACCTGGTCGTGGGCCAATTCCCGGACGGTTTCCAGCGGGTCGGGCGCCGGATCGGCGGGTTCGGGCACGTCGATCATCACCTGAAGCTGTCCGTCATCCGTCCGGCGGCTCTCGATCTTGTTGGACGCGATCCGGCGTTCGATCGTCCGCGGGTGCACATCGAGGGTCGCCGCCGCGGCGGCAACCGTCATCCACTTGTCGGGCATGGGTCACTCCTTGACACTTGCGTTTTGGTGAGCGGATCTTCGCTCATCGACTACTGTCGGACAGACGCCCGGCGAAGCTTGAAGAAATTATCGGACTTTGGCGCTTGACCTGCCGTCGAAAAGTTCGATAATCATCAAACTACCTCTTGACAGGCCCAGTTTTCCGGATTTCGGGCGTTATAATGCGCGCCGGATGATCTCGGTGTTTGAGAACCGCGACTGACACACGGGCCATTTGTGCTGTTCGCCGTTCGCCGGTATTGTTCCACGTGGAACATCACTCACATCACGGAAAGGAGTCCACGCATGTCGGACGTGCAGAAACCGAAGCCGCGACTCGGTCGCGGGCTGAACAGTCTCATCTCGATCTCGGCACCCGTTGAGGCCGAGGTGGCCAACCCCGAGCTCGATCGTGCCCCCACGCCCTCCCGCGGCTCGGGCATGTCCGACGCCCCGCCCGACACCCTACCCGATGCAGCACCCCAACACGCTCCCCCGCCCGGCGTGCGTCCGACAGAGCTGCCACTCGCCACCATCGTTCCCAATCCTCATCAGCCCAGGCGCTCGTTCAATGACGCCGGTCTGGACGAGCTCGCCGCCAGCATGAAGTCCAACGGGGTGATCCAGCCGATCGTTGTCCGACAGGTGGATGACAGCTATCAGCTCATCGCCGGCGAACGCCGGTTCCGCGCCGCCAAGCTGGCGGGGCTGGAGACGATCCCCGCCATCGTGCGGAGCGACGTCGACTCCTTCACCCAGGCGCAGATGGCGCTGGTCGAGAACATCCAGCGGGAGGACCTGAACCCGCTGGACCGCGCCCATGGGTATCGAACGCTTCTCGATCAGCTCGGTATGACCCAGGCCGAGCTCGCTGCCCGGCTGGGGGAAGACCGCAGCAGCATCGCGAATTTCCTGCGCCTGCTCGATCTTACCCATCCGGTCCAGGCACTCGTGCGCGAAGGGCGGCTCTCGATGGGACACGCCAAACTCATCGCGGGGGTGTCCAACCCCGCCGAGCAGGAACGGTTGGCGAACCTCGTAGCCGCCCAGGAGCTGTCGGTCCGGAACCTCGAGCGTCTCCTCGCCGGTGCACCGGCAGCGCCTGTGCCGAGAGCAGCTGGCTCGTCTGCTCACGTGCAGGACCTGGAGAAATCGCTCGCTCGACAGCTCGGGATGCGCGTTCAGGTGAAGTCGATGAGGAAGGGCAAGGGGCGCCTGGTGATCCACTACGGATCGCTGGACCAGTTCGACGAGCTGCTCAACAGGCTTGGGGTTCAAGCGGAGGGATAGCACGTGGTCGCACCATTCCGTGATCGAGGTCGTCCTTCATAGCCTCGGTCGCGAGACCAAGGGGAGGTCCACTCCTTCGTAGTTTCGTGCGTCCGGCGCCGCGCCGATTCACGCACTCCCCCGCGGGCCCGCGCCCGACGCTACGAAGGAGACGTACGATAGCGTATACTAACTTTATGCGCGGTCCCGTCGAACGTCCCACGCGCGTCCGACACCCGCTTCGCGCCCTCACACCGGTACAATCCCCCTCGATGCAACCCCCCGATGACGTGTCCGACAATCGCCCGACCTCCCCGACTCCTCCCACCGATCTCGCGATCATCGGCGCGGGGCCTGTCGGACTGTTCGCGGCGTTCTACGCGGGGCTCCGGCAGATGTCGGTCATGCTGATCGACTCGCTCGACGTGCTCGGCGGACAGCTCATCACCCTCTACCCGGAAAAGTACATCTATGACGTCGCCGGCTTCCCTAAGATCCTGGCCAAGGACCTGGCCCGCAATCTGATCGAGCAGGGCACGCAGTACAACCCCCAGATCCACCTCGGCGAGCAGGTGCACGACCTGGACTTTGACGACCAGACCACGACCTACACGATCCGCACGTCAAGGAACGCGCACGCCGCCCGGGCGATCGTCATCGCCGCCGGCGTGGGCTCGTTTCAGCCCCGGAGCCTCCCGCTCCCCGGGGTCGAGCGCTTCGAGGGGCGCGGCCTGCATTACTTCGTGAAAGAGCTCGCGCCGTTCGCGGAGAAAAACATTCTCATCGTCGGCGGCGGCGACAGCGCGGTCGACTGGGCCAATGCGCTCTCGACGACGGCCGCCCAGGTGACACTCATCCACCGCCGCGACCAGTTCCGCGCCCACGAGGACTCGGTTGCGAAAATGCGCCGCGCCCCGGTGGTCATCAAGACGCCGTACGAGCTGAAATCAATCGACGGCGATGGCCGAATCGAGCTGGCCATTATCTATCACAATCAGAGTAAAAACGAAGAAACGCTGGACGTCGATCACGTGCTGGTCAACATCGGCTTCAACAACTCGCTGGGTCCGATAACCCACTGGGGCTTGGAACTGGAAGGCGCGGCGGTAAAGGTCGACGGCATGATGCACACCAACCGGCCCGGCATCTTCGCCGCCGGCGACATCGCCACCTACCCCGGTAAGCTGAAACTCATCGCCACCGGCTTCGGCGAAGCCTGCATCGCGGTGAACTACGCCAAACACTACCTCGACCCCGCCGCCAACATCTTCCCGGGGCATAGCTCGAACATGAAGCGGTGACGATTCTGCAACCTCGATCCGCTTAGCGCGCGCCTAGCCCGAGCGAGAACCGAACCGCCGCCTCGATTGCGTGCAGATCAACGGGATCAATCCAGCCGACTGGCGCATCGAGAAAGCGAGCGTGGTCGATCGCTCGAATCTGGTGACATAGGAATGTGGTTGGCACACGAAGGCCATTTCGTGGCGTCGGCGGCACGATGACTTCGTTCCGATATGCTCGCTCGGGTCTCGTGGTGCCCGTGCCCGGGACCACCGTCACGACCAACGGCTTTCGATTGATATCATTGATCGACAGGACCAGCACCGGCCTGCGTTTGTCGCCGCCGATCTCGCGTCCCACGATCGGATCAAGCCGCACGAAAAAGATCTCGCCGCGGTTGATCGCCATCGGACCTCACGCGGCGGCCGGGCCCTTTTCGACTTCAGCCGTTTCGCCCACTGAATCGGCCGTTTCGTCGGCATACCCAGCGACCTTTGGCATGAACGCGTCCTCTTCCGGAGCTTCCAACGTCATGCCCTGGCGCACGATGTTGTTGATGTCGTGGCTCAGCGTGCTCACCACTAGCGGAAAGCTGAGGCCGTTTCGTAAAGCGAATTCGAGGAAGCCCTGAACGTCTCGGCAGAATTCAACTTCCCGCTGCGTCATCGGTCCGGCAAATGTCTTCCGCAGCTGCTCCGCTCGGTCCGAAACTCTCTTGTCAGACATGGCTGCTCCTTGTGATTGTTATAGGCGGAGCACCATAAAGTGTAGACGGGGACCGATTCCCTCGTCAATCGTTGCCAATGGGAAGTGCCGCTGGAACCGCAAAGAGGGGGGCCGGCCGTGTCTGTTGCGCACGTGGCGCTACTTCCCTTTGGATTTCGCGACCATCGCCCCAACCATCCAATCCCCCTTGGTTGGCGTCATTCAACGAGCCCGGCAGTCCTCGACGCGAGTCGCCGTCGGGGGCGGCGTCGTAGTGGACGTAGACGCCCTTGGTCTTCTACGGATTGAAGCTCAGGCAGATGAAGAACCTGGCGGGCAGGGGGGTGGGGTCGAGCTTCAGCGTCACCCAGCGCGGCTCGCCGCGGAGGAACGTCTTGTACGGGAAGGTGAAGTCCTTGAGGGTCTTCCCGTCGGCGTCGAGGAGGTAGACGTGGAAATCCTCCGCCGGCGGGGCGGGGTGGCCGTAGCGGGAGCCGAACACGCACGCCGGTGAGCACGTAGCCGTCGCCGGGGGCGTCGAAGGCGATGGCGTGCCCGCTGCCAGCGATGCTCATCTTGCCGGCCGATTGCCGTCATCGACCGCCAGTTCCTTCGCCCCGCCCGCCGCCGGCTGGGTGGCCGGGGGGGTTGCGCGCCCGACAGGGTGGAAAGGCGCATCACGACCGCCGCTAACGTCCATTTGCACAATGATGACCTCCGTTGCTTGCCATCGTGGCGGCCGTTGCGTCGCCGCCATATGAAAGAAATGGAGACGACAAATCGTACGGATGCGCGCGCCCGTGTTAGAAGAATAACCGAGCCCACGATGTCCGGCGGGTGTCGGACAGTGTCGGGCGGCTACACCTTTACGGAACAGGGGGGACCTGTGGCTGACTTGAACCGACCGCCGCGCTGGCGGCGGATGCTGCGATTCTTGCTCCGCGCCATGGCGGCGGGGCTTTTCGGGATGATCCCTGGCGGGCTGGTGGGACTGGTTCTTCGCGACCAGCTGCGCGTCATTGCGCCGCTGATTTACGTGCCGCTCGTTCCGCTCGGGGCGGCGGCGCTGGTCTGGGACATCGCGGCGCGGGGAAGGGGGCTGCCGAAATGGCGATTCTTGCTGGGAGCGGCGGGACTGGTCGCGATCGTCGCCGGCGTCTGGACCATGACCGGCGGCGGAGCGCCGGCAGCGCTCGACACGTCCGACGCGCCCGGCGGCACGCCGATCACCGTCCTGCAATGGAACGTTCGGTGGGGCGGCGGCGGGGGTGGCAAGGACGGCAAGCTCGCCCGCTGGGATTCCATCTGCCGCGACATTGCCCGACACGCGCCCGACATCGCCATTCTCAGCGAATGCCCAAGCCAGGAGCGGTTGGCCCATCTCGAGCGGACCCTCGCCCCCTCGTGGAGCACCGTCCGCTCGGAGCACGACGAGCGCGCCCGTTATCTCTATCGCCTGGTCGTCGCGTCGCGCTGGCCGGTGACGCTCGAGCGGGAGTCGGCCATCCCCAGCGGCCGCGTCATGCAGGCGGTCGTGGCCGCGCCGGGTGGGGACGTGCGCGTGCTGGTGGTGGACGGTGAAAGCCATTTCCGGCACGACCGCACGCCGCGGCTGCACGCGGTGGCGCAGATTATGCGCGACGCGGAGATGTCGGGCGCGCCGATCGACCTCGTCGCCGGCGACTTCAACGCCGTGGGGCGGAGCGTCGGGTTCGACGCGATCGCGGAAGCCGGATTC
Source organism: Tepidisphaeraceae bacterium (assembly GCA_035936155.1). Classification (GTDB taxonomy): domain Bacteria; phylum Planctomycetota; class Phycisphaerae; order Tepidisphaerales; family Tepidisphaeraceae; genus DASYWJ01. The sequence goes on along the minus strand of DASYWJ010000056.1, from coordinate 2,778 downwards.
ACGTCGGCCGGCGCGATCGGACGCGGATGGCGCGGCACCTGGCCTTCGATGCTGCCCCTGTACGACATCGATCATGTGTGGGTGACCAACCGGTGGGCGATCACCCGCGTCGATCCAGTTGCCAACGACGCAACCGATCACCGCGGACAGGTTGTCCGAGCGATGGTTCGAACAGTGTCGGGCATGGTCGGGCGCCCCTTTCGCAGCCTCGGTCGCAAGACCGAGGGGGGGTGCGTTGGATGCGCACCAAGATCGCTGGCCGACGCATCCTCCCCCGGTCTTGCGACCGGGGCTACGAAGGAGGCGCGGCGGCGCGGCGCGATATACTCCCGGGATGACCGCGTCCCATCCGTTTACTCCGCTCGCGATGCCCGACCTGTCACGTTCCCCGACGATTGATCAGGTTGGGGTCGAGGAGCGGGTCGAGCGACTGAGCAAGCGCAGCATCAAGAAGGAATCGAAAGTCCACGCGCTGAAGCTGGCGCTGTCGATGATCGACCTGACGACGCTGGAGGGGTCGGATTCTCCGGGCAAGGTCAGGCAGATGTGCTACAAGGCCGCTCACCTGCACGATGCGCTGGACGGGGTGCCGAAGGTTGCGGCGGTGTGCGTGTACCCGACGCTCGTGCGGCTGGCGAAGCAGGAACTGACCGGCAGCGGCGTCAAAGTCGCCGCCGTCGCGACGGGGTTTCCGTCGGGGCAGTATCCGCTGAACGTGAAGCTCGACGACGCGCGCTACGCGGTGGGGGAGGGGGCGGATGAGATCGACATGGTCATTTCCCGTGGGCACTTCCTGGCCGGCGACTATGCGTACGTGTTCGACGAGATCGCGGCCGTGAAGGAAGCCTGCGGGCTGGCGCATCTGAAAGTAATCCTGGAGACGGGCGAGCTGTCGACGCTCGATAACGTGCGTAGGGCGAGCGATCTGGCGATGCACGCGGGGGCGGATTTCATCAAGACGAGCACGGGCAAGGTCGTGCCGGCGGCGACGCTGCCGGTGACGATGGTGATGCTCGAAGCGATCCGCGACTTTTACCGCACAACGGGAAAGAAAATCGGCATGAAGCCGGCGGGGGGGATCTCGACAGCGAAGGTGGCGCTGCAATATCTCGTGGTGCTGCGCGAGACGTTGGGCGAAGACTGGCTGACGCCGGATTTGTTCCGCATCGGGGCCTCGCGGCTGGCGAACGACATCCTCATGCAGCTGGCGAAGGAGCGCAGCGGGGTGTACCAGTCGTTGGATTGTTTCTCGAAGGACTGATTAGCACGCGGTCAAAATCCGAAAAGGACACCAGCCAATGGTCACCGTGCAATGGGACATCCGCCGCGAGGGCCGGTCCTGGGTCGCGGGTGAGGCGCTAGCGCGATACCAGTTGACACCCGACAAAATCGAGATGGTCCGGGGGAAGCTGTTCAACAGTGATGAAGAGCGAACCATAATGCTCGGCCTCTTGCTCGAGAATCTCGGCGCTGATGCGGCGGTGAGGCTGGTAACCCGCAAGTCTGGCGCGATGCCGTGGCGCGCCTTCACACGTAGCGCCTGTTCCTATCTCATCGGCTACAGGAGCTACTGGTGGACGCGGCTCTATCCAGAATGGCTGGCTTGGCCTCCCTTGCACTCATGCTCGCCGCGCTTGCGCTGTCATCGGGCGGCTACGTCACACTGTCCTCGCGCGGTCTGACGGCTCCTAACGAACAATGGGCGGTGAAGCGGATCGCTCTCTTCAACGCGCCGAAGTTAGAGTTTGACGAGTATGAGGTACGACACCGAGCGGGAATGTATTTCGTTGAATGGTCTGGTTGGTATCGCGGTGGCAAATACGTCGTGATCCCCACGCTCATCATCGTGGCTGTTACCGCCCCGCTTCCTCTCGTTGTGGGTGGCCGTTTGGCGGCTTCCGCCTTTGAACGGCGCGAGAGGCGGCGGCAACAATGGAAGTCTCTGTGTCCCTCCTGCGGCTACGACCTTCGCGCCACACCCGGGTGCTGCCCCGAATGCGGCGAGACGGAGACGGCGAGCAGTCGCGCGATGCGAAAGCGCCTTTAGCTTTAATTGGGTGAGGGCGCCGACTTTGCCGTCTGCGGACGAATGACGAGCTTCGCGTTCGTACCCGGCGGGAATTCGGCGATGCCCAGGCGCGCCCAGCCGTTGCGGAAGGGGTAACGGGGGTTCTCGACCGTGACGCTTGACGTGGCCGGGGCGGTGAAGGTTTGGGTCTGCCGCCGAACCCCATGAGCTAAATCTGACGCGTTCCCCCTCACCCTAACCCCTCTCCCGCGGGGGGAGAGGGGACGAGAACTCACGTCGCGCGCGCATGGACGCCGCAGCGGGCGAAGTGCTCCGCCTGCTCGGGCGTGTACGTCGCGCCGCGCAGGTCGACGAGGTAGAAGTCGACCTTGTCCACCTTCGCCCCGCGCAGGTCCGCACCGCAGAGGTTGGCCTTGCGGATTTCCTCCGGCGACTTAAAGTCCTGGTCGTTGTAGTCGTCGGTATAAAATCCGGTGCGGCTGCCCTCGCACGCGATCGGGCTCCCGACCAACCCGCTGCGGCTGGAGCCCATGTGGAACGACGCGCCGGTGAAATCGGCGTTGCGCAGGTCGGCGTGAGGCCAGTCGACCTCGGCCAGGCCCGTGTTGTTAGAGCTCCTAACAAAACCTCGGTTCCGAATGATCCGATGCCGCCCGACAATCTCGCTTGGCCGCAGTCACGGAGGACGCCATGGCCAAGCCGCTCGTACCCGACGACCTGTGGGAATTGGTCGAGCCACTGTTGCCCCG
>DASYWJ010000055.1:0-11093 GCA_035936155.1 Tepidisphaeraceae bacterium | reverse complement strand
GCCGAGAGCTGGGTGCACCAGAATCGGCACCTCAAGCTCCGCTACGACCGGCGTGACGACATCCACGAGGCGTTCGTCGCCTTGGCCTGTGCATTGATCTGTCTGAACTGCTTGCATGACAGGTTTTGTTAGGAGCTCTTATTTGCTTCGCTCGCTGATGCCTGCTGGGTGTCCGGCCATTCGTTCACGTCGGATTCCATCAGCGACGCGATGTGCTCGCGCTGCTGGGCAAACGTGGCTCGGGTCGGAACGCTCGTGATCGGAGCCGTCTTGTGGATTGTCGGTAGGAACTGCACCGCATTTTCCCAGCCGGGGCGGTTCGCCAACTGGGTCTTCCATGTTACTCCCCACCCTCGCGAGAACGACCCGGCCTCCATCGCCAGAATCAATAGATCGAGCGCGTCACCGAAATGATCCATGACGTTTCGTGAGTGCACCGGCAGGGCTCGTATCGCTGCAATCACGGCGCGTACTTGGTCGGCGTCCTGTCGCAGCGGAGAGCGGCGGATGCGGTCGCTTCGTCCCGCATTCGCGCGCGCACGCTGCTCGGCTTGCGCTGCTCTACGGGCCTGATCCTTCTCTGCCCAGCGGTTCCGCTGGGATGGGTTAGGGGGGATGAAGATCCTTGACGGTTCATTCTTCTTGGACATGTTCCACCAGTTTTCTCGGGTGGGGTCCGAGCGGCGCCGCCCTGGTGGAAGCGACACCGCCCGAACCGTAGGCGGGGGATCAAGCCCGCCGTCCCGAATGAGAGAATACTACCCGACTTCCGCCATAATCTGCTCGGCTTTCGCCGCGTCCATTTCGGCATAGATTTCCGTCACGGCCGCGGAGCGGTGCCCCAGGATGAGCCGAGCCGCTTCAATGCCATACTGCCGCCGCAGGAGCGTTGCCGCGTTGTGCCGTAGCTGGTGGGGGTGCCACACGTTTGCCGCGTTCCACTCGCTCCGCAGCCGACGGCGTTCCTTCGTCGCCGATGGGGTATCCGCTGCGATCGCCTCTTTCGTCTCGGGCTCGCGCAGCTCCGCCGGCATGCCCAGCGCCCGCTGGCAGGCGCGAGCGATTGCACGTCGGTAGGTCGTGACGGTGTAGCGGTCGCGTGGTTGGCGCTTCGGCGCCCGCTGCCGGTTCGTGCCCGGTCGGTTACCGCAGCTCATCGGCGTCTTTCGTTTGGCGTGCAGCGCCTCCAGCCGCTCGGCTTCTGCTTCGATGGGGGAGAAGACGTGCGCCGACAACTCCGGCTTCAGGAACGGCGCCAGCAGCGCTTGAGCCTTTGGGCCGATGCGAATCTCGCGCGTGTGCCCGTGGTGTTTTGTCTTGTGCTGCGGCGGGGTGTACGAGACCTTGCCCGCCCGCGTCAGGTCGCACGTCCGCATTGCGCAGACCTCACCTGGCCGCATGCCCGTGAGCAGTTGAAGGTCCGCCATTGCCCGCACGTGGCGGGACAGGTGGGGAAGTGTCGCCGCGAGGATGCCATCGGGGACAGGTCGGACCGGCGCCGACTCAACCGCCTCGGTGCGCCCCGCGCGCAGTCCGCTGACCGTCGCCAGCGCGTGCGGCACGGTGCCGGGTACCAGTTCATTGGATGCTGCCCACTTGAAGACGTGGCGCAGGCGGTTCGTCTGCCGATTGATGTACGTCCGCGCCCAGCCCAGCCCGACCATGTGCTGCTGTAGCGCCTTCAGCGCCAGCGGTCCGAACGCTGCTGCGGGTGTCGGACCGTACAGGGTGCGAAGCGGGCGCAGCGCGTAGCGCAGGTTGGTGACCTCGCTCGTGGGGGTGCCGTCCGCGGTGCGGTAGTACACCTGCGCGTGCTGCCAGAACGCTGCGACGACAACGGAGACGGTGACGCTCGCCGGCGCCGTCGAGGGGGTCGCCACGGCATTGCGCCCGCTGGCAATCCACTCGCCGATAACGCGGTCGTATTCGTCGCGGCTTGCGGCCGTGCCGTGCACACCAAGATAGACGCGCTTACCGTTGAGCGTGACGAACGCTCGGCGGGATGACTTGTCGTGACAGTAGGACGGCTTGAGACTCTTCGGACGTGGCATAGCGGCCTCCAGATGGGGATTCCTTACCAGTGGTAAAGAAACCGGGTTCCTTCTGGCCGCTGCACCACACGTGTGGCGAGTACGCTAAATCGCGTTCGGCAATCGAATTGCGAGCAAATGGGCGATAAGGGACTCGAACCCCTGACCTTTCGGGTGTGATCCGAACGCTCTAGCCAACTGAGCTAATCGCCCGACGGGCGGTAAATCTATGACTCGGGGCGGCGGAAATCAACCGCGGGGGCGCGCGGGGGCCGTGAATGTTCGCAGGACGCGGGTCGTTGCATCGCTCAGGAGTGGGGCGGCGCTGTGGAGCGATTCTTCGAGCGTCATCGGCCCGGGGCAGATGGAGAATGCGGCGGTGAGGCCCTGGTCGTGGGCGCGCTCGTGGCCGGGGGCGAGAGAGCCGGTCAGGGCGATGCAGGGGACGTTCAGCTCCTTGCAGATCCGGGCGACGGCGACGGCGGTTTTTCCGCCGAGGGACTGGACGTCGAGCTTTCCTTCTCCAGTGAGACAGAGATCTGCATCGCGCAGCCGCTCGCGGAGATTCGTAGCTTCCATGACGATGGCGGCGCCGGGGCGGAGGGTGGCGCCGAAGAAGGCCATCATGCCGAAGCCCATCCCGCCGGCCGCGCCGGCGCCGGGCGCATCGGCGAGAGGCGTGCGCAACAACTTTTCGGCCAGCGAGCGGAGGCCGCTGTCCAGCTCCGTGATCTGCTCGCTCGTCGCGCCCTTCTGCGGGCCGAAAATCGGCGCAGCGCCGTCGGGGCCGAAGAGCGGATTCCCCACGTCGCAGGCAACGATGAACTCGATCCCGCGCGTGTTCAGCAGCGGCTCGTAGTGCGGCACGCTGGCGGTGACCGTGGCGCTGCCGAGCAGCTTCACGTTCGCCCCCGCGGGCTGCTTGCTCGCGCCCGGCCAGTCAAACCGGAGAAGCTGTTTGAGATCGCCTCCGGTGAGTCGGCGGTCGCCGGCGGAATAGCTCTGTCCGGTCCTGAGGACAAAGCGTGCCCCCCAGGCTTGGGCCGCGCCGATGCCGCCGTCGATCGTCGCGCTGCCGCCGATGCCCAGGATGATCCGCTTTACGCCCAGTTCAGCGGCGGCAACAAGCAGCTCGCCGGTGCCGTAGGTGGTCGTGCGCGTGGGGTCGTACTGCTCGGGGCGAAGCAGGTGGAGCCCGCTGGCGGCGGCCATCTCGATGACAGCAGTGTGCCCGTCGCCCAGCAGGCCTATCGGCGCTTCTACTTTGGTGCCCGGCAGCGGCCCGGTGACGCGACGGGTGACGGTTCGGCCGCCGGTCGCGGCGACCAGGGCATCAACCGTGCCTTCGCCACCGTCGGCCATGGGGCAGGCGTCGATCGCGATCGACGCATCCACGGCGCGGATGCTGGCGGCCATCGCCTCGCAGACGGCGGCGGCGGAGAGGCAGCCTTTGAACTTGTCGGGTGCCAGGACGATCTTCATATCGCCCTGACAGAGTAACCGCAGGCGCCGTCCACACACCACGCGTCGGCGCACTTCGGCGCCATTGCGCCAAAGTGAGATGGGGCCTGCGCGGCTATTTCTTCGTCTCGAAGATCAGCAGGTACGGCACCGCCTTTCTGCCGTCGGTGTCCTTGAAGTTGCCGAAGTTGTCGCTGTTGAGCCAGATGGCGTAGGTGCGGCCGCGCTCCAGCTTGACGGGCAGCACACACGTCCGCTTGTCGCCGAGGTAGCGTGGCTTGCCGGTTGTCTTCGGGAAGTTCTCCTCACCCCACGTGGACCAAGACCAGGTCCCGTCGGCCATGTCCTTGCTGTAGGTGACTTTCAGCTCGGTCGTGGCGGCCGCGTCGATATCGGTTTTGCCGGACTGGGGGACGGTCGCGACAACGACGGGCGGGGCCATCTTCACGCTTACCCGGCTCTGGACGACCTTATCACCCGGTTGCGCGGCGGGGGCGGCGGCTGCGGCGGGCGGTCTGGCTTCGAGCACGGTCTGATCCGCCCGCGCGTGCGACACCACGATCACGCCCCACGTCCATGCGGCGGCGAGCATGCCCAACAACACCGCGGCCGCCACGACTTTCGAGTTTGCCCAGGCCATCCTGGTCATCGCTCCTTTCGCGCTAGTGATAGGTCCATGCCAGGTAAATGTACGGCCGAGCCGGCAGGGACCGATCTGTCAAAGCTGCAGTCGAAATCGAGGCCGGACACACGTTGGCAGCCGTCCGGTTGCGGCACCAACAACACTCGTCGCAAACCATTGCATGGAATGCCGTTACGGTCGGTCGCTGTGGCGTGACTGGCCCGCGCTTTGCAAATGGTTCAGCGACGATTGATCAAGCTGAACGGAGGTTTCGCGTGCGATTCGACAAATTCACCATCAAAGCACAGGAAGCCGTTGTCCGGGCTCAGGAACTGGCCCAACAGCGGGACCATTCGGAGATTCTGCCGCTGCACCTGCTGGCGGCGTTGTTGGGGGAAAAGGAAGGGGTAGTTCTCCCGCTGATCCAGAAGATCGGGGCGGATCCCCTGCACATCGGGGCGAGCGTCAGCTCACAACTCGACGCGCTGCCACGCGCCACCGGCACACAGACGGGCATGGCGCGCTCGACGCGCGACGTCATTGACCAGGCGCAGAAAGAGGCTGATCGGCTGAAGGATGAGTACGTCTCGACGGAGCATCTGCTGCTGGGGTTGACCAAGTCCAAGAGCGAGACGCAGGCACTGCTCGCGGGTGAAGGCGTGGCGCACGATGGCATCCTTTCGGCGCTGAAGGACATCCGAGGCGGGCAGCGCGTCACGGACCAGAACCCGGAGGACAAGTATCAGGCGCTGAAGCGCTACGGCCGCGATCTGGTCGAGATGGCGCAGCAGGGCAAGCTCGATCCGGTCATCGGGCGCGATGAGGAGATCCGCCGGGTGATGCAGGTGCTGTCCCGCCGCACCAAGAACAACCCGGTGCTCATCGGGGAGCCGGGCGTCGGTAAGACAGCCATCGTCGAGGGGCTGGCCGTGCGCATGGCCAACGGAGACGTGCCAGCCGTGCTTCAGGACAAGCGGGTGATCGCGCTGGACATGGGCGCGCTGATCGCCGGCGCGAAGTACCGAGGGGAGTTTGAGGACCGGCTCAAGGCGGTCATCAAGGAAGTGACCGACAGCGACGGAAAGATCATCCTGTTCATCGACGAGCTGCACACGGTGGTCGGCGCCGGCAAGGCCGAAGGGTCGATGGACGCGGGCAACCTGCTCAAGCCGGCGCTGGCGCGCGGGGAGCTGCGCACCATCGGCGCGACGACGCTGGACGAGTACCGCAAGCACATCGAGAAGGACGCCGCCCTGGAGCGCCGCTTCCAGCCGACCTTTGTCGGTCAACCGAGCGTCGAGGACACGATTGCGATTCTCCGCGGCCTCAAGCCACGCTACGAGACGCACCATGGCGTGCGCATCACCGACAGCGCCATTGTCGCCGCCGCAATGCTGAGCGATCGGTACATCACCGACCGGTTCCTGCCCGACAAGGCGATCGATCTGATTGACGAGGCCGCATCCCGTTTGCGCATCGAGAACGAATCGATGCCGGCCGAGCTGGACGAGATCCGCAGGCGGATGATGCAGCTGCAGATCGAAATCGAGGCCCTTCGCAAGGAAAAGGACCCGGGGTCGCGGCAGCAACTGGAGAAGGCCGAGCGCGAGCTGGCCGACCTCCAGGAGCGTAACAGTGCGCTGACGGCACGGTGGGAGGGCGAAAAGGGGGCGATGGATATGGTCAAGAACATCCAGGCTGAGCGCGACCGGCTGCAGACGCAGCTGGAGCAGGCGCAGCGGCAAGGGAACTGGGAGGCGGCAGCCCGAATCCAGTACGGCGAAATGCGCGACTTGGAACGGCGATTCAAGGAGGCGGAGAACCGTGTCCACCAGATCGGCCAGGATGGCAAGGCGCTGGTCAAGGACGAGGTCACGCCCGAGGAAATCGCCGAGGTGGTCTCACGCTGGACGGGCGTCCCGGTTACCCGCATGCTCGAAGGCGAGCGCGAGAAGCTCATGCATATGGAAGAGCGGCTGGGGAAGCGCGTGATCGGGCAGATGGACGCGGTGACCGCCGTTTCCAACGCAGTACGGCGCAACCGCGCGGGGCTCGGGGACCCCAACCGCCCGATCGGCAGCTTCATGTTCCTCGGACCCACCGGCGTCGGCAAGACCGAGCTGTGCAAGGCGCTGGCCGAGTTCCTGTTCGACGACGAGAACGCGATGGTTCGTATCGACATGAGCGAGTTCATGGAGCAGCACTCCGTGGCCCGGCTCATCGGCGCCCCGCCCGGCTATGTCGGCTACGAGGAGGGCGGGCGTCTGACCGAAGTGGTCCGGCGTCGCCCGTACGCGGTCGTCCTGTTCGACGAGATCGAAAAAGCCCATCGCGACGTGTTCAACGTGCTGCTCCAGGTGCTCGACGACGGCCGGCTGACTGACGGCCAGGGCCGCACGGTCAACTTCAAGAACACCGTCATCGTCATGACGAGCAACCTCGGCTCCGACCGAATCCAGGCGCTGACGAATCAGGGCGCCAGCGATTGGGAAATCGAGGCGGCGGTGAAGGACCTGTTGAAGGGCCAGTTCCGCCCCGAGTTCCTCAACCGCGTCGACGAGATGATCGTATTCCACCCGCTGCGGAAGGAACAGTTGACGCTGATCGTCGAGGTGCAGCTGGAGAACCTGCGCCAGCGCCTGGCGCAGCGTGGGCTGAAGCTCGAGCTGACCGACGAGGCCAAGCGCCTGCTGGCCGACGAGGGCTACGACCCGACACTAGGCGCCCGTCCGCTCAAGCGCGTGATCCAGCAGCGGCTGGAGAACCCCCTGGCCCAGCGGATCCTTCGGAACGAGTACACCGAAGGCGACACCATCCGCGTGGACGTCGACGCCGCGAAGCAGGAGTTCACGTTCGATAAGGCGCGTGAAACGGTGGAGGCGGAACTGGTGGAGACGTAAGCGACGGTACAGAACCGATTCTTTGCACAGACGGTGCCCAATCAGCCCCGGGTCATGACCCGGGGCTAAATGTAGAGGTGCTCACGACAAGGAGACATCATCTGTCCTGGACGTGAAGTACGCGACCACCTCATCCAGCAGCGCGTCGTTCGCCGGCGGGAACCTGAACGTCTTCACCCGCGGCGGGTCGATCCATTCCATCGCCTGGCACTCGATGGCGCGGGGCTCCATGCCCTCTTCCAGTTCGCAGACGAACGGGAACAGCCGGATGCGCGCGTGCGGATAGTTGTGCTCGATCAGCGTGAGCTGCGCGAGCGGGGTGGCGCGAATGGCCAGCTCCTCCATCAGTTCGCGCGCAAGGCACTGCTCGAGCGTTTCGTCATGCTCGCGCTTGCCGCCGGGGAACTCCCAGTAGCCGCCGAGGGTGTCGGTGTCGTGGCGCTGGCAGACGAGGATGCGTCCGCCGCGCGTGACGACCGCGATGGCGGCGTCGACCTGCTTCATGCTCACGCTCCAGCTTGCCCGTTCGGCGCGAGTGTAGCGGCATGAGAATGGTCCGGGAAACCGGCTCGCGCGCCGGATCAGTTTCCTGTGCGGTACCCGCCAAAGGAGCGCTGGCTCTCGCCTTTTCTTGTTGGAATGTAAATCATTGTGGAGCAGCGGCTTGCAACCAAACTCAGAAATACTTTTGCTGCGAATCTCTCGATTGACACTGCATATGGGCAAAGGTATAGTCGCCGCCGTCATGGTCATGGGGCCATGGCCTTCCATCCGAGATTTGCGGCTTTTCAGCCGTGGCGCACTTCCGGAGGTGGACAGGAGCCACCCCTCCGGAAGTCTTTTTTTGGTGACTGCCTTCCGTCCGCTGCTCCGCTTCCCCCTCAGCCGGAGTTTCCCGTCGAAGTTGCTTCCCGCCGGCCCAAGCCGTAGACGCATTCGATGCAGCCCCTAGAATCGCCGCCGATGGCAGGCAAGGCGCGCGGGCAGTTCGTCTCGACGGTGAAAGCCAACCTTCCGCTCTGTCGTGAGCACTATCGGCTGGTGTTGGGCGTGGTGGAGTTTCCCCCGACCGAGCCGGGGCAGTTCGTGCAGGTTTCGTGTCGGGATGTCCGGGAGGTCGAGCGGCTCGAACGCGAGCTGGAGTGGGCGACGACCGAGCCACTTCAGCTCACCGCCGATACCCTGCTCACGCCGGGGGCGATGCTTCGTCGGCCGTTCTCGCTGGCCGGGCGACGCGACGTGGGCGGCGGGGGGGTCGAGCTGGACATCATTCACCGCGTGGTCGGCATCGGTACCGACTGGCTCAGCCGGCTCTCACCGGGCGATGAAGTGGGCATCGTTGGCCCGCTCGGCAATCAGTTCGTGCTCCCGCCCGAAGGCGCAACCGCGGTGCTGGTGGGCGGCGGCGTGGGCATTCCGCCGATGCTCTACCTGGCCGAGAAGCTCGCCGGTCGACCTGCCGTTGCCTTCGCCGGCGCGCTGACCGGCGATCTCTTGCCCTTCACGATCCGAGCCGACGTGTCCCCCGACGGCGCCAATCCCACTCCCGCCATCGAAGAATTCGCCCGCCACGGCATTTCCTCCGTCATCACCACCGACGACGGCAGCTACGGCTTCCGGGGCTTCGTCACCCAGGCACTGGAGCAGTATCTGGATCAGTCGGGTTTCGGAATCGGGGTGTCAGGCTTCGGCGACAATCGCACCAACCCCTCACCCACCCGACACCCAAGACCCGACACCCGAGACCCGAAACCCGACACCCCACACCCGATCGCGATTTACACCTGCGGCCCCGAGCCCATGATGAAGCGCGTCGCGGACATCGCCGCAGCGCGGAACATCGACTGCCAGATCGCCGTCGAGCGCGCGATGGCCTGCGGGATGGGCACGTGCCAGAGCTGCTGCATCCGCGTCAAGAAGCCCGACCCCCAGCAGCCGCCGCTGGTCGGGCGGGACTGGTGTTATCGGCTGGCCTGCACGGACGGCCCGGTCTTTCACGGGGCGGACCTTCTCTGGTAGAAGCTGGCGCAAGATGACCACCATCGGCATGCAATACGACGTGATCCCCGGCAAGGAGGAGGAATTCGAGCGCGGCTTCCTCGCCGTGATCGATGTCCTCAAGACGCTCCCCGGCCACGTCGAGACTCATCTATACGAAGACGTCGCCTCGACCGGCAGCTACGTGATCCTGAGCCAGTGGCAGCGCAAGGAAGATTTCGACGCGTTCCTCAAGAGCGATGCGTTCAAGAACGCCGTCGCCTGGGGGAAGGCGGAGATTTTGCGCTCGCGGCCGAGGCATAAGGTCTACACGAGCGACTGAGGCTGGGGGGAGTGGGAAGGAAGAGAAAGATGAAGATGAAGATCAGGAGTAGGAATGTGATTACGAGCAAGAGCACGATTAAGAGCGCGACTCGATCGTACTCTTGCTCTTCATCTTATTCTCAATCGTAATCTTCATCGTATTCTTATTCCGCGCCCGGCACCTGCCTGCTCCGCTCCCGGCATCTCGCCACATCGCCTCCATTCCGTTAAAACCTCCCCCGTGCCTGATCTATCCATCAACCTTGCAGGCCTGAAGCTCGCCAATCCCACCTTCACCTGCTCGGGCACCTGCGGCTATGCATTTGAGTACGCAGACTTCATGGACCTCTCGCAACTTGGCGCATTCGTCACCAAGTCGATCACCCGCGAGGAGCGCGCGGGCAACGAACCCGCCCGAATCGTCGAGACGCGCGGCGGGATGCTCAACGCCATCGGCCTCGCGAACGTCGGGCTGGATCGGTTTCTGAAAGAGAAGGTCCCCCAGCTGAAGAAAATGCCCTGCCCCGTCATCGTCAACGTCGCCGGGCACAGCTTCGACGACTACACCGAGACCTGCGCCGCCATGAACGGCCTGGACGCGGTCGCCGGCGTCGAGCTGAACGTCTCCTGCCCCAACGTGAAGGATGGGCTGACGTTCGGCACGCACCCCGGGCGGCTGAAGGAGCTGACGGCGGAGGTGAAAAAAGTCCTGCCGCGCAAGCCGCTGATCGTGAAGCTCTCGCCGAACGTCGAGGACATCACGCTCACCGCCTGTGCCGCGGTGGAGGGCGGGGCCGACGTGCTCTCGCTCGTGAACACCTTCACCGCCATGGCCATCGACATCCACAAGCGCCGCCCGCGCCTGGCGAACGTTACCGGGGGGCTGTCGGGTCCGGCCATCAAGCCCATCGCGCTGCACCTGGTCAGCCGTGTGTACCGCACCGTCACCAAGCACACCGGCACGCCGATCATCGGCATGGGCGGCGTGCAGAACTGGATGGACGCGGTCGAGTTCATCCTCGCCGGCTCCAGCGCCGTCGCCATCGGCACCGCGCTGTTCGTCGACCCGGCCACGCCGAACAAGATCTGCCAGGGGCTGAACGAGTACCTCGCGAAGCATAAGATCCAGCGGATGACCGACCTCGTCGGCGCGCTGGAGTTGCCGGGCGACGAGCCGCGGAAGACGCCGTATCCTTAACGGAGAGGCGCATGTGAACGTCCCGGTTACGTCCTTGAGATCCGCGATCTTGCGCTGCCGGCATCAGGCTACTCGGAGTGCTATACTGCATTGAGGAGTTCCCCATGCCGACCACGGTTCCCAGCCACATCACGATCGATGACAAGGGTGTCGCGCGCATCGAAGGGACTCGCTTTAAGGTCATTCATCTGATCGAAGCGTGGAAGAGCGGCGCGAACACCGCGGCAGCGCTTCACGAGGCATATCCCCACCTGACGATGGCGCAGATTCACGCCGCGCTGGCCTACTACTACGATCACATGATCGAACTTGATGCCCAGATTCATCGCGAATTGAAAGAAGCGAATGAGATCATGGACCAGTTCGGCGAAACGCCCGATCGAAAGAGGCTGCGCGATGTTGGACCGCGTTCATGAGGCTTAGAGCGTTTGACTGTTGAATGTAGCATGCTCAAGCGGCAGCGTATCCGCAGTGTTGAAACCAGTTTCGCAGGTCGTTGACGGTGACGGTCGCGAACGCGGCGGTGATCGCCTCGCCCAGCGCTTCGGCGGTGCGGGCGGCGGCCGAGCGCAGGAACTGCT
>DASYWJ010000054.1:0-36908 GCA_035936155.1 Tepidisphaeraceae bacterium | reverse complement strand
CCCCCCCCCCGGCCAGCGACGATCACCCGCCTGCACCCCGGTAGCGCGTCGAGGAAAATTTTGCCGTAGCGCTTCGTCGATACCCGGCTGTCAAGCAGCACGACGATCCCGCTGTCCGTCTTGCTGCGAATGAGCCGTCCGAACCCCTGTTTCAGCTTGATGATCGCCTCGGGCACCGAATAGTCCATGAACGGATTCCCGCCGCTGCGCTGGATCGCCTCGAGGCGCGCCTCGATAAGCGGCTCATCCGGCACCGCGAACGGGAGCTTGACGATGATGACGTTGCGGAGCTTCTCGCCCTGCACGTCGATGCCCTGCCAGAAACTGCTCGTGCCGAAGAGCACGGCGTTTTCCATCGAGCGAAACCGATCGAGCAGGATCTTCCGCGGCGCTTTCTGCCCCTGCACGAGAATGGGGTAGCCGATCTCCTCCAGCCGCGGCTGCACCCGGTTGGCCGCGTCGATCAGCATCTTGTACGACGTGAACAGCACAAACGCGCCGCCGTTCGTCTGCTTCACGTACTGAACGATCTTCTCACACGCTGCGGGGAGGAACCGGTTCGTATCGTTCGGCTCCGGGAGGTCGCGTTCGATGTAAAGCGTCGCCTGGTTCTGGTAATCGAAGGGGGACCCGAGCTGGAGCGTCTTCTCGCGGATCACGCCGAGGCGGGATTTGATATAGGCGAAGGCGGGGTCGGCGGTGCTGACAACGTCCTGTTCTTCTTCCGCCTTTTCCGTAGCACGGGTGTTCAACCCGTGCATTCCTCCTTCTCCCAGCACCATCTCAATCACGTCGTCATATCTGCGCCGCCACGACCACTCACCCAGCCCCGCGGCTTCCGCGTTGTTCCACGCGTACTCAACTGCTTGGCGAAGATCGTCGTCGTCCCGAATGAGGTGATCGTAGTATTCCGCCTGCCAAAACTCCCCACCCGTGCGGCCGAGCAGCAGATTTGCCTGCCGCCCCGTATGCCGTTTCCACGAATGAAGGATGCTCGGCAGGTCGTACTCCGCCCCCGGCTGGACCACCGCGTGCACGTGGTTCGGCATGATGGTCCAAGCGAGGAGCCGGTAGCGGTCGTCGTTGAAGTGCTCCAGCGCGTCGGCGACGAGGTTCGCCACTTCGGGACGCCGCAGCGCGCAGTCCCCGATCCCTGAGTCGAGCAGACGGTCGATCTTCTCGCAGTGCAGGCGCTCCAGTTCGCGCCGCTCGACGTCTGACAATTGGCGCTCTTGCTGCGCGGCGTTCTGCACAATCGCTTCCCGGTCGCTTCGCCGCTCCGCGGCGACGTGCGAGGGTAGGGAGTCGGCGAGGCGGAACGTCACAGCGTAGATGCCGCCGCTTCGGGTCCAGTGGGGGAGGTAGGCGCCTTTTTTGATCTGGAGTTCTGTTTCGGATGAAGAAGGCACGGGTTGAAAACCCGTGCTAGGGGTGCGCTTTCCAGCCGGCATCTTCGGCCCCCCCGCGGCGCACAGCGTCGCGCTGGTCATCACCACGCTCTGCATCTTCTCGAACAGCTGCGTCCGCAGCCCTTGCGCGACGTCTATCGGCGCCGCGTGCAAGCTCACGCGCTTCGGCGTCTTTCCCGCCACCTCCATCCAATACACCGCATCGTCCATCTTGTGCGCGAGGACGGCGTCAACGGCCTCGGCCGTCATTGCGGCGCGGGCGGCGTGGTTGGATAGTTCGGCGATCTCGCCCTCGTCCTTCACCTGCGTCAGCATCGCCTTCAGATGCTTTGAGAGGTCCTTGAGCTTCGGCGACAGGTCGTTTTCGACCCAGTTCGCTTCGTGCAGCCGCCCATTTCCGCGGCCGTGCGCTTCGTGGTAGCGCACGCAGCGGTCGAAGAACCCCTCCATCCGGTGGTGCAGCTCGACGACATCATGAATGGCGTCGTTGGCAGCCGCGCCATGGGTGCTGAGCATGCCCTTGCCGCGCTTCGGGTCGTACAGGGCGCGAAGCTGGTAACGCAGCCCACCCTCGGTGACCTTCAGGCCAAAGTGATCGCCGGCGACATCCTCGACCGTGTGCGCTTCGTCGAGAATGGCCAGATCGTACTTCGGCAGGTACTGCACGCCCGCCATGCGCAACGCGAGGTCGCTGAAGAACAGGGCGTGGTTGACGATGAGGATGTTGCCGCTCTGCATGCGGCGTTTGCTGGCCTGCCAGAAGCAGTGGTCGTAGAAGTTGCACTTCTTGCCCAGGCAGTTGCCGTGCTCGGCGCACACCTTGTCCCACACGTCGCGCTCGGGATTGCTTGGCAGCGTGGCGAGGGAGCCGTCGGTGGTGTCCTGTGCCCACTCCTCGATCATCCACAGGGATTCGAGCTGCCGCTGATCGTCGAACAGGTAGCTCTGCCGCATGCGCGCCTGCTCGAGGCGGCGCTGGCAGAGGTAGTTACTCCGGCCCTTCACCAGCACGGCGGTGAACTCGTCGGGATAGACGCTCTGGATCAGCGGGATGTCCTTGTCGATCAGCTGCTCCTGCAGTGAGATCGTGTGCGTGGAAATGATCACCCGCTTCTTGTGCCGAACGGCGAAGTCGATGGCGGGCAGGAGGTACGCGAATGATTTTCCGACGCCGGTGCCCGCTTCGACAAGCAGGTGGTGCTTCTGCGCAAACGCCTCTTCAACCGCGCGTGCCATCTCGAGCTGCTGCGGGCGGTGCTCGTAGCGGTCCTGCAGGCGCCGCGCGATCGCGCCTTGGGGCCCGAGAATGTCATCAAGAGTCGCGGGCACGATGTTAGGGGATTGTATCACTATTGGAGAAAAAGCGCCTGGTGTCGGAGGAAGCCAGGAGGAGCCGAACGCGTGCCAGGGCGGCTTCACACATCCACCGACACCCCCATCGCGCGCCCAATCGCCCGCGCCACCCAGCGCAGCTCAGTCCGATCTCGGCCGGGGAGGAGCGGAATGCGACGTCCGCCGGCGAGCTGGATCACCAGCCGGTCGAGCTTTCGCAAACGCCCGTCGGCGTCGCGCACTCCGGCGCGTCCGATCGACACCCCCACGAGCTGCTCCTCCGGGATGTCGTAACTGGCGACGTCAAACGGGCCGCTGGTCTCCACGACGAGCCGCCGCGGCGTGACGGCGATCACCGTCGCCTGGCGCCGACCGGCCTGCAGGTCCTCCAGCTTCATCCCGTACCGCACCCACGACACCAGCGCGACAATCGCCGTGCAGAAGATCGCAAAAAATGCGATCGCCCAGTTCAGCGGCCCCCCCGCGATGCGGTTCATCCGCACGAAGTAACCAAAGACGATCAGCGCCAGCAGCAGGAACGCCCAGCTGGAGATGGCCCCGGAAACCAGCGCCGCCTGCGCAATCACCCGCTTCGCCGCCGCCGGCGGCTCGCCCGCGGGCACCGTGATCTTCACGAGCTCCCCGTGATACTCCCGGCGGATGTCGCTGCCGGGAGGGAGGTCATCGTACGAAAGCAGGACCGGTTGAACAGACACAGAAGAAGTGTAGGGCCGTTCGGCCTGGCCGATCGGCTAGAACTGCAACCGCCGACCGGCGCGGGCATCGGAGGAGTTTCAATGCGAATTCGCCCCCACCGGGATCAACCAGTTCACCCAGCTCGCGCAACAAGTCGAGATTGACGTCCGCATTGGCATCTATGATCCGCATGCCATCAGCGGCCTTAATCCATCCCGATGTCCTCGTTCCACAGCGCCGGGTTCTCGCGGATGAACCTGGCCATCATCTCGATGCACTCGGCGTCGTGCAGATCGATCAGCTCGATGCCGTTGGCCCGCATGCACTGGGGGCTCCTGCCCCACTTGCCCTCCCCGCCGGGGAAGTTGACGCTCTCGCCGACGATCACTCTCGGCACGCCGAACTGCACGGCCGCGCCGGTGCAGAGGTAGCAGGGCATCAGCGTGGAGTAGAGGACCGTGTCGGCGTAGGTCTTCTGCCGTCCGGCGTTGGTGAGACAGTCGATTTCGGCGTGCGCCATCGGGTTGCCGTGCTGGACGCGGCGGTTGCGGCCGCGGCCGATGATTCTGTCGCCGCGGACGAGCACCGAGCCGATGGGCAGCCCGCCCTCGCTGAGGCCGAGCTTCGCTTCGTCAATCGCGGCGCGGAGGAAGGGGTCCATGGCGGCAGTTTACCGCACCGGCCGAATCGGCGCACTCCCGGGGTCGCGCAGAAACTTTTCCAGGAATAGCTCGAACCGCCACCGGTTTCACCCTCAAGCTAATGCTGCGCAGACTCGCGCACAGGCTGCAGACGCCGAACGATCCGAACGACAACGTCACCCGCACATATCCACGCGGCCCCGGCTGGCTCCAACGGCGGCATCGTGTCGGCCGGCACTGCTTGGGCCCGGGCCGGCGTCTCATACCGGAAGAAGGTTAGAATGAGGGTGAATCCCGATTAATATCATTTGTTCAATTCCAGCCGCCCGCGGATGAGCCCTGCGAGCCATTTCATATCGGTTCGGCTCGGCTCCCCGCCGAACTTGCCCAACCGCTTGCCGTCAGGGCCGAGCAGCACGATCCATCCCTCCCAATTGACGTACACGCGCGACAGTTGCTCGCGCCGCCAGTGGCGCCAGCGCCCGCGAAGCACGTCCTGACGATGGACGCGAAGCTCATCGCACAGCACGTGCACGGCCAGCCCGTGCCTTCCCTCCCAAATGGATCCGATGATCCAGAACGCGGGAAGGATCGCGAGCTCGCCGAGAAGAATGGGGTGCCCACGGGAACGGCTTCGGCACCCCCGCCGAAAAACTCGCCAACAACCATAGCGCAATGACAAGCACAGCGTATCCGACCGCCTGCAGCGGCAGTCGCCGGGCGTTGTGTCGCAGCATTCGCTTCACGCCCACATATCCTGCCACGAGCTCGACACCCTGCGCTGTATCTGTGCGCCAGAAGGCGCTGTCATTCGGCTGATCCCGGTAATCGGGAACGAAATGTGACGCGGCTTCAGCCATCAGGCGATCGTCGAGCGCCCCGATTCTACCAGCGCAACGGCTATTTCAGCGGCTTTCCTTTCGCGTGCGTGGCAGGGCGGGGGTATCGCGCATCGGTGCGGCCGAGCTTTGGAATCTCGACGATCACGCGTCGCTCCGTCCCTGGAAGATCGGCGGGATGAACGATCGGCTCACCCCCGCCCAGGAGCTTGATCGCCTTCAGGGCGAGGGGCAGTTCGTTCGCGACCTTTGGGCCTTTCATGGCGAGCATTCGGCCGCCCTTTTTCACCAGCGGCAGACACCACTCGGCCAGCCAGTCCATCGTGGCGACGGCGCGGGCAACGGCCACGTCAAACGTTTCGCGGGAGTTGCTGCGGGCCACGTCTTCGGCGCGCCATTCGGAGACGCTGACGTTAGCCAGCCCCAGCGCCTCGGCGGCGGATTTCAGGAACGCCGCCTTCTTCTTCGTCGATTCGATCAGCATGACGCTCGCGCTCGGCCGGACGATCGCCAGCGGGATCCCAGGCACGCCGCCGCCGCTGCCGACATCCGCGACGCGAATCGCGCCGGAAGGCAGGTGCGGGAGCAGCGTCAGCGCATCAGCGACGTGCTGAAGCTCGGCGTTGGTGCGGTCGGTGATGCGCGTCAGGTTCATCCGCGCGTTCGCTTCAAAAAGCAGGTCCAGGTAATGAGAGAGCTGCGCGTGCTGCTGATCAGAGAGATCTACGTTGACGCGGCGCGCCAGCTCGGTCCAGAGTTGATTCACATCTGAATCATAAGGAGAACCACCAGGAGACAAAGCCTGCGAAGCCCTGTTCTCTCTCATGCTGCCTGCGGCAGGTAGCGGTGCACCTCCGTCAGAAGGCTGTTGACATCGAAGCGGCCTTTTTGGATGACCGTGCAGACGTTCAGCTCGCGCAGACGCAGGAGCCAGGTACTGTCGAGGATTCCCGTAATGGCGATGACGGGCACGTGTGACCAGCGCGGCTCAGCGCGGAATGCTTCGAGGAACGCGACGCCGTTCATTTTCGGCATCAGCACGTCGAGCAGCACGAGGTCGACCGGATTCGTTGCCAGCGACGCAATCGCCTCGACCCCGTTGGCCGCGCTGGTGACGGCATACCCCTCGGAACTGAGCAACCGCGCCATCGGCTCGCGGACAATCGGCGTGTCTTCGATGATGAGGATTCGCTGCATACGGCACCACTCCTTCGCGCAACACGATCAGCCAAGTGGAACATGCAATTGAAAGCGGGTGCAGGCAAGGGCTTGTGACGGCGGGGCGGCATGGGGCGGTGCGCAATTGCGGCCCGGAGCTGGGGGAAATGGCGGGGACTACCGTGCGGGCGGAGCCCACTACCGACCCCCTACCGAGCGGGCAATTCCCCCACCGGGCGCAGGTTTGAGCCGGCGGCGCCGGTGCGGGCGTCGCCCAGGTCGTTTCGCGCCCCCTCCGCCAGCTCCATCAGTCGTTTCACGACCCGGGGGTGGTCCTTGAGCACCGACTTCTGCTCCCCGGGGTCGGTGGTGAGGTTGTACAGCTTCGGCTCGATCGGCGTCTGCGGGTTTTCGATCCTGCCGTACTCGGTTTCCTCCTGCAGCGTCGTCTGCAGCTTGAGCTTCCACGGCCCGGAGCGCACCGCATTGAGCCGGTTTCCGGAGTAGTAAAAGAACGCCTCATGGGGCGTCTTCGCGCCGGGCTTGGCGAAGAGCAGAGCCGAGATGTCCTTGCCGTCGATGATTCGGTCGGTTGGCGCACTTGCACCGGCGAAGGCCGCCAGCGTCGGCATCAGGTCCATCATCGTCGCCAGCTCCTCACAGACGCTGCCGGCGGGAATCTTGCCGGGCCAGCGCATGATGCACGGGACGCGCATGCCGCCTTCGTACGTCGTGCCCTTACCGGCGCGCAGCGGGGTTGCGTTGCCGCCTTGCTCGCCGCGGATGAGCCAGGGGCCGTTGTCGCTCGTGAAGATGACCAGCGTCTGCTCGTCAAGGTTCAGC
Organism: Tepidisphaeraceae bacterium; assembly: GCA_035936155.1. Lineage (GTDB taxonomy): Bacteria > Planctomycetota > Phycisphaerae > Tepidisphaerales > Tepidisphaeraceae > DASYWJ01. The sequence continues at coordinate 29,990 of DASYWJ010000054.1, read as the reverse complement.
TCCGCGAGCAGATCAAGAATGCGCCCCGTACTCTGATCCAGTTCCTCGACCACGTCGCCGTACAACCCGCGGGGCGATTTCCCGCTGAACCGCTCGCTGGCGCCAAGCGGCGTGTGCGGCATGTTGTGGGCGAGGTAGAGGAAGAAGGGCTTGTCGGCATTATCGCGAATGAACTTCAGGGACTCATCTGTGTAGAGGTTCGTGATCTCACTCTGCACCACTTGCGTGTCGGCGATCCCTTCGCCGCGAACGTAGACGAGCGGCTTCATGTCATTGCTGTAGGGGATGCCGAAGTACGAGTCGAAATCCTGCTTCGTCGGGAGGAATTCCCTCGCGTCGCCCAGGTGCCATTTGCCGACCATGCCCGTCGTGTAGCCGCGGGATTTGAGCAGTTCGGCGATCGTCACCTCGTCGGGGTTCAGACCGTATGGCGAGTTCGCGTAGAGCACGCGCCCCGAGCGCGCGTCGCCCTTGGGCGCGACTTCGGCCAACCCGACGCGTTTCGGGTAGCAACCGGTGAGCAGCGCCGCGCGCGAGGGCGTGCAGACAGTAGCGGCGGCGTAGAAGTCGGTGAAGCGAACGCCCTCCGCAGCCATGCGGTCGAGGCGCGGGGTCTTGATGAGCGGCGCGCCATAGCAGCTTAGATCGGCATACCCCAGGTCATCGGTGAGGATGACGATCACGTTCGGCGGACGGTCCTGCGCACGCGACACGCCAGCGATAAGGAGGAGGGTCAGGATCGTGAGGGAAGTGATTGGAGTGCGCATGGAAGGTGTTGTTGAGGAGGTGTTGTTGAGGAACGGGAGACCTGCCGCCGACAGAACTCGTCGCCCTCATGGCGCTGCGTTGAGATGCTCCTTCAGACCCGGGACTTCGTCGGCGCCGACCTCGACCTGGATTGTGGAGCCATTGAAATCATCGCCGATTGGTTCAAATCGTCCGCCCAGGTGCCCGGCGAGGAACGCTTCTGCGACCGCAAAGAAGCTCATGCGGTTCTCCGGCCGGTAGAAGCCGTGGCCCTCATCGGGGTAGAGGACGTACGTGACGGGAAGGTTCTTCTCCCGCATGGCGCGGACGATCTGGTCGGACTCGGCCTTCTTCACGCGCGCGTCATTCGCGCCGTGGCCGATGAGCAGCGGGCGCTTGATGCGATCGACGTGCGTCAACGGGCTGCGGCCGTCAAGGAACCGGCGGCCCTGTTCGGTCGTGTGGTCGCCGACGCGGGCTTTGAAGAACGTCATCGCCGGCTTCCAGTACGGGGGGACCGTTTCCATCAGCGTGACGATACGGCTGACGCCCACAATGCTCACGCTGCAGGCGAAGACTTCGGGCGTGAGCGTAATGCCCGCCAGCGCCGAATATCCGCCGTAGCTGCCGCCCTGGATCGCCACCCTGTCCTTGCGCGCGATCCGCGCATCGATCGCCCAGTTCACGGCGTCGATCAAGTCGTCGTGCATCCGCCCGCCCCATTCGTGGTTGGCCGCGTTCGTGAAGGCCTTGCCGAAGCCGGTCGAGCCGCGGAAGTTGACGCTGAGCACCGCATAGCCACGGTTGGCCAGCCACTGGTGCGTGGCGTTGAAGCCCCAGCGGTCGCGGCCCCAGGGCCCGCCATGCACAATGAGCACCATGGGCACGGGCGCATCGGGGATCCCGTCGCCGTCGGCGTCCGACTGTGGCGGCAGGGTCAGATAGCTCACCAGGTCCAGGCCGTCGCGCGACTTGATGACGAGCGGGCGCATCTTCGCAAGCGGCAGCCCTTCGAGCTGCCTGTTGCCGGTGAAAAGGAACTCTGCCCGGCGCTGGGTCCGGTCGTACAGGTAATGCTTAGCGGGGCCGTTGTCGGCCTGAAAGTGCACCGTCCACTTCAAATCGTCCTGCGAGCGCGAGGTAATGTTCAAATCGTCGCCCGGCGAGACGGTGGCGAGGTAGTCAAAGTCCGCCTGCAGTTCGGGATCAACCACCTGCCAGCGCAGCCGCTCATGCACGAAAGGGACGGCCTGCACGCGGCGGGTCCTGGGGTGACGCAGCGGATCGTCGGCGTCGGCGCGCGGATCATCGGCGAGCAGGGTGCGCTGAGCGGTCGTCGTGTCGAGGCGGAAGATGGCGGCGGTGTCGCGCCCGCGACTGTCGCGCAGGTACAGGATGCGCCCCGTCTCGTCAAACCCGATCACGTTGGTCATTGCGTCGTCTTCCATCGGGATCGATTCGGCAATCGTCCACCCCCCATCCTTCGCCGGCGCCCAAAGCGTGCTGCCGGCCGAGTCGGTGATGGTGACGGCGAAGCGCACGTTGAACTGCTCGTCCACGACGAAGCCGGTCACGTTCTGCCCCTCGATCTTCTCCGGGTTCCGCAGGACGAGCACGTCCGTTCCCGTCCGGAGGTTCACCCGGTGCACGTCGTGGAATTCGGCGCTGCGGTCGTTGAGCGCGACGAGCATCTCGTCAGGATGGTGGCGGCTGAGGGCGAGGATCTGCGCCTGCACCTTCGGGTTGCGCGTAAGGTTCTTCGTCTCGCCCGTCGCCAGGTCGGCGACGAAAACGTTGTAGTTCTCATCGCCGCCCTCATCCTGACGATAGACGACGCGATCGCCCGTCCACGCCCAGTAGTATTCGCGGATGCCGCGTTTGCGATCGCGCGTGACGACTCGTGCCTCGGCGAGGTCGTTGATCGGCGCCACCCACACGTTCAGAACGCCCTCGTGCGGGGCGCAGTAGCTGAGGTGCCTGCCATCCGGCGAGACCTGCACGTTCGCGCGGTCGGGGTTGCCGAATAAGACCTCCCGCGGAATCAGCGGCGGGGGCTCCACGGCGCGTACCGTATTAGCGGAGAGCATGATGAGTAGCACCGTGCAAGCGCGAAGCATTGATATCCTCGCTAGACTTACAGTTCAGCGACGTCCGGGGCGAGGGGTCCCCTTTGGGCGTGAGGGTTCGAGCGTCACCACCATATTCAAGTGGATGATGCGGAAATGCCCATCCTTGTCGTACACGATCGCGGACTCTCCCGTGGGCGAGCGCGCCACGAAGTCACGGTGGAACACGTGAATGGTGTCTCCGGCGGCAGTTTTGCTATCGAATGGCTGGAACGGCTGCAGCCGCATCATCGTGCCGAGCTCTGTATAGATTGGATGTGCTTTCTTTTTCGCCATAGGCTTCACTCACCAGGAATATAGCTGATGACCCCCTCAAACGGCGAACTCGCCGTCGCATAGCGCTTCTTGGGAATCCGCCCGGCCTGGTAGCCCAATCGTCCGGCCTCCACGGCGTGCCGCATCGCGTGGGCCATCTTCACCGGGTCTTTCGCATGGGCGATGCCGGTGTTGAGCAGCACCCCGTCGGCGCCGAGCTCCATGGCGATGGTGACGTCGCTGGCGGCGCCGACCCCGGCGTCCACGATCACGGGGAATGATGGATCATTCTCCTTCAGCAGCTCCAGGCACAGCGAGACGTTCAACGGGTTGAGCAATCCCTGGCCCGATCCGATCGGGCTTCCCGCCGGCATCACCGACGCCGCCCCGGCTTCCTTGAGGCGCACGGCCAGCCGCGGATCATCGCTGGTATAGGCCAGCACGGTGAACCCCTCCTTCACCAGCTCCCGCGTCGCTTCCAGCGTCCCGACGGGGTCAGGCATTAGAGTCTTTTTATCTCCCAGTACCTCCAGTTTCACCCACCCCGCGCCTCGGTTGCCCTGCTTCTCGAGCAGCTCGCGCCCAAGCAGCGCGACGCGGATGGCGTCGTCGGCGCTAAAGCACCCGGCGGTGTTGGGCAGGATCACGTAGCGCGTGAGATCGAGGAAATCGAGCAGGCTGCGACCCTCTTTGTCGACGAGCCGCTCGCGCCGCACGGCGACGGTCACAACTTGGCAGCCGGAAGCGTCCAGCGCCTGCTGCATCAGCTCGTACGTCTGGTACTTGCCCGTGCCGACGAAGAGGCGGTTCGTGACGGCGAAATTCTTGATCTGTAAAAGATCCATGGGAAGGAAGTATACGGTGGACACATCCGGCAAATCAGCGGTCACCGGAACGGTCGGCGACGGCGGGACCATCACGCACTACGAGGTCTACTGTGTCGTCCATCCGCAGCCATCCATCAATTGTTCCGCGCTCGCCATTGATGGCGTACTCGATAGTGAAGTGCGATCGGTCCGCAGGGTCAGATTGCCCAGCATAATATTGCAGTTTACCAAACGGAGCATCGTTTAGACGCTCGAACCGGAATGTCTTCGACCCTACCTCCCGCAGGTCCGCCGCGCTTCCCCAAAATCCAGGCAATTGCACGACACCAACGTAGAACGTCAGGAAGTGACGTGGATTCGTACGATCGCTCGGAAGCTGCACGCGCGGCATAGAGTAGGGTGTGACGAAGACCAAGCGCTGCGGCGCCCCCCCAGCGGCACGCCGTCCGTGCAAATACACCGCTTCAGTCGCCATGCTCATACCGGCAATTCCGGGCAGGTTCGCGAGCGTAAGTGCCGGTGGTGGGGAAAGCCAGTAAGCGGTAAAGGGCTCGGTGACGGCAAGCCTTCGGTAGGTGGCCATTCCCGCAGGCGCCGTCTCGCTGGGGCTAGTGCTACTTTCGTAATACGCGATGAGGTCGGGTGGGGCTGAATAGCATTTGCTCCGATTTGCCACACCCACCGTTCGGCCTGTCCTCGCAATGCGGGCCCCCCCCACCATGCTCCGCCAGCAGACAGCAATACGAGCAGCGCGACGGCGAACCCGCGGATCTTCCGCCTGCGTCGTGCGCCTGGATTGGGCGGCGCATATGGCAAATGTGCCGGCTCCCGGTGCGAAGATCTATTCGGGTCGTTATGCACGGGCAGAAAACGAGGTTTCGAATGCTCTGCGGAGAAAAAGAACTATTTGGTGGCTAGCGGTCGAGCCTCCTCATCCCCCGCCGACGAACGTCACGATTTCGATTTCGTCTCCCGCCTTCAACACCGTGTCGTACTTCTCCGTGCGGATCAGGCGGCGGTTCAGTTCCACCGCGACCTTTTGCGGGGTGAGGTTGTGCTGCTCGATCAGCGCGAGGACGGTCGTGCCGTCGGTCACATCGCGGTCTTGGCCGTTCACTTTCACGGTCATGTCGGAGCCCATGATAGGGGCTAGCGCGGGCCTCGCAACGCGACGGTGACGTAGAGGATCACCGTCGCGAGCAGCGCGAGGGCCATGCCCGTCCACGCCTGGACGCGCTGCGCGACCATCGCGTCGGGGAGCGGGCGGGGTTCCTTGCGCATCTGCCAGAGGACGACGATGCCGAGGAACAGGGCGATCGTCACTCCGTACATCGGGACCGGGAGGAACTTATCGGCGAAAGAATAGGGCTTGGCGTGCTCCAGCTCGGCGCGCGGGTCACGGCTGCCGGGGAGGAACGGGAACACGATGGCGGCGATCAGCATGAGCAGGCCGAGCCAGGCCGCCAGCAGCGCGACCCACGGCGGCGCGGGCGTGGGACGCGGCGCCTCGGGCTCGGGGGGACGGAGGGGAAGGTCGTCGGGCATCAAGCACGAAATCCTAGAGCGGTTGGTGCCCTATTGTCGCATGTCCCACGCTCCTGTCATCCTGAGCTCAGGATGACACTGGGGGCGCGGCTGACCATGTGATGCTTCGGATTTTCGTGCTGCGGCGAAGAAATCACAGCGTCGTCTTCCGCTTCAGCGCCTCGCGGTAGATCCCCCTCAGCGGCTCGCTGCTCATGTTCAATCCGCCGTCGGATTCGATGGTGATCGTGTAGATCTTGTCGGGCTCGAACGGCCCCCAAACGCCCTGGCCGTTGGCGACACGGACGCCATGCTTCTTGCGATACGCAGGGTCCTCGGCCAGCTTCCAGAAGTTCTGCCACAGCTCCATCTCGAAGCGGCTGACGCGCGGGTCGGCGCCGCGGTAGACCGCGGGAATCGTGCCCGGCTCGTCGATATATGCTGCCTCGGCGGGGCTCTGTTTATCGCCGTAGATCCTGGTGAACAGGGCAATGCTGTTCCCGCGCAGCGCGTCCCCGGCCTCGATAAACCCGCGATCGAACTTGATCACCATCGCGTCGATGTGCGCCATCTTGCCGACGAACGTGAACGATTTGGGCGGCAGGGTCGTGCCGTCCCTGGCGTATTCAACGAAGAGCAGCGTTGTCTGCAATTCGCCGTCCACCATCTGCTGGTTCTCGACGAGCACTTCGGCGACGCGCTTCTCCTCGCCCAGCCGCTTGACGATCTGCGCCAGCTGCTTCTTCTCATCCTCGAGCTTCTCGATCTTGCGTTCGGCGGAGAAGTGGTTGTGGTACGCGATGATCCCCGCCGACCCGGCGACGACGAGGATGAACAGCCCCAGGAGTTTTCCGGTGGTGCGCAGCATGTCCTGCCGTTGTTATCGGCTGCCCGCAGGGAGGGGCTGCACATTCCCCTTCGAATCGCTCCGCGGAATGCCGTCTTTGGGGGGCTCGGGGGCCGTGAGCTGTGCGTCCGTCCAGATCTTGCGCAACGTCGCCTCGTCTGTGGGCAGCACGGTGATCTTCGACTCCTCATTCGTGCTCCCGAGGTACTTGCCCTCCGGCGACATCCAGTGCGTCGTCACCGAGCCCTCCAGGCCGATACGGTCCTTCACGGGCACGGCGATGTGCTTGTTCCCGTTCAGAGTGACGCTCTGCTCGCGTCCCACGTCGACGTAGCGCGACATCACGGCGCGGGTCTCGCCGACGTATGAGGCGAACATGTACCCCTTGGGATCGTTCAGCGGCAGCAGCCGGGGAAGCAGGTGGGCCATCGTCTGCGGGAGGTAAAACGGCGGGAGCGCCTGCGTGAACGGTTCTGCATTCACCTGCGTCGAGGCCGTCGTCACCGTCAGCGTGTAGACTTCTTCGTGGCGCACGGGCGGATTGCGCTCATCGAGCTTTTCGCCGACGGGAAGCTCCGGGTCGAGCACGCGCTCCACCTGCCGGTCGCTGGCGCCGATCTCTGTTGTGTGATCCTTGTTCTTCCCGTCCTCCGCCACGCTCAGCGTCCGCCACGTCTCGTGTTTGCGGTCAAGGCTCATCCACATCAGCGACTCGGTGTCCCGCTTGATGATGGTGGTGGCTGCCTCGGGCTTTGCGGCCGCGTCGGCGGTCTTGGCGCCGGGCTCGATCGCCAATGTGGTGCGCGAGCGCACGCCCACCGACACCCCGTCCATCGCCCCGCGCTTCTCCTCGTTCTCGACGACGTACGTGTAGCCGACGTCCTTGCCGTCCTGGAGGATGCGGAGGAACTGCTCGTGCTTGCCGTCCTGGCGCGTCCGCTCATCTGGCTCGGCGCTGTCGGCCTGCGTGATGACGTTCCGCAGCTTCGGCGGAGTCACATTCACGAACAGCGCCCGCGTGCGGAACAGCCGCTGACGCTGATCATCGAGCACCGCCGACTGGTCGAGCAGGGCGACGGTGTCGACGACGGCGCGAAACGTCTCGACCGCCTTCGTCTCCTCCGAATCGTTCTCCGGCGTCCTGCCGTCGTCGTCCTGGCGGGCGGCAGGGGTCGTGAGGCTCAATGTGTAATAGAGCCGGTCGTCTGCGCGCACGATCGCCTGCTGCGACAGGACCCGCTGCAGTCCCACCGTGTAGCGCGCCGCGAGCATGCCGACGGTGTAATCCCCGACATTGATGACGTCTTCGCGAACGACTTCCGCGCCGGGTGCGTTCTCCTTCAGCTGGTCGCGCGTCAGCTCGAGCAGCCCGGGGGGCGCGCCGGCACCCTGCGCAACCTGGCTGCTCAGCATGATCGGGCGGTCGAAAGTGGAGCGCGTCGCGACGAAGACCCACCCGCGCGCTTCATCCGTGTAACGGACGATGTAGTCCGCGTTGGTCGCCCGCAGCGCCCGCTTCATGTTCGCCGGCGGGCGGAAGCGAATGCCGGCCGCCACGCTCTCGAAGGGCTCGCCGAGCATCTTGTCGTCCCCGCCGGGGGTGTCCGGGCGGTCCTTGAGCAGGTCGAGCGACTCCGGCGCCAGCGCCGCCGCCGTGCGCGCCGCCGCCGGCTGGGTTGATTGCCCCCAGGCCGGCGAACCGGTCGCTAGAAGCAGGGGCAGGAGGAACAGGGATCTGAGGGTGCGCATCAGGGTGTCCTTCTCGTGCGGGTGTGGGTACATCGTTGGCCAGGTCCGGCAGGCGGCATCATACCGCCGCTCGCTCGCTGCGCCACGCGAGGGCAGCCTGCGGCGGGTGGCTTGCAGTAATCGACTGCGTGCTGGGAGCTTCCAGCACGTCCTGCCACGGCTTTGGTCCTTTTTCGGCCTTGCTGTATTTCGGTATAGCGATGGCGACCATCGTATACTCCCAGTCATGCGCATCATCCGCTTCATTTCCGAAGGCGAAATCCACCACGGTGTTCCGGTCGGCGATACATCCGCGCGCAAAATCGAGGGTGATCTTTTCGGTCGGCACGAGGTGACGGGCACCGTGCTTGCGGTGGAAAAACTGCTCGCGCCGCTCGTCCCCGCCGACATCCTGTGCATCGGCTTGAACTACCGCGAGCACGCCGCCGAGAGCAACTCCCCCGTTCCGCCCAACCCCGTGCTGTTCATCAAGGCCGGCAACGCGCTGAACAACCCGGGCGATCCGATCCTGATCCCCCGGCGCAGCACGATGATCGACTACGAAGCCGAACTGGCGATCGTCATCGGCAAAGCGGCGAAGCACGTCCCGCGCGAGCGCGCCATGGACTATGTCTTCGGCTACGCGTGCGCCAACGACGTCTCCAGCCGCGACTGGCAGCGCGACAAGAACCTGGGCGGCGGCCAATGGGCGCGCGGCAAGAGCTTTGACGGCTTCTGCCCCCTCGGCCCCGCTATCGTCACAAAGGACGAGATTCCCAACCCCAACGGACTGGCGATCAAGACAATCCTCAACGGCCAGACCCTGCAGGACCACACGACCGCCGACATGATCTTCGACGTTCCTGCATTGATCGAGTCGCTCAGCAGCACGATGACCCTCCGTTCCGGCGCGGTGATCCTTACGGGGACCCCGCAGGGCGTCGGCTTTGCGCGCAAGCCGCCAGTGTGGTTGAAGGAGGGGGATCGGGTGATCGTGGAAATTGAGAAGATCGGGCGGCTGGAGAGTGTCGTGGGTGCCGAGAAAGGATGATTCCTTGCGATAATGGCTTGCACTGCGGGTATGATTTGCGGCCGATGCGCACGATCACCCTCGATCTCTTGACGGAACACCTGGACTTGGCGGATCAGCTCCGGGACGGCAGGGACAGCATGTTCGAACCTGAAGACTTGCCGGGTCGATACGGGCGGGTGGTGCGGGCGGTGAACCATCTGCTGGCGGCGATCGATGCCGAAGCGGTTCTCGGGGGAGGGTGGGCGGTGTGGCGGCACGGGTTCCTCGGACGAGTCACGCAGGACGTGGACATCGTCCTCCCCGCCCACCGGGTTGATGAGTTCCTACGCGTGGCCGGTGTGTCGGGCTTCGATGTCCTCCCGCAGCCGCCGGGGCGCTGGCCGAAGTTGCTGCACAGGGAAACCAATGTTCAAGTCGATATTCTCCCCGAGGGACAGCGCCCGGGGACGGAGTCAAGGCCCGCCCCCACTGTGCTCCCCGCCCCCTCGGCAATCGGCGCGGCGGGTACGAAACTCCGTTACATCACGTTGCCGGCTTTGGTCGAGCTAAAACTTGCTGCCGGTCGGGCCAGGGATGAGAGCGACGTCGTCGAGCTGGTGCGGGCCAATCTCGATTGCGTTCAGGACGTGCGCCGCCATTTGGGCGGGGTACATGCCGACTACCTCGCACACTTCGAGCGGCTCGTGCAGCGCGCTCGCCAGGAGCGGGATCAGTGAAGCGGTGGTGTCGGAGACCCTTTACGTCAGCACCATGAAGCACGTTCCCGCGGCGAGCATGGACAGCCCGAAACCGATCAGCAGTCCCACCGCAAATCCTCGCCGCCGCCCGTTCGGTGAACGGCTCTGGGCGATGCCGAAGTACAGCGCGACTAGCATCAGGACGGCGCCTGCGATGCCGCCGATCAATAGCCCTCCCAGCCCGGCGTAGGGGTCGTTGCTCGTGGCCTCCGCGACGAAAATGGACAACAACACGAGCCCTGGACCCGCCGCCAGCGCGGTAACGGCGCCGCCGAACGCTGCGGCGCCCGAAGTGGTTGTCCGCGCTGGCGTCCAGTACTCCAGTGGCTGATCTTCCATTAAAGTGTCCTCCGGCGTGATCAGTCCCTGCGCATCTCTGGCAGCGCCGGCATCGCCTCCGCTGAATTCCGGCCCGCGATCGTCACGTGCGTCAGGGGCGACTCGCGTGTGCCCAGGCTCTTGCGCAGGCGCTGCTCCCGCCCGTCGCGGTAGAACAGGTTGTACGTGTCGAACGGGATGATCCGGCCGTCGGGGTGCACGATGTGGACGCAGGTCTTTTTCACGCTGCGCACGTCGAAGTTGTGCGGATCGAGGAACTGCATGATCAGCACGCGGAAGACGTTGTCGTAGGTGATATGGCCGGGCACGTCGATCAGCGGCAAACAGCACAGCAGCTGCCGCAGCGACGTGGCCGCCGAGCCGGGGCTGGCGCCGGTGGAGAACAGGGCGAAAAGCTGGTCGCGCAGCTGCCGGTTCTGCTCGTACATGATCGTGTTGCCCTCGCCGTGCAGGAGCAGTTGCGGGTCGATCATGCCGGTGAGTGGCGTGACGCAGCCGCTGAGTTTGAGCGCGTAGGCCATCGCCAAACAATCCGGATGGCATGGAACGGGGACGACGTCGACGGGCTTGAACAGCGGGGACTGGCTGAGGATCTGCTGGCGAATTTCACCAAGGGTGAGGCGGTCGCGCGCGGCGTCGAACTGCTCCAACCGTCCGGCGGACTGGATGGGCTGGAACGTCACGCCGCGCACGCAACGCTGTTTCAGCGCGAAGTCGATGATGTCGCCGATTTCGTCGTCGTTCAACCCTTTCTTCAGCGTCACGACGAGCGTGGTGGAGATGTTGTGCTCGTTGAGCCGGTCCAGCGCGAGGCGGCGGACGTCGGTGAGGTCTTCTCCACGCAGCTCGCGCAGCGGCGCGGGCCGTAGCGAGTCAAACTGGAGGTACACCTCGAACCGCGGCATGTATCCCGCAAGCCGCCGCGCGAACTCGGCGTCGCGCCCGATGCGGACACCGTTGGTGTTCAGCATCAGGTGCTTGATCGGCCGGCGCTTGGCGGCGTCGAGGACGGCAAAGAAGTCGGAGTGGATCGTCGGCTCCCCGCCGCTGATCTGCACCACGTCGGGCTCGGCTTCGTTGCGCACGACACAATCGAGCATGAACTCGATGTGTTCGAGGCTGCGATGCGATCCCGCGCGGCGTGGAGAGCTCTCGCTGTAGCAGATCGGGCAAGTGAGATTGCACCCATCGGTGATCTCCACCAGCGTCAGGCACGAATGCTGCTCGTGATCGGGGCACAGCCCGCAGTCGTACGGGCAGCCATGCTGGATGGGGTGTTGAACTTCAGCGGCATCTGCCCCGGCTTGAGCGTCTGCCGCGTGAGCTTGTAGTACTCGGCGTCGGTGGAGATCAGCACTTTCTGAAACCGGTGCTCCGGGCACCACTTGTGCAGGTAGACGTGATCGTTCTGGATGATGACCTTGGCCTCGACCTTGCGCAGGCAGGTGGCGCAGAGGGAGTTGGTCAGCTCGTAGAAGAGGTAAGGGCGGTCGGGCACAATTTTGCCTTGTCGTTGTGGGGCCGCTGGTGGCTGGGGCGTTGGGGATGCAAACGCACCCGATGAGCATCGACACCCCGCGGCGATGAGAGCGAGAGGAAGGACGATCAACGATGATTGGCGCGTGGGGTCGCGGAGCTTCACGGCACTCCCGTGGGATGGGGGACCTGCTCCAGCGGGACGCGCACGTCTTCGCGCAACTTTCGCAAATCCTTATACACCTTGAACGCCCTGAGCTTCCCCTCGTCGTTATATCGCAGGAGCAGGTAGCGCGACCCGAACTTCTTGGACACGCTGATGTCACCGGCCCAGAAGCACAGCGGGTACCAGAGCGTGCCCGTGTGCACGTAGTAGCGGTGGACCGTGGCCGAGCGATCCTTCGCGGCGAGCATGGGGGGACTGAGGTAGAAGGTTGCCTGCTCCCACCCCGACTCGCCGAAGCGGATGGGCTTGTCCGATTCCGGCTGCCCGACCAGCTTCTCCGGTCGCTCCTTGCCGTTGCCTGGTTTGTAGTTCCCGGGGAGCGGGATGCAGCCGATCAGCAGGTAAATGCCCCACGCCGAGCAGCGTGACGGGCAGCAGGAAGCGCCGCGGGGTGATCATCGTTCGAGGCACGGGCGACCTCCTGTTCCTACGTCTGTTCCACCAAGATTAGGAAATCACAACCTGCGCAGGGTCCCAGCGCCAGCATGTCCAGGGCGATACCGACCACAACGCCGCGACGCATCCCGGCCAATCCGTAGTAGCGGCCGAGGCGGGCGGGGGCGGCGGCAAGCGCGATGAGCACGACAATACTCCGCCGAACGTCAACCAGCGCGTGCTGCGCGGCGCATCGAAGGTCGCGCCCATCGCCAGAAAGCTCGCGCCGCAGACGAGCAGCGCGGCGAAGAAGCCGAGGATGAATGGGCCGACTGTCGACGCTTCGCGGTGCGAGTGCTCCGAGCGGCGCGGCCTCGGTAATCGGCACGGGCGGCTTCGCCGGTGGCTCCGCGGGAGGTATGTCGTCGCGCTCGACGTCACATGATTCGCTCATGCGGTACTCCCTGCCGCCTCCTGCGCTCTCCCTTCCACTTCGGCGCGACGCTGCGCGAGTGAAGATGCGCAGCACGCTATCCCCGCGATGCACGCGAGCTGGATCATGCTCAGGCCGAGGTAGGGGTTGTACACCGGCTTGATGAACTCAACCGCGAAGCGGAACGCGAGGTAGCCGAGCATGAACAACCGGAACAGCATCCCGTTTTCATACGGGCGGGTCATGCGCAGCGCAATAAACGTGCCGAGGACGAGCAGGAAGGCAATTTCGTACAGCTGCGTCGGATGCCGCGGGCCGTCGCCGAAGTCCACGCCCCACGGCAAGCCGGTGTGGACGCCGTAGGTGTGATCGGGCAGCCCCGTGAGGAAACACCCGACGCGCCCAAGGCCCATGCCGACGATGAGGGGAAAGACGTACACATCGCCCGTCGAGTGCGTGATGCGCAGCCGCCGTTTGGCGATTTCCACGCCCGCCCATCCGCCGAGCAACCCACCGACGATCGTCTTCCCGCCGAGCAGGGCGGCGAGCTGCTCGCGATTGCGCCAATACTCCAGCGGCGATTCGAGCCATGCCAGGAGCTTCGCGCCGACGAGTGCTCCAAACACGCACCCGACGATCAGCCACAGGTTTTTCTCCAGCGGCACCTCGGCCCGCCGCCATCGGCGGCGGAGAAACAGGTACAGCTGAAACCCGAAGGTGTAGGCGAGGAGCTCAAAGACCGCGTGGGGGTGCGGGTGCAGGCCGAAGAGGTTCAGGTCGACCGGAAAGGTCATGGGAACAATTTCCCCAGAAACCAGGTCGGGCGATCGTCGCGAAGTATCCAGATACTAACTTGCGCCGGTCAGGGCAAGGGAAATCTTTTGATATGGCTATCACTCTCTGACGTCATGCGACGATAAGACTAACCAGGGCGGGCACGCGTGGCGTCACCACCCGCTCAGCGTGTAGAAGCAGAGCCCTTGGCAGAGTAACCCGAGCCCTAAGCCCACAAAAATGCTCGACACCAACCCGTGCCGTCTCGGGGAGCGCTGTGCGGTCAGCCCCCACGCGACAACGCCCCCGACAACAATGAACGCCAGCGCGATGGCGACCATTGGCGTGTCGGCGACGGCAACGATGACGAAGGCGCCGACCATCACCGCGGCCCACGCGAGCAGCAGCGCGCTCACGCGCTGCGCCGTCGTCGCCTCCAACCGGTCCCACGGCGATTGATATCCAAGCGGCAGCGCGGGGGGCGGCGGCCCGTCGAACTCGCCGTGATCGTCTTCCATTTGCAACTGTTGTATCCGCGAAGCCGTTGCAACAAACATGAAAATGCGCTTGACATATTCCTATAAGGGAATACAGTTTCGCGATGCCCCGTGCACCGACCACCTTCGACCCGTTCAACGCCGTCGCCGAGCCCAAGCGCCGGCGGGTGCTCGAGCTGCTGGCGGAGACGGACGGGGAAATGCCCGTCAACGATATCGTCGCGTTGCTCCGCTGGCCGCAGCCCATGGTCTCCAAGCACCTGGGCGTGCTCAAGGAGGTCGGCCTCGTGAGCGTGCGCGAAGAGGGGCGGCAGCGCTTCTACCGGATCAACGGCGAAGTCCTCAAGCCGCTCTACGACTGGGCGAAGACATTCGAACGGTTCTGGTCGCGTCACCTCGACCGCATCAAGGAGCGGGCCGAGCGCAAGGCGAAAGAACAACAGGCTTCCAAGCAGAAGGAGAACCTCTCGTGAAGAATGAAACCCCCAACGCCGTGCAACCCCTGGCGCCGGCCGGCGCCCAGATCCAGACGCTCAACGTGCTGAAGGACGTCGTGATCGACGCGCCGATCGACATCGTCTGGGAGTCGTGCCTGGAGGAGATCGGCCCCGCCGGCACGGGCGGCGACGGGAAGCCCATGCCCATGAAGATCGAGCTGTGGCCCGGCGGGCGCTGGTACCGCGACCTGGGAAGCAACACCGGTCACCTCTGGGGCCACGTGCAGGTCATCAAGCCGCCCAAGCTGCTGGAGCTGAACGGGCCGCTGTTCATGTCGTACCCGGCCATCTCGCACGTGCAGTACCGGCTGATTCCGGAAGAAAACCGCAAGACACGGCTGAAGCTCACCCACAAGGCGATCGGGTTGATCGATCCCGAGCACGCCAAGGGCGTGACCGAGGGGTGGCAGGAAGTAATCGACAGCATCATCAAAATTGCGGCGCGGCGGAAGAAGGAATGACCATGGCGCGGAGGCTTGATACGCATGGGAATGAGAACGTGCCGTATTCAAACGCTACTTGTGATGTTGAGTCCTCACGTGGCTGCGCCATTCGCGAGGAATGAGATTTTAAAAATGCGGAACACGAATCGACGCGAATGCGCACAAATCTTCACGAATGGAGGAGAGGGGAATCCATTTTGACGAAGGAGGTGTTAAATGTCCGAAGCAAGCACTGTCAACGACCGCGAGCTCGTTCTCGAGCGCGTTGTAGCCGCGCCGCGCGAGCGGCTGTTTGAAGGATGGACCGATCCCCAGCTTCTGGCGCAATGGTTCGCGCCGGCGCCGCTGACCACGACTATCCACGAAATCGACCCCCGCCCCGGCGGCGCGTTTCGCGTCACGATGCGCGACCCGAATGGCGCGGAATACCCCGCCAGCGGCGTTTACCTGGAGATCGTCAAAAACGAGCGGATCGTCACCACCGATGCGTACGAGCGGGCCTGGCAGCCGTCCGCCAAGCCATTCATGACCGCCATCATCACCTTCGAAGACAGCGGCCCCGGGCGCACCAAGTACACTGCCCGTGCGCTGCATTGGACGAGCGCCGATCGCGAGGAGCACGAGAAGATGGGCTTTCACCAGGGCTGGAGCCAGTGTCTCGATCAGCTCGTGGCGCTGGTGAACAGGGGCTGAAGCAACTCTGAAACGACCGGAGATGCAACATGACACAAGTGATTGAACCCGCCGTGCGCGACAGCGGCCCGACGACATCGACCAGTACGCCGGACCGCCCGTCCAGGGCCGCGTGGTGGGCCGGGTGGATTATCAGCGCGATTCCCATCCTGTGGATGGGCGTGCTGGGCACCGTCTTTGCGCTGACCAATCGTGCGATGGTCGAGCAGAGCATGGCCAATTACGGCTATGCCGTCTCCACCGTGATCCCCATCCAAATCATCGCGGTCGCCTGCGTGATTCTCTACGCGATCCCGCGTACCGCGCTGCTCGGCGCGATCCTGCTGACCGGCTACCTCGGCGGCGCCACCGCTACTCATGTGCGCGCCGGTGAGGCGTGGTTCTTCCCCGTTGTCTTCGGGGTTCTCGTGTGGCTTGGGCTCGTCCTTCGCGAGCCGCGGCTCCGTGAAATGGTCTTGCTGAGAAAGGGGTAATGTGGTTCGTCAATTGTGTTGCGATACCGGAAGGAGTGCGCCATGAGCGCTGTGCGAGTGCTGGTGGGGACGCGCAAGGGCGCGTTCATCCTCACGTCCGACGGCATGCGGCAGAAGTGGGACGTCTCCGGCCCGCATTTCGCGGGGTGGGAGGTTTATCACGTCAAAGGCTCGCCCGTCGATCCCAATCGGATCTACGCATCGCAGTCGAGTAGTTGGTTCGGGCAGATCATTCAGCGGTCCAGCGACGGCGGCAAGACGTGGGAGCAGCCGGGACTCGCTGCGGGCGAGCCGACCACGACGCCGGAAGGGGCGCCCAAGGTCGAGAGCAACAAGTTCACCTACGAAGGCGACTCCGGCACGCACCAGTGGTACGACGGCACGCCTCACCCATGGGAGTTCAAGCGCGCCTGGCACCTTGAGCCGTCGCTGACCGACCCGAACACCGTGTACGCAGGCGTCGAGGACGCCGCCATCTTCCGCAGCACCGACGGCGGCCAATCCTGGCGGGAACTCCAGGGGCTGCGCAGCTGCCAGGGACCGAAGTGGCAGCCCGGGGCGGGGGGGATGTGTCTGCACACGATCCTGATCGACCCGGCCAATCCCGATCGCATCTTCATCGCCATCTCCGCCGCCGGCGCGTTCCGCACGGACGACGGTGGAAGAACGTGGAAGCCGATCAACCGCGGCCTCAAGTCGCAATACATCCCCGACCCCGACGCTGAGATCGGCCACTGCGTTCACCGCATCGCGCTGCACCCGTCACGGCCGAACACGCTGTTCATGCAGAAGCACTGGGACGTCATGCGCAGCGACGACGCCGGCGAAAACTGGCGCGAGATCAGCGGCAATCTGCCCAGCGATTTCGGCTTCCCCATCGAGGTGCACGCGCACGAGCCGGAGACGATTTACGTCGTCCCGATCAAGAGCGACAGCGAGCATTATCCGCCCGAAGGCAAGCTGCGCGTCTACCGCAGCCGCGCGGGCGGAAACGAATGGGAAGCGCTGACGAACGGATTGCCGCAGAGCGACTGCTACGTGAACGTCCTGCGTGATGCGATGGCCGTCGATTCGCTCGATTCGTGCGGGGTGTACTTCGGGACGACGGGAGGGCAGGTGTACTGTTCTGCGGATGGAGGGGATCGATGGCAGCCGATCGTGAGGGATTTGCCGGGGGTGTTGTCGGTGGAGGTTCAGACGCTGAAGTGAAACTCGGATGGAGATTAGGATTAGGATAAGGATTGAGGTCCCATCGTAATCCTAATCCTAACCCTAATCCTAATCATCGTCTTTCCCGTTCGCCGAGGAACCATGGCCATGCATCACTACTGGTTCAGCCACGAGAAACTCGAGGTCTACCAAGAGTCCGTCTCCTTCATCGCCTGGGTTTCCGCTCTCCTGGAGCCGATGGCTCGCGCCGGCGACGTTAAAGATCAGATCAACCGCGCTTCCCCCGCTTTGGAGTGCGCCGCGGGCTTGGACGTCTTGGTCGCGAAGCAAAAGCTCACGTCGGAGCGCATTGGCCCCGGAAAAGAAAGCCTGCAAAAGATCGTCCGCATGCTCATCGGTCTCCTCAAGCGCAACTCCACCCGCGAATACGACATAAGCGCCGTATCGGACGACTCGATGTGATCCGCATCATCCTCCCACAACATCTTCAGGTTCTCGCCGGCGCGCCCCGCGAGGTGCAGGTCGATGTCCCCGGCGCGGTCACGCAGCGTTCGATCCTCGATGCGCTGGAGGCGACCTATCCGGCGCTCCGCGGGGCGATTCGCGAGCACGGCAGCTTGAAGCGGCGGCCGATGGTGCGGTTTTTCGCGTGTGAGGAAGACGTTTCACACGAGCCGCCGGACGCGCCGCTACCGCAGGCCATTGCCACCGGCGCGGAGCCGTTCTTCATCATTGGAGCGATCGCGGGCGGCTAACGGGCAGGCGCGCTGATGAATTGGTGGCAGCCGTCGCCGCGGTTTTTGGAATTCTCGTCCACCGGGCCACTTCGTACGATGCGACGCGGTGCGCGGCAAGCAGTCAAAGAATTCGACATCGTCCAGCGCGGCGCGCGGACCGCTGCGCCGGGTGGCGAACATCTGGGAAGAGCTGCGCGCGAGCTACTGGTTCATCCCCGCGGTGATGGCTGCGGCGGCGGCGGTCATGGCGATCCTGATGACGGAGGTGGATCGCCGCGTCGATGCCAACTGGGTCCGAGAGTTCCAGTGGCTCTACCGCGGCGGCAGCGACGGGGCGCGCGAGGTGCTCTCGACCACCGCGGTCTCGATGCTGAGCGTCGCCGGCGTCACGTTCTCCATCACGATCGTCGCCCTCACGCTGGGGGCCAATCTGTTCGGTCCGCGGCTGCTCCGCACATTCATGCGCGACCGCGGAAGCCAGATTGCCCTGGGAACATTTATCGCGACGTTTCTGTACTGCCTGCTCGTGCTGCGAACCGTCCGCGGTGAAAATGACGACTTCGATGTCCACCGGTTCGTGCCGTACCTGTCCGTCACGCTCGCCGTGCTGCTCGCCGTCGCCAGCCTGGGCGTGCTCATCTACTTCATCCACCACATCGCCGCAATGATCCAGGCGACGAACGTCACGGCGGAGGTCAGCCGCGAACTGCACCACGCGATCGATCACCTCTACCCGCAGGAGTTCGGAAGGGCGCCGGATCGGGAAGATCAGATCGACGACATGCGGCGGCAGCTTCCCCCGGGCTTCGCCAGCGGGGAGGGCTGCATCACCATCCGCGCCGCCGGCGACGAGGGGTACGTGCAGCACCTCGACGACGAAGTGCTGATGCGCTGCGCAAGAAAGCACGACCTGCTCTTGCTCATCGTGGCCCGCCCCAGCCGGTTCATCGCCCGCGGCGACACGATCCTGCGCGTCTGGGGCAGGAGCGGCGCGGTGCCCGAAATCGACGAGGAGCTTCAGGCGAAGCTGCGGGGGTCGTTCTCCGTCGGGCCACAACGCTCTTTGATGCAGGACGTGCTGTACCCGATCGATCAGCTGGCGGAAATGGCGGTCCGGGCGCTGTCCCCAAGCCTGAACGATCCGTTCACCGCGGCTCAGTGCGTTGAGCGGCTCGGCGTTGCCCTGGCGGAGTTCGCGGGTCGCGCGCTGCCGCCGGCGTATCGCGCCGACGACGACGGGGTGTTGCGGGTGATTGCGCACCCCGTAAGGCTCCCCGAGGCGCTCGACAACGCGTTCGACCCTATCCGTGATTTTGCGCGGTGCAGCGCCATCGTGCTTCGGCTGCTCGCCGAGGCGCTGGAGCGGGTGAGCGCGCATCTGCATCGGCCCGACGACCGTGACGCGCTGGTGTCCCACGCACGGGCGCTCGACCATGCCATGGAGACCTGCGCCGGCGACAGCGATGCGCCGGGTCGCGGGCAGCTCCAGCGCTTCCGCGCGCAGTTGGCGGTGTTGCTGCATCGGCTGGAGTCTGATCAGTGGCGGAGCTCTATTCAGCAGGAGGGGCCTTCATGAAGACGCATTGCCGTTAACCACGGCTCCTTGCGGCATGATGAGAACTTCGGCCGGCGCGCCGCGCAAACCGCGGGTCTTCCTTCTACCGCATCGTCGGCAGCGCGACGAGGGCGCGGGTGCCGAAGGGGATGTGCGAGCAGGGGACGGCAGCCGCAGGTGGCGGGGAATTGGATGAAGAGGCGGCGGAGGTTCAGCCGATTGCGATCGACGCCTGATGACATGTCTTGGCGCGCTCCGTACCATGTCCAGGCGTCGCGGGACGGGTGTTTCCGCGCGCCAAGGAGCATACCGCGTGAGCAAGTCGTTCAGGATCGGGTTCATTGGCACCGGCTGGGTTGGGGACCACCAGATGAAGCACCTCACCAAGCTTGAAGGGGTCGAAGGCATCGCCGCTGCCGATTTGAGCGACGCGTCGCTTGCGCGCTTCAAGGCGGCGTGGAACCCGAAATACACGTTCAGCGACTATCGGCAGATGCTTCGCGAGGCGAAGGAGATGGATGCCGTCAGCGTCTGCACGCCCAACGGGCTCCACGCCGAGCACTCCATCGCCGCCCTGGAGGCGGGGTATCACGTGCTGGTCGAGAAGCCCATGGCCATGAACGCCAAGCAGGCGCAGCAGATGCTGGATGCGGCAAAGCGGGCGGGGAAGCACCTGGTCGTCGGATTTCAGCACCGCTTCGAGCCGCGGACCAAGTTCATTTACGACCAGATCGTCTCCGGCTCCTTCGGCAATATCCTCTACGTCCGTGCCCAGGCGCTGCGCCGGCGGGGCATCCCCAACTGGGGCGTCTTCGGCCGAAAAGACCTCCAGGGCGGCGGACCATTGATCGACATCGGCGTGCACATCATGGAGACGGCCCACTACATGATTGGCTCCCCGCGCCCGATCACCGCCACGGGCAACCACTGGACGTTCATGGGCAACCAGCCGAGCAACATCGTCTCGATGTGGCCGAAGTGGGACCATGCGACCTACACCGTCGAGGATTTCGCCGCCGGCATGATCCGATTCGAGGGCGGCGCACTGCTCACGATCGAGGCCAGCTTCGTTACGCACATCGAGAAGGACGTCTGGAACATCGAGGTCTACGGCGAGAAGGGCGGCGCCAACTGGGAATCGAGCCAGGTGTTCACCGACCACGGCGGCTACATGATGAACATGACGCCGGGATACCTGCCCAAGTGGGACCACTTCGAATACAAGATGAAGCACTTCGTTGAAGTCTGCCGCGACGGCAGAGAAAACGAGAGTTCCGGCGAGCAGGGCCTGATGATCCAGAAGATGCTCGACGGCGTCTACGCCAGCGCCGAGGCGGGGCGGGAAGTCTCAATTGAATAGTCGCGATCTTTTTGTAGCACGGGTTTTCAACCCGTGCATTTCACTCGGAGAATGCACGGGTTAAACCCGTGCTACGAAGGCAGCGTGGCAACGACGACAGACCGTTGGAGTCGCTCGACGTCCGCGGGTCGGGCGAAGCCCGGCGCCGGCGTCATGGCGTTGGCAGCGCCGCAGGCGGTGGCGAGGGTGACCGCTTCATTCACCGACTGACCACGCGACAATCCCACCGCCAACCCGGCGGCGAACGCATCGCCGGAGCCGATCGGGCTCACGACCTCCACGCGCGGCACGCTGACGCGCCAGAACGCCTTGCCATCCGAAAACATCACACCGTCGGTGCCCATCGTCACGACCACCCACTCCGCACCCTCGGCGATCATCCGTTTCATCGCCTCCCGTGTGCCCTCGTCGTGTGACGTGTTTATATCCAGCGTCTTGCCGATCTCCCCACGATTAGGCTTCACCAGGTACGGCTTGGCCGCCAGCGCGTGGCGGAGCGGCTCCCCGGTGGCGTCAACGATTGTTCGCACGCGGTGCGCGGTCGCCAGGCGGATGCATTGGGCATAAAAGTCCTGCGGCGCTCCGGGGGTGAGCGTGCCGGAGAGCACCAGGACACTCGCGATCGGCAGCAGCGATTCGAGCTTCTCCCGCAAATGGTCCCACGCACGGGGCTCGACCGGTTTGGACTCCTCGATCAGTTCCGTCGCCGTGCCGGCGCTTTGGTCGATGACCGTCACGCATGTCCGCGTCGGCGGCTCGATCTCGACAAAATCATGGCGGATGCCGGCGGCGTCCAGGTCCTTGCGAATGAACCACCCGGTGTCACCGCCAATGAACCCGGTCGCGATCACTGGCTCGCCCAGCGTGTGCGCCACCCGCGCCACGTTCAGCGACTTGCCCGACGCCGATTGCCCCGCCTCTCTCGCGCGGTTGACGCCGTTCACGTGCAGCTGTGCGAACGTCATGATCCGCTGGACGGCCGGCGTGGTTCCGAGGCAGATGAGCATTGGGGAGATCAGGCACGAAGGCACGGAGGCACGAAGGCATGAAGGCACGAAGGCACCGAGGCATGAAGCAAGGAGGCCGATTCACTGGCTATTGTTGCGCTCCGCGGCTCCGTTCCCGATCTCCAACAACATCTCCTGCACGCTGGGGCGGAAGCCGCACGAGGCGAACAGCCCGCGCGCCACCTCGTTCTGCGCGGCGGTGTCGAGCCGGATCTGCTCGACGCCGATCTCGCGGAAGCGCTCGATCGCCAGCATCACCATCTGCCGACCGATGCCCTCGTTGCGATACGTCGGCTCGACCCACAGGTCATGGATGAAGCCGTACTCGGCCAACCGGTAGATCGGGATCTCACGCTCTACCGTTCCGATGAGAAACCCCGCGAGGAACGGCACGTCCTGGAGCATCTTGTCCGTGCGGTCGGCGACGAGGAAAACGGCACGCGGGTCAGTCGTCCGCGCCGTCAACCATCGCTTGTACATCTTCCCCGGGTTCTCACGAAAGCCGTACTTGCGCGGATCCCATTGCTGATGCAGGGCGCAAATGCGCTCCACCATCGGCAACACGGCCGGCACATCGACGGCGGTAGCAGGGCGGATGTTCATCGGCCGAATCGTAGCACCGGACCGGGAGGATTCACCACGGAGAACACGGAGAAAGACGAGCAGGAAGTCTCGCCCGTGCGTGCGGTGTCAGCACGGGCGGGGCGCCCCGAGTCCCGACTGCAACTCTGAATTGCTTCTCCGTGATCTCCGTGCTCTCCGCTGTGAAATTTCCGGTGAGCGCTCAAAACAGCCGCAGCGCATCGCCGATGACGTACAGCAAAAACGGCACCAGCCCCAGCCAGAACGCCGCGTGCAGGAGCCATACGATCGCAAAGCCCAATCCGATGGCGCCGAGCTCGCCCTCGTTGACATTCATCGCCTCGCGCACCAGCAGCATCGAATTCAGCCACCACAGGACCAATTGGAACAGGAGAAACGCGCCCCACACGCACGCCGTCGCGACGAAGAGCATGCTGTCCCGGCCCTCGAGCTTGAACGCAGCCCCGCACAGCGCGAGGCATGCGATGTGCACCGGCGACAGCGCCAGCGCCGCGCAGGCGAAGTGGCCCAGCGCCACCAGCCGCCGCTGCACGTCGGCGGACATCGTCTGTTTCGTGAAGAAGCTCACGAGCAGATGCGTCGACTTCAGCAGCCACAGCATCACCAGCAGCGCCGCCGCGCTGGTGAACGTGATCAGCTCCGTCTCCGGCAAGCTCGGTCCCGCGAAGCTCAGCCACACGATCAGCAACGGGAAGTACGCGTGCGCGACCGTGATATATCGGAACGCCCGCGCATCGCGCATCGGAGTCCGGCCGCCTTCCCACACCTCCAGCCCGAAGCGCTGCGGGTGGAACAGCACGAGCTTGACCGTCCGCCAGTAAGCGTCGAGGAACCCGATCGCCTCGCGCTGCTTCCAGGGCAGCTGCGACGCCGACCGCTGGTTCGGCTTGAACGTCGCCCCGCACTCCGGACACACCCCGCCCGGCGCCAGCCCGCGCAGGTTGTACCCGCACTTCTCGCAGAACACGTTCCGCTGAACCGGCCCATCACGCGCGCCAGGCCGCGGCCAGAAGGTCACGCGGGGGAGATCGGAGACGGGCGGGCGGTTGGCGTCCATGTCGGTTGATTGCCTCGCCGGTATGATACCCGCCCAAGCCGCGACGGGGCGGTGAAAGATCGGGCGGGATCGGGCGAATGCAGGAGACGCGCGTGACGGAGACGATCGAGGTGACCACTGCGCCGCCGGCCGGCGTGGAGCTGGATTTGCCCTGTTACCGCTGCGGGTACAACGTCCGCGGTCTCGCTGCCGACGGGCGTTGCCCCGAATGCGCTGCCGGCGTCGATGAGACGCTCCGTCGCGACGCAGCGCAGCGCGCGGGTCGACCCATGCCCCTGGATGAATCCGACCCGCGCTGGGTCCGCACCCTGGCGCGGGGGTCTGCGCTGATGCTGTTCGGCGGGGCGGGGATGATGGCGGGGCAAACGTTGTCCGCGTTCGGACCCGAGCTGCCCCAGGCGGCGGGCATCCCGATCTTCCTTTCACCTTTCGCCGCGCTGGGCGCCGGCGCGTGGATGCTCGGCGCCCGCGAGCCGACGCATGCCGGCCGGCGCGGGGCCTGGCTGGGGTGGGTCGTCCGCGCGGGCGTGATCGGCTGGGCTCTCTCGCTCGGCGCGTTCCTCCTCGTCGTCCTGTCCGGGTCGTGGACCGGGCTGTATTACCCCCTCATCGCCAACGGGTTCACCTCGGCGCTGCTCTCCTGGGCTTGCTTCTGGCGTTACCGCGCCCTCGCCGATCGACTCGCCCGTCCGGCGCTGCGCCGCTTCTGCACGGCGCTGGCATTTCTTACCGTCGCGGCATGCGGCGTCGCGTTCATCCCCTGGGCCGGCGAGATCGAGGTTCGCCCCAATGAGATCCAGATGCTCATGCCCGTCCCCGTTTTGGCCGACTCGCTGCTCCTCGTGCTCCTGCCGTACTCCCTCGCCCAAATGCCGCGCCTCGATGCGCTCACGTTCGTGCACAGCGGCATCGCACTGATCTCGCTGGCGGTGCTGATCGCGCTGGCAATGCTCAGCCAATCGCTCTTCCGCGCCGCCACCAAGGGCGCAGGCGACGGCCCGGGCGGGGAGGTTGTTTAAGCCGCGATGGATCGAAGGGCGGGCGGACCATCGGCGCGGGAGACAGGCTCGAGCACCGGGGCCGGCGAGGGCAGAGCGGTGATGCTGTTCATCCCGGGGATGATCAACATCTCCACCGGCGCCGGGAGCATCAGCGGCGGGCGTTGGGCGGGGACGGCCAGCGGCTCGGGCAGCGCGAGCACCGGCGCTGCGGCTCGCTGGGCGGCGAGGGCTTTCAGCCGCGCCTTCTCCTTCGCGTAGCGGAGGCGGTAGTAGTCCGGATTGCGCTCCAGGAACTCTCGCTGACGCTCGGCGTTGGACATGGGTCTGAAAGGAAGAAGCATACCTGCATGATCATCGGCTCGCCGAGGGGTGGAGTTAACCTGTTTGCTCCGATTGCGACGTCTGCGCGGGAGGTTGTGATCCTTTCCGATGTGCCGGCGACGCCGTAGCGTGACGCAAAGGGGGGCGCGCAGAACCAAAACATTGCTTTCGATAACGTAGAGCCCCCGCTTTATGGCTGACAGGTGGATGCCCGTTATCCAAAGCGCCCCGATCGTTATTGAAACGGCCATACCCGTTATCGACAGCACCGTTCCAGTTATTGAACCAGTCATGCCCGTTATCGAAAGCGCCCTTCCAGTTATTGAACGGCCCTGCCCGTTATCGAAAGCGCGCTGCCGGTTATCGAAAGCGCCCCGATCGTTATCGAAAGCACCCGTGCCGTTACGCTCAGGACCCTCTTGGCACACGCGCTGGCATGGCGACGTCTTTGGCCATGCGGCGAGGGAGTGTTTCGTCACGCCAGCCAAAGACATCACCCGCCCGCGGGCGCAATGCAGCCCCCGGCGGAGTACCATGCGCGACAGCATGACCCTGGCATGGGCAGGAACGGTGCGATGGTGATCGAGCGGGACCTCGTCTGCATCCAGTGCGGCTACAACCTCCGCGGGCTTGCGCCGCAACAGAACTGCCCGGAGTGCGGCGGCGCGATCGAGCGCTCCATTGCGTTCTGGCGCGAGCCGATTCTCACCGCACGCGCGGCGCGCCACTTCGTCGCGGGCGTTACCCTGCTGGAGCTTGCCGCGATTGTTTCGTTCGGGAGCATTCTGCTTCCGCCGGGCAGCTGGTTCGATTGGCTGAAGTCCATGCCCGTGTGGAGGCAGGTGGTCGGTCTTGCGGTGTTGCTGTTCCCGCCTGTGGCCGGATGGTGGGGGGCGTGGGTGCTTACGCGCAGGTCGATCGTCCCGCGTGGACTGTCGCCGATATGGGCGCCGTGGCGTTGGCTGATCCGGGTGTCGGCGACGCTGGCTGTATTCTTTTTTCCGTTGCGGCTCGTCGCACACTGGCTGGTGGGGTATCAGCCTCGCCTGGCGCCCGCGACGCTGCCGGTACTTTCGAGATTGATCGCGCTGGCGACGGTGCTGATGTACTTGTACCTCGCAACGGTGGTCGGGCGGTTGAACCGGCCTGGCCTTTCCTGGGTGTGCCGGATCCTCGGCATCGTCCTGGCCGGATCGATGCTCTGGGCATTGCGGAGCCCAAGGGTCGGGGCGCTCTTGACGACCATGCCCGTGCCGTTCGTTCCGACGGCGGTCGTCGGGAGCGGTTATCCCATCGCGCTCCGCTGGCCGCTGATGTGGCTCAGGGATGGCAGTTCCTGGGTGCCGAAGTGGTCGCCGCCGGTGCTGGCTGTATGTGCCGCGGCGATTGCAGCGGTGATCGTGCTGGAAGCACTGCGCCGCGCGTTCGGGCGCGTCGTCACGCTGGCAGATGCTTACGGAAGTACCGCAGCCGACGCGGCGGCGATCGATGGCGCCCGGGACGACGACGTTACCAGCGACGGCGGTACAGTCGCCGGTCGGACGCGGCCAGATGCGATGCGCCCCTCCGACCCAACCTCTTCAGAAAGAGCTTTGACACCTTGAGCGACACCAATCCAATCCCCATCGACCCGCAGACCCGCATCGGACACGTTCACCTGAAGGTGGCGGACCTTGAACGCGCCATCGCGTTCTACCATGGCGTTCTGGGTTTTGAAGTGACCGAACGCCGGGGCACGGAGGCGGCGTTCCTCTCGGCGGGCGGCTACCACCACCACATCGCCCTCAACACGTGGCAGAGTCGTGGCGGCACGCCACCGCCCCACGGCACGACCGGCCTTTATCATCTCGCCATTTTGTACCCGACACGCGCGGCACTGGCCGACGCGCTGCACCGACTCCTCGACGCGGGCGTGCCGCTTGAGGGAGCGTCTGACCATGGCGTCAGCGAAGCCCTGTACCTCCGCGACCCGGACGGAAACGGCGTGGAGCTTTACCGAGACCGCCCGCCTGAGCAGTGGCCACAAACGCCCGACGGGCGGCTGGCGATGACGAACAACCCGCTCGACCTGGACGACCTGCTGAGCGAAGCCCGGCATCACGCCCGCTGACGGGGCGCTGATTTGAGGATCCGCTCATAAAGCACTGCCTGCGGGAGCGGTCTCAGATATGACTTCCGCTCGCACTGCTGAGCGACATCGGGATTGAGAAACGGAGAGGAGGGGACACGGTTAAAACTTTTCCTTGCTGCCATGGCCGAATTGGACCGTGTTGCCCTAAGCCTGTTCAGCAGCGTCCCATAGCGGCGACAGTCGTGTGAACTTCTCGATCACCGCCGCACTCGCATGCACCTCCAGATCCGGGCTGTCGATGTCATCCAAGAAGATCACCAGCCACAACTCACCTCGGGCCTTCCCCGCCCTCACGGGGAAGCGAAAAATCTTCGTCTGGTCCGGCTTCATCTCCTCTGCGACGGCGATCACCTCGGCGACTTCGCTATCGCCGAAGCCGCGTTCGATGCAGTTCGCCACTGTCTTCGGGATCGGCTCCAGCTCGTCCATGTCGAGGTTGCGCGACCACTCCTCCAGTCCGTTGGGCATCTTCGCCTTGCCCTTCACCAGGTGAACTGGCGGCGGCGGTTGTTCAGCCGCCAGGCCAAGTTTCTTCAACGCCTTCTTCGCCTCGCGGCGAATTTCGTGGTCGGGGTCGCGCAGGTACCGGCCGATCTTGTCGGCGTGCTGAGTCGTCTTGAGCTTTGCCAGTGCCTGGAGTCCCGCCCATGAGACGTGCGGGTCATCCAGGATGGAGGCGATGAAATCGGCGGCGCGCGGGTGCTTCGTCTGCGCCAGCGCCATGATGAGCCCCGACGAGGCGCCGCCGAACATCCCGCGCTCGCGCTCGATCAACTTGATCAGTTCAGCCCCGATTGCTGGCACCGTGTTCTCCCAGATGCGCAGGGAGAGATCGCCGCGGGTTGACGGGTCCGGTTCCTTCGCCAGCCGCTTCATCAGCCACCGTACGGCGAACTCCTTGTCCGCCCGCACGACATGCCCGTTGCTGAACAAGGCAGAAATATTGCTCATTCGATCCGGCGGAAGCTGGTCCGCCAGCTCAATGAGTTCCTCGATCGCGCGCCGGTTGAGCAGCGCTTCGCCCCTGGAAAGCTTCTCGTACGACATGCCATGGCGCTTCAGAATCGTGTTGATCCGCTTCCAGACTTCCTTGTGCTCGCGATCCATGACCGCTTCGCCGTCGTTTTCGGCGGAGTAGCGCTCCAAGTACTTGCGAATCCTCCGCTCAATGGCGGCATCCGGCGCCGCGATCCTCAGTCGCACGAACTTGCCGTTCTCGAGCATAATCACGCTGATCTTGGCAGGCGGATCGGTGAGAAAGTATGGAAGCTGCACTTCGAAGGGCACCGGCGTTTGCTTGATGATCACGTCCATCGAGCGGTGGTGGTAAGCGTCGGTCTCCATGCCCGCGTAGCGGAGCAGGCACACGTCAATGCGATGGGGCAGATTGATCTCGAACGCCATGGAACGGTGATCATATCAAGGGAACACCAGCTCGCGTGCACCGACGCGAGCAGGAAGTGGACGTCGAGGTTCGGCAGCCGCGTGAACCAGTCGTTTCCCGCCGTGGAACTGAAGACGCGGCGCGTGCCTGGGCGCATTGGTCGTACCCGAAGCAGAAGACGCCACTTGCGGGTACATGAGATTATGCAGCCCCAGTGCCGATTGGAGGTGTTCTAAAACAACGGAGAGGAGGGGACACGGTTAGAACTTTTCCTGGTAGGTGTGGCTGAGAACGCCGAATTTGCGCGATGGTGATATGCTTGAAGCATGAGCGACGAATGGAAAGATCCTGAGCATGCGCTGGCGTATCTGCGGCGGGCGGACGGGATACCGCATCGGGCGGCGGGCGAGGAAACGCTGCTGGCGGAAGTGCCGGGTGATGCGCGACGGGTCTTGGATTTGGGGTGCGGGGATGGGCGGTTGCTGGCCCTGGTGATGTTGAAGTGCCGGCACGCGGAAGGGGTTGGAGTCGATTTTTCTCCGGTGATGCTGGCGCGGGCTGGAGAGCGCTTTCGCGATGACTCGCGCGTGCGGGTGAGGGAGCATGATTTGGCGCGACCGCTGCCGGATTGGGGGAAATTCGATGTGGTCTGCTCATCTTTCGCGATTCATCACTTGCCGCACGAGCGCAAGCGGGAGCTGTATCGGGAGGTCTACGACGCGCTGAATGCGATGGGAGTGTTCTGCAACTTGGAAGAAGTATTCCGGTGGCGTGAGGCTCGGTCTCCGTGCGTCCTCCAGCCGCTGCATAAGCGTTCCGAACTCTTAAGCGCTGTTACGAGGGCGGCCTGGCGGAAACGGTCTTGGAGATTTTTGAATTCCGCCGCAAGGCGTGCCGCCTCAGCCAGCCGGTCATCAAGCTTCAGCGCCGAGTAGATGGACGGCAAGAGTCCCGCCAAAAACGCGCAAATCGCAGCGAACCACTTCGCACCGTATGATTCTGCGCCCGATACGACCTTCCACGTCGCTAGCGATCCGAGCACGAGTGGAACCGCTACAAACCCGATCCGAATCCATCGTAGCCAGCGGACGTAGATGAAGAACTGCGTGGACGTGTAAAGGCAGGACTCGGAGAGCCGCTTGCATTCGAGTGCGAGAGCTGTACTTCGTGTTGCCATGTCGGCACATTGGGATGAAATCCCCGTAAATCTTCTGCCACTCCGTACCGGCCGCGCACGGCTGGTTGCCCGCCTCAAACTCGCACGCCTTAACCGCCCGGTCGCGAGCAGACTCCGCCTTGGTCTTCCAGGCGTCACCGAAGAATAGGATCTCGCCGGTGCCGGGAACGACGACGTAGCTCGACGCGGTCTTTGCCGACAGGACAACGCAGAAGTGAGAGCCGCCATCGTCGCCTTCTTATCGTCGATCGGCGGCATCATACGCGCAATCGGCCAAGACAGCGTCGAGAACTGTTCTAGTGGATTAACACAGTTCCTCTGAAGTGTGAAGGTGCGTCATGCTGTGGCCATCAATGGCAAGGAGGCCGGGATGGCGAAGAAGTACGTCGTGAAGCTCAAGGGTCACGAGCGGCTGGCGTTGCAGCGGAAATTGCGGG
>DASYWJ010000053.1:0-32839 GCA_035936155.1 Tepidisphaeraceae bacterium | reverse complement strand
AACTGGTTTCAACACTGCGGATACGCTGCCGCTTGAGCATGCTACATTCAACAGTCAAGCGCTCTAGAGCGAGTGGACTGGCTGGATGTCGGTTGGTACTTCATCAGCAGAGCCGCTGTAGTGATCCTCCCCCTCTGGCGCCTCCCGCTGCTGACGGCGATCGGGCCGGTGCGGTGGTGGCGGAAGCGGCGAAGGGATGGGGGGCGGGGGTTTGCAGTCGAGGGCGCGGGGGCGGGGGCGATGGTGGGGGAGTGAGGGGCATTCGCGGCTGCGCTGGATCGCAACCAATTCGCGCTGAAACGAACCCTGTGCGTGCGGGCAACGCAGTATCCTGTGGGCGGTAGCGCAGCGCGGCGAGTGCCGTATGCGCTGAGCGCTCGATCATGATCAAGCCGTTTTATGTGCCGATCTGCCTCGTTGTCGTCGTCGCCCTTGCCGGGCTCGGCGCGGCTGCCGCTGCGCAGCCGGTGGATTATGCGCGCGACGTGCTGCCGATCCTGTCCGACAACTGCTACCACTGCCACGGGCCCGATGAGAACGCCCGCAAGGCGAAGCTGCGGCTGGATACGAAGGAGGGGGCGTTTGGCGTCAAAGACGGGGTGACGATCGTCGCGCCGCACAACCCGGCGGGCAGCGAGCTCCTCAGGCGGATCACGTCGAAGGATCCCGACGAGGTCATGCCGCCGCATGATGACATCCGGAAGTTGAAGCCGGCGCAGGTCGAGACGCTGAAGCGATGGGTGGAGCAGGGGGCGACGTGGGGGGAGCACTGGGCGTTTGTCCCGCCGATGGCGCCGACCATTCCGGATGGGGAGGCGAAGAATCCGATCGATGCGCTCGTCCGCGCGAAGCTGCGCGACGCGAAGCTTCAGCCGGCGCCCGAGGCCGACAAGGCGACGCTCATTCGGCGGGTGATGTTCGATCTCACCGGGCTCCCGCCGACGCCGGCGGAGATCGATGCGTTCATCGCCGACACGTCGGAGGAGGCGTACGAGAAGGTGGTCGATCGCCTGCTCGCTTCGCCGCGCTACGGGGAGCGGATGGCGAGCGATTGGCTGGACCTGGCCCGCTTCGCCGACACGCACGGCTATCAGATGGACCGCTACCGCCCGACCTGGCCGTGGCGCGACTGGGTGATCAAGTCGTTCAACGACAATCTCCCGTACGACCAGTTTGTGACGTGGCAGCTGGCGGGCGATCTGCTGCCCGATCCGACGAAGGAGCAGCGCATTGCCACCGCGTTCAACCGCCACCACATGCAGAACGAGGAGGGGGGGATCGTCGAGGAGGAGTTCCGCGTCGCGTACGTCGTCGATCGCGTGAACGCGGCGGGGACGGCGTTCCTCGGCCTGACGATGGACTGCGCGCGCTGCCACGACCACAAATACGATCCGATCACGCAGCGCGACTTTTACGCGATGTTCGCGTTCTTCCAGAACATCGACGAGTCCGGGCAGACGCCGTACTTCACGAGCTCGATGCCCGTGCCGACGGTGCTGCTGAGCACCGACGAACAGGACGCGAAGCTCGCGGAGCTGCGCGCGTCGATCGCGGCCAGGGAGAATCAGCTCGCTGCCCTGCGCGAGCCATCGCGCGAGCCGTTCAGGAAATGGCTGGCGGAGAAGGGCGAGATGCCTGCGGGCATCTCGGGCGGCGTCGTGCACCACGCGTTCGATGAGCTGGCGCAGGACAACGTGAAGGTGATCGAAGGTCCGGCGCTGGTGGAAGGGAAGATCGGCAAGGCGGCACTGCTCGACGGCGAGAATGGATTTACCTTCGGCGGCGATGTCGGGAAGTTCTCGCGGGCCGAACCGTTCACGCTGAGCCTCTGGCTGCAGACGCCGTCCCACGCGCCGCGGATGGTAGTCGCGCACAAGAGCAAGGCGCCGATCGACGCCGGCAGCCGCGGGTATGAGCTGCTGCTGGAGAACGGGCGGGTCGCGCTGGGGCTGCATCACATGTGGCCGGGCAATTCGCTGAAGGTCGTGACGAAATCGCCGGTGCCGATCGACGAGTGGACGCACGTGACGGCGACGTACGATGGGTCGAGCAAGGCCGCGGGTGTGCGGATCTACATCAACGGCGCTCCGGCCGAGCTGGAAATCATCCGCGACGGCCTGTGGAAGGACATCACCTACGGCGGCGAGGAGCCGCCGCTGGCGATCGGCCATCGTTTCCGCGACAACGGGTTTAAGGGCGGGAAGGTGGACGAGTTCCGCGTGTTCAATCGCGCCCTCACCCCGCTGGAGGCGATGCAGCTGGCGGGGCGGAAGGATTTTGAAAAAACCTGGGCGGCGGCTGATGCATCATCGGAGGCGCTGCTCGACTACTTCGTCGCGACGGTGCATGCGCCAATTCAGCAGCTGTCGGCGGAGCTGGCGTCGCTCCGAAAGACCGAGAATGATCTCGTCACGCCGATCCCTGAAATTATGGCCATGCAGGAGCTGCCGACGCCAAAGCCGGCGTTCGTGCTGATGCGTGGCGCGTACGATGCGCCGGGCGAGCCGGTCACCGCCGACACGCCCGCGTTCCTCCCGCCGTTCCCGAAAAGTGCGCCGCGCAATCGGCTCGGCTTCGCGCGTTGGCTCCTCGACCCAGGCAACCCGCTCACCGCACGCGTAACGGTCAATCGCGCATGGCAGCAGATGTTCGGCGTGGGGCTGGTCGAGACGAGCGACAACTTTGGCACGCAGGGCGCTCAGCCGATCAACCAGCCGCTGCTCGATCACCTCGCCCGCGCGTTCGTTGGCGAGATGCGCTGGGACATGAAGCGGCTGCTGAAAACGATCGCGCTGAGCGCGACGTACCGGCAATCCTCGCGCGCAGCGCCCGAGCTGCTCGCCGCCGACCCGGCCAACGCGCTGCTGGCGCGCGGCCCCGCGCGCCGGCTCACCGCCGAAATGCTCCGCGACCAGGCGCTGCTGGCGAGCAATCTCCTCGTCGAAAAGCTCGGCGGGCCGAGCGTCAGGCCGTACCAGCCCGACGGGCTGTGGGACGTCGCGATGGGCAAGCCGACCTACGACCAGGACAAGGGCGAGGGGCTGTACCGCCGCAGCCTCTACACGTTCTGGAAGCGCACGGTCCCGCCGCCCGCGATGACGCTCTTCGACGCCGCTGACCGGAGCAACTGCACCGTCCAGCGCCAGAGCACGAGCACACCGCTCCAGGCCCTGGCGCTGCTGAACGACCCGCAGATCGTTGAAGCCGCGAGATTCGTCAGTCAGCGCATGCTCATGGAGGACGGCGCGACGCTCGACGACCGCATCGGATGGGCCGTGCGTCTCCTCACCGGACGCGCCGCCAACTCGCGCGAGCTGGAGGTGCTGAAGCAGCTGTACGCCGAACAACGCGCCCTTTTCGCCGCCGATCCCGACGCCGCCACAAAGCTGCTGAAGGTCGGCGAGAAGCCGAATGACGAAACCCTCGACCGCGCCGACCTCGCGGCGGGCACAGTGTTGGCCATCGCGTTGTTCAACCACGATGGTGCTGTGATGCGGAGGTAAAGAGAAGACGAAGAGTTCAGCCACGAATGACACGAATAGACATGAGTAAGCAATAAGTGTGATGCCTATGTCTTCATTCGTGTCCATTCGTGTCATTCTTGGCTAAAAACTCCTGTCTTCGGAGTGCAGGAAGACGCCGATGCCCAAGTACTGCAACAACATCGACTACTCCATGAACCGCCGGGACTTCCTCGGCCGGTTTGGGCTGGGCATGGGCGGCGTCGCCTTGATGGGGCTCCTCAACCGCGACCTGCGCGCGGCGAGTGCCATCCCGCCGAGCTCGTTCAAAGGCGTTCTCCCCGCGCCGCACCTGGCGCCCAAGGCGCGGCGGGTCATTTACCTGTTCATGTCCGGCGGGCCGTCGCAGCACGATTTGTTCGATCACAAGCCGCTGCTGAACCGGATGAACGGACAGGATCTGCCCGAGAGCGTGCGCATGGGGCAGCGCTTGACGGGGATGTCCGGCAACCAGGCGTCGCTGCCGCTGGCGGGCTCGATCTTCAAGTTCGCCCAGCACGGCGACTGCGGCGCGACCGTCAGTGAGCTCATGCCATGGACGGCCAAAATCGTTGATCAGCTGTGCTTCATCAAATCACTGCACACCGAGGCGATCAACCACGACCCCGCCATCACGTTCTTCCAGACCGGCCATCAGATCGCCGGCCGGCCCAGCATGGGGGCGTGGCTGAGCTACGGCCTGGGCAGCGCGAATCAGAACCTTCCCGCGTTCGTCGTGCTGATCAGCAAGGACCGCATCGACCAGCCGCTGTACGCGCGGCTGTGGGGCAATGGGTTTCTCCCCAGCACGCACCAGGGCGTGCAGTTCCGCGCCGGCAAGGACCCGGTCCTGTACCTGAAGAATCCCGACGGCGTCTCCGACACCAGCCGCCGCAAGATGCTCGATCGCCTCGCCGAACTGCACCGCATGCAGTTCCAGGACATCGGCGATCCCGAAATCAACGCCCGCGTCTCCCAGTATGAAATGGCCTACCGCATGCAGACCAGCGTGCCGGAGGTCATGGATATCTCATCCGAGCCGCCGGAGATGTTCGACCTCTACGGGGAAGAAGCGCGCGACCCCGGCACGTTCGCCGCCAACTGTCTGCTCGCCCGTCGCCTCGCCGAGCGCCACGTGCGCTTCATCCAGCTCTACCACCCCGGCTGGGACCACCACGGCAATCTCCCCGCCGGCCTGCGCCGCCAGGCGAAGGACGTCGATCGCGCCTGCTACGGTTTAATCACTGACTTAAAACAGCGCGGCCTGCTCGACGACACCCTCGTCGTCTGGGGCGGCGAGTTCGGCCGAACCAACTACTCCCAGGGCAAGCTCACCGCCACCGACTACGGCCGCGACCACCATCCCCGCTGCTTCACCGGCTGGATGGCCGGCGGCGGCATTAAGCCCGGCATCACCTACGGCGCCACCGACGACTTCGGCTACAACGTCACCGAAAACCCCGTCCACGTGCACGACCTCCAGGCCACCATCCTCCACCAACTCGGCATCGAGCACGAACGCCTCACCTACTTCTACCAGGGCCGCCACTACCGCCTGACAGACGTGCACGGACACGTGGTGAAGGCGATTGTCGGGTAGAGCGACGGGTGAGATGAAGGGGGGTGAGATCGAAAGGGACGTAGATCTTTTTGAAAGCATGTGCTCAGAAAAGAGCTACGTCCCTCCCTTTGATCGTCCCTCCTGCCGCATAACGAAGAACACTTTATGCGGCCTGCGCCGACAGGACAGCGGCTGCTCAAGCGGCCGGTCGCACGCCGCGTCTCCGGACCCAGATGGAGTTGGTCGTATGCCGACTCCGAGACCTCCGGCAAGTCTACTTGTCACGATACTCTATCACGCCGCCATGCTCATCGATGCGCACGATGACATCCACGTTCTCCCCGGCGAATACTGGCCGGCCGTCCTTTCGATACTTGAGCGCGCGGCGCACCGTAACCCACCACCTGTCGAGGCCCACGGGACGTCGCCAGACTTCATAGTGTGCACGGTCGGCCCAGTCTTCGCGCGCGGCTACTTCCCTTCGCGCCACCTGAAGGATCTTCTCCTTTTCCTCCTCCGTGACACGTGAATCGGCCACGACTTCTTCGCTCTTCTCTTCTTGCCACATCGCTTTTCCAATTTGCTCAACCGTGACACAGTACGTCTCGCCACACACTTCTCTTCCAACGCGCAGCGGTACCTCGAACACGTCCTCGCCGACCCGAAAAAGAAATGTCCTGTTACTCAGGCGATCACCGAGGGGCTTTCGCGTGTCGAATACGCCCTGATAAATGCTCGTACTCACCGCGATCGTGGCCCGACCAGTGGCATCGGTGATCCCTTTGTTCTTAGCGTGCGACGTCATTTGATTCAGGTAGCTCTGATCCGAATGCACCTGGTTTGCGGGCATGGGGAGCGGTGAGACGCTTACCTCAGCCCCCGGAACTGTCTCTTGTGATCGCTGGTCCCGCACCACCACCGTTAGTGGCTGCTCTGTGCTGACGAATTGATGCGCAATACATCCTGTTCCGGCGACCATGAACAGGATCACGAGCCCAGCTTGTCTGCCAAAGCAAGTGACTGCAGAAGACATTTGGAGACCCCACAGGGGAACGCCGCATAGCGATAAGCACTTTATGCCGCATGCCCCGCCCGGCCATCGGCTGCTCACAGGCCCGGTCGCACGCCGCATAAAAGTGGATTGAACTGAACCGGCCGCTATGAGGATTGTATCAGGCGGGCGGGCGTTGTGTTGATGATCGCGGGCGTGGCCAGCGTGGCGGGTGCGCGGCGGGCGATCGAAGCGAGGGGTGCTGGGGCGGCGGAGAGAGACTGTCGGAGCCGGGGGGGGGACTCGCCGAACTCCTTCTGGTCGACCGCGGCGCGGAGGATGCGAAAGACCGGCACATCTTGCGCGGCGTCCTTCATTCGACCGGCTGGCAGATCGCAGGAGGGCTCATGAACATGAAAACCGCGACGATTATCGGGCGGCGCCGGACGCGCAGGTTCTGCGGGGGGATTGCTCAAGTTTGCGCTGCCGTCGCGTCGAAATTGAATCACGAACAGACGTGCCGAACGGATTCGGCGCAGCTTCTGACAAGGAGGTCCGCACACCAGCCACTCTCCTGCACAGACATCCATGCCGGGCGGAGCGCCGGTCGTCTCGCACACAGTTCGGCCACATCGGGGAATCCGATCGGGCCGGTGAACAGACAACGTCGTTCCCGCACGCGCCCGGTATGGACACCGGTCGCGGCTTTCAGTGAACGTATCACGGAGGATACCCCTATGAGCCGGATCAATTCCAACATTTCATCCTTACAGGCGATCCATCGCCTCAACCGCAACAACGCCGACCTGGCCACGCGCCTGCAGCGCCTGAGCAGCGGTTTGAAGATCAACACGGGCAAGGACGCCCCCGCCAAACTGATTGCCAGCGAAACACTTCGCTCGGAGATCGGCGGCATCAACCAGGCGATCGATAACTCGCAGCGCGCCACCAACGTCATCAACACGGCCGAGGGCGCGCTGGGCGAAGTCTCGGCGCTGCTGCTGGAAATCCAGAGCCTCACCATCGAAGCGGCCAACGTCGGCGCACTCTCGCCCGAGGAAGTCAAGGCCAATCAGCTTCAGGTGGACTCGATCCTCAACAGCATCAATCGCATCGCCAACATGACCCAGTTCAACGGGGTGAAGCTGCTGAACGGCTCGCTCGACTACACGACCAGCGGGGTGGCGAGCACCGCCATCGACGTCGTGCAGATCAACACCTCAAAGCTCCCCGACAACGGCTCGGTGAGCATCGCGGTGGAAGTCCTGGCCAGCGCCGAGCTGGGGGCGGTGACGTTCACCGGCGCCACCGTCGGCACGGAGGCCGTGACCATTGAAGTCGCGGGAAACGCCGGCGCCGAGCAGCTGAGCTTCGCCGCAAATACGACCATCAGCTCCGTGCAGACGGCGGTGAACCAGCTCACTGCCGCGACAGGCGTGAGCGCCATCGTCAGCGGCACGGACCTGGTGTTTAACTCGACGGCGTTCGGCTCGCGCCAGTTCGTCAGCGTCAAGACGGTCAACGGCGCATTCACCGACGGTAAGGACTTTGGCGTCGATGCCCAGGTGAACATCAACGGCAACACGGCCGAGGTGGACGGGATCACCGCCAGCGTCCGCAACAGCAACCTGGACATCGAGCTGCGGCTGGACGCGGCGTTCGCTCAGCAGACGGCCGCCGATACGACCTTCCACATCACCGGCGGAGGCGCGCGCTTTCAGATCGGATCAGAGGTGAACCGCCAGGGGCAGGTGCACATCGGCATCAGTTCCGTCTCGACGACGAAGCTGGGCGATGAGGTGGTCGGTTACCTGTCGGAGCTGGCCAGCGGCGGTTCTGCATCTTTGGTGTCGGGCAACACGATCACGAGTCAGCAGGTGCTCACGACGGCGCTCCGCCAGGTGGCGACCCTCCGCGGGCGCCTGGGCGCGTTCCAGAAGAACGTGATGGAGACGAACGTGAACAGCCTCTCCATCGCGCTGGAGAACGTGACCGCCAGCGAAAGCGCGATCCGTGACGCGGATTTCGCCTCAGAGACGGCGGCGTTGACGCGTGCACAAATCCTCGTGCAGGCGAACACGTCGGTGCTGTCGCAGGCGAATGCTTCGCCGCAGAACGTGCTGGCCTTGCTGCAATAGGTTGCACGGGAGTTCCTGAAGAACGAAGGGGCGGCGTCCGCGCGGGCGCCGCCCCTCTTTCGTTCGTTGCCGGGGATGGTGCGCAGCGTGTAACGTTCTGCAACTGTGCCGGCGCGACGCGGGATGGAACCGCTCTGCGCCGCAGAGTGCCTCCCGCGCAACGGCGGACGAGCGTGAGTCAGATGACAGAAGGAACCGCAACGATGAGAGTTTGGCCGGGACGACCGTACCCCCTGGGCGCGACGTGGGACGGCGCCGGCGTCAACTTTGCCCTGTTCTCGGAACACGCGGCGAAGGTCGAGCTGTGCCTGTTCGATTCGGTAGCCTCCAAGCGCGAGTCCAAGCGGATCCGGTTGACGGAGCACACCGACATGGTGTGGCACGGCTACTTCCCCGATCTGGAGCCCGGGCAACTGTACGGCTATCGCGTGTATGGCCCGTACAAGCCCGAGGAAGGGCACCGGTTCAACCCCAAGAAGCTGGTGCTCGATCCCTACACCAAGGCCATCGCCCGGGACGTTCGCTGGGACGATGCGCTGTTCGGATATCGAGTCGGCAAGGACGATCTGGCGATAGATGCGCGCGACAGCGCGCCGTTCGCGCCGCTGGCGGCGGTGGTGGATACAGCGTTCACGTGGGGCGACGATCGCCCGCCGCGCATCCCGTGGCACAAGACGCTCATCTACGAAGCGCACGTCAAGGGGCTGACGATGCGCCACCCCGATGTCCCAGAGGAGCGCCGCGGGACGTACGGCGGGCTGTCGCACGAATCGGTCATCAAGCACCTCCAAAGCATGGGCGTGACAGCGATCGAGCTGCTGCCGGTCCACTATCACCTCGACGACCGCAACCTGCTGGAGAAGGGGCTGACGAACTACTGGGGCTACAACACGCTCAACTACTTCGCCCCGCACACAGAGTACGCGTCTAAGTCATCGCCGCGCGGCAGCGTCGTCGAGTTCAAGCAGATGGTGCGCACGCTCCATTCCGCCAACATCGAGGTGATCCTCGACGTGGTCTACAACCATACGTGCGAAGGCAACCACATGGGCCCGACGCTGTCGTGGCGCGGGATCGACAATGCCAGCTACTACCGGTTGTCCCCGGAAGACCCGCGCTACTACGTGGATTTCACCGGGTGCGGCAACACGCTGAACATGATGCACCCGCGCGTGCTTCAGCTGATCATGGACAGCCTGCGCTACTGGGTGACGGAGATGCACGTCGACGGGTTCCGCTTTGACCTGGCCAGCACGCTGGCTCGCGAGCTGCACGAGGTGAACCGGCTGGGGGCGTTTTTTGACATCATTCACCAGGACCCCATTCTCTCGCAGGTGAAGTTGATCGCCGAGCCGTGGGACCTGGGGCCGGGCGGCTACCTCGTCGGCAACTTTCCCGTGCTCTGGACGGAGTGGAACGGCAAATATCGTGACACCGTCCGCCGCTTCTGGAAGGGGCACGGCGGCACGGCCGGCGAACTCGCGACGCGCCTCACGGGCAGCAGCGACTTGTACGAAGACGACGGCCGCCGCCCGTACGCGTCGATCAACTTCGTCACCGCCCACGACGGCTTCACGCTGCAGGACCTCGTCAGCTATGACCGCAAGCACAATGAGGCCAACGGCGAGGGCAACCGCGATGGGGCGGACGACAACGACTCGTGGAACCACGGGGTCGAAGGGCCCACGGATGACCCCAACATCGTCGCGCTGCGCGAGCGGCAGAAGCGGAACTTCTTCGCCACCCTGATGTTCTCCGAGGGTGTCCCGATGATCTACGGCGGCGATGAGTTCAGCCGCACGAAAAACGGCAACAACAACACCTACTGCCAGGACAACGAGCTTGTATGGCACAACTGGGATCTGAGCGATGCGCGCAAGCGCCAGTTCCTCGAGTTCTGCCGGCGGTGCACGCGGATCTGGCAGGAGCAGCCGGTTCTTCAGCGGCGCAAGTTCTTCCAGGGCCGCGCGATCCGCGGCTCGGAGATCAAGGACATCACCTTCTTCGACCCAAGCGGCGCGGAGATGAACGATGAGACCTGGAACGCGGATCAAACCCGCACGCTGGGGATGCGATTGGCCGGCGACGTGATGGACGAGGTCGACGAGCGGGGCGAGCCGATCCGCGGCGACACGCTGATGCTGCTGCTCAACGCGCACTGGGAGGAGGTGCTGTTCCAGCTGCCCGAGACGACCGAGGGCATGGTTTGGGAGACCATGATCGACACGCGCGATCCCGACGCACCGGTGCGCATCTGCCGCGGCGGGGAGAAATTCCCGCTGTTCGGGCGCTCGCTGGCGCTGCTCCGCGTGGTGCCCAGAGAGCTCGCCGGGCGGAGTGTTTCGCCCGCGCAGCTCGAGCAGCTTCGGCGCGAGGCCGGCCCCGTGCGGCAGCCATCCCCTCACGAGGCCAGCCAACCGCTGATGCCGTAGCAATTGTGCCGTCGGTGCGCTCGTGCGTGCCTTCGTCCGACATGCGTGCGTGGCGACGGGCGAGATGGAGGAGAGGTTCTCATGAACCTGCAGGTCGGGATGCCGGAATCGACTTACCGCCTCCAGTTCCACGCCGGCTTCACCTTCGGCGACGCGACGGCCATCGTGGATTACCTCGCGGACCTCGGCGTCACGCACGCGTACGCCTCGCCCTACCTCGCGGCCCGCCCAGGGAGCACGCACGGGTATGATGTCATCGACCATAGCCGCCTCAACCCCGAGGTAGGCACCGGCGCCGATTTGGATGCGTGGATCGTCGCCATGAAACGGCGGGGGATGAGCCACATCCTCGACACCGTGCCGAACCACATGGGCGTCGGCACGAACGACAACGCCTGGTGGAACGACGTGCTCGAACACGGGCGAGCGTCGAGGTACTCCTCGCATTTCGACGTCGCCTGGCGTGATTCACCCCGGTCGGAGCTG
This sequence comes from Tepidisphaeraceae bacterium, assembly GCA_035936155.1. Taxonomy (GTDB): domain Bacteria; phylum Planctomycetota; class Phycisphaerae; order Tepidisphaerales; family Tepidisphaeraceae; genus DASYWJ01. Next base: position 21,731 of record DASYWJ010000053.1, on the reverse strand, counting down.
CGCGACAAGGTGATGTTGCCGGTGCTCGGATCGCAATACGGGGAGGTGCTTGAAAAAGGCGAACTGCGGCTCGCGCACGAGGGTGGAAAGTTCGTCCTCCGCTATTACGAGCACCGTTTCCCCATCGACCCCACGACCTGCCCACGTAGCGACGGCAAAGACATCGCAGCCATCCTCCGGCGTTACAACGGCACGCCCGGCGATCCGCGCAACTTCGATGCGCTTCACGAGCTGATCGCGCAACAGCACTACCGCCTCGCCTACTGGCGCATCGCAAGTGATGAGATCAACTACCGCCGCTTCTTCGACATCAACGATCTGGCCGCGCTGCGCATGGAGCGGCAGGAGGTGTTCGACGATGTTCATCGTTTCACCTTCCAGCTCCTGCGCGAAGGAAGGGTTGCCGGGCTGCGCATCGACCATCCAGACGGGCTGTATGACCCCAAGGAGTACTTTGATCGCCTCCAGCGGCGCTATGCGCGTGAGGCCGGCTTGCCCGAGGCCCGCGCAGCGGAGGATCGGCCGCTCTATGTCCTGGCGGAGAAAATCCTCGCGATCGACGAGCCGCTTCCCGAGACCTGGGCCTGTCACGGCACGAGCGGCTACGACTTTCTCGTCATGGCCAATGGCCTCTTCGTCGACGGCTGCTCTGTCGACGCGCTCACGCGGATTTACGCCGACTGGATTGCCAACACGATCGACTTCGACGACCTGGTGTACGAGAAAAAAAAGCTGATCCTCAAGATCTCACTGGCTGGCGAGCTGAACATGCTGGCCCACCAGCTCGACCGGATCGCGCAAGGCAATCGGCGCACGCGCGACTTCACGCTCATGGGGCTGCACGACGCCCTGCGCGAGCTGATCGCCTGCTTCCCCGTCTACCGCTCGTACGTAACCTCGGCCGGTGTGCACGAGTCCGACGCGCGGAACCTCGAGCTGGCGGTTGAGCGCGCGATCAAGCGGAATCCGACGACCGATTCCAACGTGTTCCGCTACGTGTCCGACGTCGTCCTGCTCCGCTCCCCGCTGGGCGCTGATCCCGCCGCCGTCCACTTCGCCGGGAAGTTCCAGCAGCTCACCGCCCCGACCACGGCCAAGGGCATCGAGGACACGGCCTTCTACATCTACAACCGGCTCATCAGCCTCAACGAAGTCGGCGGTGAGCCGAACCACTTCGGCACCACGCCGCAGGCGATGCACGCGTACCTGGCGGAGCGTCAACGGCTCTGGCCGCACGCGCTCTCAGCCACGTCGACCCACGACACCAAGCGCAGCGAAGACGTGCGGGCGCGGATCAACGTACTGTCGGAAATTCCTGATCAGTGGCACGAGCACGTCACGCGCTGGGGCGAGGCCAACGCGCCGCATCGCCGCGACCTCGCCGGCCAGCCCGCGCCCAGCCGCAATGACGAGTACCTGCTCTACCAGACGCTGATCGGCGTGTGGCCGCTCAACGCCACCGACGCCGACGATGCGCTCGTCGCGCGCGCCCAGGCATACATGACCAAGGCGTGCCGCGAGGCGAAGCTCATCACCAGCTGGACGAGCCCCAACGAAGCGTACGAGAACGCCGTGCGTGCCTTCGTCGCGCAGATCCTGTCCCACCGCCCGTTCCTCGACGACTTCGTCCCGTTCCAGGCGAGGGTCGCCGGCCTCGGGCTGATCAACTCACTTGCGCAGACGCTCCTGCGTCTCACCGCGCCGGGCGTTCCCGACACGTATCAGGGCCAGGAGCTGTGGGACTTTTCGCTCGTCGATCCAGACAACCGCCGCCCGGTCGATTACGCCCGGCGGCGGGAGTTGCTCGATGCGCTGCGGGGAGATGCCGATGCGCGGGAGCTGCTCGCGCACATCACCGACGGCCGGGTGAAGCTCTTCGTCACGTGGCGCACGCTGACGCTCCGCCGCGAGCACCCGGGGTTGTTCACCACCGGCACATACGAGCCATTGCCCGCATCAGGAGCGAAAGCCGCCCATGCGTTCGCCTTCGCCCGCCGCCAGGAGGATCGGTCCGCCATCGTCGTGGTTCCGCGCCTGCCCGCAACGCTCGTCGGCAGCGGCGGGGGCGACGGCGGGGATCGGGGCGTGGATCAAGGCGGGGCGGGTTGGGGCGGGGATTGGAATTGGGCCGACACGACGCTCGCTCTCCCACGTGGCCGGTGGCGCAGCGTCTTCACCGGCGCCACGATCGACGCCGCCGGCGAACCGCTCCCCCTCGCCACGCTCCTGGCCGACTTCCCTGTGGCCCTGCTGATCGCCACGTAGCCCCCGCGAGGAGCCCCCGCGCGGGCGCCCACAGCGGCGGCCGCGCTGTTTCAGTTCATTCAAAGGTTCGGGCGATGGAGCGCGATGCGGGGGTGGACCATCAAATTTCCAATGGTGGCGGCGATGATAGGTGCGGTGGAGGGGTTCAACACGGAATCGTCTCGCAGCACCGCTCATCCATCTATCAAGGTTGCAGACGGTCGCGCTTGCCGCTCTCGACCCGGCTTGGCTCTATGCCGTCGGGCGTGCGCCAGTATTCTTTCTGAGGTCGGAACGGCATCGCCAAAAGGGTTGCGACTGTGAGATCACGACCATCGCGATAGGCCGGGACTCCAATGGTGATCTGATCCTGCGGCACGTTCAACCGGATCGTGCGATGGATGCGATCCCACACGTTGAGCAGGTTGGAATAGTTCGAGTCGGTCTCCCGTCGCACAATCGAGTGATGAATGCCGTGCATCCGCGGCGTGACGATGAGCCAGCTTAGCGGCCGCTCCAGCCAGAACGGCAATCGCCAGTTACTGTGATGGAAGGCAACCGACGCCTCGAAGATGACCTCATATACCAGCACGACCACCGGCCCGGCGCCGATGAGCAGCACACCGGTGGCGCGGAAGACGCCGCTCAGCAGCATCTCCCCGAAGTGAAAGCGAATGGCGGTGGAGACGCCCAGGTCGAGATCCGTGTGGTGGACGTTGTGAAGACGCCACAGCAGCGGCACCTTGTGACTGAGGATGTGCCACAGGTACAGGAGATAGTCGAGCAGAAGGAACGCCAGCCCCGCGCGGAGCCAACGCGGCAACGGCAGCACGTAAAGCAGCCCGAATTGCTCGCGCTGCGCCCAATACCCTGCCGCAACGACCGCAGGGATCAGCGCCAGCCGCATCACCGCGAATGTCGGCAGCGCCACGCCGACATTGGTCAGCAGCCGGTTGAACATGCCTCCCGCCCAGGGTCGCAATGGCCGACGGGACTCGAGGATGAGCAGGAGCACGAATACCCCGAGCAGGATCGGTCCGCCGTACACATCGAGCACCGGGTGAAATACTTGGTATGGCATACGCTGCAGAACGACGTCTGGTGAAGGCTGCCAGGGAAAAAACGAAGAACCATTCCGCCGGGCCAGTCCGTTTCAGCAACTGGCTAAACTCAGCGGGCCGGCTCCGGGGCAGGTAGTTCGATGCTGACGTTCGACATCATCGGAGTACCGCCTGGTCCGACCCAGCGATCGAACTTCACCGCCAAACCTCCGTTTGGCAGCGGCTCAAATCGCAGGTTTTTGTAGCGGTCAAAGCCGACCGCGGAGTCGACGAACCGCGACGTGCGAAGCTCGGCCGGGGAGGCGGGCCAACGCCCGCTCCCGAGACGGAACGCCTCAACCGACACCAGAAGGCTCTTGCCGGCGTCGAATAGCAGTCCGAACTGCTGATCCACCTGCTCACGTATCGTCGGGCCGCAACCGCAGAACGACAAGGCGGCGAGAAAGATCAAGAGGCGACGCATGAGCCCCTTTAACTGGTAAGATCCGCTACAAAATGGATCCACCGCAGAGAGACAGAGCTCACAGCGGTCAGGGAAGAGAGCGTTGTTCCGCACTTTCTTTCCTCCGCGATCTCTGCGCCCCTGCGGTGAATCAGTCAGTTGGCAGGAGCGAAGGGCGCCATAGGCGCGGGTTGTGGTTCAAAGGCGGCGAGCCTACTTCAGAGCACCGCCGCAACCCGATGTCATCGTCTCAATCGACGCGCCGAAAGCTCGGGCAGTATACGATGGTCTGGCGGCATCGAGCAGAGCATGCCACGATGGACGAACAAGGCGAAGGATATGATTCGAGGGGAGCGCAGCCAGATGAGCAGCAGTGCCATTGATCCGATGAGCATCAGCGAGGTCCTCCCGATGCGCCCGCCAAATGGGCCGGCGCACCTGCCACGAATGATTCGCGTGGGGAATGTCTTGTGCCCCGCGGCACCAAACTCATTCGACGAGACCGGCGTCGCCGACTCAACTTTGACCGATCTCACTACCAAGCTGTCGAATACGGTCCCGCGGCTAAGCAGTGACTCGGCGAGCGAGCAGTTGAAACTCCCCGTTCAGCTTGTCGAGAAGATCATCTGGCGGCTGAAGGACGAGCAGCTCGTGGAGATCCTGGGATCCGACGAGTTCATGTCCTATCGCTACTCCACCAGCCAGCGCGGAATTGATCACGCGCGGCGGCTGCTGGAGATGTCGGGCTACATCGGTCCGGCGCCGGTGACGCTGGAGCAGTACGCGGCGATGCTGGAGTGGCAGGTTCAGCAGGTTGCGCCGGTGGATTATGATGCGGTCAAAGCGGCGCTGGCGCCGCTTGTTCTGGCGCCGGAATGCATCGACGTCGCCGCCTTGGCGGCTTCATCCGGCCGCAGCCTGTTTCTCTTCGGCCCCCCGGGCAACGGCAAAACGACGCTCGGTCGGCTGCTGCACAACAGCGTCGAGGGGGAGCTGTGGATTCCGCACTGCATCGCCATCGACAGCCACATCATCCGCATCTTCGACCGTCAGGTGCACGAGCCGATCAGCGGGTACGAACATGATCCCCGCATCGATCAGCGGTGGGTCCGGATCAAGCGGCCAATGATCGTGACCGGCGGGGAAATGACGATGCAGGAGCTGGACCTGGCGTACAGCCCGACCCTCCGCTTCTATGAAGCCCCGCCGCACGTCAAGGCCAACGGTGGAACATTCCTGCTCGACGACTTCGGCCGCCAGCAGATGGACCCTGCCGACTTGCTCAATCGCTGGATCATCCCATTGGAGCAGCAGTTCGATCACCTCACGCTGAACACAGGCCAGAAGATCCGCGTGCCTTTCCGGCTGCTGCTGGTGGTGGCGACGAACTTGAAGGTATCGGACGTGGCCGACCCTGCATTCCTGCGCCGCATGGGATACCGGCTGCACATAGACAAGCCGACGCCGCAGCGGTACGTGGAGATCTTCCGCCGGTATGCGGCGGGCGCCGGCGCGCCGCCAGTGGATCCGGCTCTGCTGGAAAAGCTGATCGAACGTTACGGGCAAGAGGGGCGTGAGCTGCGCTCGTCAGAGCCGCGCGACCTGGTGGAGCGCGTCCGCGACATCTGCCGGCTTCGCAACGAACCGCTTGAGGTGACACAGCGGAATCTCGACCTCGCCTGGAGCGCGTACTTTGGCGACACCGCCGCAAGGGCACAGGTCCCTTCTTGATACGGTCGGGTCTGGAATGATCTTTGCCTGGGGGCTCTTCACCGGGGGCGAAGTGGCGGAAGCGGCGAGGCTCAGTCCGCCGGGTCCGGATCAACCTCCAGACCCAGCTCCAGGTGAGTGGCGCGCGTCGCTTGATCCTTCTCGTCGCCGGATTCAGGCGCCTGCTTGGCGATGTCTCGCTCGTAGTTCCACAGGGCCAGTTCCTGCCTCAACTGGTGCACGTCGACGTTCGGCCGCGCGACGATCTCCTCCTGGATCTGAAGGAGTCGATTGGAAAACTCCCGTTCCTGGCGATCCAGTGCCTCCTGAAGCTCGGCTGTGGAGGACCGGTGGACGTGGACGAGCAACAATCCCCCGAGGCTGAACAGCAACAGGAGCACGAGGGTGAGCCAGGCGGCCGTCCAGCGCGAAGGCGGGGGCCGCGTGAATTGCGGCGGCGCCCCGTCAGCCAATACCAGTTCAGAGCGTGGCCCGGCGATGGTCACCTCGACCCGCTGCGGTTGCTCATCCGGCAAAAACAAGGGCAGCAGCAGCGATTCCTCCGCATCGCCTGGACGGAGGAGCGTGAGCCCTCGGGGAGTTGCCAGATCGTCGTTATCCGGCTCCACTGGCTGCACCAGCACCCACTCCACTGTCACGGGCTGCTGCTGCCCTCGTATCGCTACAGGAGCCTTATAATCCAGCGCAGTCTCTGCGCTGTCTGGGGCTGCGGGAAAGGTGGAGACGTGCGGGGGCGGCTCCAACTCCTGCGGGTCGCTGGTTAGTGACGATGACTCTCGCACGTCGGTCTCCGCGGATGCGAGCTTCACGATGGCTCGCCCAATCCACCCCTTGGTCAGCGGCTACTTGCCCCGCACCGGCGCGGCTGCGCTGGGTGCCTTACCTTCGCGAGCGGCACGGAGGACGGCAATGTTGTGCGCCACATCCTCAGGGGAATCCAGCACGCTCTGGTAGACACTCCTGGCCTCTTTGTCGCGGCCCAACATGCCCAGGGCGGCGGCACGGTTGGCGCGGTAAGCTGGATCGCGCGGCGCGGCGGCAGCGGCGGCGGTGAACGCCTCCAGTGCCCGCTCGTACTCCGCTTCAAGAAATGAGCACATCCCCATGTTGTTGAGCAGCACCGGATCCTGCGGCGCGCGGCTCAGTCCATCGGACAGGATGGTGGTGGCGTCCTCCAATCGATTGCCGCGCAGATACAGCTCGCCCAGGTCCGCATAGGCAGGAAGGTACTCCGGGTGGGCCTGGAGGATCCGCGTGAGCACGTACTCACACTCCGCGTCCCGCCCCTGCGTCGCCAGGATCCGGGCCAGCGCGTAGAGCGTGTCCTGGCTGGGCGCTTTGTTCGCGCCGGCGGCGAAGGCGGCATCGTCCATTTCGCGAGCGTGATCTGTATGCCCCCGCGGCGGCTTTTCGTCCTTGGCGCAGCCGGCGGGAACGAGCAGCCACGGCAGCAGCAGGATAGCGGCCAAGGCGGCAGCGGCGGCGCGCCCACCGCAAGCGCCACGGCGCCCGCGGCCGCCGTTGTATTCCCCTGCGCCGAACACCAACTGGTTGTTAAGCGGATTGCTCATGTTCAGCGTCCTGTCGTACCTGTGTTGCCCGCACCCGAGGCGCCGGCCCCGGACATGCCCCCACCTGCACTCGTCCCCGAACCTGCCCCCACCTCTGCCTGCAGAAGCAAGCGTGTCGCGCGGGCCGAGCTGACCCGGGGATCGCCCGGCTGCGGATCCTCCACGATCCTCAGCCGCTGCACGTCCACGCCGGCGTCGGCCATGCGCTCCAGAACAACCTGCACACGGGCCTGGTGCAGATCGTCGCGCACGTCTCCGCGTGGCAGCGTCACCATTCCCGGCGCCGTGCGGTACGCGGCAGCGAGATCCGCCACGTGCTGCAACCCCAGGGGGTTCAGTGCCGTGGCGTTGGGCACGAAGTGGTATGGGTGGATCGTGTGATCGGCGATGGCCGCATTCTGGCGGGCGTGATCGTAGATCAGCCGCATCATCGCCTTGTTGGTGGCGGCTTGGGCGTCCATGCGGCCCATGCCGTCTGCCCGCCGACGGCAACCGCCCGCGACCGCAAGCACAACGCCCGCGACCACCGCCACCCACATCGCCTGCATTACGATGACCGGTACCTGTCTGTTTTTCATGCTCGTTGCTACTCCGGCAGCGGACCGACGACTGGCCGCACCACAACAACCTGCCGCCGCGCTCAGTGACTGAAATGCGCCCACAACTGAATCCCCGCCGGGCCGAGGATGACGATGAACAGCACCGGGAAAATGAACAGCAGCATCGGGAACAGCAGCTTGACCATCAATTTTTCTGCGGCCTCTTCGGCGCGCTGGCTGCGTTCGGTCCGCATGGATTCGGCGTAGGTGCGCAAGGCCTGGCTGACACTGGTCCCGAATTTTTCCGACTGCACAAGCGTTGCCACCAGGGATGAGATGTCGTCTACTCCGGTACGCTCTGCCATATGCCGCAGCGCATCGGCGCGTGTAGCGCCCAGTTGCATTTCCAGCGTGGTCAGCGACATCTCGTCCGCCACGGTCTGGCTTACGCCCCGAAGTTCCTCGGCGACCGAGTTCCAGGCCATGTCCAGCCCCATCCCGGCGGAGACGCAGATTTCCAGGAGGTCGACTGCGTCCGGTAGATGCCGTTGCACCTCTGCGCGCCGCTTGCGCTGTTGTGCGCTCACCACAAGATTGGGCATCAGCGCGAGAACGGCAACCACGAAGAAGGCAATGCAGCCGCGAATGAGCAGAGAAAGGTCGAGCGTCAGCACCAGCGGCGCAGCGATGGCGAGCGCGACGACAACCAGCAAAAGCTGGGCCCCCACGTAGATCGTTGGCGCGTTGATTGACACATACCCTGCCTGCGTGAGCTTCTCCCGCAGCCCGGATGGGGCCTGCTCGGTCGAGACCGCGCGTCCGACCTGCTCCATCGCCCGCACTAGCCGGGCGCCGGAGTACGCGGAGCTGGCCACAGCGGTTCCCCCGCCTCCATAGCCTCCGTAGGAGGTGCCGTGGATGCGCTCGTGCAGCGTCCGCTGCCGCGCCGAACGCACTACCAACACGGCGCCGCCGACACCGACAACGGCCAGAAAAGCGAGGCTGGGGATGAGCATTTCGTACATCGTCGATTCTTCCTGCCCGACACCGCCTGAGCATCTTGCCAGGCAGCGAGCACGCGCATCAGTACTTCAACTTTGCCATTCGGCCCATCACGTACGAGCCGATCATCAATCCAACGGCGCTGATGGCCAGCATCACGTTGCCGGCCGTCGTGACGTACATCGTCTTGACGTATTGCGGGTTCAGCACGTTCAGCGCGAGGAACAGCCCGAGCGGGAGAGCCATCAGAACCCACTTGCTCATCTGCGCCTCAGCCGCCAACACGCGTGCCCTGCGTCCCAGGCGCATGCGCTCGCGGATCACCCATGCAACGCGCTCGATCATGTCCGCCAGGTTCCCGCCGCTGCGCATCTGGATCACCACCGAGGCTGCGAAGATGGTCATATCGGGACTGTGCGACTCGGCGGCCACCCGCTGCAGTGATTCCTGAACACTCACGCCCAGCGCTTCCTGCTCCCCGATGGATTCAAACAGGGCTCCGACGGGGGCGGGCACTTCGCGGGCAATCAGCTGAAAGGCGCCACCCAAAGGGTGCCCCGCCCGCAGTGAACGTGCGCCCAGATCCAGCGCATCCACCAGTTGCTTCTCGAAGACCTGCGCTCTCTTGTTGATGCACATCTGCAGCACGCCTCGGAAGATCATGAGCAGCAGCAGCGCCACGATCCCCGGCAGAAGAAGGTTTCCGCTGATGACGTACAGCACCACTGCAAAGAGGAGGATGATCACTATGAGGCCGGCGAGAATCGGCAGCATCGGGATCGTCCAGCCGGCGTCTTCCCGGACCCGCTCGAGGCGCTGCAGCAGCGTGGGCTTTGCTTCGCCGCGCACGGAGGTCTCGAGCATTTCGCCGTCGCGCCACAAGCGCAGCACGCGCTCCTCGTCGGCGGCGCCGTCGCCGAGGCCGATCCGCTGATGAATCCGCTCAGTCCGCCGCGAGCGCCGGAGGTACCATATGATCACCGCCACCAGCCACAGCGCGACGACCAGCGTGAAGACGGAGCCCTGGATGAGCAGCCTGAAAAAGTCGTTGGGTTCAGACATCGGTTGCTCCTAACTCACCCGACGAACGGGAAGCGGCGGTGGCAGTTGGCCCTTGTGACCGTGCGCGTGGGATGCCGCGCCGGCCGGGCCGGCCGAGGCGGCTGGGGCGGCGTCGCCCGAATGAAGCACCCGTGCGCGGAACATGTCCGGCGGCAGTCGCATCCCTTCGGCGGTGATGCGCTCCAGCGACTGCGGGCGCACTCCTGAAACCTCGAAGTGGCCTGCGGCATTGCCCTCGCTGTCCACCCCCGTTTGCTTGAAGCGGAAGATGTCCTGCAGGCAGACGACGTCCCCTTCCATGCCGGTGATCTCGGCGATGTTGAGCACGCGCCGCCGGCCTCCGGTCAGCCGCGCCACCTGCACCAGCAAGTTGATCGCCGACGCCATCTGCTGGCGAATCGCCAGTACCGGGAAGTTTAATCCCGCCATGCTGACCATGTTTTCAATTCGGCGGACGGCGTCGCGCGGGGTGTTGGCGTGGCAGGTGGTCATCGACCCATCGTGACCGGTGTTCATCGCCTGCAGCATGTCCAGCGCCTCGGCCCCGCGAATTTCGCCGAGGATAATCCGGTCCGGCCGCATACGCAGCGTGTTCTTCAACAAGTCGCGCTGGCTGACCTCTCCGCGCCCTTCGATGTTGGCCGGGCGGGTCTCCAGGCGCACGACGTGGTCGCGCTGCAGTTGCAGCTCCGCGGCGTCCTCAATCGTCACCACGCGCTCCCCGGCCGGAATCCACTTCGAGCACGCGTTCAGCAGCGTTGTTTTGCCGGAGCCGGTGCCGCCGGAAATCAGGATGTTCATGCGCGCCCGCACTGCGGCCTCGAGGAACTGCGCCATCTCGGGCGCAAGGGCGCCCACGCCGATCAGCCGGTGAATGTCGAAGGGGATCGCGCCAAAGCGGCGAATGCTCATCGCCGCGCCGTCCAGAGCCAGCGGTGGGATGATCGCGTTCACGCGCGATCCATCCGTGAGGCGGGCGTCCAGCATGGGCGCGCTCTCATCGATGCGGCGCCCAACGCGCGCCGCGATCCGCTGAATCACCTGCACGAGGTGCTCGTCGTCTCGGAAGGTAAGCTCGCTCAACTGGAGCCGGCCTTTGCGCTCGATATAGATCTGCTTGGGGCCGTTCACTAGGATGTCGGTGGTGTCGGGGTCGCGAAGGAACTCTTCCAGAGGCCCCAGGCCGAAGATTTCGTCCATCACTTCGCGGAGAAGCCGCTGCTTCTCGGGCGCCGAAAGGGGGCTGCGCTGCTCGCTGAGGAGATGATCGACGCGGCGGGAGCACTCCTGGTAAAGCTGCTCGCGCGGCATGCGCCGCGCTTGTGCGAGGTCCATGTTCTCCAGCAGGCGCCGGTGGACAAGGGCCTTGAGGTCCTGCGCCGCGCCCGCGGGCTTGAACGATCCGTTACCCCCCGCTTGCGATTCAGCAAGCGCTGCCGTGGAACTCAGCTTCGACTGCAACATCGTCATGACAAACCCATTCTCGCGGCAATCATTCCGCGCTCGTACACTGCATCACCTGCCCCGATCACCGCCTCATCAGCCTGCCTCGGGCGACGGGACTGCGCGGAGCTTCGCACTCACTTACCGTGCCGCTGGTTGAGCGACCGTCAGGTGCGTCGCCAACTCCTGAATGTCCTTGCGAAGCGAAGAACGCGGCACGGCCTCCGCGAGCGTCTGGCCGAAATTCATCGCCTGGGCGGCGCCGTGATAGTCATTGCGCAACCATTTCACCGGGAGGTCGCCCAGCGCTTTGGAAGCCTCTTCCAGCGTGATCATGTGCTGTCGCCTGGCGTAGCGGGTGACGATCGGAAGAACCGCCTCGTTTGACACGCCCCGTTCGGTCAGCGCCGCCACCATCATCCGGGCGACGCGCAGGTCCTTCACGATCAACTGCATCGCGAGGAGGCACCGGCTGGTTGCCGCGGCCAGCGCCGCCGCCACGTCCACCGAAACGCGCGGAGCATCGATCACCACCGCCCCGTATGCCTCCGCTGCGGCCTCCAGCAGTTGGTCCAGCCGCTCCAGCGCCAGCGGCTGGGGAGAGGAGAAGTTGATGCTCGCGGGGCTGGGCAGCACGTGGATGCGGTCGTTGTGCACCGTCGCCGTCGAGCGGATCAAATGCGCGTCAATCGGGCCGCCATATGACAACAGGTAGTCAACCCCGTACTGCGCCTCGATTCCCAGATAACTGGCGACAGTCCCGTAACTCGTATCGAGATCGATCAACAGCGAGGGCTGCCCGGTGCGGGCGGCGAGTTCGTCGGCCAGGTTCACGGCCAGGACAGTAGCGCCGCAGCCGCCGCCGGCGGACAGCACGCCGAACACGTTGCCGCGCGGGATGCCTGTTGTCCCCGTCGTCCCCGTGAGGCGATGCAGCAGTTCGGGAAGCTCCTTCAACAGCGTCTGCTTCACCACCACGTGCCGTACGCCCGACTGCATCGCCGCCAGCAACAGGTCGTTGTTCAAAACGCTCGAGAGCGCGACGAAGCGCACGGCCGGAAAACGAGCGCTGGCGCGCTCCAGTTCAGCCAGGACCTGCCGTGGGTGCGGATCAACGTCGACCAGCGCCACCGCGGGCGTAGCGCGGCCCAGGTGCAGCAGCAGGTCGCGCAGGCTGCGCAACGTCGTTTTCGTCCAGACCCGCCCGTTAGACCCCAGCACGCCGTCCACCGCAGTGGAGACGGTCACGTCCGGCGTCATCACGACCAGGTCGTCCTGCCTTTCCATGGATCCCAAAACCTTCCCAAAGCCGCACAACTCAAAAGTCTGCCTGTCGCGCCGCTGGCGCGCCAGCAAAGTCGCGCCGCTCGTCCTTGTGCATTTGCCAGCAGTAAGGTCTCCGGCGGCAACTGAGTCCGGAGAGCGTGGGCCTACTGCGCCGAAGCCGCGGGACCGCCCGCCGGCGACGCCTGATGCGCGTTGGCGCGGCGGCGATCGTACGTCGCCCATGCCCCCGGTCCGCGCAGTTTGTCCAGCCCCAGCCGCTTCAACTCCGCCGAGTGCCTCGGACTCACCTTCGCGGGAGACTCGCCTTCAATGCGGCCCAACGCGTAGAGTTCCCACGCACTGGGCGCGCGATGTTGAATCCCCGGCACCGGCAGGTGCGACATCGGTACGGACAGCGGCTCCACCAGGTTCGCGGTAACCAGCACCACCAGCTCCGTATCGTTGCGGCTATAGCGCACCGAACGGAACAGCGCTCCCAGCACCGGCAGGTTCCCCAGTCCGGGCACCCGCGACGTGCGGGCGCCGGTCGTGCGATTGATCAGGCCCGCCATCCCGAATGTCTGGCCGCTTTTCAGCTCAATGGTTGTCTGCACCCGCCGCGTCACCACCGATGGGATTCGGAAGCCTTGGATGTCGACCGCCCCCACGTCCGACAACTCGCTCACTTCCGGCGCAACCAGCAGGCGGATGTTTCCGTCACCCATCACCGTCGGGCGAAACGCGAGGCGGACGCCGAACTCCTTGAACTCGACCGAAACGCCCCCGTCGCCACCCGTCCCCTGGACCACCGGGATCGGGAATTCACCGCCGGCAAGGAACGTCGCTTCCTCCCCGCTCAGCGCCACCAGGTTCGGCTCGGCCAGCAGCCGCAGGTACTGGTTCTCGGCCAGAGCCTGGATGAACACCTGCAGATCGGCATCGGGAAAACCCCCGAACAGGGTTACCGCCGACGGCACATTGACGTCGTCGAGGAATTGAAACGGGAGATTGCTCGCGGCGGGGGTGCCAGAAGGGACACCAATATTGACGGGAACGAGTGGCCCCGCCGACGATCCGATCGGGATGCCCCCAAAAAAGTCGTTGCCTGTGTGCAAGGCGTTGATCCCAAGCGTCCGCAGCGCGCTGCGACTTACTTCGGCGACTCGAACCTGCAGCTGCACCTGCTGCACGCCGGCAACCGTGGTCATGTCCATTGCGTTCAGACGCAGCGCGTGCAGGAACTGCCGCAGCTGGGCCGCCTCCTCGGCGCGGGGGAGGATGCCGCGTACCACCACGATGTCGCCGACCTGCTCCACCTGGAGCGAGGCCCGCGGGAAGAGCTTCGTGAGGTGCCCCTGCAGGCCCCGAAGATCCGGGACGACGACCAGCCGGGCGCGCCAGATGTCGCCGTCCGCGCTGGACATCACCAGTTCGGCCGATCCTGGCGCCTTGGCCTGGACCCGGACGCGCTCGGGAGAGGTCATCTGAATGTCGCCGATCTGGGGCTGGTCGATCGTGATCTGCTTGACGGGCCAGGGCGCGTCGATGGACTGCGTTTGGCCGCTGTAGAGTTGAACCGTCTGCTGGACATCCGCCTGCTGCACCGTCGCGGTGCTCGGGCCGGTGTTGGCGCTATCCGGACGTGCGTCGACGGGCGGTTGGATCTCCGTCGGGTCGCGCGACGGCTGTGTGGCCTGACCGGGCGCCGTGGTGCAAAAGCAGAACCCGATGAGCAGCGCGGCGCCAGTGACCGCAATACCTGATCCGACCCGGTTGTTCTTTACGCGCAGGTTCTGCCGCATCGCAAACTTCCCTTCCCGCTTGTTCAGCCCCCCCTCAGTTCCGCGCGCTCACTGCCGCGTCCGATGATTCCGGCGGCTTTTTCTCCGGCATCGGGAACGAGCGCACTTCCGACGCGGTCCCGCGAATGATCACCGTTTCCCAAGCCTTGGGCGCCGGCTTTCCCGGCTGCTTCTTTGCGGGGACTGCGGCGGACGCCTGCACGGCATCCGGTTCCGAAGCCGCTGGTTCCTGCAGCTTCGACAGCCAACCACTTAACGGCCGGCCGAAGATCGACGAGGCGACATCCGAGGATGCGTTGGAGCCGATCCGCGATCCGGCGAGGTCGGCCACGCGCGTCGTCTCCTGTTCGACCGGTTTCTGGTCCATTGGATTGCGCAGGGCCAGCGACAGCGTGCCCTTCTGCATCGCCAACTGAAGCGCCTGCGCCTGCTTGGGTTCCACCAGCAGCGTCACGAGGCGGAGATCGCCCTGAATCACACTGTTGATCGTCTTGGATGCTGCCTCGTCCTTGCCTCGCTCCCCCCGTCCCTCCGTCACGCTCTCGGTACCGACAGCCAATACCTGAACGTTCTGCAAAAGCGTGCGCGTGTAGGTTTCGCCCGCCGCGCCGCCGCGGCCTTGTGTCGTCTGCACCGACACCATCACGTCCACCACGCTTCCGGGGTACAGCAGGCCGACCATGCCGGTGTAGTCATTGAGGGAAACGCTGACCGCCCGCTTGCCGGCGGGTAGCGCCGCGGCGAGATGGACCCCCGACCCCTGCCGCGCAAAGTTGGCCGACGCGAAGGCTTCTCCCTCGACCATCGGCACCGTCAGGACCTTGCCCACGACCTGCACCGGGTCGGCCAGCGACCCGGGCGGAACGGCGGACAGCGGGACCTTTTTCGTGAGGACCGCCGTGCTGTTCACCACCGTCATCGCCGGCAGCGCCCGCGCCGCCACCAGCACTTCCCCCTCCGCCACGGTTTTCGGTCCCGCCTGCGACTTAGCGGGCACCACGAGCACCTTGACGAGCAATGCCGCCGCCAGTGCCGCAATCAGTCCCAACCCCACGAGAATCACTAATGCCACACGCACGGCTCCAACCTTCCTCCGGCTCGCGCCGGATCACAACTCACACGGCCCACACCCATCAGGACCGCGCAACCCACATCCACACGGCTGCTGCGCACGTTCCGACACAGATCGCAACGCCGTAGGGAATTCCCTGCGGGCTTCGGAAGCTCGGAATCGATTCCTGCCTTTCCGAAAAACGCCCGCTGCCCCGGAACAGAAATAACGCGCTGAGCATCATCACCAGCATGTTGCCGCCGGTGGACAGCACCTGCCGCCTGGCCAGCGCGTATCCCAAAGCCACAACGCCACCCGCTAAGGCGACGCCCAGCAAAGCCGCAACGCCATTCATGACGCCCAGCCACGCCCCCAATGCCATCATCATCTTCGCGTCGCCGGCGCCGCCAGCCCGCAGCATCCACAACAGGAAAAACGGAAAGCCGACGATCACGACGCCAGCCACCGATTCCCCGAGCCCCGACCATCCAGCGATCGCCGCCGACCAGATCAGCCCCCCGAGCAGCAATGGTCCGGTCAATACGTTGGGTATTCGGCGAACTTTCAGATCAACTACTGCGGCTGCGAGCGACGCAATCACTGCCACTGTCCACTGCACCGCCTGCACATCTTGATCTGATAACGGCCACTGCACGTCCTGCCCTCGCTCCGATTGGCTCCAGCGACAGCATGACCGCTGCCGCCCTGCGGCGACTCGGAGCGATCGGCCATACTCTCGTTCAGGATCCCGCCGCCGCTATCGCATCCGCGGCTTCGTTGCCCAGCTTGTCTGCGACTGCGGACCCCAGGAGGGTCGCACCTGCGATCGCGATCATGGCGATCAGCGCAACCATCAGCGCGTACTCGACGATCGTCGCACCGGCTTCATCGTTCCACAGCGATTTCATCACGCACCTTCCTTGAGAGGGCGGTCACGTGCTGGCGGTAGGTACCCTCTGTCAACAGGTACCCATGAACCCGTAAGGGAAGGCTCTGCTTGCAGAACTCACTGGCACCCGTGACCGGTCGAGTGGCAGGCTCGATGCTACCGATCGGGCGAGGCGGCGGAGGCAGTTTCACTCCTCCGCCGCCTTCGCCATTTCGGCTCCACGCGCTCCGCCACACTACGGCGTGGTGGTGGTCGTGCCGGCATTGCCGACAGCCGTCGCCGCCGTGTTGAACTTGGCGGACAGGTTGGTGCCAAGCAGCGTCACGGCCGCGATGCAGACGACCGCGATCAGCGCGACCATCAGACCGTATTCGACCATCGTGGCGCCGTCTTCTTCCTTCACGAAACGCTTGATGAGATTCGACATGACCATTCTCCGGTTTCTTCCCTTCCCCGGACTTGGAGTTTCACAGCGCGGTAACACACCGCGATATGCCAGCCAAAGAAGTGAAATTGCTAAACACAATCAATCATAATCGGACAGCCAACACCGGGGACAGATTGACAATTTAAAGAAGCTGACATCCGGCCGTACCTTGTCAGAAGGCTTTACTCGGCGGAACTTCTTCAGAAGCAATCTCTGTCCACAGACGCCGAAGCGTCCGACTAATACACCTGTTTAGTAGAGCTTTACGAACTCGTAGCGACGTGCATCCCGCGATGTCACCGCCATCCCCACCTGCGACAATCAGCCCCTGACTGTCCGCAGGTCCCGGTCGTCCGTGAACCGGCTGAACTTTCGCATCCTGCTAACGAGGGAACATACTCCGCCTTTGAACGGAGGTTCAAGAAAAAAATGAAAAGATGTTGCCTTTCCAGCGCGGACCCGCTTGACACGGCTCCCTTCCAGCGGCTGGACCACAACAGTGCAGACGGTGCTTAAGTCGAGAATTATTCAAAAGTTGCAGTCTCCGTGATTGCCAAGGCCAGACGCCGTCGCTGGCAGCGCAATCCGATAACCAGACAATTCCCTCAGGTTTCCCAGACCACATAAGAATTCTCGCTCGCATTGCCACACGCGCGAATTGCCATGTACGCGGCTTCACGACAATTGCGGCCCCGCTTCCACAGCGCGCGAACCAAAGTGCCTGCCCGTCTGTAGTGTCAGCAGATTCCTCGGGGCCTGCCGCTCGAGGTGAGAAGTTCATAGAAGTGAAGCGATTGTTTTCTCGTGCAATTGTGGCAACATGATGGTACTGTGCCCGTCCTGCGAGTGGGGCATCATTTCGGGCGGCACTCGTTGTTCATCATTCATTCACCTGATTGCCGCCGTGCTTAAACTTTCGCCGCCACCGCGGGGCTCTGAGCAGGGGCCAGTGTCTGTGCGAGGCGATTTGGGGTTGCGCGTGAAGACGCGCGACACTGGAGCGTGGGTGATGTCTTGTCGAGTGATTCGTGGCGCGATGGGGCGCCGCAAACCGTCTGGAGTCGCAGCCGTTGAGCTGGCGCTCGTCCTGCCTTTGCTGGTGACGATCGTGCTGGGCGTGGTGGACCTCGGTCGCTTCGCCTACGCGCACATCGCTCTGAGCAATGCCGCCCGCGCAGGCGCCGACTTCGCCAGCGTCAATCCCTACACCGGCGCCACCGAGATCAACTGGCGAACGCAGGTCCGCCAGAAGGTGGCGAGCGAAATGCAACCGATCATTGATGCTGACCAGTTCGGCGATGCCGACCTGGTCGTGACCGCCACTCGCTCGGTCGATCCGGGCTCGCTGTGGCGCGTGCGCGTCGAGGCGCAGTATCCGTTTGAAATGCTGGTGTCCTGGCCCCTCCTCCCGAACCGAATCGACCTTCGACGTGCCGTCGAGATGCGGGGGATCCGATGAGCGCTGGCGATCGAGTTTTAGTCTCGCGTGTCTTGCCGCCACGCGCGGGTCGTCCGGTGGCACGTCGCGGGGCTGCCGCCGTCGAGTTGGCCTTGGTGCTGATGGTGCTGCTGATCCTCATCTTTGGAACGCTCGATGTTGGCATGCTGATCTTTCGCTATACGGTCGTCTCCCAGGGAGCGCGACAGGGGGCGCGGCAGGCGATCGTCCGCGGAGCCATGTCCACCAAGCTCACGAAATGGGGACCGGCCGCTTACGACGGAACGGCTGCCGGCACGGATGAAATCGCACAGGCCATCGCCCCGTTCCTGGGTGGGTTGAACCTGAACGAGACGAACATTTCCATCAGGTGGCCCAACGGGAGCAATGAGCCCGAGAGGACGGTGCGGGTAACGGTGCAGACGACGTACCAGCCGGCCACCCTGTTCCTCTTTGGCAATCCCACCTGGGCCGTCAGTGCGGTCTCGACGATGCAGGTGACGCACTAGCTTTTCGGTGAACTGAGTACACTCGCATGCGAAACAGATGCATTGAGCGCAGTTGCCCGCACCTGTGGCGCACCAGACGCGGCGCGGTGCTGGCGAAGGTGGCGATCGTCCTCCCGGTGTTGATCGGGATGATTGGCCTGGTCGTTGATGTGGGGTTGCTGTTCTCGGCACATCGCCAGGTCCATAACGCCGCCGACGCCGCTGCGCTGGCGGCGGCGGTGGATCTCGTGCGCGGCAAGACCGCTGATCAAGCGCGCGAAACTGCACAAACCTTCGTCCGTCAGTACAACGCGCTTGGCAACGCAGAAGCGCTCGTCGCGGGGCAGACCTTTAACTGGCCCCCCCTCTCCGGACCGTACGCCGGCCACCCTAGCTATGTCGAGGTGATCGTCACCTTTCCGGTGCAGACGCTGTTCATTCAGGTGCTGGGCGTCGACCGCAACCGCGTCGCAACCGCGCGGGCCGTGGCGGGATTCGAACCTGTCGCCGCGGGCGAGGGCGTCATGGTCCTCGACCGCAACGCGCGTCCGGGGCTGCGCACCAGCAGTGCCAACGCCAGCCTGCGCGTGAACGGGCGCATCGTCGTCAACTCCGAAGGCGGCGGGGTGGACGAGACCGGAACTGTGCTCCCGGGAACCGGCAACGCGGCGACGGCCGGCTCCGGTGGCATCTACGGCACCGACATCCAGGTAGTGGGCGGCGTCAACAGCCCCACGTATTTCATGAACTTCGTTGCCGGCGACCCCAGTCCCCTGCGTTGCCGCGCCCTGCCGGAGCCGGACCCGCTGATCAATCTGCCGACCCCCACCACCAGCAATGGCGCCGATCCGACCAAACGCGGCACCGTGAGCGTCACCAACAACGGCTCCACTCTCTCGGGTGACGAAGGAGGTCTGAACTTCAGGGCCGTCGGCGGAGAGTCGCTGGGCAACGGGCTGTACACCGCCGAGGCGGGTCAGGTCATTCTCTACCCCGGCATCTACCAGAACATCGCGATCCAGGGCGGCAACGTCCGGTTCATGCCCGGCATCTACGTCCTCGCCGCCACCAAGACCAATGACGGGTTCAAAGTCACCGGCGGCACAGTCGTCGGCCAGGGCATCATGATCTACAGCACCGGGAGCAACTACAACTCGGGCACGGGGATGCCCGATGCGGGCGACGGTGAGCAACCGCCGCCCAACACCGATGGCGCCGTCTTTGGCGGCGTCGATATCAGCGCAGCCATCGCTCTGACCCCCATCGACACCAAAGCCTACCAGTATGCCTCGATGTACACGGGGGCGAAGCAGATCTCCAACGCATACAACGGAATGCTCTTTTACCAGCGGCGCCGCAGCAACGCGATTACCAAGATCGTCGGCAACAGCGCCACCGGCGGCCTCACCGGCACGCTGTACGGAAAATGGGGACGTTTCGACATCTCCGGCCAAGGCTCCTACGCCGCCCAATTCATCGTCGGATCGATGGACATCACCGGTTCAGGCACGGTCAGAATCCTCGGCGGCGGCAGCGCCCTCGGGCGAGCCAACCGAGTATTCCTGGTGGAATGAGCCTCCGCTCGGCGCGGGGCCGCTCCAACAACAGCGCTGCACCCCGCCGACTCTTGCCGCCTCCCGCCGGCGCCGGGTCTCAAATCGTCCGCCCGGAGAACTGGAGTCAGATCACGTCACGTTTCGTCCAACGCCTCGACGTGCGGCTGCATGAGCGGCAAGGCCGTTGACGCGCTTGCCGGTTTGTGGACCGAGGCAGTGCTTTGCGTTGCGGCCGCGCTTGAATTTGGCGGCGGTGGACATGCCCGCATAAGGATGCTCTGCGGACGCGAAGCCGAAGGAATGGCTTGCCGAATTCTTTGCCAACCCCCGCTGGCGCTAACAGGAACTGATACGGATCTGATTTGGAATCTCGCGCGCCGTTCGGCGCTTGTTCGGTAGCGCGGGCTCTGGGCGCTGGCATGCTGTGGCCTTCTACAAGGAGGCTGCGCGTGAAAGTGAAGTGGAAGAATGCTGATGACGCCCGCCGCTTGGGCGAGTTGGTCGCCGCCGCGTCAGGTGCCAAGCAGCGGGACCGTTACCGCGTGGTGCTGATCGCCGGGCAGGGGCTGGGGGATCAAGCGGAACTTGAGCGTGAGCAGATCGCTCAGGTGGTCGGTCGCTCACGTCAGTTCGTGGATCAGTGGGTCGGTCGCTACCGCACCGGCGGCATCGACTCGTTGGTTGCCAAGCGTCAACCCGGCGCCGCACGGCGGCTCACCGAAGAGCAGGAAGCGGAACTGTGCGCGATGCTCGAGTCGGGGCCGCCCCCTGACGAAGGCATCGCGGCGTACAACGGCCCCATTCTGCGCGAGCGGATCAAGCAACGGTTCGGGAAGGTCTTCTCGCTGGCCGGCGTGTACACGCTGCTGCACCGCCTGGAGTACAACAACCTGATGCCACGCCCGCGTCATCCCGATACCGACCCGGCGGCGCTGGAGGCGTTTAAAAAAAGAACTGCCCGAGCGCCTGGCTCATATCCGGGCCGAGCACCCGGCCAAGCGCGTCCTGAGCTACTACCAGGACGAGGCGCGGTTCGGGCAGCACGGCACGCTGACGCGTGTCTGGGCGAAGGTCGGCTCGCGGCCGCCGGCAATCCGCCAGACGCAGTACGACTACCTGTACGTGTTCAGCGCCGTCTGCCCGGAGACGGGCGAGGCGTCGGGGCTGATCACGCCGAACGTCAACACCGACACGATGAACGCGTTCCTGGAGCAGTTCGCTAAAGAACTGCCGCCGGACGTGCACGCGGCGATGGTCCTGGACCGCGCCGGCTGGCACGTGGCCAGGGGCCTGAAGGTGCCGGCGAACGTCACGCTGGTGCTGTTGCCGCCCAAGAGTCCGGAGCTGAACCCGGTCGAGAACCTGTGGCACTACCTGCGCAGCCACTACTGGTCCAACCGGCTCTATCCGACCTGGGAGGACCTCAAGCAGGCCGCCACGGCCGCTTGGCGCGCCGTCTGCCTCGTGCCCGAACTGATCAAGTCGGTCTGCGCGGATACGGCCGTGCGCGCGAATTAAATATGGTCCGTATAACCCGACAACTATGAATCCCGCCTGGGGTCAAGGGGCGGTTGGGGGGGCGGTTGGGGCGCGGGGGTTCCTGATGCCGCCGCGGAGCGGCGGGCGGTTTATCGATTGATTCTTCTGCTCGCTCGCTGTGCGGTGGCCGCCTGGCGTGTGGGTCGCTTCGTCGGCGTCGGGGGCCGGTGCGCTTCAAAC
>DASYWJ010000052.1:0-7049 GCA_035936155.1 Tepidisphaeraceae bacterium | reverse complement strand
GAGAGCTGGGTGCACCAGAATCGGCACCTCAAGCTCCGCTACGACCGGCGTGACGACATCCACGAGGCGTTCGTCGCCTTGGCCTGTGCATTGATCTGTCTGAACTGCTTGCATGACAGGTTTTGTTAGGAGCTCTTAAAGATCCACGCCCGCGCCTTGTCCGGGTCGCGAAGCGAGTGGATCGAGCGCCACGCCTGGTAAAACGTCTCCTGCACGAGTTCCTCGGCCGCATCGTGCTGCCCGGTGAGTCGCATCGCGCAGCGGTACAGGTCGACCGCGAACTCGCGAACCCAGCCTTCGTACATGGCGCGCAGCTGCTCCGGCCGCATTCGGTTCCTCCTCGTCGAACCGTCGCGGTCGGCGGCGCTTCGGTCAACGTCTGAAATGGTGGTGCCCGGGGGAGCGCATTTTATTTCAGGTCAGGCAATTTGATTTGGGAGCCCCCCCACTTGCCGCGGATCGGCGCCGGTGATGCGAGGTTCACCTGTAATGGCGTCGCTGACAGTTGAGGGTTCTCCCCCCCGGAAGACACCGGGCAGAATGCCATTGTCTTCCGGCCAAGGAGCGTGTCGCCAAAACCAAAGCCCCTTGACAGGCCCGCGGTCATAGTGCGGGTTATGCGCGGTTCGCGCTGTTGCCGCCGGCACCGCCCCGCACTCGGGGCAGCGGTCGGGCGTGGCGCGGAGGTCGTACCCGCGGGTGAATCCCCAACCCACTCGACTCGCCGCCGCTGGGCGCGGGCGCGGGCGCGCCCGCTGCGCTTGTCATGAAATAGCTACGTCCGCTTCTGTCGTCCCCAGCAAATGATTAGACTTTGACGCGCATTTAAGGGCGGCGGCGTCTATTACGTGGCAGCGGACTCGCGGCTGCGCCGGGGCTCTGCACGGAGACAAGTCATGGTGGCGGCTGGCTCAATTCTGATCGACCACTTGGAGACCCGCCGCCTGATGGCCGCGGGTGAGTTGGATGCCACGTTCGGCACGGGCAGCGTCGCCAACCTGGGGACGTCGAGCGACGCGGCCGTCGAGGTCCTCGCCGACGGCAAGTTCCTCGTGGTCAGCGCCCAGCGGGATGAGGCCGGGGGCGGCGTCACCGTCATTCAGCGCTTGCTGGCGAATGGGGCGCCCGATCCCTCGTTCGGCGGCGGAGACGGAGAGGTCCGGCACGACGGCAGTTCCAGCCTCGTCTCTACAATTGCAGACCTGCACGTATTGCCCGGGGGCGAGATCCTCCTCGGCGGTGGGAGGTGGAACAACCTCGGCGGCAATGGGTTGCGCCTCGACCCGACCGTCGTACGGCTCAACACAGACGGCTCGCTCGACACCAGCTTCGGCGGGCCCGTACATGGGCATGCGGGCGTCGCGCCCGGGATCGCCGCCATCGCCTTCGTGGACGACGACGGCCGGAAACCAGCCACGATGGCCGTCGCGCCCGACGGGCGCATCGCGCTGGTCGCCGTGGTTGAAGGCGACGGCTACGCCGCCGTTCTAACGCCCGACGGGGCACTCGACGAGACATTCGACGCCGACGGAAAGCTCCGGTGGGGCGTCGCGTTCGATGGGTCCACCAATGCCCGCTCGTACCACGTCGGCGCCGCGGCGTTCTGGCCAGACGGTTCGCTGGTGATCGGCGGCGTGGAGATTTCCGACTTTAAGTCGCAGGACGGCCCCGGCAGCCGCGCCGAGCACGCCCTGCTCGTCGCGTTCGACGCGGGCGGCACGGAGGTGTGGCGCTCGAACGGCGTGCGCGACGCCGCGCGAGCGGTCGAGGATTTGGCCGTGCTGGCCGACGGGTCGATCCTCGTCGCCGCCACGCTCGACACGGCCGACGGGGCACTGCTCCGCGTCACGCCCGCCGGCGTCCTCGACGGCGCCTTCGGCGACGCGGGTCGCGCCACCATCGACTACCCGCCTTCCGACGAAGGCAGCCTCAATCAGGGCGATCCCGCCGGATCGTCGCAGCTCGCGCTGCTGCCCGACGGCCGCTTCTACGTCCTCGGTCAGGGCGGCGGCAACGTGTTCCTCTCGCGGCACATGCCCGACGGCGCACCTGACCCCGCGTTTTCCGCCGTCGTGCTCGTCGACACCAGTTATCAGCAGCTTCACGACCTGGCGGTGAAGCCCGACGACGACGCGCTCGTGCTCACCGCCCGTCACCGTGTCGAGTTCGATGCCGATCTGCTTGTCCGCCGGTTCGACGCCGACGGCCCGCGCCTGACCCGTAACGGCACGTTGCTGATCAGCGGCAGGAGCGGCAACGATCACATCTCGATCACCCGGCGCTTCCGCGACGGTCGCATCCTGGTGGAGTGGAACGGCGACGGGCGCGTCTTCCTCCCGCAGCTGATCAGGCGCATTCAGCTCTACGCCCACGGCGGCGACGACCTCGTAACGATCGGCCCCGGCGTTCGCAGCGCGTTCCTCGTCGGCGGAGATGGGAACGACACCCTGGTCGGCGGCGACGGCAATGACTGGCTCGTCGGCGCGGTCGGCAACGACTCGCTCACCGGCGGCCTGGGCAACGACACGCTCGAAGGCAACGCCGGCAATGACTACCTCCTCGGCTCCGCCGGACACGACGAGATCCATGGCCACGGCGGGCGCGATCACTTGATTGGCGCGGGCGGTAACGATCGGCTCTTCGGCGGTCCCGCATCGGCGGACCGGGTGCACGGGGGCGCGGGCGTGGACTCGGCGGCGAACGACCCGCTGGATTCGTACGACGGCGTAGAGCAGCTTCTTTGACAGGCATGAGCAGCCCCCATGAGAGCAGCGTTAGTGCCCCCATCGCCCACCGCGCTGCCCATGCTTTCCGCCGCATAAGGAAGAGGACTTTATCCGGCATGCGCCGGCAACGCCCGCCCTGGCCGGCGGCCGCCACGGCGACCGCGCCTGTTCATTCTGCTGCCCCCGCTCCCCCCGTGGCGGTCCGCTGCATTGGAAAACTATGTACCGCGGACGTCGCGGGGCGAGTTGACCCCGTGTGTCAGCATCCGCCAGCTGAATGCAAGGCCAGCGACTGGCGTCGCTGACAGTTGAGGGTTCTCCCCTCCGGAAGACACCGTGGCAGAACTCCATTGTCTTCTGGCCAGGGAGCGTGTCGCCAAAACCAAAGCCCCTTGACAGGCCCGCGGTCATAGTGCGGGTTATGCCGCCGGCCCCTTGGCCGCGCCTCAGTCCCGGCGCCAACCACTCCACATGAGGTACGCCACGTACGCCATACCCCACCAAAGTAA
Source organism: Tepidisphaeraceae bacterium (assembly GCA_035936155.1). GTDB lineage: Bacteria > Planctomycetota > Phycisphaerae > Tepidisphaerales > Tepidisphaeraceae > DASYWJ01. The sequence continues at coordinate 3,814 of DASYWJ010000052.1, read as the reverse complement.
CGAGATCACCAGCGCGGTGATCGCGATTGTCATTCCGGTTCGAGTTCGTCGCGAGAGAGCGATTCGGATGATCGCCGCAACTGGAAGCGCCGTCGCGAGAATCATCGCGCCCCGGATGAACCAGAAATGCACAAAGCCGTATCGTCCGACCTGATCGAACTGCTGCGGCACGTACCAATTGATCCAGTCGGAGAACGGGCCGAGCAAACACGGCGAGCCGAGAATTGCAACTACCAGAGAAGCGATCGCGAGCCGGCTCGTGCGAACGTCAGGCGGCAAACGTGCGGCATATTCCAGCGGCTGCGAGGGTGGTGAAGGTTCACGGTTGGCGTCATCCATGCGAGTGACTGAGGCGACATAAAGTCGGTTGAACTGAACCGGCCGTCGCTCGCTATGGGGATTGTATCAGCCCGGCGGGCGTCGTGTTGCCTGATGGCGCGCGTGCCGGCGCCCCCCGGCCGGTCGAAGCGGGGGTTGCTCAGCGGGCGGGCAGATGTGCTCGGGACGCGCGGCGGGGGGGGCGGCAGCGCTGCCGAAAGCTTGCGCGGGACGGGGCCGACGCGATGGTACGTGCCCGCGGCGGGGTTTCACCAGGCGTGGCGACGCAAACCCTTTGACAATTACCTGCGCGAGTTGGAGACGAGGCCAACGCGGCGGTGGACATCGTTCCAACCGGTGTTCAGGTTCTTACTCATGGTGTTAAGGAGCTGAAGACATGTCTTCAGGTTCTTACTCATTGTCTTCAGGACCTGAAGACATATCTTTAGGTGCTTACTCATTGTCTTCAGGTGCTGAAGACATGTCTTTACGTTATGGTCAAAGCGCTTACGGCGATGACAAGCCTCGGGGATGGGGCGGGGAGCCGGATTTTATCGGCGGGGCAATGCCGCGCCGATCGGTCATTCCCGTCACGCCTACTCCCTTCGCTCACCTCATTCCGCAATTGACCACGCCGACTCCGCAGTCGGTCACGCCGCTTGCCCAATCGGTGAGGCCGATCCCCGACTGGCAACTTTTCTTTTTCTCTTGCAATAGGCGCGGCTTGAGGTGTCACGAAGGGAGGTGCGAGCGCGATGTCGCTCGGCCTTTAGACATCTTTCGTGCCCAGGCACGGGAAGGATCACCATGAAGACGTACAGACTTCCGGCGGTAGCGCTCACGGGGCTGTTGATGAGCGGCGCAGCGGCGCTGGCACAGGATCAGCAACAGCAGCCTGCTCAGCAGGGGCAGCAACAGGCTGGCCAGCGGGATCGCGAGCAGTCCAAGCAGGGCCAACAGGCCGTGCGAGCGGCGGCGCAGCAGCAGCAGTCCCAGCAGGAGTGCCCCGTCTGCGCGGCTAAAGCGGCAAGTGGAGGATCAGCGGAATCAATCCAGCAGGCGATTGCAAAGTGGCCTGAGACGCCGAAGAAGGTGGCGCAGAAGATGATGGAGCAATACGGTCCGCCCAGCGGCGTGATGCCCAGCCGGCTGATCTGGAACAACCCGCAGAAGGGGCCGTGGGCGGAGATCATCCTGTCGCGCGACGAGGTGCAGCACGACTTCCCGATGAAGCACACGGACGTGCTGGAACAGGTCATCTACTACGACGTGCCGGTAGACAAGGTGGAGGAGTTGGCGAAGTACGACGGCAGCGTCATCGTCGAGCGGACGAAGGGGACGCTCTCGGCCCGCTGCGACAAGGAAGCGGCGAACTTCCTCGCGCTCAACCTCGCGCACGACATCATCACGGGCAAGGAAAACGTGGAAGAGGCCCGTCAGGCGTACGCGCAGGCGATTCAGCAGTCGATGAAGGGCCAGATGCCCGAGACGATGCAGAAGCTGATGTTCGAGCCGAAGTCCAAGCAGCAGGCGGGGTATACCGACGAGGCGGTGATGAAGAAGGGGCAGTAACGCTGCGATACGCAGCCGCTAAAGCGGCAGCGGAAGCTTTTCGCGGAGCCGTCACCAGCGGCCGCGCCGCTTCGACAGGATCAGACGCAGATCTCCCCGCCCCCCTTTGACTTCGGCACGTGTTCGTGGTGCCGAAGTCAAGGAGGCGGGGAAAGGAAGGAGTGCCAGCCGTGATGCCAACGTCTTATCAACCGCGCGGGCGCCAGACGATGGTTGCTGCCGTTCTGACGCTCGCTCGAGCTGACGAACACGATGGCTTGGCCGGGCGACGACCGGCCGTCAGACTTGCGCGCGAAACGCGTGCTGGTCCGGCGCCCGCCAAGGAGCCGGCCTGACCCTGACTGGAAAGATGCCCTTGAGGCGTTGGAGCCGAAGGGAACCATTGTCGAGAAAATGGAATTGACGATGCTCAAGGCGACCAATTACTCGGCGAAAGTGATGGCCGAGAACATAGCTGCCATTAGACGGGTTGCGGGGCTCAGGCTACACTTTCACCAGAGGACTTTCCGCGATGACGCTCGCCGTCGAACCCAAGCTCATGACCATCGATGAGTTCCTGGCGATGCCGGACTCGGTGGGGTATGAGTTGATCGAAGGGGTGCTGGTGGAACGACCCACAGCAGGAGGAGGTCCGATGGGGGCACTGTCGGATCACGTGGCTGTGAAAATCATCACCCACCTCAACGCCTTCGTAGAAGAGCGAAGTGCGGGTTACGTGTTTGGAGCTTCATCGACCTACCGCTGCTTCGGCGAGCCGAATACCGGCCGCCGCGCGGACGTCTCATTCATCCGCCGGGGCCGGTTGCCGGGGGAGCGGATCCCCGAAGGAGCGATCGAGATCCCCGCAGACCTGGCGGTGGAGGTGGTTTCGCCCCACGACCTGGCGTACGAAGTTGAAGAGAAGGTTGCGCTCTACTTGCGGCACGGGTTCGCCGAGATCTGGGTAATCTATCCGAACACGCGAACGCTACACATCCACCGCAAGGGTGAGCCGATCCTGTCGCTCGATGCCGAGCAAACGCTGAAGGGGCGCGACGCGCTCGAGGGGTTTTCAGTTCCCGTCGCCAGCTTCTTCCCCCCCACCCCCGCGGCATAAACCTCACCCGCGCTTCACCGTCTCGACCTCCAACTTCACCGCGGCGACGATTTGCTGAAGATCGCCAATGGGCATCGCCAGCGGCGGCATGAGAACGATCACATCGCCGAGCGGGCGAAGGATGACGCCGTGACGGCGGAGCTTAGCGCAAAGTTCTGCCCCGAGCCGGCGCTTGGGGTCGAACGGCTGTCTCGCTTTCTTGTCGGCAACGAGCTCGACGCCCACCATCAGCCCCTTCTGCCGGATGTCACCTACGTGCGGGAGGTCGGCCAGCGGCGCGAGCATCGTCGCCAACTCGTCGGCCTTGCGGCGCACGCCGGCGAGCAGGTCGTTCTTGTCAAACAGGTCAAGAGACGCCAGCGCCGCGGCGCACGCCAGCGGATTGCCAGTGTACGTGTGGCCGTGGAAAAACGTCTTGCCCTCCCACGGCTCGCCGAGAAAAGCATCGAAGATTTGCTCCGTTGCGAAGGTGCCGGCCAGCGGCAGGTAGCCGCCGGTGATGCCTTTGGCGACGCACATCAGGTCGGGCGGGACATCTTCGTGCTCGCATGCGAACATCCTGCCCGTTCGCCCGAAGCCGACGGCGACTTCGTCGGCGATCAGCAGAACGTTGTACTTCGTGCACAGCTCGCGCACCCCGCGCAGGAACCCCTCGGGATGCACGATCATCCCCGCCGCCCCCTGCACGATCGGCTCGATGCAGACGGCGGCGAGGCGATCGTGACGCTCGCTCAGAATATGTTCCAGTTTCAACAGCGCGTGATCGCGCACGGCTGTCCGTAGTTGCGACGCCTGCGTCGTCTCCGCCCCTCGCGCAAGAGGCGACGC
>DASYWJ010000051.1:0-10757 GCA_035936155.1 Tepidisphaeraceae bacterium | reverse complement strand
CGCCCGCACCGCCGAAGCGCTGGGCGAGGCGATCACCGCCGCGTTCGCGACCGTCACCGTCAACGACCTGCGAAACTGGTTTCAACACTGCGGATACGCTGCCGCTTGAGCATGCTACATTCAACAGTCAAACGCTCTAGTCGCGCGTGGCGGCGCTGGCGCTGTTCCCCATCGAGTTGATCCGGAGATCCACGGCGCGGGCAGCCTTTGATTAGTCGAAGTCCGCGGCGGTCTCCGTATACCAGCTTCCATGACGTCCATCGGACAGCTGCCCTCGTTGACGCGGTGCACGAGGCGGCGAATAATATCGCGTCCGTTCTAAAGCGGGAGCCGAGTTGAGGTCGCGGTTATGACACGTCTGCAAACCAGCGGCGAGATTGCCGCCCCGTCCGCGCTGACGAGCACCGTCGAGCGCATCCCCGTCACCGTCTACTCCTCCAGCGCGATGGCCTCCAAGGCCGTCGCGGCCGAGATCGCAGAGCTCATCCGCAGCAAGACCGCGCGCGGGGAGAAATGCGTCTTGGGACTGGCGACAGGTTCCACCCCGACGAGCGTCTACGACGAGCTAATTCGGCTGTACAAGGAAGAGGGCTTGTCGTTCGAGAACGTGGTGACGTTCAACCTCGATGAGTACTACCCGATGAAGCCGGATGAGCTGCAAAGCTACAACCGGTTCATGCGCGAGCACCTGTTCGATCACGTGGACATTGACCCACGTAACGCGCACGTGCCCGACGGAACGATCCCGCGCGACAAGGTGCACGAGTATTGCGCCGAGTACGAGCGCCGGATTCGCGAGGCCGGCGGGCTCGACTTCCAGCTGCTGGGCATCGGCCGCACGGGCCACGTGGGCTTCAATGAGCCCGGCTCCCCGCGCGATTCGCGCACCAGGTTGATCACGCTCGACAAGATCACGCGCATGGACGCCGCCAGCGACTTCTTCGGCGAGTGGAACGTGCCGCGCAAGGCGATCACCATGGGCGTCGAGTCGATCATGTCGGCTAAAAGGGTCGTCATGATGGCCTGGGGCGAAGGCAAGGCGCCGGTCATCAAGCGCGCGGTCGAAGGCGACATTACCACGCAGATCCCCGCCACATTTTTGCAGCAGCACGGTAGCGCCCGCGTCGTGCTTGATACGGCGGCCGCGTCGGAGCTCACGCGCTTCAAGACGCCGTGGGTGCTGGGATCGATGGAAGATTTCGGCCTGAAGTGGGACGAGCGCACGACGCGCAAGGCGGCGATCTGGCTGGCGCAGACGCTCAAGAAGCCGCTGCTGAAGCTCACCGATGAGGACTACAACGAGCACGGGTTGCAGGAGCTGATCGCATCGCGCGGCGGGGCATATGACATCAATGTGCAGATCTTCCGCGCGATGCAGGCCACAATCACGGGCTGGCCCGGGGGCAAGCCCCCGAAGGAGAACGAGCACGGCCACAGCCCCGCGTTCGAGCACGCCAACGCCAAGATCTTCCCGAAGCGCGTCCTGATCTTCAGCCCCCACCCCGACGATGACGTGATCAGCATGGGCGGAACGTTCATTCGCCTGTGCGAGCACGGGCACGAGGTGCATGTCGCCTACCAGACGAGCGGCAACATTGCGGTGTTCGACTCGGCGGCCTTGCGTCACGCCGACTTTGTCCGCGAGTATGCCCGCGAGTTCGGCCTGGGCGCGCAGCAGGCGGAGAAGATCGAGGAGCAGATCGAGCGCTTCGTTCGCGTGAAGCAGCCGGGGGAAGTGGACAGCCCTGAGCTTCAGAAAATCAAGGGCCTCATCCGCCGCACCGAGGCCCGCGCGGGCGCCAAATTCAGCGGCGTGAACGAACAGAATATTCACTTCCTGGACATGCCCTTTTACGAGACCGGCCGCGTGCGCAAGAAACCGCTGAGTGAGGAAGACATTCGTATCACGATCGACCTGCTGGAGAAGGTGAAGCCCCACCAGGTCTACGCCGCCGGTGATCTTTCAGATCCGCACGGCACGCACCGCGTGTGCCTGGCCGCGGTGATCGAGGCGCTGCACCGGTTGAAAGACCGGGACTGGATGAAGCATTGTGAGGTGTGGCTGTATCGCGGCGCCTGGCAGGAGTGGGGGGTTGATGAGATCGAGATGGCCGTGCCGCTCTCGCCCGACGAGGTGGCGCGCAAGCGCATCGCGATCTTCAAGCACGAGAGCCAGAAGGACAAAGCCCTGTTCCCCGGCCACGACCAGCGCGAGTTCTGGCAGCGCGCCGAAGACCGCAACAAGGCGACGGCCGAGGCGTACGACGAACTGGGCCTGGCGGAGTATGAAGCGATCGAGGGGTTCGTACGGTGGAACATATGACTCCGGTCCCTTCTCCCGGAGTACCGGGCGAGGCGTAATGCGTCGTGAGGACTCAACATTCTTCACCCATCCGCGTTAGCGTCATCGGCCTGGGATTCATGGGCGCGACGCACATCGGCGCGTACAGCGCCTCGGCCGACGACGGGTATCCGTGCGAGCTCGTGGCGGTGTGTGACCGCAAAGCGTCGCGTCGTGCGGGCGAGCTGGGGGACGTCGGCGGGAACATCGCCACGTCCGGCCGCAAGAGCCGCGCATTCGATCCAAAGCGCGTGCGCGGCTACGAGCGCGCCGAAGACCTCATCGCCGACAAGGAGGTGGACCTTCTCAGCGTCTGCACGCGCACGGACACGCACGTCGAGCTGTGCATCGGGGCGCTGGAGGCGGGGAAGCATGTGCTTGTCGAGAAGCCGGTGGCATTGACCAGCGATGAGGTCCGCCGCGTCGCTGGCGTTGCCAAGGCGACGGGAAAAATCTGCATGCCCGCGATGTGCCTGCGCTTCTGGCCGGCGTGGCGATGGCTGCGCGATCGGATTGTCGATCGCACCTTCGGCGCCTGCCGCAGCGCAACGTTTACGCGGCTCGCGCCGATACCCGGCTGGTCGCGCGAGTTCTTCCGCGACGGCACGCAAAGCGGCGGGGCGCTGATCGACCTGCACATTCACGACGCCGACTTCGTGCGCTTTTGTTTTGGCGATGTCGCTGCCGTCAGCAGCGCCGGCCGGACCGGCCGAGGCGCGCCGGATCACGTGACGACGCTGTATCGCTTCGCCGGCAATCCGGATGAAAAGCCGCAGCACGTCGTCGCCGAGGGCGGGTGGGACCACCATTCCGGATTCACGTACCGCATGCGGTACATCGCGGTATTCGACGAGGCAACCGTCGAGTACGACCAGCTCCGGACGCCGCAGCTCTTGCTGTGCCGCAATGGTGCGGCCGAGCCGGTGGAAGTGTCGCCGCTGACGGGGTACGACCTGCAGACGCGGGCGCTGCTCGATGCGTTAAGCGGCAAGCCGCATGACCCGCTGCCGACGCTGGACGAAGCGGTTTCGGTGATGCAGCTGCTCGAGGCCGAACGAACCAGCGCCGCCGAGGGGCGGATGGTGACACTTTGAAGGAGAAACCGATGCCCGCGAGTCGCCCCGAGCGCGAGGAGTGCTTGAATGTGATCCTGGGGTACTCCGGGGTATCTCTGGCGTTCGAGCGCCGGAGCCGCTCCGGAGTACCTCAGCGTGACAAAGGGATGTGGCCCTGCCTCCTGACGTTTGCTTTCGCGTCCGCGCTTGCCCTTGGAATGATCGGGTGTACATCGGGGTCGACAGGCGTCGCGCGCGAGCCGGTCGATCCGATGCCGCCTGCCACGGCGCCCTCGACCGCGCCGGCCACGCAAGCGAGCGCGGAACCCTTAAGCCTCGAGGACGCGATCAAGCTGATCGACGCCCGCCCAGACTGGACCGACTTCCCGCCGATCAACATCCCGCGCCACCCTGCCGAGAAGCACCTGCGCGGCATGGTGATCGTCATCGACCCCGGCCACGGCGGCGAGGATGGCGGCGACAATTCCAAGCAGTCGCCGGGTTACAAGGCGGGGCCGACCGGCGCGAAGGAGGCGCATATGAACCTGCGCGTGAGCCTCCTGCTCCGCCGGCTGCTCGCCGACGCGGGCGCCATCGTCGTGATGACACGTGAGGGCGATGACACGATTTCACTGACCCAGCGGGCGCAGGTGGCGAACAACATCACCCGCCCCGACGGCGGACGCGGGGCAAACCTGTTCATCAGCGTGCATCACAACGCCGCCGGCAACCGCGCGTCGAATTACAGCTCCGTGTGGTACCACGGCGCGGTCGATGACAACGAGGTCGAGCTGGACGTGGCGAAGTACATCGCGCACGAGTTGGCCGCAGAGCTGCGCACCGACGCGGCGCGCACGTCGCCCGTGCTCAGCAGCCACCTGATGTACCCCACCGGCTTCGGCGTGCTGCGCGCGTGCAAGGTGCCGGCGATTCTGCTCGAGAGCTCCTTCTACACGAACCCCGCCGAGGAGCAGCGGCTGAGGGACGCGGGCCACAACCTCCGCGAGGCGTATGCCGTCTACCGCGGCCTGTGCGAATACGCGTATGGCGGTCGCCCGACGCAGTCAAAGCCGATCATCGAGATCGGCGAGGGTTCGAAGGTGGTGCTCGTGACGACGCTGAATGACGGGCTGCCGCAGTGGTGGGGCGCCGATCGACCGCGAATCCTGTCGTCAACAGTTAAGGTGAAGGTGGAGGACGATTCCGTCGCGTATGCGTTCGACCCGCTCACGCGGGAGCTGCGCGCATCATTCGACCTCTCGGGCGACGAAGCGACCGTCCAGATCCATCACCAGAACATGTTCAAGCACAGCAACTGGCCGCAGCGCTACGCCCTCAATCGCACCGCAGGCTCGCAGCAGGTAACGGTCGAGCCGTTGCCGCCCGTGCGCGGTCAGTACCTCGCGCCCGCGACGGCGCCCGCGACAACGCAAGCCACCGGAATCCCATAGCGCCGCGAGAGAAGCGCGAATGCTGCCCGCTCTCCCCTGCCCTCTCCCCCGCGTACGGGGAAGAGCGAAATGAGCACATTGCTCGAACCCGTTTCTATGCCGCTCGCTTCTTCTCCTTCGCCTCGGTCTCCTTGCCTTGGATCGTCGCAGTATACTTTTTGCCGTCGGCGGTGAACGAAAGTTCCGAGCCCTTGAGCTTCCCGTCCTTGATCTCGATCTCCTTGCCGTCGATGGTGACGGTGCCGGTCACTTCCTGGAAGTTCTGCTTGAGGTTCAGCTTCGCCTGCTGCTCCTGCCCGCCCTGGGGCTTGATCCTGGCCTCGGTCACGCCTTCGACCTGGGCAGGGACGATCCACAGATAGATCGTGCTGCTGTCCACCTCGTCTTCGGCGTCAGGCTTCCAGTCGTCCATGTCGAAGGAGTGGGACACGACGCGGCTGCCCGGCTTCATGTCCGAGAGGATCTTGGGGCGCAGCTTGAGGTTCACATCGGGCAGGAGGTACATGGTCAGCACCGTCGCCTCGCCGAAGTCCATGTCGAACAGGTTTTTGATCGAAAACTCGACCTTGTCGGTTACGCCGGCCGACTTGGCGTTCTCGTTGCTCTCCTTGATGCGCTGCGGGTCGATATCGACGCCCACGCCGCGGGCGCCGTATTTCTTCGCCGCCGTCACCACCATTCGGCCGTCGCCGCAGCCTAAGTCGTAGACGACGTCGTTTTTCGTGACGTTGGCCATCTCGAGCATTCGGTCGACGACGGGCTGCGGCGTGGGGACGTATGGGACATCTTTCTTGACCGGCTCCGCCGGCGCTTCGTCCTGCGCGCCGACCTGCGCCGCGACGCCGAGCGACAATATGAGAGCGACCAGCCACAGCGGATTGAACGTTCGCATTGCAATTCTCCCTTTCGTTAAAGATGGATGGTTTTTATGCTTCGCCTTCGGCCAGGACGGGCTCAAACCCGCGGCGGTCGTCGCGCAGGTGAAGGGGCGCCGGGCGGCCCGCCAGAAGCAGCAGCGGCACACCGGCCGCCAGCACCGCCAGTCCGACCCACGCCCATCGCCCGGTGTACATCACGCTGGAGTACAGCATGTACCCGCATACCACGATGAACAGCATCGGCGTGAGCGGGTACAGCGGCACGCGGAATGGTCGTTGGGCATACGGGTCCCGCCGGCGCAGCACGAGCACCGATACGGCCGCGAGTAAAAAGAACAACCAGAAGACGGGGGTCGAATATTCGACCATCGCCGCAAAGCCGCTCGGCGCAAATCCCCCGAACAGCACCAGCGCCAGCGCGATCGCCCCCTGCACGAGCAGTGCGTTGGTGGGTGTGCCGCCGCGCTCGTCCCAATGCCCCAGCCGTGCCAGCAGCGGGAAATCGCGCCCCAGCGCGTAGTTGGTGCGGGCGCCGGTAATCACCGTCGCATTGGCGGTGCTGAGGGCGGCGACGACGACGACCAGGCTGACGAGCACGGTGCCCCAGGCGCCGAACGCGCTGCCGGCAAGTTCGGCTCCGACGGCCTTGGATTGGGCGACGCCGTCGAGCCCGAGGCCGGCAACCATCGCGAGGTTTGCGAGCACGTAGATGCCGGTGATGATGCCGATGCTCCAGAACAGCGCCGCCGCGATCCCGCGTTGGCCGCGCACCTCCGCGGAGAGGTAAGCGGCTTCATTCCACCCGCCGTACGTCAGCAGCACGAAGACCATCGCCAGTCCCGCCGCGCCGAAGCTGATGCCGGCCGCGCCCCCGCCCGCACCCGCCGCGGCTGCTGCGGGCGCCGCACCCGCGCGCGTCGCCAGGGCGAACCCCGCCCCGACCAGCAGCACGAGTCCCAGCACCACGCAGCTGGTCAGGACCATCTGCGCCCACTTGCCCTGCCGGATGCCCGCCATGTTCAGCGCGGTGAGGATGACGACGACCACCGCCGCGTACGTCGCCGACGACGCCGGTCCGAAGCTCATCAGCTGCGATGCATAGTCGCCGATCACGAACGCCTGAATTGCGATCGAGCCGGTCTGGATCACCGCCAGCCGCGCCCACGCGAAGAGGAACCCAATGCTGGGCCCATACGCGCGGGAGAGGAAGTGGTAATCCCCGCCCGCGTCGGGGTAGGTCGCGGCCAGTTCCGCATAACAGAGGGCGCCGATCAGCGACACCACCCCGCCCAGCACCCAGAAACCGATGAAGTAGGTGACGTTGGGGGAAAAGCCGGCCACCATGGACGGAGCCTTGAAGATCATCGAGCCGATCACCATGCCGACGATGATCGCGATCGCGTCGATCGGCGAGAGACAACGGCGCGGTCGACCAGCGTCAGCGGCCTTCGCAGCGCTAGCGTCGGTGGCGGCAGTATCCACGCGCAGTCACTCCATCCCGGTTGCAGTCCAACGGCGTGAGAAGCCGTGATGATGATGGGACACACCTCGCCGGGCAACGTTAAAACTTTCGGAAAAGAACGTTTTTCCGGTCCCAAAAGCGACCGCGAAGATCGCGATGGCGCGAAGGAATACGCGAAGCAACGCAGAGGCTCAGCCCTGACCCTTCGCGTCCTCCTTCGCGCCATCGCGCCCTTCGCGGTCGCCTTTCTCAACCCTCAGCACAGCTCAGGCGAGGCAATTGTCAAAAGCAGCAGGGCGGGATCACCCCGCGAACAAGATCAGCACCAACCCATTGAAGATGAGCACGACATTCACGAACGCGCGGAACGGCGGGCCGTCCAGCTTGTGGTGCAGATACTCGCCGATGCTCAGCCCGGCCAGCAGGAAAGGCATGCCCACGAGGCACAGCGTCGGCGTCCGCGGGGACCAGCTCCCGGTGATCGTCCACCCGCTCATCGGCCCCGCGTTCAGCGCCAGCCACATGACCCCCAGCGTGGCGCGGAACTCACCCTTCTCCGGCATCGCCCGCTGCGCATAGATCACCAGCAGCGGCCCGCCCGTCGTGAACGCCCCGTGAATGATCCCGCCGCCGAGCACCAGCAGCTTCGCGACTGCATTCGGCACCACCTTCAGCAGCGCCGGGCGCAGCAGTCCCTGCAATCCCATGATCAGCACGAAGACCCCCAGCGCCAGCTCCGATGCCCGCTCGTTCAGCCGCTCGACGATCACCATCCCGATCACCAGCCCCACCCCCGCCAGGCCGACGACGATCAGCAATTCCCGCCAGTTCACCCGCCCATGCCAGCGCAGCGTGAGGATCGTGTACATCACCGTCCCCAGCACCACGAGCGTGCACTTGCCCGCATCGAGGCCCACGAGCAGCGCCAATAGCGGCAGCGCCACGATCTGGTTCCCAAACCCGGTGATGCCCGCGACGAGATGCGAGGAAAAGATCAGCAGCCCGACGAGGAGGTGGAGCGTGAGGGGATTCATCAGCGATCGCGCCCGGCCGGCGATCGGGCGAAATCGTAACCGTCGGTCCGATCGTTGTCCCGTCCCCTTCCCCGGCCCCCGCAAGCCGATCGCCCAGGGCATGACCGCGTCGCGCTCAGCTCATCGCCGTACACAACGCGACGGCGGGCGTCGTTGCCGCTGGGGCACGCTAATGCAGCCAAACCCACACGCAAAGTACGGTCGTCGCGAGACTGATCGCGACCGCATACACCGCCGCCGTCGTGAGCATCTTCAGACGTCGTACGATCACGATGGAAACTATCAGGGCGACCGGACTGAGGACGGTGCTTGAGCCGACGAATGGGATGGCAGCCAGGCCCGCGCCCCAACCGTTCAATCCGGAAGCACGCATCCACACGTAGAACCCCACCAAGGGTCCCGCGGCAACAACACTGAAGGCGAGTGCGAACACGTCCGCGCCGGGCAGCAGAGCGAGAACGCGGCGGGCGAGCATCGTGCGGCGGACGCGGGGGGTGCCGTAGTCCATGGTGGGCGGCGCGTCACTCATAGGAAGCCGCGTCAAACAAAACTCCCGCCCCCTTAGATTTGCTCGTGCCGGTCCAGTGCAGTGGGTTAGCTCGCAGGCCGGACCACCGCGAATGGGTTGCCATGTTTGGCCGCAGTCCAGAATGGGACCGGAACGGACAACGTCTCATACGCGACGCCGATCAACGGGCTTCCACGGTCAAGGAGGAGCATTGTGAAGAAGCGAGTACCCAACGCGAGTTGCCACCGCGAATGCTCGTGCGCGACGGCGAGAAGGCCGGCCAACCAGTGAGGGTCTTCTCGGTGGGCGACATCCGCGTTGAGCAGTTCGAGGACTTGCCCTTGGCCCGGCTTCAGGTCGAACTCAAACCCCTCCCGCAGCGCATCCAGATTGCGTTTCTCCGGGGTTAGCTTGTAGCCGAACTGATCCTCCCACCGGAGCTGTTCGCCCAACGCGACCACGGCCGGACCGACTCCTCGCGCAAAATCGACCGACGTCAGGGCATAGTCGTGTTGCCGCAACCACATGTGACAAGCGTCCCGTCGCGCGGCTTCCACGACGGCGACGCCTTCCATGGCGACGGCCGCCCACACGTCGAAGCGAGTCCAATCGAGTTGGTCAAACGCTGCCATCGTGAGGGACCGCCCCCTGCGAGCTAACGGATCAACGTTCAATGGCCGGCACCGCGCGGACCGGCCTTCATTCTACCAAACCGCGGAACGCGGGGCCGGTCCATTGCATCGTGTGGTCATCCTGCCCTTGCCGGGCTCGTTGCTCTTTATGTCGCCGCATGATTCGTTGTCCGTCCGTCACGCCGCAGTCACGCCACCCGAGCAACCCGTAAAGCTTGTACGCCCTCGTGGACGTGTTCGGCGAGGTGCAAAGCCAGATCTCCTGCCAACCCATATCGTGGAGCCACTGCTGCCCGCGTTCAATCAACTGCCTGCCGATCCCACGGCCTTCATACTCGGGTAACACAGCAACCACCCAAAACTCGCCGTTGGACCCGTCGGCCATGCTGAAGCCAACGATCTGCCCATCCTGCTCGCACACCCAACCCTTGTGCGAGCTGGTGAGTAGCCGGGTGACCGCATCTTCGGAAATGCCCGCCTGTGTCAACCCCTCAAGCGTCGAACATTGCTCGCGCGTGTGCGTGCGAACCCAAAAACACCGGCCCACATCGGCCGCGTCCATGCCGCGAATTGTGAACTGAGGATCTGGTGCGTCCATGGGCGGGATAACGAATAGGACTTTAGCGGCGTGCGCCGCAAGGCCAGGGTTTGCGGGCGCGGCCGGTCGCACGCCGCATAAAGTCGGTTGAACTGAACCGGCCGTCGCTATGGGGATTGTATCAGCCCGGCGGGTGTCGTGTTGCCTGATGGAGCGCGTGCCGGCGCCCCGGCCGGTCGAAGCGGGGGTTGCTCGGCGGGCGGGGAGATGCGCCGGGGACGGGCGTCGGCGGCGCTGCCGAAAGCTTGCGCGGGACGGGGCCGACGCGATGGTCCGTGCCCGCGGCGCGGTTTCACCAGGCGTGGCGACGCAAACCCCATTGACTTTTACCTGCGCGAGTTGGAGACGAGGCCCAACGCAGCGGTGGACATCGTTCCCACCGGTGTTCAGGTTCTTACTCATGGTGTTAAGGAGCTGAAGACATGTCTTCAGGTGCTTACTCATTGTCTTCAGGTGCTAAAGACATGTCTTTAGGTGCTTACTCATTGTCTTCAGGTGCTGAAGACATGTCTTTCGTTATGGGCAAAGCGCTTGGTGGGGCGGGGAACCGGATTTTATCGGCGGGGCAATGCCGCGCTGATCGGCACTGAGAAAAGCCACTGATCGCCGCCTGGTTGTGTGGTGCCAGCGCAGGCGCGATCCTTCAAGCTTGCGCGAGTTAGAGCATTTCGTCGTTCCGTGTAGCATTCTCAACTGGTTTTAATCAGGAGGTCAGGCATGGAGGCCTGTTCATTGGATCTGAGGGAGCGGATCGTTCGCGCGGTGGACGAGGGGCAGTCGCGGCTGGCCGTCGCGGCG
>DASYWJ010000050.1:0-112539 GCA_035936155.1 Tepidisphaeraceae bacterium | reverse complement strand
GCGCCCAGTCGTTGAGCCGCCAGACCATCCACGCGGCTTCGACTAGCAGGCTGCGGAGCAGCGCCGGGCCGCGGCCGGTGATATGGCCCAGGCGCATCGTCTGGCCGCTGCCGAGTTGCTTAGGCACCAGGCCTGCGAAGTGGCCAGCTGCTCGCCGCTCTTGAAGCGCCTGGGGTCCTGGCCGATGTGCAACACGACGGCTTCGGACAGGCGCGGGCACAAGATGCGGACGACTACGACGACGGCGACTCAGACGAAGCCGCCGACCGGCCCGCGCCTCCCGAAACGTGGTTTGACCCCGCTCCCGCGCTCGCAACGGTCAGTGCGATCCGGCAGCACCTCGCCTGACGCGTCGACATCCCACTGGCCGGCCGATCTGATGGAGGAGCTGGAGTACGTGCAGTCGGCCCTCGAAGACGCTGCATCCCGCGGCAAGAAGTTTCGTTTCCTGATCGTGGGATAGCCGCGGCCGCGCGGCGGTGTGCATAACCCGCACTATGACCGCGGGCCTGTCAAGGGCTTTGGTTTTGGCGACACGCTCCCTGGCCAGAAGACAATGGCATTCTGCCCGGTGTCTTCCGGGGGGGAGAACCCTCAACTGTCAGCGACGCCAGTCGCTGGCCTGTATTGCACACTGCTTTAAGACATTTCGCTGTTTTTCACGTCCTCGCGTGCGGCTGCCGGTAAGTTACCGGCACGGATTGGGTCTATTGGGGGCGTGACTGGTAAGCGCGGGAGCCTGTAACTCCGAACCATGCTCTTGCGAGCGGGGCGTCGACGGGTCTACGCGCACGTCATGACTTGCACGAGCCCGTCCGAATAGAAGGATGCGAAGCCGCCTGGTGCGGGCGTGACCGCAATCGGCGTGTCCACTCGGGCGGCAAAGGGCGCGGCGAGAGAGAGATCCTTGCCGCTCATGCGGTACAGGATTCCGTGGTTCCGACCCACGGCGGCGACCATACCGTCCGGCGTGATGCAGGCGGCGGGGTCGAGGAGGCTGGCGCCGAAGGGCTCGGTTGCGTGATCGTCCGGCCACAGAACCCTCCCACCCTCTTCAAGGCTAATCACGAAACGGGCCCGCGTATGCGGAGGCGATGTGCCGACGGAGCGAATGGCGCGGACTACGTCAATCGGCGGCAGCCAGTGGTCCGCCCCCCGCGCGTGGGCCACTACGTGCACTGCCGAGCCGTGCGTGACGCACACGAAACCGTTACGTGCCCGCACGGCCACCGTCTCCGCTGAATCTTCGTCAATTGCGGTGACAGGCGTCGTGCCGCTCCAGCGAAGGTGGCCGGACTGATCAAACGCCGACAGGACAAGCCCGAGGTCTCCTTCCGTGCCCGCTGCGTGCAGCACCCAGATCAAGCCTCCCTCATCGCAGGCGACGTCGAAGATCAACCTGCGTGCAAGCAGTGGGCTGATCCCGACGGAGACGCGGCTAGAGAACGCGTTCGTCGGCGCCAGCAGGTGGGTGAACGGGCGGGCGAGCACGCCGTGGCGCGGCACGACCAACAGGCTCGTCGCCGACGAGGGCTCCAGCCGGTAATCCGTTCCGACGCCCTGCGGGTCGTGCCACTCGACGTATCGTGTTTGTCCGCCCCAAGTCCCCTGAACGACGATCAGGCGATCGTCGATGATCCCTTGCGCGTAAAAGGTTGAGCCGTCCGCGACCGCGGTGCGCCACTGCGCGAGTACGGGCGGGAGGATAAAGGCATGCTCAAGCGACACCTTGGGCAGCGTGGAATCGGCGGGTAACTTCGCTCCCAGCTTGGTCGGCCGGGGCTTAACACCCGTGGTGGTGGCTGCCGTCACCCGCTCCACGTACCGGTTGACGTCGCGTGGGAGCAGGCGGTCTTCCGCGGCCACCCGGGCAACAGCACTGGTGAGCCCCCGCACCTCGGTTGGCTCCGCGGTCGGCAGCCGACGGCCGGCCACGACGCGCGTGGCGTCGGCAGCGACGCGGCGAACGTCGACACTCGGGTATGACGTTCCGACAGTCCGCCAGTACGTTCGCCAGCGGTTGCGCGACCCGCAAGTTCGCATCCCGGCGGAGCGCGTCGATGCGGCGCGTCGCCTCTTCGTGCCGGTTCACCCGGCCCAGCAGCTCGAAGGACGCCCGCAAGCACGCGGCCGCCTGCGGGCGTGCGGGCCACGCCTCCGTCAACGCCGCAAGACTCTCGTCGATCGCGCCGAGCTTCGCCTCGAGCAGCCGGGCCGCGTCCAGCACGTCGCTGTGCTCCATCGCGCCCGCGACGGCGCGGCGGTAGGCCGCCTCGGCGAGGTCGTGGTGCTCAAGGCGGCGCTCGAGGTCCCCGACCTTCTCGAACTGCTTCAGCGCTGCGTACTCGTCGATTGCCTCGTTGAGCAGTCCACCCTCCTCGAGGCAGACGGCCGCGGCCCCCGGGTTGCGCAGGTGGTCGCGGTAGAGCGTCGCCGCCTCGCGGAAGAAGCGGCCCTGCTTCAGCGCGTTGGCGGCGGCGGCGTAGTCGCCGAGGAGCTGGGCGAAGATGTAGGCCGCGCGTCGGTGCCGACCCAGGTTCAGCTCGCGATTGGCGAGCTGGTGGTAACGCTCACGGAGCCGCTGGTACGTCTCCGGCGGCATGCCCCACGCGTCGCCCGGGCCACTGGAGAAGAGCGAGCCGAAGCTAAAGTTCGTGTCCCGCGGCGTCAGCGCGTCACCGCGACGGCCGCGTCCGCGGTGCGAGCCGGTCTCGTGCAGCGGCAGGGCATAGCGGAGTCCCTGGTCGGGATCGGATTCCAGCATCTTCATGAGTCGTGTCAGCTCGCGCTGCCGGGCTTCCTGTAGCCCGCGCGTCAGCGCCTCATGCCGTTCTTTTGCCCACTCGTGGAGCCGTCGGACCCAACCGAAACCCGATCCGCCGCTTGTCCCGCCGCCAAAGCGGATGGGCACAGGCTTGCCCGATTGACCGCCGCGGGGACGGGCGGGGGGCGCAGCTCGCCCCGCACCGCCGAAGAGCTTCGTGAGCTTCCTTAGTGTGCCGAACGCGGCCGCGGCGCTCTTCGCCGCGGTCCTCGCGAGCGGCGACTCGTTCGGCAGCGGCGGCAGTTCCTGTGGCCGCGTGGACCCAATCCCGTCCTGGGACTCGTCCAGGAACCGGTCGATGGCGGGCGGCGAATCGACTCGCACTGATCGCACGCGCGCCTCGACGGCCGCCCCAGGCTCCGCGCGGTCCCAATCCACCGCCCCCGCCGGCGGTCCGCTGAGCAGGTCCGCGACGTGACGCAACTCGCCCCGGCTGCAGCCGATCATGCCCACAGTAGGGTGCAGGACCTGCACGTCCCACAGCAGCCAGGTGCGCAGCTCGGCGTCCGTCATCGGGGGGTGTGGGAGGATGTCAGCGGGGACGTAGAGCCGCTCACCCACTTTCCGATACGGCTGCGCGATCGCCGATGGCGAGACGCGCATCCCCTCGACCTCCGGCAGCATGACGAACAATCCCAGCGGCGCCGGCTCTCGGGACGACACGGGGATGACCAGCAACTCCACGCCGTCGAGCGTTACGCCCCACGCGCACAACTCGTGCAACCACAACTCGGGTTTGCCTCCGGGAATGAAGTACGAAGCCGTGGCTGGCTCCGCAGATTCGCGTGGTGCGGGCCGCAACTGAAGCGGCAGTCGGATCAGCTCACGGGACGTGTCTGCGGAGGTCATGTCAGCCTCCGCGTGAAGTCTCGCAGGAGGTTCATCGCGTAGGCCGCATCGGACGTGGGGGGGGCCTTCAGAAAGTGCGCCCAGCCAAACGTTTTTCCGTTCGACGTCCAACCCGCGACAGCGCGATCGGTAAGGGTGAGCGTCAGCTGCGGCAGCCCCGCATCGGAGCTGACGAGGTGGAGCATCCCGCGCGAGTCGAGATACGCGCGGCTGCCGTCCGCCCATTCCGCAACGCGAAGCTGGTACCGGCCGCCGCCCGGCGTGATCACCCGCTGGAACAAGGGTACCCGTCGCCACAAGCCGTTCCGCCAAGATCCATTGGGCAACGCCCCAAGGTGCAGGTTCTCCTTGTGGAGGCGGAACCCGTGGACGCTCGTCGAACGCCGGGGCGTTAGCGCGATGGTGCCATCCTCGCCCATCGCGACGCCGGCGAAGCGCCAGTGTGTGTTGATCGACGAGCCGAGGCTCCAGCGGGCCGTGTCGCCGATCAACTGAGCCTGCGCCGCCTGCTCGCCCTGCGCCGCGCGCTCCCACGTGCGCTTATTTGACGAGATGGACACCACGTAGAGGCCCGACTTGAACGAGTCCGCGCTCTTGACCCATACGAGCAGTCGCCGCCCGTCCGGCGACGCTGCGCGGAATTCACAGGCACCGACCTGAAGGTTGACGGGCGGCGCGGACGCATCGCCGGCCACGGGGCCGATCGCGCCGTTGCGTCGCAGGGCCCACGGCCCTTCCCCCTGCACGTCGAATGCGCCGACAAAGTCGCCCGATCCGACGACGTCAATCGCGTTCGGCGAAAATGCCTCGAGGTCGCTTCGGCCGATCAGGAAGCGGCCGTTCAGACAGCGCGAGTCGGGGGAGAGGCGCGTGACGGTCTCGACACCAGTGACGGGCGCGATCGTGCGCACCTCGTCCTTGTAGGCGAGCCCGATCAATCCCTGCACGAAGAACACCTGCCTGGGCCGGCTGCGCGGGTACGTCCGCAACTCTACGCGGGCGTCCACCACGTGCGCGGTAAGGATGTGCACACGGCAGGGCTTGTCTGCCACGATCACCACGTGAACTGCCTCGAGCAGGTCCTGCGTGAACACGGCTTCGATGCGCCCCGGCGGAAGCGCGGCCGCGAGCTGCTCGCCGCCCTTGACGTCGCTCGTCCAGCGCATCAGGCGGCGGTCGGTCGTCACGCCGACGAGGCCGCACCGCTGCGAGTACGCCGCGTAGCGCGCGTCTACGCGGGCCGGGAGGAGCAATGGAAACGGCTGCATCGAGAGGATGGCCGGGAGCCCCGATTCGCTCTTGATAAGTGGCGATGTCGCCGCCGACGTACGTGGGGCTTTCGGTTCGAGGATGTCGGTCAGCGCGAGTTTCGCGCCGCAAATTTCTCGCCGTCCTGCCCGGCTGACGTTCCAGAGTGCGAATGTGCCGTCCCGCGCTACGACCGCCACCTGCCAATCGCGGTCCGTGTCGGCTGCCCGCAGCGCGGCGGCAAACTCTGGGTCGGCGAGCACGTCGGCGTGGGTGACGATGAACGTCTCGCCCGCCGGCGATTCACCGCGATCCGCGAGTTCCAATCCGTCGAGCCATGGTCGCAGGGATTGCCCCGGGTGCGGGTAAGGCTCAATGACCTCGAGATGTGCCGTCAACCCTTCGCGCGTCGTGAGGTCGATCTCGTCCGCCCTCATGCCGCTCGCGCGGAACGTGCGCACCGGCGCCCGGGGGTCGGCCGACGCCGCCAGCGCGAGCGCGATGCCGGCGGCGAACAGCCGCGGGACGCCCCACAACCGGATGCCGCTGTCGATCAGGATGGACCGGCTGAGCGGGGGGTGACGCGCGGGCGATTCACGCCGGAGGTACAGCGCCTCGTTGAGCGCGACGCGGACCGCGAGGGTCAGGTCGTCGTGCGCCAGCTCGCTGATCAGCAGCCGGTCAAGCGGCCCGCGGTTCGAGATGTCCGACACGCCGCCAACGGGGACCTCTTCCGTCGCGACCAGCGCGCGCGGTACGTGCACCGCCGCCAGCAGGTTCTGCGCGAGTGCCGCGATGCCGGCGAGCTCGGGGTCGCCACGGAGGTCGCGTAGCAGCGCGCGGACGCGGCGCGCGGCGGCAAGCTCCAGTTGCGGCGCGCGGACGGTGGTGTCCACGCCCGTGCGCATGAACGCCGACAGCGGCTCCACCGCGACGCGGGCGAGGCCCGACCGAAGCGTTTCAAGTTCGCGCACGAGCGGGCCGTCGTCCTTCGGTTCCGCGGCGTGCGCCCGTAGCGTGTCGGCGTCGATTCCGCTGCGGAGAAGCTCGACGACGGCGTTCGCGTTCTCGACGCTGCCGCGGTGTGCGGCCCCGTCGAATACCAACTCGGCCAGCGCATGCCGCGCTCGCATCGTCCGGCGCAGCTCCGGCGGCAGCGCAGCGATGACGGACAACTCATCGCACGCCTCGCGGACCTCCTGCTGTAGCGCCTGCGGCATCAGGAACGACAACACGAGCTGGGTGCCCGGCGATGACACCGCCGAGTCGCGGCCAACCTCGCGATGCGCCTGCCGAATGATCTGCTCCGCGTTGCGCGCCCCATCGCCCCACGTGTCGCGCGTGGCCGCCAGCAGGAGGACGACCGACCCGAAGGGGGGAAGCCCGCGCGGCGCGAGGCGCGCGAGGACGGACTGCACCTCCTCGCGGAACGCGATCGTGTGCCCGTCGGTCCAGTCGATCGTCCTCCCGTCATGGGCCCACCGCCAGAACGAGGGCGACCGCGGCAACAGGTACGTCAGCGCCGGCGGAGGGACGATCGTGACAAGGTCGCGCTCGCTCACGGCCGTCCCTCCCGTACGGTGGCGCGGATCGCAGACCGTTGCGCGGCGACGAAGTTGTCGCGACGGAGCAGGTGCCACGTGCCATCGGCGCGGAAGAACGCGAGCTCGTCCGGCTGAAGCGCGAGCACGCGTCTTACCGTCGCCGGGTCAACCGCGGGGAACCACTCCCACCCGCACGGCGCGATCACGCCGGACGACTCCCAGCACGCGACGCCGGGGACGGACGGAAGCGGCGTGCCGGCGACGATCGCTTCGTCATCCGTCGCCGCGAAGCGCAACGGTCGCAGGCGTACACCGGGGGCCGCGTCAGCGTAGCGGGCAAAGTCCGTGATCCTCACGAGGAGGTGCGTTGCCGGACGCGGTCGTCCGCCGCGGGCGAGCCGTAGCGGCACCGTGGGCACCAATGGGGCGGGCAGGGCGGGGGCAGGGCGATCGATTTCGAGGAGTTGCGCCAACGGCACCCACTCGGCGGCGGGAAGTTCGCCGACGGGCAAGAGATTTCCAAGCGGCGTCAGCTTGTCGCCGTCCGTCAGGGCGTAGCGCGCTTGCGGTGCGAGGCGGCGCAGCGCGGCGTCCAGCAACTCGTCCGTCGCGCCGCCGCGGAGCCAAATGTCGCCGCCGACGACACTCCCCAGCACGTCCCCGCGCGCGCAGCGCCGCCGCCGCGGAAGCGTGCGCGCGGTGGAGGCGAACCGCCCAGGGGCCTGCAGCTACTTCGTTTCGATCCGTTTCCACAGCTCAGCCACCCGTTCGTTGAGGAGGGCACGCTGGCGGTCGTCCTGCACCCACTGGCATCGCCCGGCGAGTAGCCCCAACCGGTCGGCCAGCGCGGCGCGCTCGGCCGGCGACCGCGGCTCACCATCAAGCTGCTCCGCAATGCTAGCCAGGTCGCGGGCGAGCGCTTCGGCGTCGGGCGCTTCGGCGCCGCGGGAGCGGGGGTGATCGTCCGGCTCCGCCAGCGCCTTTGCCAGCGCGTCCTCAACGACCGACGCGAGGACTTCCTGCTGTTCGACCGTGTCCCAGATGTAGCGGAACACCCACACGTCCGAAGCGCGCGCGCGGGCGCGGCCGCTCAGCAGCGCGCTGGCGGCGATCAGGCGCTGGAGCTTTACGGCCCGTCGGTCGGAGATCGCAATGCCCGCGTGGCGCAGCCGCTCGACGAGGTCGATGATGAGCGATCGCACGTGGGACAACTCGACGCCGTGCAGCGTCCCGTGAAGGCGGCGGACGTCCTCGATGTCTAGCGCGGCTCGCCCGTCGCGCGGGGCCGCGTCGAGCCGCCAGCCCGCTTCCAGCACCTCGCCCAAGTGGTTGCCCGGGACGTTCTCGCACGGGACGCGCACGAGGAAGCGGTCGAACAACGCGTTCAGCGCATCTTCCTCGGGCAGACGATTGCTCGCGCCAACGACCATCAGCGTCGGCAGCGGGCGCGTCTCCCGGCCCCGGCGGAAGACGCGCTCGTTCAGCACACCCAGTAGGCTGTTGAGGATCGCGCTGTTCGCGTTGAGCAGCTCGTCGAGGAAGACGAGCGATGCCTCGGGGAGCATTCCCTCGGTGTTCGTGATTAGCTCGCCCTCGCGCAGCTTGCGGATGTCGAATGGTCCGAACAGCTCGTTCGGCTCGGTGAAACGCGTCAGCAGGTACTCGAACGTTTGCCCGGACAGCCGCCGACCGAGCTCGAACACGAGCACACTCTTCGCCGTTCCCGGTGGTCCCAGGAGGAACAGGTTTTCGCCGGCAACGAGGCAGACGCCCATCAGGTCGATGATTTCGTCCTTGCCGACGAAAGCCCGCTTAAGCGGCTCAATCACGTCCTGCAGCAGCCGTCGCGCGACCTCGGCGGCGCCTTCGGCCGACGCTGACCCCTTCGATGTAGCACCACTCATCCTCTGTTCGATCATTTCTCCCCCGTTTTGGACAACGCGGCGGCCAATTGACGCGGTGCGATTTCGGGATATCCGCCGAGCGCCTCTCGCACGGCCTCGGCGGCGCGCTCATCATTGAGCCGCGTTGCGTCGCTTCGCTCGATGATCCGATCGGCGTAGAGGTTACGCAGGCAGGGATGCTCGATGAAGGGCGAGATGTCACCGCTATTTGCGACCGACGCGCCCACCGACGAGAGCGGCCATCGCGTCGCCAACTCCAGCAGCGCCACGACGAGGGGGTCGCTCGGCGACGCCGCGCGAGCGAGCGTTAGCACGTCCGGCAGGACGCACAGCCCGATATCCGCCGAATAACAGACGGCGGCCGATACGGATCCCGGACACGGTTCCGCCAAGGTCGCGGCGATCCGTGCCGGCTCAACTTCCCGATGGACGAGAAACTGACAGGCCTGATACATCAGCGTCACGGCCCACACCGCGGCCGGCAGCACGAGGGGGGGCGGCTCCATCGCAAGTTCAGCGCGCCACGCGACCTCGGCCGATGCGATCTCGGCGACTAGGTCAACCTGATCCACGGGTGACGCCGGCAGCGCGTCTGACAACGGGCCAACGACCACGTCACCTCCTTGATGCAGCTCCCGAAAGTAACGGGTTATGGACATTGGCTACTTGAAGACATCTCCGCACCCCTCCGGGATGTCTGGTTCGGTCGCACCGGTGGAGCGGCACCTGTCCAGCGTCAGAGGCCCTCGGCACTCCAAGCTAAACTGGGCGTGTCGGCAACGCGAGTGCTCGGCCGGGAAGTGCGGCGTGGTCCGAGTTGCATGCGTCTTCAGCCGATCGGGCTGTTCGTGAGTGGTCAGTGCGGGATAGTTAGAGGGCGGGCCCAGTGTTTGGGAAGGTGGAGATGCAGGTTGAACCCGTGACCCCGCGCGTGTGATCGAGCTCCCGGCGTCGTAAACCTCTGTCACTTCACTACTGTAACTTCATCGTGAGTGCCTGCAAGACCTTCTACTGAATCTCACCTGATTGCGGGCCGCTGCCGGTAGTTTGCCGCCACTTGAACGAGGGAGTTCGGTGGCGTTGCGATCACTCCTAAACCGAGTGAGCACAAGCCAGAGGCGACAGAGGCATCCGCGCGCTAGCCGATTTGCCACAGCCCGTTGGTGCTGGTTGGGAGCGACGCAGCGGCGGCTCGACAAAAGGCGAATCTCACCCGTACTTACCCCCGCGAGCCAACTCCGCCCCGAGCACCTCCCGGTAGAGGAACAACGACGGCGTTCAGCGCCTGGTTCTGACTCGAGGCACTGAGGCGGCGGTCGAGGACGAGGTGGTTGAGGAATGCCTCGACGTCCGCCGCGCGGAGCTCCCGCGGATGGCGCCATCGGCCGCCGGCCTGGCACGCGGGCGAAGGCGAGGTACTTCCGGATCCAGCCGTCGTAGCATTTGACCGTGTGCGGCGAGAGGTGCCTTCGTGCAGTCGCCGCTCGGAGGGCGTCGAGCACGGCCGCCGGGTGCGGGGCAAGGGTGGGGCGGGGCCGTCGGCTGCAGGAAATGCATCAGGTATTCGGCGGGATGCTATACAGCGTGACGGGGAGGATCCGGTGGCCGTGGTCGCGCATGAATGCGGGGCGGTGTCCGCACCTGCTGTATAGCATGCCGTGAAACCGCTCCAAGGCTGGCACGATATACAGCAGGGAACGCGGTATATCTGCCCTCACCGCTGAGTCCTCATGGCGATGTGATGCGCGGCAAGTCGACGTGTCCCCTCTGCGGGCAGGTCCTCGGGAAGGATGATGCGAACTTCGGCACAACGCACTTCATCGCTGATCGGAATGATCCGCTGTGGCGTTTCTCTGACGCCGCTATGCACGGTACGTGCTTCGAAGCTTGGGAGCACCGGGCGGAGTTCGAGGCGAAATATCAGCGGTTCTTGGACGAGTGCCGCAGGTCGCTGCCGCCCGAGCCGGGCAGATAACCCGCCGCTGGAGCGGACCGCGGCGGCGGTATACTTCATTGTGGTCGAGCGTCGCTGGTGCGCGGCCGCGGCCGTCTATGAGCAAGCCGTTGTCAAGTCCGAGCGGCGTTCGATTGCGGATTGATTCCAACCGTCTATTCGACGTCACCCGCCGCGGCGATGCGGACGCGGGGCGTCATATCCCATCATGCGGGGCCGACCTCACTCACTCAAGCGACGTCGCAGCAGCGTTGGATCGCACGCTACGCGTCAGGCGGCGACTTCGACGAACAGGTGGCGCGGCCGGTGCGCTCTTTCTGCCGGCGCGACATGCGGACCCGGTTACTGATCGGCACACGGATCAACCCGGCCAACTGGGGCGTCCTGTGGCGGGACTTCTTCTCGGTTCCGGCGGAGTTCCTCGCCGAGGCATACCAGAAGCTGCTGCAGCGGAAGGACCTCTGTGATGTTCCGGGGCCGGGGCCCGGCACGCCGAGGTTCGTGTTTTGCGCGACCAGCGTCCCGACGGGCGCGTGCTGGCACGCCACGGCGGGCCGAACGGGCGGATGGGGGATTACTACATCGGGTACAGCGGCAACAGGGACGTGTCCCTCGCGTCGGCCGTGGCCGCCTCCTCCGCGTTCCCGCCCGGGTTCGGAGCGCTGCGCCTGCGCATCCCGCACCCGGAGACGCCTGTCGCGAATCGATCCCTGGGGGATGATCGCCCGGCGTCGCTCAAACGGCAGGACCGTCCGAACGGGACGAAACAGCTCGCGATCCTGACGGACGGCGGCGTTTACGACAACCTCGGCGTGGAGCCGGTGTGGAACAAGTTCAAGACGATGCTCGTCTCGGACTCGGGCCGGCCGTTCCAGTCCGTCCCCACCTCGCGTCAAAGCCTGATCCCGCGTCTCAGCCGCGCCTTCGACATCAGCGCCGAGCAGGTGGGCGGCGTCCGGCGGCGGTGGCTCGTGGACGAGTTCGTCGGCGGGCGACGCACGCGGGCGTTGTGGATGATCAACACACGCCTTGAAGACCTCCCGATCAACGACGCCCGCGGGTACGGCGTATCGGTGCGCTCGTTCTTCCCCCGCGTCCGCACGGACCTGAACGCGTTCACCGAGGATGAGATCGCGGGCCTGGAGAACCACGGGTACTCGATGGCTGACGCCGCGCTACGGGGCCGTGCGCCGCAGTTGTGCCGGAACGTCGCGGCGCGCTTCAGATGGACCGAACGAAAGCTGGTGTGATGACGCCGCGATTCGTAGGGCGCTGGGCCACAGCGACAGCCGGCGCATCCTCAGCGACATTTGGGAGATCCTGCGGTACACGCGCGGGTAGTGCACCAGACCAAGATCCTATGCGAGGTAAAACCTCCGGACCGCCTCGCACGCCGGCGCTACCATCTTCGGATTGCGTCGAACGTAGTGATCCTGGATCCCGCAGCGGTGGCCGCCGAGAAGTCGGCAGATCTCACTGTTGACGTTGGCTGAAGCCGCCGCCGTGTACGCGCCGTCCCGGAGTTGCGACGCAGTTACGTCGCATTTGATGACCTTCTTGTTGCAGGCACCGTCCCGCTCCGTAGCCAAGCCCGCCTTCAGGGAGAGCCGCTGCCATCGACGCTGGGCGCCGCTCACCTTGATCGGCAGCCCGGCATACGTGTTGAAGATGTACGCGTTCCGACGTTTCATCTTCTCCAATGCCGCGAGGGTCTCCGGCAATAACATGCAGACCCGAATGCACTTTCCGGTCTTGCGGCGGTTCGTCACGATGCAGCCGTTCTTGATATCCTGCCACTCGAGGTTGATCACCTCCTGAATGTAAAAACAGCCGTTGAGCATCAAGAGTAAAAGTGCTTTGTCGTCGCCGTCCGCGACGGCGAGCAGCTTCCGCCAGTCCTCGACCTCGACGGGCTTCGGGTCGAGCGTGGTGCCCGTCTCCGACGACTGGAGGATTTCAAGGTAGCTCAGCACCCGCGTGATCTCGTCAATCGCGAGCGCCCGGCGCTTGCAGAACCGGAGCAGCCGCCGCCGAACAGGTGATGCTGTTGCTTGCTGCTGAGGCCACGGGCGTGAACGTCGTCCTGATACGCGACGACGACTTCGGGCACGATCTCATCGAGCGCTTTGATTTTGGTGGAATCCAGGAAGTCGTCCCACGCCCGCTTGACCTTCTTCGCCTGTAGCTGGGAGCAGCGGGCGTACTGCATCCACGTCGCTTCGAGCAGGGCGAACGTCGGGAGCGGGGCCGGGGGCTTGAGCTTCCGGAAGTAGCCGATCTCCTCGACGCCGGTAAGTTCAGCGATCAGCTTCGGCGACTTTCGGATCTCGTCTCCGACGACCCGCCAAAGGTTCTTCTCCGGGTGCGGGCTGTTGAGGATCCGTTCGAGCGGCGAGTCGGGGTCGAAGACGCGGATGCCCGCTCGGGCGAGCTGCTGCTTCGGCGTCCTCTTGTTCGTCAGCCGTTCGAATCGCTCGATGGCTGCCGGCTCGTGAGGGTCGCTCCAGCGGGTCTGAGTGCCGACGATGCGCCAGCGCCCGTCAGGATTGCGGGTCAACCCGTGGATCTTCTCGACCGTCTGCGGCCCGGTAGTGTTTCGGCGTGCGACCTGATCGGGTTTTCATTCATCGAAGGAGGCCAGAAGTGAATTACGCCGTCAAGCGTTTTTGCCAGCATTTTTTCCACCCCTGCGTTTCTGCTTGCTATTCAAATGGAGCCATGGGGATTTGAACCCCAAATTCAACCATGCCATGGTCGCGTGATCCCATTTCACTATGGCCCCGGGATCGGACGGAAAGACTTTAGCCGCGTGATATTGGGTGTCAAGCCGAAGGGGGGCGGCCCGAAGGTTGACGAGCAGACGATCGTAATGGCGGAGAAGGCGATGCGGCAGGTGAGGGGCACGGTCCAGGAGCTTCTGGGCGAGCGGCTCGATCCGTCACAGCGCCAGCGGCTGACGGTCGCTGTGCACGGGCGTCTGGACGCACGACTACCCCATCACCGTGGAGCAAGCGCGCCAGCTGGGGTTGTCGATCAGCACGCCCGTGCCGGAGGACCTGTACCTGCTGATGGCGTTATATCCGCAGCCGCGCCAGGGCCGGCCGTCGGTGGAGTATCTCCCCGCGCCGTACGAGCGTCCCGACACGTCGCGCCCGCCCGGCGAGCGCCCGCGGTCGTGCGACGGGGGCATCCGCGTTCAAAAAAGCCAAGGCACTTGAAGCTTGGACGCCCACCGCGCGAAGCGATATGGTGACCCGTCCAACGGAACCCGCACCGCGCCCCCGCCGGCAGCGTTGCCGACGGCGGCGCGGGAGCAACAGGCGAAGCGAAGGAGACGCGCCATGATCTTACGAATTGATCGACTACCCATCGAATTGCCCGCCCCGAAGAAGCAGGACCCGGGGTCGGCAGCGTGCGTCCAGGAATTGCTCGGCGGACGGTTCGGCGAAATGTCGACGCTGATGAACTACACCTATCAGTCGTTCAACTTCCGCGGCCGCGACGGCGTGCGACCGTACTATTCGCTGATCTCGAACATCGCGGCCGAAGAGTACGGGCACATCGAGATTGTCGCCGCGACGATTAACTCATTGCTGCAGGGGCCTGCGACGAAGAACACGCAGCCGGGCGACCCCACGGGCGCGCCGTTGGGCTTCGGCCAGACCGAGGGCATCAAGCCGCACTTCATCGCCACCGGCCTTGGCGCCATCTGCGGCGATTCCGGCGGCAACCACTGGACGGGCAACTATGTCTTCTCCAGCGGGAATCTCATCCTCGACCTGCTGCACAACTTCTTTTTAGAAAACGGCGCGCGCACGAACAAGCTGCGCGTGTATGAGATGACGAAAGACCCGTGCGCCCGCGAGATGCTTGGGTACCTGTTCGTTCGCGGGGGCGTGCACGCGCTGGCGTACGGCAAGGCGCTGGAACAGTTGACCGGCGTTAAGATGAGCCAGATGCTCCCGATCCCCAAGATCGAGAACAAGATGTTTCCCGAGGCCGCGAAGTTCGAGGCCCAGGGCGCGCATCGCAAGCTCTATCGCTTCAGCCCCAACGACTACAAGGAAGCCGGCCAGGTGTGGCAGGGGACTCACCCCGACGACGGCCAGCCGCTGGAGTTCATCGATGGCCCGCCCGATGGCGGCAAGCAGGTCGACCTCGTCGGCATCTCCGAAGCATTCGCCCCCGAGTACAAGGCGGAGGAGATTTTTGAGATGGCGCAGAAGCTGCACCAAAAGGCGCAGAACAAGTAACCCGTCCGCAGCTCCAATGCAAAAGAGCATCGGTCGGCGTCCCCAGCGGCGCCGGCCGATTTTGTTTTGAACATTCTGCCGGTGGCGCGAATTGTTGTTCCTGCATGGGCGCAGGGGATATTCTCGCGTGATGCCTTCTATTCGCCCGAAGAAACTGCCGCCGTCGGAGGGTCTGCCGTTGAACGATCACGTGGATGCACAGCTCGCCGGGATGCGCTTCCCCGACGTCAGCCGGCTGCCCGAGCCGCTGCTCGTTGGTGTCGTCGGCGGTGTGGTCGCCGCAGAGTCGTTCGGCTTCGCCAGCGGCGCAACGTACCGTGAACACATCCTTCCCGGTCTGCTGGCCGGCGTGGCGGCGGCGCTGGGGATGTGCCTCCTGTGCCGCTGGCCGTGGAAGCTTGCGCGCCATCGTCACCTCGCGGGCTTCGTCATGCTGTTGATCCTCTGGCTGACGGCCGGGGTGGCGGGGATGATCCTGGTGCCGTCGGTCGTCTACCGCATCGCGTTCGAAGCGGATCCCCGCCCACCGTGCAACTCGTGCGAAGCGACCGCAGCCCCGGCATGACCGCCCCGTCGCTGCTGGTCCTGAAGACCGACCGGTCTTCGCTGGACACCCTGCTTGCCGCGGGTGAGTTCACGCCCCTTTCCTACTTCGAGCGAATCCCTGCCGATCTTACGGCGTATCTGTCCCCGCAGATGCGCGCCGAACAGTTCCGCCGGATGCTGGGCGACGCGCGCATCTTCGCCGATGAAACTTCCAACCGGCGCTGACATCCTGATCGTGCAGCGCACAATCGCCGGCACCTGGGACACGTTGTGGGAGCCGAGGCAGGTGCGGGTGATCTGGAACCCCAGAACCTCGCTCGCGCACGTCCTGGTTTGCTACCCGGACGCGCGCGACACCGACGATTGAATCAGGGAACGGAGTTGCGTGAGGCGTCGCTCGGGCGGAAAAAGCGACCGCGGAGGCGCGGAGCACGCGGAGGAAAACACGCGGAGAATGACGCGGAGAACATGAACCGCTTGGCGCGCAACCGCGTAACGCGGTCGGAATGAGAGTCGACGTGGGTCTCGCGAGGGTGTCGCTTGAGAACGGCGCGTGACGTTATGCCGGTTTCGCCGGATCGGCGTTCGTGTCGGCGATGTGCTGGTTGAGTCGCGCTTCGAGCTCGCTGAAGTCGAACGATGCCTTCACCCAGTAGTCGGTTGCGCCGCGGGAGATCGCGTGGGCAATGCGTGAGGGATCGCTGACGGCGCTGAACATGATGACGGGAAGCTTCGCCGTCCGCGGGTCGTCGCGCACGGCCCGGAGCACGGCGAAGCCGTCGAGACCGGGCATCATCACGTCGAGGATCATCAGGTCGGGGATGTCTTTCTGCAGTTCCGTCAGCGCCGCTTCCCCGCTGAGGAACGCGGTGCCGCGGTGGCCCACCTGACGGAGCAGTGCGACCATCGCACGTGACACATCCGGCTGGTCGTCGACAACCCAGATCCTTCCCATGGACATCGTCTCCACCGTCCGTCCGCCGCTTTTTACACGCACCCGCGCGCGAGAGATGGGATTGGAGTGAGAAGCTTAACAACCGATGCGCAGCGTGCAACGCTTCAACTGCGCGCTTCGCTTCACGATTTGGGTTTGATCAACTCTGCCGACTGGGGAAGATCTTTGAGACTGTTAAGGCCGAACAGCTCGAGGAACCTTTTTGTGGTGCCGTACAAAATGGGGCGGCCCGGTTCTTCGGCCCGGCCGGCGATCTTCACGAGGTGCTTTTCCATCAGGCTGCGGATCGTCTCGCCACACGCGACGCCGCGGATCGCTTCCACGTCCACGCGCAGGATTGGCTGCTTGTACGCGATGATCGCCAGCGTCTCCAACGCCGCCTTCGTCAGCTTCGCGTCGATCTCGCGCTGGTGGAACTTCTTGAGCGGCTCCCCGAACTCCGGCAGGGTGAGCAGCTGGTATCCGCCAGCCACCTGCTCGATCCTGAACGATCGGCCGGTCGATTCGTATTGCTCGTTCAGCGCTTTGATCCCAGCGCGAATAGGTTTGGTGGCCCCCATCTCCAGCAGTTCGCCCAGCTTGCCAGCGGTCAGCGGGTGGTGCGTGCTGAACAGCAGCGCCTCGAGCAGGCCCAGATTCACCTCGAAACCGGCGACACCGGAGTCGCCGGCTTCGACGGAGCCGTCCTCGTCGGCGTCGACCACCACGCCGTCCGGGTGCTCGGCGGCCGTAGCGGTGGTGCGGGATTCGGTTTCGTCGTGCTGGGGATCGGGCTCGGCCATCGCAGTCGTCATTTCGCCATCATCTTCGCTGTAGTCGTCGTCCCTGACCAATCGCATGGGCGCGGCCTCCGATCTTGCCGATATTATCGGTCGTGGCAAGCCGCGCTGATGAGGGAAAGCAGGCGATCTCGTGGTTCCTGCCCCTTCAGGTGACTTCGTACCCCTTGCGTTGCGGCCGCGAGAGGAATCTGGTTGCTTCGGCGTCGCCGATGATCTCCTGCGCCGCGGCGTTCCAGTGCAGCGTGCGGTTCAGCCGCAGCGCGATGTTGGCCAGGTGGCAGGTCGTGAGATTCCGGTGATGGCTCCACACATCCGCGCGCGGCATCGCGCGCGTCCTGCAGCACTCGATGAAGTCGATCACGTGGCGCTCGTGCGGGATCGGCACCCCCGGCAGCGGCGGGATGAGCCCCTTCGGCAGCGGATCAGACTGCAGCGTCTCGTGCGCGCTGCCCTCGATCTTCTTGCGATTGACGAACAGCGCACCCCGCTCGCCCTCGAACAGGATGCCATTCTCCTCCATCACCTTCGGGTGCTTGTTCACGAGCGACATTTCCACCCCGTTGGCGAACGTCAGCCGTACGTTGAATTCGCGGGCGGTGTTGAATTTGTTGTGCACTGTCGGGTAGCCGTGCTCGTCGAACGGCACGGGATGCTTCGCGAGGACAGGCTCGATCACCGATGGCCCCGCCTCGTCCGGCGCGGCGGCCCACTGCGCGATGTCGACATGGTGCGCGCCCCAGTCGGTCATCATTCCGCCGGCGTACTCGTACCACCAGCGGAAGTCGAAGTGGCAGCGCTTGACCATGTATTCCACCAGCGGCGCCTGCCCTAGCCACATGTCCCAGTCCAGCTGCGGCGGGAGCGCGGTCGGCTCAAATTCCTCGCCTTCTTTCGTCGGGGTCGGGCCGATGACGACGATCACATTCCTGATGCGCCCCAGCCGCCCCGTGTGCGCCAGCGCCACGGCAGTGAGGAACTGCTCCTCGCTTCGCTGCTGCGACCCGACCTGCACCACGCGGGCCGTCTCCCGCGCGACCCGGCAGACCGTTCGCCCTTCCTCGATCGTCAGCGTCAGCGGCTTCTCGCAATACACGTCCTTACCGGCCCGCATCGCATCGACGGCGATCTTTGCGTGCCAGTGGTCCGGCGTGGCGATCAGGACCATCTCGACATCATCGCGCTTCAACACCTCCCGGTAATCCTGCGTGGTGAACGCATTCCCTCCAGCGATATCCCTGTCGAACGACTCGGCGCGCCCGCGATCAACATCCGCGACGGCGATGATGTGGAAGTGGTCTGGCAGGTATCGCCCATGCCACCGCGCGATCCCGCCCGCGCCGATGACGCCGAGCCGGGGCTTGTCGCTCTTGGGCGCCGATGCCGCCGCATCATTTAAGCCCTGCGTGGCTGGCGCTGTCGCCTCCGGCTGCTGCGCCAGCGCCGCCGCCGGCGCCGCCAACGAAGCCCCTGCGGCCAGAGTGGATTGCATCAAGGCGCGGCGACTCAGCAACGACATCATGCTCCTTCCAAGGGTGATTCCAGGTCGCTCGGCACTTGGCAGCCCAACCCGCCGCCTCCGCTGGCCCTTACTATCGCCCTACGTGCTACCCGTTGTAAATGCACCCGCCCCCGGTGCCCGCCTGGCTTCTCCCGCGCCTCGCCGCCGCGCCCGGACGGCGCTCGCTTGACTCCCCAATGCCGCGCTTTAAGATTCCCCGTTCCTGGGACGCCACTCGTTCACCGCCACAGCGCCCCCATCGTCTAGTGGCCTAGGATATCTGGTTCTCAGCCAGAGGACAGGGGTTCGACTCCCCTTGGGGGTACTAGAAAGGCCCGGTTTTCCGGGCCTTTTCTATGCGCTAAAACAATTCTTGGCGCAATTCTTGGCGCGGCTAACCCGTGTCCGCCCCTGCTCTAACACGCATCGTGGCCCGTCCGATCCCGCCTAGCGTGCCGTACGGCTCCGGAAACAGGTCTAGGAGCTGCCGGAGCGGGCCGGCGTGTCACCTCGGCGGTATTCGGCGGACGATAAACTCGTCCTCGTCCATTCGTATGATGAGGAACTGCTCGCCGCGGTCACGGTGCCTAACGAGAATGGCCGGCATCCCGTTGTCCCCCTGGTCCGGGCTCGGCATTGGCGGCGACATCTCCATGTCCCCGCCGATCGTGAAGATATGAAGGAATTGATCGAATCGCTTCCACTCAGGTGGAAGGAGCCGGTCTTCGGGCTGCATTGGGATCGGATCTTCTGACATGGTGACGCGTCCTAGTCCTGCTCGAACGTGGTCTCGCCGCTCTTCTCGACCTCGGCCATCTTCGCCATCAGGTCCTTCTGTGCGTCTTCTTGGCTCTCCAGCGAAACGTTTGTGTTAATCGCCCGGAACTTGCCCTTGGGGTCGCGACCGAGCATTACCCACGCCCAGTCCTTATCCGTCTTGTCGAAGAGCACCACGCCGACAATATTGCCGGCGTCGTCGGCGAACCAACCACGCTCGTCGGCCAGCATCGTCGCCAGCGGCTCACGGGTTGGGTCCTTCGCGTTGAACTCCTGACGACTGATCGCACGAATTGCCATTGGTCCTCACCTTCACCGTGTAGGGTTTCGACGCAACCGGCCGCGCCGGCGGGGAGTCTTAGTCCCCCTACGTTCGACGTGTAGAAGAAGAATCTTACCACGGTACGAGAGCCGGGGCGACATCACGCGGTCCGCGGCCTCTGCGCGTATTAGGGGTGGTCCTTCCAGTTCGCCCACCCTCCAATCCCGCCCGGCCGATGGTGGCCGATCGACGGGAGGACGCGTGGCTCAGTTCGAGCTGGGAAGACTGCTGGCGACACCAGGGGTGCTCGATGCCGCGGGCGACGAGGATCTGATGGTCTATCTCTCGCGGCACGCGCGGGGTGACTGGGGCGTAGTCGACGACGCCGACAAGCGAGCAAATGACCGGGCGTTGAAGGATGGCACGCGGCTGCTCTCCGCCTACGTGCTCCGCGACGGCACGACGCGGGTCTGGGTCATCACCGAGGCCGATCGGTCCGCGACGACGATCCTGCTGCCGAGTGAGTATTGATCGCGCTATGATTCTGCTCATGACCTACCGTGTGTTCGTCATCTTCTCATCTGACAACAGACCTGTTGACACCGGTGGAGTGCCGGAGGATGAAGTCATGCGGGTCGTGAAGGAACTACGTGAGGATGAGGACGTGAAGCGGGTCTGGATTAAGGCAGAGGATTGGCCGGCGTGACGCGAGAAGCGAGCTGGCAAGTCGAGGGGGTGACGCTGACGCTCCTGCGACAGATCACGTCGCTGGGCTACGTCGTCAGCGTCCACCGTATTCCCGCTTCTCTACTCCGCACCGTTCCGCCGTTCGTCGAGATGCACGCGACCGATCTCCAGTCCGATCCGCCGCGCCAGCACATGGTACGCATCGCTGAAGACGAGGGCGGTGACACCGACTACCGCTGCGCGTGCCTGCTTGCCGAAGCCGTGGGCATCGACCTCGAGGACGGCTAGCCCTGCCCACTGCCGTTCGACTGCCTTTGACAACCTCGGGCGGGAATCGCATCCTTCCCCGGTATGTCGCTCGACATGGTTCCGGAAAACCTGCGCAATAAGTTCCGCTTTAAAGAGTGGAACCACGCGACGGCGATCCTCCACGGTGACTTTCCCGATCAATGGGCCGACATCCTCGGCTGTCTCGAAAACTTCAAGCTGAAGCGGAGCGCGATCGTAATCGGCGGCGGCGGGCGGTCGCAGATCCCGATCCAGCTCGACACGTTCCTCTACAACCGCGGCTGGCGCGAGCATCACTTCGACATCGGCATCAAGGTCGATGGCAACGAGATCGACGTGCCGACGCACAAGATCGACAACTTCAAGAACAGCGTCGGCGTTGAGGTGGAGTGGAACAACAAGACGGAGTTCTACGACCGCGACCTGAACAACTTCCGGCTGCTGCACCAGCTTCGGGTCGTCTCCGTGGGCGTAATCATTACGCGGGCCTCGGAGCTTCAGGAGCTGTTCGATGAGCTGGCGATCGGCGGAAAGTACGGCAACAGCACGACGCACTGGGATAAGCTACTGCCGAAGATTGACGGCGGCGGAGCCGGCGGATGTCCTGTGCTGGCGATTGCTATAACCCGTGAGTGCTACGACGCGAACATGTAAGCACTGCTCTCGTCGCTGTCGTACATCGGGTGCACCTTCCGCGTGTCGTCGTAGCTGTCGACCTCGAGACCCCACTGGTGCCAGCCCTTTACGCGCTCGCGGGCGAAAAGCTCTAGGTAGGGGCCGGGGCTGCAACGCTCGATCAGCGAGTACACCGATGTCGGCTTGCGCGAGTGTTCGCGCTTTCGGGTGGCGATGATGTTCACTTGGCTCCGGCCGGGGGCGAGCGTTCGCATCTTCCCGCGCGTCCCGAACAGCAGAATCTCCGTAACGTTCCGGAAGTAAAAGCCAACACCACGACCATCGGGTCCGCCGTCCTTTCGGACCTTAAACCAGATGATGTTCGACTTATAGGTGAAGCCCCACGACTCCATAACGCGCAGCCCATCCGGCAGCAGCGCGTTCGGCACCCAGAGATAGAGATGAGCGGGATCCGTCGCGTGCGCGGCGACCGGCATCTGGCAGATGTCCTCCGTGCTCATCGTCTCGTAACGCCGGAGCCGGACGTGCTCGGGAGCCACCTTGCCCGTGCGGTTGATAAACCGCCAGGGCGGATCAGCCAGGATCGTGCTGAATCTTCCACTCAGATCCGGCAGGCTCGGCAGCGGCTGCTCAGTCAGTTGCTTCATTCTTCGCTTCATCATTACGCCTTCCCTAACACTGCTCTAACTGCTCGGTCAATAGATCATGTACCGGTTAGGACTTCGATACCAAGTAACAGCACGTTCTGCGCCAATATATACCCAACATCTTGTGCCTACTCATTCATCGTCCCCCGCTGATCGCGTCGGCGAAAAGAAATTGCGGCGCGGCTACTTGACACATCCTTCAGCGACTGTACGGTAGCCGTTTGGCCGCTATCCCGGCGGCAACCCCAGGAGATTTCTCTCATGGCTAAGCAACCACTTCGTCCCGGCACTCCGGCACCCGCGTCTGCTCAGTACCTTGTTGTTGGCCCGCGTGGCGGCATCAGCGGCCAAGAGATCACCGGGGTAAAGGGGAAGCCATTACCCCCGACGCCGGCTGCGGGAGGCACCTATAGGATCGCGGACCGCACGCATAATAAGTCCGGCCGCGGCAAGTAGCTTCCTCGGTTAGTCGTTACCGCTGTTGTCGCCGCAGGGTTTGAGAAGGGCCGCGCCGTGACTTCGGACGAAAAGGACTCCCTGTTAAGCCTGTTAAGAAAGTACGCGACTGGCGCGTCCCTCCACGCTCTGCTCAAGTCGAAGCGCGACATGGATGAGGAAATCCGGCTGAGCGGCACCAACGAGGAGCTGTTGCAGCGAATCGGCCAAGCCCACGACCGCGGCACGATTACGGATGGCGACCTCTTTGACCTTCTCGCCCGCTGCGAGGAGAACGGCCGGCAGCATATCTTCTTCTACCGACCGAAGAGCATCGAAGTCGCGGAAGCATGCGGCAACGTAGATCGGATTGAGCGTGCGCTACTCGGCGGGAAGACCGCCGCGGAGGCGGGGCTCCCGATCACGCTCCTAGAGCCGCATGGCTCAGTCGTCGCCGCGTTCCGACACGAGAAGCGAGAGGGTACGCGGTACTGGCGGTGGACCTTCAAGGTCTACTCCGGCATCCAGCGAACCAAGTTCGTTCGGAACATGGAGCTGGAGGGTGATGAGTTCGCCAAGGTGTACCGGCACTACTACGCCCGGGAGATCATCCTGGTGATCTACCACTCCTTCGGGCTATTGGAAATCCGCCGCTCTATCTTCACCGACATGTCCCTAACGGCATGTCGCGAGGAGCTGGAGCGAGCGTGGAAGCTCGTGGGCAGCGCGATCAAGCGCGAAGACTTCGAGCCGCTCGTGCTGGCGAACGCGCTGAAAAATCTTGCGGAAAGCGCGGTCGCCGGTTCAAATCTTCACGAGGTCCACAATGCGGAACTGGCCGATGAGAAAGAGGGCAGGGTCATGTTTAACCCGAAGAAACATGACGAGAACCTTGCCGCGAGCCAGTCCCGGTGTGAGGCGATTCGTGCACTTCAGGGCGATTGGATTACGGCCGTAGTTACTTGGAAGCGACCGTCGGCGCGGCGTGACCTGCCGGAGAAGCTCCGGTCGGAAATTGCCTGTTTTCTGCCGCATGAAATCCGCATAGGATCACAGACCACTCCTGAGGCGGTCGAATATGTCACCCGACAACTCTACGACCTTTCGTGAGCGGCTCGCGCAGGCGGTACCCGCCGACGTGCTCCCGGCTGCCGAGAAGGTCTTCGAGTGGGTCACCCTCCACCCGAAGGCGGAGTACGTTGAGGCGGGCGACGTGCTGAGCGCGTTCAAGGAAGCCGACCCGCTTCAGGTAGTGGCGGCGTTGGGCTTCATGTCGTCCGCCGGCATTCTGCGGAAGAAGTACGCCGTCGCCCCGCGATCAACGCACACCCGTCTGGGGGAGCTGTTCGACTCGATCGAGAGCATCCCCGAGGAACTCGAGGACTGGAAGCTAAGCCGGTTCGAGAAGGACGACGCAGAGGTGTATCCGGTGTTCGTCCCGTCGTGGGGGCGTGAGTGATCGACGCGGCCTTCTTGGACTGGGTGACCGAGAAGGCCGCGGAGTACGCTGACACGGGTCGTCCGTCCGTCCTTGCTGAAATCGGTACGAAGGTAGAGCAGCAGTGGGACGAAACCGTCAGGACGATGGTCGAGGCGTTGGTGCGTCTGCTGCGTGACGGCAAGATCGAATTGAAGCTCGTTAATCAGCTTCTCCGCTCGCAGATGGAGAAACCGACCTACAAGTTCGATAAAGTGGACGCCGCAGAGGGCACCAACTTCGGCCCCGACTACTCGGAAGGTAAACAGATTGATGGCAAAGGCCCCGAAAGAACCAACTGACGCCGGGGACAAGGCTGGCACCAGCTATCACTTCGGCACGACGAACGCCGGGCCGGGCGCGGTCTTCGGCACGGACCAGTCCAAGAACAAGACGATCGCGGGTCGTGACGCAGCCACGACGACCGGCGGCGACACGGAGGCGGCTACGGGCGTGCTGGGGCTCGGCATTGGGCTGCTACTTATCGCTATGGGGATCGTGCTCGCGATCGCGGTACCCGCCGCGAATCTCCTGGTGCGGTTCGTGTTCGTCTTTATTGTCGCTATGGGCGCGGCGATGCTCGCGAATGGGCTGCTGGGGAAGATGAGGTACAACAAGGGACCGATCCGGGCATACGGACCCTATGCCGTGTTCGCGCTGGTCGCCGCCGCAGGAGCTACCGTGGTTTACTTGGACCGGCCCAATCAGGAGCTATCGCCGCCGGCTGTTCCAGTGGTCACGCCGGACCGCTAACAACGCCAGCTTAAAACGGATAGGGCATCTGCGGGAGCTGGGTACCAGGGTGGTGCACGCTGAAGGCGAGCCCGCCATGTTCATTAGAACGATGGTCGTGCACCGGGAGCCTAGTCCCGTCCGGCGGAAGCGGCGGCATGACAAAGACGAACACGGGCTCGTTGTTGGCGTCGTAGCCGGCGAGGTACATGCGGACGATCGTGAAGATCGGCACGCCCATGTTCAGGTTGGCCTCGCGGGCGGCGTCAACGTGGGCATCGCCCTGGAAGACCCAGCGCAGGGCCTGCGTCGGCGCGACGATGAAGGCATCGGGGTCGATGCCGCGCGGGTCTAGGCCGACGCGGTT
Organism: Tepidisphaeraceae bacterium; assembly: GCA_035936155.1. Classification (GTDB taxonomy): domain Bacteria; phylum Planctomycetota; class Phycisphaerae; order Tepidisphaerales; family Tepidisphaeraceae; genus DASYWJ01. The sequence continues at coordinate 87,874 of DASYWJ010000050.1, read as the reverse complement.
GAACGAATAGAACCCGCCCATGTTCATGCCGAGGATCATCGCGAAGAAACTCTCGCTCGCGCTGTACGTAGCGGTGCTGTCGCCGGCGAGGTGCGGCGGCGGTACGTTCTCAACGCGCTTGACCACCGCGGACACGCGCCGCCATGCCTCTGCTGATGGGATTACTCCTGCCATGTCTCTGCCTTGAATGCGCGGATGTTGCTCCAGTCCATCGGGTCATAGGGGACAAAGGTCTGAGTCGCGGGCTTATCAAATGGGTTGGGCATGCGTTTGCCCTCCGCATCCAGCGGCCAGGGCTTCCGCACGCTCTGGCTTGTGCCATCCCAGATCGGCCGTAGTCGCTTGGGCTTCAGCGGGTCCTTCGGATCGGGCACCAGTTCACTGAGCCCATATGACAGCACCTCATCGTCCCAGCCCTTCTTCCGCGCCTTCACGACATAGGTCACGCGGTAATACTTGAACCGCTGGATCGTGCCGCCCTCGCCCTCGATGTTCTCGATGATGCGCTGGGCCGATGGCGCGGACACCTTCAGGGTGCCGGGCGCGAAGCTGGTGCCGTCGATGTGGCAAATACCTTCGTTCTTCGTGTGCTTCAGCTCATCCATCGCGAGCACATCGAACGTCGGTTCATTGATGGTGATGTTTATGACCAACTCGCCATCGTCCCGCTCAAGGTACTGCTCGAAGGGGTCGCCCGCCGTGTTCACCACCGGCTTCGGGTCCGGCTTGCTCCGATCCATGAAGTATGGCTTCGTGAACTCGGTGTAGCTGTAGGAGATCTCCGGCGGTCGGTCCAACGGGTTCGGGGGAAGTCCCATTAGGCCCGTGCCCGTGTACTCGCCCTTGACCAGAAAGTGACGGTCACTGCCCTGGTGGGGATCAGCTTCCAGTGATGTCAGCCGTGCGCTTAGGTCCTGCGGGTGCAGCGTGTTCTCGGGCGGGATGCGTCGCGTGCCGTCGTTGGCCGTGAGTGCCACCGCGGTGCCATCGGTCCCGTTGTCACACGTCACCAGCCATTCCCGCTGATGGGTCTTTACCCCGTCGCGGAAACTGCTGCGCCTGTTCTGAAATCGCTCACGGACGCTGATGACCATCGCTCTGAAATCCTCTCCCTACGCCACCAGTAATGCCCGCGTCTCTTCGTAGCTCCGGCTGGCCCGCAGTCGCTGCATTGCCTGCTTGTGAATGATTGAAACGTATGATGGGCTTTGGCCGCGGGTTCTCGCGGTCTCGTCCTGTTTCAGGCCCTTCCAATACAGCTTGACGACCACGTCAGACTCCGCCGACGAGAGATCGGCAACGATCTCCGCGCGTGCGTCTCGGGCTGCGACCGTGACGGCGGGATCGGCCTCTGTGGTCTGAACAATCATGCAGCTTTGCTCAACCGAACTGCCGCCGGCTTCCTCGTCGCTATTGCAGACCTCATTGGACAGCGACAGCTTAGCCCGCGGCCTTCCGTCCCGGTCGATGAGGTTGAACGCTGCCGGGGTTACCTTCAGGAACGCCTGTAGCTCATCGCGCGTTGGCTCGCGGCCCAGCTCCGCCGTCAGCACAGTCATCGCCCGATCTAGTTTTGCGGCCCGCTCGCGGACCATGCGGGGAACCCAGTCCATAGCCCGCAGTTCGTCGATGATCGCGCCGTAGATTCGCCTGGTGCAAAAGCTCTCGAACTTCACCGGCCGCGCGGGGTCGTATGCGCCCACGGCCCCCATCAGCCCGATCGCGCCGGCGGACAGCAGGTCGCCGATGTCAACGGAGACGGGGAGGCGGGCGTGTACGCGCTCGGCGAAGTAGCTAACCAGCGGCAGATAAGCCTCCACCAGCCGGTTCCGCAGGCGCGGACACCGCGTCTGGGCGAACTCCACCCACATCGCGCGGACGGCTGGCGTGGTGAGCTGCTTCAGTGATCGGCGGGCTCTGCTCATTAGATGTCCACCGTCTCCGTGGGCGTGGTCTCCGCGCGGGTGTTGCGTGCCACCTGCTCCAGCAGGCGTGTCTGCTCCTGGGCCTCGACGTATGCCTTCTTCGCGATCTCGTCGCGCCCGAGCTTCTGCGTGCCCCGGTTGGCGTCGTAGGCGAACTTCGCGGCCTCGGCAGTGTTCGCGCGGATCACGTCCGGCGCGGCCCCGCTGCTGTTGTCGAACGTCTGGCGGGCCTTGGCGGTCGCGCGGTCAAACGTCTGCTGATTGATCAGCCCCTGCTCCAGCAGCAGGTTCAGGCGGACCAGCTCTTCCTGGTATTTCTCCAGCGGGTTTTTGACGCCTTCGGTGATGCTCTTCGCCTGGTCGGTCAGCTTCTCGTTTAGCGTTTCCTTCGCGTTGTCGCGGATCGCAGAGAACTGGTCGGCAGTGACCTTGCCCTGTGCATAGAGCTGCTGGAGCTTTTCCATCCGCGCGGCGAAGTCGGTGAGCGGGTCGCCGGTGTCGATGTCGGACAGCTTGCTGATGCTGCGCTGAACGTCGATCAGCCCTTGTGCCTGCGCGAGCTGTTCCGGCGTGGCACCGGCAATCTTCAGCTCCGCGAACTTCTTCTGCTGCTCGTTCAGCCCCGCCTCAGCCGTCTGTTCCTTCAGCTTCTTCATCGCCTCCAGAACGGCCGCGCTCTGCCCGGCGGCGGCTTCCTCGATCTTCAGGGCAGTCTGCTCCGCGGCCTTGCCCACTTCCTGCGTCGCGGTGGCCGCGGCGTTGGCGTTGGCGCGGACCTGATCGAAGAATCGGCCGACGCTCTTGACGCGGCTCCCGTCCGCGAATGAGTCCCAGCTCTCGCCCGCCTTTTCCGCCAGCTTATTGCCCTCGTCGATCAGGGCGTCGCTCATCGCGCCGATGGTGTCGGTCCATTGAAGTTCGACACCAGGCAGATAGTTCAGCAGCTTGACGATCCCGGCCCCCATCCAGTCGATGCCCTTGAGCATCCCGCCGATGGCGTAGGCTACACCGGCCTGTGCGGCCCGCCAGCCTGCGGCCAGCAGGTCAACGGTGTTCAGCGCGTAGGCAATACCGGTGGCGATCATCTCGGCACCAGTCAGCACCAGCGCACCGGCACGCTTGCCGGCATTGCCGCCCTCGGTCATACCCCCGATGAAGCCGTCCATCAGCGGCATCGCGGTGGTGGCCAGTGCGGACAGGCTTTCGCTGATGCCGCCGATGACCCCGCGCAGGTCCAGCTTGTCCGTGATGGTCTCGCCGACGCGGGTGAGGTTCAGCGTGATGGTGTCCTTTAAGGTGCTGAAGAGTCCGGAAACCGTCTGGCTCTGCGCGGCCATCAGCCCCGCGAACTTCCCGCCCTCACCCGTGAGGCTGGCCAGTGCCTTCTGGAGGTGGCTGAAGTTGATCTGGCCTGATTCGACCAGCCCGCGCACCTCGGCCTCAGTGACGCCGAACTGCTTAGCGAACTCCTGAATCACCGGGATGCCCCGGCCGGTTAGTTGGTTGATGTCCTGCGAGAACAGCCGGCCCTGCACGCGTGCCTTGCCGTATAGCTCCGACAGCTCACCCAGCGGGATGTTCAGCCCGGCGGAAATGTCGCCAAGCGTGCGCATCGTCGGGATGATCTGCTCTTGCGCGACGCCGAACGCCAGGAGCCCCTTCGAGGCTTCGATCAGCTCCGTGGTCTGGAACGGCGTGGCGGCGGCGAATTGATTTATCTCGCTCTGGAGCTGCCGCGCCTTCTCCGCGCTGCCGAGCATCGTGGTAAACGACACGCGGGCCTGCTCGGCGTCCGCGGCTAGCTTGATGGCGTAGGTGGCCAGCCCGCCGATCCCCGCGACCGCCGCGCCGCCGGCCATGGCGAGGATGCCGGCCGCGCCCTTCGCGATACTCATGAACGCGCCGCCGATGGAGGACGCCACCGAGGTGCCAAAGCTCAGCAGTCCGCCAAACAGTGCGCGGGCCTTATTCACGCCAACGGCGACGCCGAAGTGCGTCGCGTGTAAGCCGACTGAAACGCCACGCGCGGCCAGCTTGGTCAGCGGGCCGATCGTGGTCATCGCGGCCTGTACGGGCAATTTCGTGGCGTTGACGGCTGCGAGTGAAATGCGCACCGCGCGATATTGCTTCAGCCCGTCCAGCTTCGACCGCACCGACGTGATTTGATTCTCGATTCCACGGCGGGCGAGCTGCATGCGCACTGCTATGGGCTTCGTGAGGTGCCGGCGTTGCCGCTCCAGCCAACCGCGAGCGTTCTGCGTCTTATCTGCGACAACGGATGCCGCGACCTTCAGCCCGCTCGCGTTGACGACGCGCTGAAGTGACGGGCGGGCCTTCAGCCACGCCTTAGACAGGTGCTCGCGGCCGATCTCCAGCGCGACCTGCACGTCTTTGTTTCGGCCGAACTTTTGCAGCTCGGACCGCGCGACGCCCATCGTGGTCCGGAAGGATCGGAGCGTGTCCGCCCCCGCGAGCTTCAGCGCACCGATGCTGCTGGTCATGCCCTGGTAAGCGGAGGCGGCGTTGGTCGCGCGGTCGAACCCCGCGCGGACGCTCGCCAGTGTCTTACCGGCTCCACTCATCTTCGCGTCGAACTGGTTGCTCGTTGCGGTGAGCTGGACGTTCAGCTTTGCGATGTTGCTCAAGTTACGTCCCTTGCTTTGTAATCCGGCCCTGCATCATCGCGGTAAGCTTCAGGGCCTGGTCTCTCATCGCCTCGTCGGTCATGGGCTCGGGTGCCGCCTTTTCGCCGAACTCGGGCATGAAGTCTGACGGCTTCACCTTCATCCCGTGGAGTTGTGCGAGCGTGCTGCACACCATGGCGGCGCGTAGGTCCGCCCGGTCCTCGGTGAAGGGCTCTAGCTCGTTGAACTCCTGCCAACGCTGGAACTCCACCGTGGTCATCCCGTCCAGCAGCTCGTCGACCGTCCGGCCCAGCTTTAGGGCTAGGACGAAGGCGAATCTGCCGAACGGGCTTGCGGGTTTGGGCCGTCAGCCTTCTTGCTGATGTTCAGCCGCTGGGCCGCGTCGGTTAGCCGCTCCACGAGGGTGATGTCTAGCTCGGACACCAGCCCCTTCGCGTCGTCGACCGTAAACACCTTGCCTTCACCGGTGTCGTCCACCACGGTGGCCGCAATCCAGTACGCATAGGCGTTGTCGGAGTCCGTCTTCGCCTGCTCCGTCAGCTCCATGAACTCCCGTGCGGAGAGTCGGCGGACGTTCAAGGTGGCCCCGTCGCCCAGCTCGGGCGCGGGGACCACCTCAGTCGTTACCTTCCGCCGCTGGAGGATCTGTTCGCGTGTCAGTGCCATTGCTCATGTCTCCCGTGTTAGGCAACTGCGGCAGCGGCGACGGCGAACTCGGGTTCGCCACTGACCTTCATGGTCAAGGTGACAGTGACCAGGCCCTCGCGCTCGACCTCGTTTCCGAACTTCTTAACGTAGCCGTTGAACAGCCACTTGCTGCCGTCAACGAACTCGATGCGGAACGCCTTGTCCTGGCGGAACAGCCCCCAGACCACCGCGGCGTCGTCCTTGTGGAACTGCATGTTTAGCTCACACTGGCCCGCGTCAGCCCAGCCGGCCGTGAAAGTCTTCCAGGCGTTGACGCTGTCCATATTGGAGGTTTCGATGTCATCGGCCTCCGGCTGCGGGATGCCGCCGATCGCGGTGATTCGCGCGATGTCGGTGAACGTGGTCGGGAAGCCGGTTTCGAGTTGTTCGGCGTAGCCGATCTTCGTCTTCCAGCCCTTGGTGATTTTCTTACCCATGCTGCTCTCTCCCTCTCGGGTTAGTTGCTCTCGTACAGGAACGTGGCGTCAACGCTGACGCCGAACAATGGTTCTGCCTTGCCCTCTAGTGGCGTTGTCTCAATGTCGCGCTCGTCCTCGACCTCGACGTAATGAACCTGAATCGGAACGGTCTGGCGGATCTCCAGCGTCGGGAAATACCGCGGGTCCATCGCGTCCAGGTCCGTCGTATAGCCGTCGATCGTCTGCCGCGCCAGCGTGGCCAGCTCCCTGGCCTGCTGATAGCTGCCGGCAAGGCAATCGAGCTGTACCCGGCCGGTGGTGTGCGTGATGCCCGCTCCGAACGTGCGGCCGTGCGTGGTCGCGATGCGCGTCAGCACGATGCTGGCCCGGCGTTCGTTCTGTGGTCGCGTCCCGACGAAATAGGCGCGGTCGCCAATGACCTCGTGAACCGCGTCGGTCCGGATCAGCAGCAGGCGCAGGGCGTTCTCAATCACTTGCCCGCTCCCTTCGCCTCGCGGACGATCCCGGCGGCGAGCTTCACGCCCATCACGCCGACTGCCTCGGCCTGCGTCTCTTCCAACGCGGGGCGCAGGAACGGCTGGGCCGGGACGTGGTTGCCGTGCTCGTCGATGAAGCCCTTCTCAACCAGGTGGGCATACCGCGACGGCTTGCGGACCTTGCCCCTATAGGTGCCGGTGACACCACGGCGCGGGCCGATGATTGCGGTGACGGCCTTCTTGTCCTTGCTCGTCTTGACCTTTTTGCCCAGTGCCTTCTTCAGCGTGCCCGATTCCTTCGCGGCGTTCCGTCTAGCGGCCTTCAGCACGGGCGTGCCGGCGGCGTTGACGGCACTGCGCAGCACGCGGCGTTGGACGCGCTCGCCCAGCGTGTTGAACAGCTTCGCGAGCTGCTTGTCGCCGGTCAGTGTCATGCTGCTCTTACCCATTGGCTTCAGCCTCGGCCTCGGCCTCGGGATGTTCCTTCGCGACGATCTCCAGCTCGCGCCGGCGGTTGTCCACGTCGATCAGCGAAACGATGTCCAGCGTGCGGCCCCGGTACTGAATCCGATGGGCCGGCGTGATGCTGGCCATGTACCTGGTGCGGATCGTGAACCCGGTCGCGCTCTGCACCGCGCCGTCCTTCACGGCCTCGGGTGCCTGTGCCGGCGTCACTTCGGCCCAGCAGCTCGCGAAGTCCTGCCACTCCGTGCGCGGCCCCCACGTCTCGTCTTCCACCACGCGGGTAGAGCGTTGGAACGTGATACGCTGGTTGAGCTTCCCCGCGCGGATCACAGGATCCTCCCGGTGTTGTCGATTCGGATTGCCCGCCACTCGCCCGCGCCGATCTGCATTCGCCAGCAGCGGTTCATGATGGCTACAACCAACGGGTGCGGGATCGGCATGCCGATCCGGGCGAGCTGTGTAGCCGTCCAGAGCACTGCCCGACCGATAGGGCTGATGCAGAAGCGGATGTTGGCGTTGAGCTGTGCCATATCAGACTGCTAAGGGCCTGGCGTACTGCCAGACGATTGATTCGATCGCGAACGGGATAGCGGTGATTCGCCGATCCGTCGCGGCTTCTCTCGACTCGTACCAGTGACCCGCCAGCAACAGGATCCCTTGCTTCAGGAGCTGGGGGACCTCATCCATCTCCGCGAAGTTCAGCCGGGTCTCGTTCTGGAACCACTCAGTGGCGGCGACGAGATAGCTTGAAAGCGTCGCATCATCGTCGGCGTGGTCGATCCGCAGGTGGGCCTTAGCCTCTGCGAGAATCACGGGGCTGGTCGTCGCCATCTCGTTACTTCGCCTCGCTCGTCGTCTCGACAGGCTGCTGCGGTGCCGTCGCCGTCCGCGTTACGGTCGGCTGCTTTACGGGTTCCGCGAACCCGGCCTCGATCAGGCGGATGGCGTACTTGTCTTCGATCTCGCCGATGTCGCCCGCGTTATGCGACCAGCCGTTGCCGACGAGACACGTCTTGAGTTTGATCAGCATGGGGAGTCCTCAAAAACAGAGCCGGCTGGTTCGTTACCCAGCCCCAGCCGGCTCTGCCCACTGGAGGTTTTCTGAGGGTTAGGCCGCAGCGGTCTTCAGGACCTTCACCGACTTCGCGTCGGTCAGGTTCCCGTCGTGCCGCGAGAACACGCGGAAGCCGATCAGGCCGTCGCCGATGAACAACTCGCTCGCACGGACGACCTCGACGCCGGTGACGTCGCGGACGAAGTAGCGGGAGAAGTCGCCAGCGGCGACGACGGACTTATTCGCACCGCTCGCCAGCGTGTCCATGTCGTTGTTCACGACGTAGCCGTAGCCCAGGATCTGGCTCGGGGCACCGGCGGCACCCGCGGCCCAGATGTAGGAACCGTTGCCATCCTTGAGCTTGCGGATCGCCGCGACGGTCAGGTCGTGGCACTGGAGCCGGAAGCCGGGGCTGTTGCGGTAGCCCGCGTCGACCGCATGGATCAGGTCGAGCAGCTCTTCGTAGGTGATGGCGTTCGTCAGCGCGGCGACCTTGCCGGTGCCGGCCGCGGTGATGAAGCCCTTCGGCTGGCCGACGCCGGTGCCGATCGTCGAGTGGCGGTTGAACGTCCGCCCGATCCGCTCGCCGGCGATGTTCTGGATGTACTGCTCGATCGGGAACGCGGTATCGCGGAGCATCTCCAGCGAGACCTTGATCCACTTGCTGTCGAAGCGGAACGCGTTGAGCGTCACGTTACCGATCGCGGGATCGGCGTTGGTGTTGTCGGTCGCGCCCTCGCCGACGATCTGACCTTCGTTGGCCGTGTCGTCGCCGGTCGGAACCGTCAGCGGGTTGCCGTCGCTCGTCGGGAGGACGGTCGCACCAGCCTGGCGGACGCCGGCCCAGGTCTTCAGCGACGTGACGAGCTGGTTGTAGAACGGGCGGTCACCGACGACGCCGGTGCCGGCGACGGTCAGAGCACGCAGTTCAACCGGGCTCGTGCCGCGGAGGTAGCGGTCGAACTGCTCACGCAGCTCCTGCGCCTTCTCGTCGAGCTTCTGCTCGGGGGTGTTGATGTCGTCTTGGCCGGCACGCTGCTCGGGCTTGTCGGGGGTGGCCGACGCCTCGATAGCAATCGCGCGGTCGATCCGCTCGATGTCGGCCTTCCGCTGCTCCGCCTTCGTGGAGATCTCGTCGAACTTCGTGTTCTCTTCGGTCGTGAGGTCCCGCTTCTCGTCCTCGGCCTTCTTCAGCATGGCCTTCAGGTCGGCCAGGTGTTGGGCGCGTTCCTCGGTGTACTTCTTCTTCAGTTGCCAGCTCATCGCACTGCCTTTCGATTTTGTCGGTTCTGTTGACTGCGTCCCGCTCGGGACGCTACCGAAGGCACAGCGTTGCGGTGGTTGGCGACAGCCCCAGGAGGCCGAACGAACCGTCCTTCGCGTGATGGTACGACGGAGGTTCTCCGACCTTGCCGGGCTTGTTACGCAGCGATCATTTTTCGCAGCTGCATCTTCCGGCTCGCGAGCGTCGGGGCCTCGACCGTCGTCTTAGCCTGCTCCACCGCGGCGGGGTCGACGCGGAGCTGGAGCGAAGTCGCGTCATAGGCCGGCGTGGCGACGACGGAGACCTCCTTCAGGTCGATCGACCGCAGCTCGCGGATCGTCTGCCCGCCCTCACGGGTAAATCGCTGGCCGTTGTCACCGCGGACCCGGAAGCCGAAGGACATACCCTTGATGTCGCCGCGCTTGACCAGCTCCATCATGTCCTTCGCGTAGGACACGTCTGGGAGGTCGATCTCGACGCGGAGCCCGCGCTCGTCTTCGCTCATCCGCAGCGTGCTGTTCTTCGTCCGGCCCAGGAGCTTTGCGGAGTCGTGGCCGACGAGGGCGCGGATGTCGGTATTGCTGCTGATCGACTCCTTGAAAGCTCCTGCGACCACCCGCTCCTTAAAGCCTCCAAGGTCAGAGGACAGCGAGTTGAACACGGCGGCGTAACCGATCAGCCGGTTGGGTTTTCCGGCCTCGCCGGGGGTGAAGCGAACCTCGAGCCCTTCGGAGATCCCGAAGACATCGAGGGTGCGGGTTTCATTGGTCGTCGTGGTCGTGGTGCTCATGATTCTCCCATCGGGTTAGTTGTTGCTCGGGATCAGGTGCTGTGCGATCTCGTGGGGCCGGATCGCGTCCCACTCATCGCCGAGGTCATCGAACGTGCCGCCCGCCTCGACGATCGCAACGATCGCGCGGAGCGAGTCGGCACAGTGCTGGCTCGCGTAGTCCTCCGGCGTCGTCGTGATCCCCGCCGTTTTGATCGGGGCGGTGAAGACGCGGGCGACGAGCCCGGCGTGCGAGCGGTAGAACATCTCCGCCCACGCCCGCAGTTCATCCGGTTTCGCAGCGTGCTTCTTGGCCGCGCGGTGTAGTGCGTTCCGCTCCTTCGTCAGAACGCGATGTGCGACATCGCTAAGCAGTGCGCGTGTCGCCGCGGGGTCGGGCTTGGCCGGCGTCGGGGCCGGCGTCGGCGTCGGGGCCGGCGGGAGCTGGCCGTTGACCGGCTGCATGTTCAGCGGGGTGAGGTAGGTGTCGCCACCCTCGACGGGCGGGAGCCCCTCCATGCGGCGAACGTCGTTGATGCTCAGCCACCCGCCTTGCCGCCCGGTCTGGTAAGCGGTGTAACGCTCCTGAGTGCTCGCCCGCAGTAGCGCGTCGGCGTTGAACTTGATCTCCAACTCCGACTGCTCGCGGACCAGCAGGCACTTGAGCAGTAGCTCCTGTTCGAGCTTGATCAGCCACGGCAGGATCGTCTGTTGGTAGAACGCCGTGTTCTGCTGTTCGAGGCTCGCGTAGCTCGACTTGTCGAGGATGCCGAGCATCGACGGGGGGACCTTCCACAGCCGACAGATTTCGAGCACCTGTGCCTGGCGGGACTGGATGAGCTGGCCCTTCTCGGGGTCCAGCGTCGTCGGGACGAACTTCATCGGATCGGGGAGCACCGCGACCTTGAACGCGTTGTCGATCCCCGTGTAGTTCGCCCGCCAGCTCGCGACGAACTCCTTCATCGCGTCCTTGTTCATCGGGGGCGTCTGGAGGATGCCGCCGACGTTTCCGCCGCTAAACGCCTTCGCGGCGTAGCGGGACATCGCGACGTCGAGCCCGATCGTCTGCGAGGCCGAGCGGACCGGTGAGAGCGGCGTGATCCCGTCAACCGACCAACCGAGCAGGTGCACCACCTGGTCCGGCGTGAACGTGTACGACGACGAGCCGACGCGGGCCTCGAAGGTCAGCAGACCGCCGCGGCGGATCGGCCGGACGTCAGAGGAGCGGAGCGGATAGAGGGCCTCGACGTTCCCCAGCTCGTCACGGTCAATAACGGCGACGGAACCGCCGTAGAGCAGCGCGTTGACCAGCAGCACCTCGCGGAATGTCGCGGGCGTCATGTAGGCATTGGGCGAGATCGCGAGCACGCGGTGCAGCGGGTGCTCGTACAGCTTCTCCCCGTTCTTCCGCCGGATGATGTGCACGGGGAACGTGCTGGCGGTCTGCGCGATGATCCAGACGCACGACCAGACGGCTGAGCAGATCACGGCGTTCTCCTCCGTGATCGTCACTCCCGTGTCGTTGTAGCCCGATGGGCCGAAGATGCCGAACCCGGCCGAGCCGTAGTCCGACGCGATCGACCGCGTCTCGTCACGCTTAAACAGTCTGGTAAAGAATCCCATCTTCTCTTCTCTCTCCTAGAGCACGATCAGCTCGGGGTGCTCTTCGTAATAGTGCTTCGTTGATTGTGCCTGCCGACCTAAGCCGAACTTCAGCCCGTTGACTGCCATAACCATCGCCACCGCGGCGTCGATCCGGCGGGTGCTCTTGTCCTTTACCAGCCAACAGTTCTCGTGGCGGTCCTGGGTGACGGCGGCACCTGTGACCTGCCACGTAAATGCGGGGTTGTCGGGGTGGGCGAGTCCTCGCGTAAGAATTAGCCGTTCCGTTTCCTTCGTCGCCTCCGCGAGCGACCAGCCCTGACGCACGGTCGTGACGATCAGCCCGGCCTTCTGAAGACGTTCCAGCAGACCGCTGGCGTTATAGGGGTCAGCCTGGACCTCGACGACATCGAGAACGTTTGACAGCTCGACGACCTTTGCCTCAACGGCGTCGTAGTCGATCGTGTTCCCTTCGGTGGCCGTAATGTGGTTCTGCGAGATCCACGAGAGGTAGGGGGCGCGATCCCGCTTCTGCCGCTTGATCCGTCCCTCAGCGTTGTCCTTCGGAAGAAAGATGAACGGGACGATCCGCAGCTTATCGTCGTCCTCGATAGCCGCGACGCAGGCCGTCGTGTCGGTGGTGCTCGATAAATCGATGCCGATCGTCGCCCGCTTGCCCTTTAGCGAGTCGAGGTCGAACGTCTCACCGCACCGCTTCCAGTCATCGAGGCCGATCCACGCCGTGGCTGATTCGACCCACATGTTCAAGCTCAACTGCTTGAACGTGTGCATATACCGGGTGACTTCACGCGCCTTGCGGAGTTCCCGTTCGTACTCCTCCGGCGCGACCGTTACGCCGAGATTAGGCTGTGCACGTTTCCAGTTCGCCGGGTCCGCGATGTCGCCATCTTTGGGACACTCGTGTACGGCGGGGAGGAACTCATCGTCGAGGATCAACCCATCGCGCACACCGCAGGCGTAGGTATAGACCTCGCCTGCGATGCTCTCCGGGTTCTGCCCCGCAGTCGTTGTATAAACGACGAGCGGCTGACGCCGGGCACGCATTGACGTTTCGAGCACGTCGACCAGTTCCGCGTCGGGGTGCACGTGCAGCTCGTCAATCAGCGCGGCGTGTAGGTTCCCGCCGTGCTTCGTCTTCGCAGCGGCGTTGATCACCTTCATCGTCCCGCCGTTCGCGGTGCACTCGATCGCGCGACGGAACACCTTCGACCGTCCCGACATCTCCGGCTCGTGCTGAACCATCGTCGACGCGGCGTTGAAAATCCGGGCCGCTTGATCTGCGTTTCCCGCAGCTGTGACGATCTCCGGCGCGGGCTCGCCGTCGATGAACAGCAGCGCGTTACCGATGCCCGCAGCCAACTCCGTTTTGCCCGACTTGCGGGCGGTGTAGATCAGGCACTTGCGATATCTGCGCGTTCCGTCCGGTCGTCGCCATCCCCAGAGGTTCCCGACGATCGCGGCCTGCCAGGGCTGGAGCAGGAAGGGGGTACCGGCCCAACGGCCTACGGTGAAGCAGAGGCACTCTTCAAAGAATGCGACGATCCGGAGTGCGGCGGCGGGGTCGAACGTGTACTCCCCGCGGTGGTTCCACGGGTTGTACCCCGGCACCATTGTCCGGCAGGCGTGCTCGATGCTCTCGGGGGTCCACTCCATTACTGAGCGACCCTCATCACGGGTTGGAAGAATCTCGACTTGCTATCCGACTCCGATGCACGCGGTGCGGTCGGTGCGACCTCGATCCGCGAGCGGGCAGACGGCGACATCCCGAGCTGGGCTTCCGCCCGGCCCAGCTCTTCACCAAGCGACCGGGCGACGCTGTGCAGCGCGGAAACCTGAACCGACTTAACCTTGCCGTCTGCGTCCTTGTACGTCGCGAACTCCGCACCCGCGTTTGACGCGAGCGTCTGGACGACACGACGCCAGCGGACCCACGTGATGCAGTACCTGACGATCAGGTTGCTGTCAGCCTCGCCGACGAGCCGCATCTCTCCCAGGAGCTTGGCCAGCCGGCGGAACTCTTTTCGTGCGTCCTTGTCAGTCATCCAGGTAGGGCACGTCGGCTTCCCGATCGTCGGGGCCTCGTTGGCCGTAGCGCGATCGGCGCGGAACGTCCCGCGTGCGAGCTTCAGCGTTGAGGGGAGAGGTTTAGGACCGCGAGCACCCACGGCTAGCGAGTCTCCTTGATCGCGAGCCAGCCGCAGAAGTTCAGGTGCTGCCAGAAGCGGGAGACCTTAAACCCCTCGGCACGGAGCATCTGTTCGTTCCCCTCCGGCGTCAGCGGCACCAGTACGCCTTGAAGGCTCTCGGCCTTCGCGCGGACCTGCTCCGCCGTATAGCCGTTCTCGCGCTTCAGCGCGTGGTAGCGGTTGACGAACAACGCCTGCGTGGCGGAGTCGGGGCCGAGCGTCTTCTCGACGACGATCAGGGCACCGCCCAACCGCGTGGAGCGGAAGACATCGGCGACGAGACCCTGCCGGTATTCGATCGGGACGAACTGGAGCGTGAGAACCGCGAGCGTCAGCGAAGCCAGGACGGGCGGCACGCCGCGTCGGAGGTCGTGGTCGAGGATCCGAACGAACCCGGCGTCGATCTCACGGGCGAACCGCTGCCGGGCCGCGTCGATCATCGGCCCGCTCTCATCGAGTCCCACGTAGCGGCACTGGTTGCCAAATCGGTCGACGAACGGCTGGAGCGCGGCACCCCGCGAGCAGCCGAGATCGACGACATCGGTGTTGTCCTGCACGAACCGCGAGCCGAGGTCGAGCACGAGCTGCCGCATGGTGTCGTGGCCGGGGATCGACCGGGCGAGCATGTTGTCGAACACGCTGGCAACGCCTGAGTCGAATACCCACTTGGAACCATCAGCGGGCCGGGTCTGGTCGATAGTCGCCGTCACTTCGCGATCCTCCGGAGGACGCCGTCGCGAATCGCGGCGGCGATGTGGCACATCATCACGGGCGGCACCGCGCGGCCGAGCCGTTCCCACTGCTGCCTATAGGTGCCGGTCAAAACGAAGTCGTCAGGGAACCCGCAGAGTCGTTTCAGCTCGCCGATGGAGAACTTCCGCCGCTCCGTGGGGTGGGTGACGCCCGCCGCACCGGTGTTGCCCGCCTCGGCCGTGATCGTCGGACAAGCCTGGTCGAGCGACGGGCGACGGAGCTGGAAGTAGCGCGTGCTCTGCGTGCCCGGCTTCCCCATCACGTCCCACTCCCGACCGATGGCGAAGCGGGTAATGTCGGCCTCGGGTTCGACGGGCGGCGCGTCGATCGCCGTCCGCTCGCTCTGCGTATAGCGATTGCCGTGCGTCAGGATCGTCGGGCACGGCTGGTCTGCGGAGATCACGCCCTTGTTGGTTCCGATCCCCGCGAGCCAGGGCAGCGCGTCGCGGATCGTGAAGTTGTAGGGCAGCGGCTTAGGGTGGACGGGGTCTAGGCCGAGGTCCTCGCGGACGCCTACGAAGATCAGCCGCTGGCGTGCCTGAGGGATCCCGAGCCACTGGCCATCGAGCACGCGGGCCGAGACCCGATACCCGCAGTCCTTCAGAGCGGTGATCACCTCGATGAAGACGCCCTTGGCGACGCCGCGGACCATGCCGGCGACGTTCTCAGCCACGAACGTTTTCGGACGTAGCCCGCGGAGCAGGCGGACGTACTCGTGGAAGAGATCATCCGTGCGTTGCTCGCGGTCGGAGTATTTCTTGACCTTGCCCCAGAGCTTCGCTCGCTTCCCAGCCGTGCTAAACGACGCGCAGGGCGGCGAGCCGTCGAACAGGTCCAGCTCTCCGGCCTTCAGACCGGTAGCGGCGAGAATGTCTTCTGGCTTAACGGTGCGGATGTCGCGACCGTCGACCGTGGTGTAGTCGGCGGCGTTCGCCTTGTAGGTCTCACGGGCCGCGTCAACGAACTCATTCGCCCAGAGCACGCGGAAGCCCGCCATCCGATAACCCAGCGACGAGCCACCGCACCCGCTGAACGTTGATGCGACCGTGAACCGGTTCGGCTCCGTCGCCGCGATCTCCGCCATCGACGGGACGCGATAGGTAGGCTTCGCGATCACTGAGCACCTCCGGGTGCCGATGAGCCGGACCACCGGAAGTGGCACTTCGGGCACTGATGCTCCGTCTCCACGTTCTCATCGAACTCTGCGAACTCCTCGGGAGCCACGAGCGACTCTGGCTCAGGTTCCGAACCGAAGAGGGCCGCGAGTTCGTCGGGGCTGTAGCCTGCGGCATCGGCGAGCTGCTCGTCCTCGTTCTGGAGCGCGGAAAGAACCTCGGCGAGTGCCGCCGTATCGAACGTCGACCCGATCTCGCTGTCGCCGGTGCGGTTGTCCGCGATCGCGTAGGCCACGAGATCGGAGCCAGCGAGGTCGGTACGAATGACCTTCGCAACGGTCCACCCGAGCTGCCGCATCGCCTCAAGCCGGGCGTTACCGACTCGCACGATGTTGTTCGCGTCGACCACGAGCGGGATCTGCTGGCCAAACCGGCGGAGCGAAGCCTTCACGGCCTCGACGTTCCGGGCCGAGTGCCGCCGGACGTTCGCCGGGTCGTTGAAAAGCTGGTTGATTTCGATCTCTTCGACGTTCATTCTCTCGCTCCTACGACCTTTGTTCCGGCTGTTCTTTGGCCTGTTTCCGCTGTTTTGGACCTCGGGGCCGTGCTCGGACCCCCTCCCCCTGAAACTCGCCAGCCGCGGACCCCCGCCCGGGGGTCGAAAACTTGCCGCCGATGCGAAAACGGGTGGGGTCGGTCTACCGTGCTAGCGGTGCCCAACAATTCACACCCCCTACGCCGCTCCGTCAGACCGTCACCTCTGCTGCCACACTCACTCCGGGTCGTATGACCCCGCGAAGATGTCCGGCTTGCAGGGGTAGAACTCGCCCTTGATCCCCTTGATGATCCAGTCGCCCGCGCTGGCCGTGTGGTCACCTTCCAGCGTCGGGATTAGCAGCGTCCCGTGTTCTAGCGACGCGGCATCGGGAACGAACTTTGCCCCGGGGATGTCGAACTTCTCAAACACTGCGACCGCGCCGCTCGGCGTACCGTCGAACTGCTCGGCCTCAATCACAACTGGCTTCTTTCGGAATCTCATAGGCTGCTCCTGTCTGGCTTTGCTCATTCTGCTACCCGGTCCTTGCTTACCCCGCCGAGGCCGTCGAGCCACCGCATTAGCTCCGCGTTGTCTCTCTCTGACCGCTGCTGCTGAAGCAGAAGCTGGCCACTGAGACCGCAGTCGTTACAGGTTTCGACTTCGGTATAGAGAACACCACCACAGGCCGGGCAACGGGAGCGGTGGAGCTGGGCGGTAGTCGTGGCCATAGCTTCTCTCTCCCGGTGTCGGAGGTAACGACGCATCACTGCCGCTGCTGAGCGGATCACGCTGCTCTCCGTCCGGGTGTGGGCTCAGTCACGGGCGTAAGATCGCGGTAAGTCTTTCCCTGCTTGAGGTAGGTAATCGCGGCGGGGCTGATGCCGTACTCTTTGGCGAGCTGCCGCTGTGACTTCCCGCCCGCGGCTAAGTCACCCTTGAGCGCGACGGCTTTGAACTCCGTCAGCTTCCGGTTGTAAGCCTGCTCCTGCGGCGCGAAGTAGTAGTGCGTGCCGTGCTCGATAGAGTCGGCGACGTTCGCCTTACGGGTATCCCACCGCAGGTTGCTGGCTCTGTTGTCTCGGGGGTTGCCGTTGTTGTGGCAGCAGTCGTACCCGTCTGGCCGTGGGCCGTAGAAGGCGGCACAGACGAGCTGGTGGACGTACCTGCGCTTGTCGCCGGCCTTCACGCAGAGGTACGCCTTCGTCCGGTTCTGAGACAGCTCTCGCAGGTGCCGGCCGCGCGTCGAGAAGATCCGGCCGTCCTCGCTCGCGTAGTAGCCCTTAAGGCCGGGGAGCGGGATGGGCTTCAGTTCATCTGGTACGTAGATCATCCTCACTGGGTAGCTCCTGCTCAGATCACGTCGTCGTCGACCCACGAATCCAAAATGGTGGGCACCGGGTTCTGTGGTAGGACGATGCCGAACTCACGCGCGAAGTAGACCGCGTAGCCATTGCTGTTCGAGCCGTTCTCGCCAGAGGGCGCGACGGTCTCGCTGGCCGCGTTCATGTCGGCGACGAGGGCGGTGCCGATCACGCCGAGCTGGGCACCCGCGCGGAGGCCGAGATCGACCGCAGTGACCTGCCTGAGCAACGTCTCACCGAGACCCTTTGCCGTCGCCGGTACGCCGTCGAGGTGGACAACCGTCCCGTGGATCGCCTGAATCGCGGGGATCGTGAACTTCGGCTGGGTGTCGGCGTCGCTCGACAGCCCGCTGCTCGTCTGGTCGACGAGACCGCTCATCAACTTGCGGTAGCCATCTGATTGCGGCACCGACACCTGGGCGAAAAAGATCACCTTTCCGATGATTTTGAATAGCCGCTGGATCTGTGCGTTCGTCAGTGCCATCAATTACTCCTGGCCGGCAGCTCGTTCGCGCCGGTCTTCGTGTAGTTGTTCGTGAGGATCTCGTGGGCTCGACGGCACACGCTCCGACAGTTCCGCTCGTCGAGTCGTGCCCCGCCCTCATTCAGCGGCGTGATGTGGTCGACGATCGTCGCCGCAAGGGTGCATTCCCCCCTGTGCCTCTGGTCCTCCGCGAAGCAGCAGACGGGGTGACGCTGAAGGAACGCGAGCCGGAACTTTCTCCAGGTGGCGTCATAGCCGCGGACCGCAGCCGAGCCGCGAAGCTGGTCGACCGTCCGTGACGGCTGGAACGCTGGTCGATGTTGCGGAGGTCGTGTCGGCATCGTGATTAAAAAACCGCTGGGCCGGTGAAGGTCCCGGTCCCAGCAGTCCGCTAAAGGAGTCAAACCAAGACCAATCTTCTGAGCGATGGTACGAACGGGCGAGCACAGTCTTGCCGGAGCATCATGCGAAGAGTTGCACGGCGAGGTTACGTACCCGTCGCCGCATCCGACAGCGAGTGCAGTGGAGCATCGAGGGGGAAACGTTCTCGGTGCCGGCCGCACCAGGATCTAGGACCGCGAGCACCGCAGCCGGGTCGAGGCCGTTGAAGAACTGCTCCGGGTTCTGCCGGACCTCATCGGCGAGTCGCTCGATTCGCTCATCGTGTGTGTCGTCGGGAGCCAGCAGATCACCGAGGCGGTCGGTCGTATAGCGGGCCGCGCGTTGTCGAGCGCGAAGGATGTCGATCGACGCCCGCCTGATGCAGCACGCGGCGAAGGTGGACCACTTCGCGCCGCGCGATTCATCGAAAGCGGGGATGACCTTCGTCGCGACGTGCGCCCGCAGTTGCTGGGCCACGTCGTCTTGTTCGTGATGATCTCGCGTGATTGAACGTGCCGCCTCGAGGATGAGACCCTCGACTGCGGCCAACCTATCAGTGGGGTTAGGTAGCACCTTTGCGGGATCGGCCCTTCGGCTGAGGTTCCGCAGCGTTCGATCGGATTATGTCGGTTTTGGGCGCAGTTTTTAGCGAAGGGTCTAGACCCGAGAAGCCCTTCGCTGTTTTTCACTTCACTCCGGTCCTGCCAAACGCCGAAACGAAAGCGTCGTCTGACTTGTTCGGGCGAGACCACCGGGGTGGAGACCGGATGGTCCAGTGGATTTTGGGTCGCATAGCGGTCGCCTTAGCCGGAAGCACCGCTTGCTTTAATCACAAACCCCGTCATGCGACGGGTCGCGGCTGTGAGTCGGACCAGGGCAAACAGCACGCGAAATAACGAACTCCGTAGTGAACCCCGTTCGTCGTTGCTGGTCCCAGCGGCGAGCGGGGTTCTTTATTTCTGGAGCGTGAGAATGCGATTCTTAAAACCGGCTAGCCCCACGATTGAGGTGGCGGCATGAGCGACACGACGAACGAGCAGCCCGATCTGACGAAGTCATTCAGCAGGTGGAACGCACCTTACTGGGCGATGAAGCATGGCATCTGCGCGGCCCTCGGCGGTGACGCTCGGTGGACAGTGCTCTGTGCCCTCTACACCTACCTGCCGAACGTCTACCCGGGCCGGAGCGGCATCGAGACCCTAACCGGCCTCTCGTCCTCGTCTGTGAAGCGGGCGCGGAAGGGGCTGAAGGCTGTCGGCCTAGTCGACTTCAGTGAGGGGAACTCCGGCGGCGGTCGGGACACCTCGCACGTCTACACGATGACCGACATTCGAGATCCTGCCGTCGCCGCGTCGATTGTCGCCCGGATTAAGGGGCTGACGGGGGTCACAGTGAACCCGGTAGGGACGGGGGTCATAATGAACCCGGTCCAAAATGAACCCGGTACGGGGGTCATAATGAACCCCCACGGGGGTCATAATGAACCCGGTACGGGGGTCATAATGAACCCCGAAGTTCTCAATAGAAGTTCGCAATCAAGGACGCAAGAGAAGGACGTTACGGCTCCGCCGCTAGCCGGCTCCGCCGGCCTTCTCACGGGCGTTGCTCCCGCTGGTGGTGAGACCCACGGTGGTGGTTCCAGTTCTGCTCTCGGCCTACGGCCCCAGTCAGAGCCGGAGGTAGATGATCATGCGAAGCCAGTTGAGCCGGTGGTGAAGAGAGACCGGAAGTCTAAGACGCGGGCGAGTAGCGACCCGGCCCGCGCCCAGCTCTCGGACGAAGACAAGTCACTGATCACGGCATCAGCAGAGTCCATGGAGCGGTATCTCCTGGCCGGCATCGAAGCCGTCCGCGGCGTCGACCCCGCGGAGCTGAAGCCGAGCGGCATGAACTGGCGGCGGTTCAACGGCAGCGTAGATGATCCGAAGGCCGAGCAGTGGGACGTACCGGCATTCGCCGGGTACTACTGGTGGCGGGTCTCGCGTTACCGCGAGAAGCGGACGATCCCGATCACGCTCCCGAACTTCAAGCGGCTGGTCGGGGACATCAGGAACCTGCTCGGCTATATGACCAAGAAGGACCTACACCAGTACATCGGGGTGGTCATTACGCACTTCGAGCTGGTGCAGTTTATGTGCAAGGGTGCCGGCGAAACTATGGCACTTAACGAGACCTCCCTGTCTCACAACCTGATCAAGACGACGGCTTTCAACATCGCACAGATGTCGGAGGGTCAGCGGCTCACGAAGTATGCGGCGATGCGGAAGGCTTACGGGCTCGCGGAGGCGGCGTAGGAGCCAGTGCGAGCTGTCGGAAGCGGCGGACGGGGGATTTCTTTATTTGGAGCTGAGAAGATGCAGGTGAGACAACTCCTACCCGGCCACCCCTTCACCGTGGTGCTGTTCGATGGCGGGTCCAACTTCCTGACGAGGTTCCGCGAGGTGTGGCGAGAGATCCCGTTGTCCTGCCGGCGCGTCATGCTAAAGCATTGGCATACGGGATCCCCCCGAAGCGTTCCGCTAGTGGAGGCCGGCGCGTACTGGTCGGGCAGTGACGCACTGGCGACGGTCGCCCTCAATGGCTGGGCGATGAAGTTTAAGCCAGCGGTGTACGAGATGAGCGTGGGAGCTGCTCGTGCCCTTATCGCTCACGAGCTGGCACACGTCTACCAGCATGCTACGGGGACGATTGCGGAATGGTCGTCTGGCTGCGGTGGCATCGAGGCGGCACGGGGCTGTATCGAAGATGATGCCGACGACATTGCCGCTGACTGGGGCTTCGATCGGAATGAGCTTGAAGACTGGAAACGCGATCGGCTCGGCGTGGCGGCGTAGGTTCGGGGATGATCGCGGATGCAACACGGGGCCGGACGAACCGGCCCCGGTGCCGAGGTAAATGACCGACTCCTATCCCTGCTCGATGGCCACCATAGAACGCGGATCGTCGGCGACGAGCTGGGCGACGCTCGCGACCAACGCGGGCCGCGGATCGTAGCTCCGGCCATTCCAGCGGTAGGCGTCGCGAAGGCTTAGCCCGAACATCGCGTTCTGCACGCCGGCGATGTGGTCGAGGTTCGGGAGCGACAGAATGAGGACCTGGTAGTCTACCCCCTCGCACGCGCCGGTCAGCTCCGCGATCTCGCTGTCGTTCCCGCCGTCGTAGCAGATGATCACCGTCGAGTCCTTCGGCGCGTCTGCCGGGTTCCGCGGCGGGCTGCTGATGTTCACGTAGTAGGCGTTGGGGATGATCTTCTGCGGCAAGCGATCAGCCGGCTTAACGGCCTTTGCTTTCGTACCCATCACTGCTCCTTGTTGATGCACCCCCTGACTCTGCCGGCACAACCATGTGCTCGGCTTACTTAGCGTAGAACTCCGCGCGGATCGCACGGCAGGCGTCGACGACGAACTGCGGTGCCCGGCGGATGTAGTGGTCCGACGCACCCGGGAGCCGGTGGCCCGCGAGCACCCGGGCCTGATCGAGCGTGCTCGCCCGGCACGCGATCGTGAACGCGGCGTCGCGGATCATGCTGAACACAATCTCATCCCCGAGCTTCGCGGCGGTCCGATACTTCCGCCAGGAGTCGAGGGCACTGAACACCGTGTAGCTCCGAACCTTAGTGTTGAAGACGTAGTCGCCGCGACGCGGCAGATCCTTCAGTGCCCGAACGGTCTCTGCCCAGAGACAGGCAACGCGGGACACGCCCGTCTTACTCCGCCGCGTCGCGAACGTACCCGCCCGCAGGTCCAGCTCTTCCCACTTCACCGCCGCGACCTCCCCGGGGTACAGCGCAGCATTGAGTGCGAGCAGCAGCATCGCCGCGAACGTCTTATCCTCAGCCTTCTCTGCGGCGGCGTAGATTTTCCAGAAGTCGTCGACCGCGATCGGCCTCGGGTCCAGCGGGGTGTGCTCCTTAACCTCCAGCATCGCGGTGATGTCGAGGGCTTTCCGGCAGTCCTCGACTCCGCGGCCGCGCTTGATCGAATAAGCCAGGATCGTGCGGACCTTCCGGAAGCGGTGCAGCATCGACTTCGGAGAGAGACCGGTCTTCCGGATCTTCGTCTCATAGGCGGCGACGCACTCGTGGGTGATCTCGCGGACCCGCTCAACACCGCAGGCACGGGTGAACTCGCTCCAGAAGAGCCGGGAGCGGCCAGCCTCATTGGTGCTCAGCCCCGGCTTCGCGGCGTACAGCTCGCCGATCTCCTTCAGGGTCGGTGAGGTCGTTGGTCGCTTCAGGTCATCGAGCCACGCGATCTGGGCGATGCCCGTCAGCATCGCGACCCGCTCCTTATTCTCGTGAATCCGCTCCGCGAACCACCGATAGGCGGCGGCTTCGTCGACATCGCGGAAGATGTCAAAGCGGCCCTCGACGTTGCCCTCTGGCGTCACCCTCGTCGTCGGGATAATCGTCGCGACCCGTCTCCCGATCTTCCGCTTAAGCGCGTCGGAAATCGTGTTGCCCTCGCCGCTGACGGTCGCGACGGAGATCCGGGCGACCTTCTGCTCATCACCGGTCAGTTCATGGAATCGCTCGAGGGCGCGGGCCTCGTTCGGCTCAGTGAACGTGAAGCCGGTCTCGACGATTCGCCAGCGGCCATCAGACGGTCGACGAGCGAGGCCGGGGATCGGGATACCGGCAGCGGTGACGTAGGGCCGGGGTTTTCTTCCGCGCTTGGTGAGGGTGCTGATCGCCATGGGGCGGGAGAGTACCGTGCGTCAGCAGCCGGGTACACATTCTTGGCACAATTCTTGGCGCGTGAAGATATTCTAACGGGAAATAGGCTGTTGTTGACGGGGTTCGACTCCCCTTGGGGGTACTGAGAAAGGCCCGGTTTTCCGGGCCTTTTACATGCGCTGATTGCCCACTTCGTCAATTATTCGCTCAAGAAATCGTGGAGCTGCTCGTCTTTGCGGCTTTGCTCCGGTTCCACCGCTCATACTCGCTGCTCCCGCTGCCGCACAACGATCTTCAGGTTCCACGACGCCAAAAGCCGAATTCTTACGAAATTGGAAATTCGCTTGACGTGCCCATCCGTTGCTACTCTGCGGGCATTCACTTCATTTCTCTTCTGGGAGGACTCGAAAATGTCACTCGCAACTCGTCGTAGTCGGTCGCTTGCAGCTGTCGCGATTTTCGTGTGCGGCGCCGCTGGCGCAGCAGAGGCGGGCTATATCGCCGACTTCGACACGACCGGCTCGGCCGCCGACTTCGCGCCGTTTCAGATCAACAACACCGACGATGGTGACCCCAGCGGCACGGGCGACAACACGGACTTTTCAGTCAACTCCGGCGGCGGCAACGCGTTCCTCCGGACGCAGGTCAGCCCCCCGGCCGGCGGCAGCGGCACAGGCGCTGCGCAGGTGCGCTATCAGGTCGCGCCATCGAACTTCGAGGGCGCTGAGGTGGCCATTCCCACGGGCATGACCGGTGATCCGGTTCGCACCGAGGCCCGCCTGACCACCACGATTCGGGAAATCTTCGGCGGCGATGATCTGCCGAACGAAAACCCGTTCACGCAGTTTGGATTTACGGAATTCGATCCCGTCACCAATACCCCGGACTACGCGTCAAAGATCATCGTCCAGATCACCAACGCCCTCACCAACGTCACCTTAAGCCACACGACGAACAATGCCGGGGGGGGCACCACCACCCTTGGCAACTTCAGCATCCCCGGTGGGACCTACACGCCCGGCGACACGCTCGAACTGCAGGTCACGAACGATCAGGTCCGCCTGCTCTACAACGGTACGGCGCTCGCTGACACCGACGGAGACTACCAGAACCTCCCGGTTGACTTCTTCAGCGCCAACTTCGACGCGGGCGATCAGCTGATCCCGTTCTTCGGCCTGATTCGCGGCTCTACCGCGCTGGAGGACGCCGATGTGATCGGCGCTGGCTTTGACAACATCTCGGCTCAGAACGTGCTGGTTCCGGAGCCGGCCTCGACGTCATTGCTTGTCATGGCAGGAGTCGCATTGATGCGCCGGCGGCGGCAGGCGTGACCCGGCGGGGTGTTCGACACACCGGCGTTTGCCACAGCACGTGCACGCGATCGGGGAGCGGCGCCGACCTTCCAAAGGGATAGAGGTGCACCATGAGTCGTTCCCAGTGGAGAGGTTTCACGCTCGTTGAGTTGCTGGTCGTCATTGGCATCATCGCCATCCTGATCGCGATCCTGCTGCCCGCATTGCAGGCCGCTCGCAGGCAGGCGATGGCCGTCAAGTGCGCGACACAGATGCGCGAGCTTGCGAAACGCGACGCAACTGTATGCCTCGGAGTACAGGGGCTTTATGCCGCCATGGCGCGCGGGGCGCCCGACGACGAACGTCAACAGCGGTGCGCGCGCGAAATATCACCTGTACGACATCACCTTCAGCATGCCGCCGGGCAGCGTCGTTCCCGGCGAGAGCACCGTCGACGCGGCGTACTGGTTCAACTTCCTCGCCAAGTACGTCACCAAGGCCAAGGGCGGCACGGCGGATCCTGATTTTCAGAGTCAGGCGACATTCCAGGAGACCGTTGTGTGGGGATGCCCCGCCTTTCAGAAATATCCGGACAATGGCATCCGCGCAGAATGGCAGCCGGGCTTCGTCGGCTACTCGTGGAACCCTCACCCCAGCTTCACGGCGACGAATCCGGCCGCCGGCGTGCGCCGACCGGCCGATACCTTCCGCAACAACGAGCAGATCGACAGGTGCGGCGTCATCAGCACCGACGACTTCGCGACCTTTCAGAACCGCTGGTTCCGCATCACGCAATACACCAGGCCCGCCGAGCGCGCCCTCATCGCCGACTCCGTGGGCTGGATTCTGGAAGCCAACGCGGTCCCGGCCAGCGGCGCCATTCCCGGCCAGAAACTCCACTATGCCCGACCGGAATTCGCCAACCCCGGCGGGACCGGGCAAACGACCTTCGACTGGTACCGCCACGGCAGGGTTCCGCCCGTTGAGTCGACGGTCAATGGCGGCTACTTCCGTTCTGAAGGCGGTAAGGTCTCCTACAACATCCTCTACCTTGATGGGCATGTTGTTCGAAGCATCGATCGGCGGGATGCTTACCGATGCACCCGGATGCGATTTCCGCAGTGACCGGCCGATGCTGATGGCCTCGCTCTGTTTGGGTGCCTCTTTGTTTTGTACGAAATTGTAAATTCATGGTTCTTGCCGTAACGCATTCAGTGTTAACATCAGTCGAGCTGGCATCGCCACAAACCGCGGAGGTCACATGCTCTCACGCCGCAAGCACGTCGGATTCACGCTGGTCGAACTGCTGGTCGTCATCGGCATCATCGCCATCCTGATCGCGATCCTGCTGCCTGCCCTGTCGGCGGCACGACGGCAGGCGCAGGCAGTTAAATGCGGCACCCAGCTGCGCGAGCTGGGCAACGCCATGATGATGTACGCGAATGAGTACAAGGGGTATCTGCCGGTGCCACGCCAGTGGACGAATGCTGCCGTTGGACCTTACGAGGTGCACGGCTTGGTTTTCTACCATCCGGGGCCGGAGATCGCGGGGCAGCAGATCGCGGAGAACCCGAAGTGGTGGCACTTCCTCGCCAAGTACCTGAGCAAGTCGAACGCGATGGCACAAACGTCCACCGAGGCCGACATTATCAAGAAAGGCGTCTTCTGGTGCCCCTCGTTTGAAGGCTACTTTACGGGCGGCAATGACGAGAACATGGTGGGGGGGTCAACCGCAATTTCACCGGTTACGGAATGAACTGGTGGCCGAAATTCACGCCCGGGGATCCCGGTCCGTTCAACGCCAATGGGTTCCCATCGGGTTCCCGGCAACCGGAGCGGTTCTCTGATCCGCTTGGGGGCAACTCAGGCGGGGGGCCCGACCAGGGGACATGGTACAAGCTCGTGCAGTTCACCAAGCCCGCCGAGCGGGCGCTGCTGGCGGATTCACGGTATTGGTTTCTCGAAGCCAAGCGGGTCCCGGCGGGGCAGCCGATTCCAGGCCAGCGCCTCCTCGGCGTGGGCGAGTACAGCGCCGGCGTCAATGGCCAGCGCCAGGCCATGTACGACTTCTACCGCCACGGAAAGTATCCCCAGATCGAGAACTCCAACCCCTCCAATGGCTACTACCGAGCCAGCGGCGGGAAGATCAGCTACAACATTCTTTACGCGGATGGGCAGGTCGAAGGCGCCACGGATCGTGAAACCGGCTACCGGGCCTGCCGCTTGCGGTTCCCTGGATGAGCGTCCGCCGCGAGCCAGGCGCGCGTAGACGCGCCTGACGGGCCACCGCGCGTTGGAAGCACCGTCGTCGTTGTTTCGGCCGGCGAGGTTGAACCCGACGGCGGCGGCGACAGCAGCGCTGCCTGCACCTGTTCATCGAGGCAGTGCTCATCGGATGGTGCATTCGGCGAGCGAGCAGAAACGGTCCCCCTCCGGTTTTCTCTTCCGCACCTGTTTCTTGGTCAGCGGGATGTGTGTCGCGTAAGCTGCCGATGCGCATGTCCAGCATGGGCACGGCCGGGCGATAGCTGTTCCTCGTCATCGGCGTGGCGACGCTGTTCAGCACGCAGTTGACGCTCGTTGACGGGGTGAGCCGGAGCATGGGTGACATCCTGCACGGCAGCTTTTCATTCGGCGCGGCGCCTCAGCGAGAGCACGTGGTACTCCGGCTGGGCGTGGTTCATGATGGCGTTCGGCATCGCCATCACCTTCCTGCTCGAGCGCGGCGGGGTGGGCGGCCTGGCGTTCGTCTTCAATGCTGCGTATGTCGGGGGCTTTGCGATGGCGGTGTACGTCCCGACCATGCTCTACATCAACCTCCGCCACCCGCCCAAATCAGCGCGGCCGGGATGGGTGAATATCATCATGGTGCCGATCGCCGCCGCGGTTTACGTTGGACTCGCGGGGTACTGCGTGTGGTATGAGTTGAGCATGCGGGGGTGATGAACGGGAGTGAACAAGAGAGGTCTGTGGCATCTGATCATTCCTGCGATGGCGCTGCTGAGCGCCGGGTGCGCGGCGCCGGCGAATCCGTCTTTTCCGGTCAGCATGGCCGACGCCAAAGCGGCGCTGCGCGAGATGGAGGCGGCGCCGAAACGACTCGCGCGGCCGGTCGTTCTCCTGGGCGGGTATCACGACCCCGGCTTCGGCGCGTTGGTCTGGCGTCACGAGGTGCACCGGTGGGCGAAGGACGCGCGCATCGCCGAAGTGTCGTTCCCTTTCAGCCGCGACTTTGACCAATGCCGCCGTGAGGTGATCGCGGCGGTGGACCGGGCGTTCCCGACGGACGACCCCGACGCGACGGTGGAGGTGGACGTCATCGGCACGTCAATGGGCGGGCTGGTCGGTCGATACGCGGCGGTGCAAAAGCCCGGTGAGCGGCGGCTGCGCGTCGCGCGGCTGATCACCATTTCCTCCCCGCATCGCGGCGCGGCATGGGCCCGGCTGCCTGCCATGTCGCGGCTGCACGCGGACATGCGCCAGGCGTCAGAGTTTCTGGAAAACCTCGAAAAGCCGAGGCCGCGACGACGGCGGATGATTATGAGCTCGTGCCGTACGTGCGGCTGGGCGACCGCATCGTCGGTGCGGAGAACGCCGCGCCCGCCGGGACGCACGCGTGGTGGCTGCCCTGCCATGCGATCGCCTTCGCCCATTTTGCGGTGAACCGCGACCCGCGCGTCCGCGCCGATGTAGCGCGGCGGCTGCGTGGGGAGGAGCCGCTCACCAGAGCGCCCCCGGCCGCCGTGCCGGGGGTATAGCGCGATCGAGGTCTCCGGCCAGGGCCATTATTTCCCCCCCACGTTGGTCGCGGACGTCGGCGCGGGGCTGCCGGGATTGGGGCCGCGGCTGGATGCGATGGCGTAGAGGGTGCTCGACGGCGCCAGCTCGTCTATCTCGAATGACTTCACCGCGCCGTCGCTGAGCAACGCGTTGATCTTCTTCAGGTGACGCTTTGCCAGGGGCGCCGCGGGAAGGTAATCGTCCGGCTCGCTCGGCGTCTGCCACCCATTGAAATCGAAGACGGATTTGTTGTGGAAGTCCATCACCACGACTTTGCCGGACTTCGTATCCGCCAGGCCGCCGGCCATCGAGTTGAAGGCGTAGTCGAGACCGCCGTCCATGGCGGTGTACTCGACGGTGAACCCCTGCTTCACGTTGGTGAACCGGCGGCCGTCGCTGGTGATGATCGCATCGATGCGGCAGCCGGCGCCCGGGTGCCGTGTGACGGCAGCGCTCCACAGGTCGCCGCCGATGGGCCGGTAGGCGACGACCAGCCGCGGGCCATTCGGTTTGGTTTGATACGAAAGAGTGTAGCTGCCATCGGCGGCGGTCGCGCTGCGGGTTTCGCGCCAGGTGGTGTTGCCGGTATTGCGGCTCCCATTGGGGTTGCCGGCGCCATTGCCCTGCCACACGTGGAACAGCGCCGACATCCCGCCGGCCTCCCCGCCTGTCGTGGCGCTGCCGTCGGGGCATTGGAGGAGCTTGTGCCCACCTTGGGCGGAGGAGCTGACCACGCTCATCCACATTGCCGCCGGCGGGAGGCGGGTGTCGGGCTTGTTGACGTCGCGGCCCTTGAAGGCGACGTCGAACTGCCGCAGGTTCGAGATGCACTGCACCAGCCGCGCATTGGCCCGGGCACGGCCGACGACCGGGATCAGCAGCGATGCCAGCAGCGCGATAACACCAACGACAATCGAAATCTCGACCAGCGTCAGGCCGCGACGATCACGGCGGACACTCGTGCGTGAGCAAAACATTTTCAGGACTTCCCTTCTTCCGTTCCCGGGCTCGAAATTCGAACCAGCGGGGTGCGAGCGACGGAACCCACTCGCACCACCAGCGCGAGCCGCGCCTGCGATGCGGACTTTCCGCTCTGATTGAAGCATCGGCGGGGAAACGTCGGATCTTCAGCGCCGGGCGGTGTGGTCTTCAGTGCAGCCGTTTTCTGTTAAATGCCGGAGCCAGCGGAGGTTGGGCACGAGGGATGTTAACTCGCATGGTGGCCCAGGCATGCGCCACGAAACGGCAAAGCTGTTACAGCCGGAAGGGGCGGTCAGGACTGCGAGCGCTTGAGCTGCTCCAGCTCCTCCTGGAGCTTGCGCACCTGCGCGACCAGATCAGGAAGGCGCCGCAGCGCCGCCTGCTCGCGCAGGCTCTGGCGGTGGGGGAGCGCGGGTAGGCCGCTCACGATCATCTTCGGATCGATGTCTTCGGCCACGCCCGCGCAGGCGGCGACCATGCTGCCGTCGCCCAGCGTGATGTGGTCACGGATCGCGCTCTGCCCGCCCAGCACTACGCCCGCGCCCAGCGTCACTGACCCGGCCAACCCCACCTGCCCCACGATGATGCAGTGCGGACCGATCACCACGTTGTGGCCGACCTGCACGAGGTTGTCGATTTTCGTGCCCCGTCCGACGCGGGTCGTGCTGAACTTGGCCCGGTCGATGCAGACGCACGAGCCGATCTCGACATCGTCCTCGATTGCAACCGTGCCGATCTGCGGGACCTTCGTATGCCGTGTTCCGTCCCAGCGGTAGCCGAATCCGTCGCTGCCGATGACAGAGCCGGCATGAACCACCACGCGGCTGCCGAGGTGCACGCGCTCGCGGAGAACGACGTTGGGGAACAGCTCACAATCGTCGCCGATCTGGACCATCGCCCCGATATACACGCCCGGATGCAGCACGACGTTTCGCCCGATGCGGGATTCATCCCCGACAAAGACGTTGGGGCCGATGCGCGCCCCCTCGCCGACGCTTGCGCTGGGCGCGACGACCGCGCTGGCGTGGTGGCCCACCGGCGGGCGCGGGACGGGCGGCGCGAAGTGCTGGAGGATCCTCGCCACCGCCAGGTCCGCATCGTCAACGACGAACACCGGCGGCGCAGACGGCGGGAGCTCGCGCGGGAGCTTCACGCGCTTCTGCACGACCACCGCGGCGGCCTTGGTGGCGGCGAACTGCTTGAGGTATGCATCGCTCCCGAGGAACGAGAGGTCATTGGGCCCGGCCTCGGCGAGCGTCGCCATCCCGGTCACGCTCCGCTCGGCGCGCCCGGCGGGCGCCGGAACGTTCAGCAGCGCAGCGATTTCAGTGAGGGTGAGAGAGGGCATGGGTCCACAGCATTGCCCCCTCCCCCAGGTATCCGGGAGAGGGCTGGGGTGAGGGTGATTTCCAAATGGCGATTGCCGTCAACAGTTCGAACTCTCCCTCAGAGCCCAAAGTGTTTCACGTGGCACGGACGATCTCGCCCGTGCCGACTCGACTGAGCTCGTCGCAGGATCGAGCACAAGGGACGGGAGGGCTACTTCTTCGCCGCGTTGTAACGCTCGTCGAGCTTGGCGATGACATCGGCGGTCAGGTCCAGCGCGGCATTCTTGTAGAGCACCTCGCGCTGGGTCATCGCCTGCGTGAGGTCCGCGCTGGACATGCGGTCGATGTTGAAGGCCGGCTGTTCCGAGAGCACCAGGTCAACGCCGCGCTGCTTGGCTATTTCTCCGATCGTGTCGGTGATCTTGTCGAACAGCATTTTCAACTGCAGCTTTTCGTTGCGCGATGCGATCCCCTGGTTCAGTTCCAGCCACGCCTTGTGCTCGCTGGCAGCCTGCATGTAGGCGCGGCTTTGCTCTTCGTACTGCGGGGCCTCGGGGTTGATCAACTCCAGCTGGTTGCGCAGATCCACCACCTTCTGCTGGCGGCTCTTGTTCTGGTTGTCCAGGTCCGCCAGTTCCTGCTTGAAGCGCGCCTGCACCTCGCTGCGCTCCTTCATCCCCAGGAAGATCTTGGATGTGTTGGCCGTCGCGATCTTAAGCTGCGAGGACTGGGCATTGCCCTGCGCCTGGGCGGGGGCGCGGGACGCGATGGAGACAAGCGCCGCCGCTGCAATCAGCAGCGACAGCAGGGCAACGTGTTTGGCATTCATCGGGTTTTCTCCCTTTCGTGTGGTTCGTCTGCGAATTACGGCGCGATGCCGAACGAGAAACTGATGACCTGCGTGTCGTCGTCGTCGTCCCGGTTCAGCGGGAAAGCGAAGTCGATGGCGATCGGCGCGGGCCCGAGCATCGGCACGATCAGCCGGAATCCGGCGCCGATGCTCGTACGAACTGTATTGATCTCGAACTCTTCTTCAACCGTCCCGGCGTCGGCAAATACGACGCCGCGCAAGGTATCGCCCGCCAGGGGAAACCCCAGCTCGACACTGCCCGTGAGCGAGAAGTCGCCGCCGACGGGGTCATCGGCCAGCCCGCTGCGGGGGCTGATCCCGCGGAAGCGGAAGCCGCGGACGCTCCCGATTCCGCCGGCGTAGAACCGCTCGAAGAACGGCGCATCATTGTAGATGTATCCCGCGTCCAGGTGCACGCCGAGGATCGTCTTGCGCTCGAGCAGGTCCTCGGCCAGCGTGTGGTAGCCGTTGAAGCTGGCGGTGATCTTCTGGAATTGGAATTCTCCGCCGAGGGCGCCGAAGGATTCCCAGGTGAGCTGCGACGACGTCCCCCGCGCCGGCACCATGCCGCGATTGGTGGTGTCACGGCGGACACTGAGGGCGACGCTCGTGATCGTCTGGTGTCCCTCGGCTTCAAGGATTTCCGGGGCGCGCAGGGGCGGGTCCTCGATGTCGTGGATCTCAACGTCCTCACCGCGCAGCGCGAGCTGCGCGGAATACACGTAGTTGAACCGCTTGCCAAGCGCCAGCCGCCCGCCCGCCCGGGTTTCGTCGAAGTCGCGTCGATCACGATCGCGGTAGTAGGCCTCAGCGCTGAAGCTATAGGGCATGTCGAACACGTACGGCTCGAAAAAGCGCACGCTCGCGTTGGTGTTCTCCGTGCCCGGCTGGAGCGACATGCGAAACGTCTGCCCCGCGCCGATAAATGCGCGGTCAGAAAGGACATCGCCCCAGCGTTGGGGCCAATCGGTGATGTCGAAGTTCCGCTGTTCGTACGTAATGTCGGCACCGACCCCGCCGTTGCTGTTCACGCCCGCGCCGATGCGGAACTCCGCCGTCTGCGCTTCGGTCACCTCGACCAGCAAGTCGCGCGTGTCGGGATCGTCGCCGATCGGGGTCATCGTCACGCCGGTGAAGTACGGGGTTGCGCGCAGCCGCTCGGTCGCGTCCTGAAGGGCTCCAGAGTCGTACATCTGCCCGGGCGAGACGCGCATCTCGCGCAGTACGACCTTGTCCTGCGTGCGCGAGTTGCCCTTCACCAGGATCCGCCCCAGCCGGAACGGCTTGCCCTCCGAGATCTCGTACACGAGATCAACGGTGCCCGGGTCACGGCTGAACAGCTCCTTCGCCTGCACATGCAGGTAGTCGGGATTCGAGCGCGGGCCCGGCGGCTCGTAGATGAACCCGAACGGGCTGTACGCGTGCACGATCTCCCGGATGTCCCGCTGGCGCGCAATCTTGTCGAACGGCTCGCCCTCGAGCAGCTTCATCCGGGCGCGCAGCTCGGCCTCGGAGACGCTTTCGTTGCCCTTGAACGACACCTTCCCGACCTTGTAGCGTACCCCCTCGTCAATCACGAAATCGACCTGCAGCTCCGAGTTATCCGGTGACCAGATGAGCTTGCGGCCGACGCGCACGTCGAAAAACCCCTTGTCCTGGTAATAGTTCCTGATCCGCCCGACGTCATCATCGATTGTGTCGGGGTCGAACGTCCCGGGGCGAAAGATGAACACCCAGTACTTCGTCTGCGCGATGCCGCTGAGGCGGTCGTCGCTAATTGACTTGTTGCCCACGAAGTTCACCCGCCGCACGCGCACGTTCGGGCCCTCGATGATGTTGAAGACGACGATGCCTTCCTTCGTCAGCAGGTCCTGGTCGACGGTCACGTGTGCAAATGGAAAGTTGCGATCCCGGTAGAACTCCTCGATCGCGCGACGGGCCATGCTGATGCGGAAGGCGTCGATCGACTGGCCCACCTTCAGATCAACCACCTGCCGAACGGCCGCCGTCTCGACCTCGGTATTGCCGACGTAGCGGATATTCCGCACCTGCCGCTGCTCCGTGAGCTGAAAGATGACGACGATGCCGCCCGTCTTCGTCTGCTCGACGAATGCCTCGACGTTCGAGAAGCTGCGCAGCTCCTGAAAGATGCGCTGGTAGTCCTCGATGACCGTTTCGGGGTCGAACGGCTCGCCGACGCGCGTGCGGATGACGTTGCGCACCAAGGCGTCGGAGACCTGGGTGTTGCCCTCGATGCGGATGTCCTCGACCGTCCGCCCGCGGAGTTCCGCAAACGGCGCCGCGCTGCGGGAGTTCGACGGGCTCAGTTGAGTCGCGGTGGGGGTGTCAGCCGGGACCGATCGCGTGGGCGCGTCCGGCGCGGTCTGTGCCGCGGCGGGCGCGGCGAACGTCAGCACCGACAGGCATAGCGGCAAGCTCAGGCGGCAAGACCATCGACGCGGAATCTGCCGATGATCCTTCACTGTCACGCGCGCCGTCCGGTGAAAAGTATCCGTACTTTTGCGACTCGACAGAGCTCGCCAAAGTCCAGCGCAGCGCCGCGGCCGCGCAAGAGGTGCGAAAAAGTGTAGCCGTGACCCTTTTGATGTCAAAAAGGCGCCAAGGCCCGCCGCCGGAGAGCGCCCGCGTTGCTTCCAGCGCCTAAAACCCGCTTTCCGCGATCTCCACCGCCTTGAGCATGGCCTTGGCCTTGTTCATCGTTTCCTCGTACTCACTGGCGGGGACGGAGTCGGCGACGACGCCGGCGCCGGCCTGGACATCGAACACGCCCCGGCCCTCGTCCCCGCCGATCCAGACGATCGTGCGCAGGGCGATGCAGGTGTCCATGTTGCCGGAGAAGTCGACGTAGCCCACCGCCCCGCCGTAGGGGCCGCGGCGGGTTGGCTCCAGTTCGTCAATGATCTGCATCGCGCGCACCTTTGGCGCGCCGCTGACTGTGCCGACGGGGAGAGAGACGCGCAAGGCGTCGAAGGCGGTCATGCCGACTTCGAGTTCCCCGGTGACGTGGCTGGTGATGTGCATGACGTGGCTGTAGCG
This sequence comes from Tepidisphaeraceae bacterium, assembly GCA_035936155.1. Classification (GTDB taxonomy): domain Bacteria; phylum Planctomycetota; class Phycisphaerae; order Tepidisphaerales; family Tepidisphaeraceae; genus DASYWJ01. Next base: position 53,745 of record DASYWJ010000050.1, on the reverse strand, counting down.
CTCGACGGTCATCACGTCGCTGATCTTCACGCTGCCGACCCTGCTGACGCGACCGACGTCGTTGCGGTGCAGGTCGACGAGCATGATGTGCTCGGCGCGCTCCTTGGGGTCGGCCAGCAGCTCGGCTTCGAGGGCCTTGTCCTCTTCGGGTGTCGCGCCGCGCTGGCGCGTGCCCGCGAGGGGGCGGCTGGTGACGGTGCCCCCGACGACGCGGCAGAGGATTTCCGGGCTGCTGCCGATCAACGTGCAGGCGGGGCTCTTCAGGTAGAACATGAACGGCGACGGGTTAATGATCCGCAGCGCGCGATAGACGTCGAACGGGTCGGCGGTGCTCTGCACGCGCAAGCGCTGGCTGGGGACGAACTGGAAGATGTCGCCGGCCTTGATGTATTCCTGGCCCCTGCGGACGGCGTCCTCGTACTGCTGGCGCGTCATGTTGCTGCTGAACGCGAGCGTCAGCGGGGCGCGGGGGTCGATCTCGCCCAGCGCCGACTGCGCTGGCTGCTGGAGACGCGCGACGATCTCGTCGATCCGGCGGCACGCATCGCGGTAGGCGGCGTCGACTTGCCCCTCACCGCTTGCCCCTTGCCCCTTCACATCGGCCTTGGCGACGACTTCTGAGTTGGCAACGACTTTGATCGTCTTGTCGACGTGGTCGAAAATGACCAGTTCGCCGTACAGGCCAAAGGAGAGGTCGGGCAGCCGGCGGTCGTCGGTCGGGGAGGCGGGGAGCTTCTCGCTTTCGTAGTAGCGGATCGTGTCGTACCCGGCGTAGCCCACAAGTCCGCCCGTGAAGGCGGGGAGGTTCTTGTCGTGATGATAACGGCGCTTTGGAAGCAGCCGTTCCAGGTCCGCCAGGGGATCGCTCGTCTGAAATTCCTCGGGCTTGTGCCCGCGCTTCAGGATCGACGCCTGCCCTTGCATCACCTGGTAGACGAGCGACGGGGAGGTGGCGATAAAACTGTAGCGGGCGACCTGATCGCCGCCCACGACGCTCTCGAGCAGGAACGCGTGCTGATCCCGGCCCAGCACCTCGAATGCGCTGACGGGGGTCAACCGGTCGGCCAATAACTGGCAATAGACGGGGATGATGTCGGCGTCTTGCGCCGTTGCCCAGAAAGTGTCGATATCGGGGAAGTATCGTCGCACGGCGGCGGATTGTAGTGGCGCGGCGGGTGTTTGGTAGGGCGGTCCAGATTGGTTGTGACTACATTGCGGTCGAGGTTCAAATGCAAAAGGCGATTGTGGTCAAGGGACGTCTCACCGGTCCGCGTAGCGTGGAGTTGGAGGAATCCGCGTCACAAGGCGCTCACGACGTCGAGGTACTGATTCGATCGCCGAACAGCGCCGACCCACCGCGCGAGAACATAGTTGAGTTCCTCCGCCGGCTTCCCGCAGGCACGCGGAGCAAGAGGATATCGACCGCCAGATTCGCGAGGAGCGAGATTCCTGGGACGATTATTGATGCGCCTCTATCTCGACGCGTGCGCGCTCATTAATGCGCTGCGGTCGATAAAGATGAGGCGGCGGTAATGCTCCGATGACCTTCGAAATCACCACAACCCGCCACTTCTCCGCCGCCCATCAGCTCGTGCTGTACGACGGTTCGCTCGAGCCCCTGCACGGACACAACTGGGCCGTGCGCGTGGCGGTGACGGCGCCGAAACTGGATGCGATCGGCGTCGTGATGGACTTCCACGAGCTCGAGCAGTTGGTCGATGCCGTGGTCCTCCCGATGCACAACCGGCACCTCAATGAGATCGAGCCGTTCAAATCGGAGCTGAACCCGTCGGCAGAGAATGTGGCCGTCCATGTCGGGCGGTCGCTGAAGCTACCCAGCGGCGTGTCGTTGCGCTACGTGATCGTGTGGGAGACGCCAGAGAACTCGGCTGCCTATTATCCGTAAGGAGTTGCGAGCTATCCGACGCGCGCATTGTTGTTGAATTGACCGGGCGCAGCCGGCGAAATACCATTTAACGCACTGCTAAGTTCCGGCGGGAGCGGGATATCCGATGAAGTGTGACAATTGCAATAAGACCGCCACCGTCCACCTGACCGAGATCAAGCACGGCAAGAAGATCGAGAAGCACCTCTGCGAGCAGTGCGCCGCGCAAAATGAGGGGCTTCCGGTCAAGAGCCACACCCCGATTAATGAGCTGCTCACGAACTTCGTGATGGCGCACAGTGGTCTGCAGAAGGAAGCCGGCCACGCCTGTGAGAACTGTGGCACGACGTGGGCCGAATTTCGGCAGGGTGGGCTGTTCGGGTGCGCCAATGACTACCAGGCATTCGACAAGGACCTGACGCCGCTGCTTCAGCGGGCGCACGAAGGCGCGACGCACCACGTGGGCAAGGTACCCACCCGCCGCGGCGGCACCGGGGTTCCGATGAAACGGCAGGTGGACCTGACCAGGCTCCGCAAGGAATTAGCCAAGGCCGTCGAAGCCGAAGACTACGAGCGCGCCGCAAAGCTGCGGGATCAGATTCGTCAGGCCGAAGGCTGATTTCACCGCACAGACGCGGAGAGCATGCATTCAGGGTTTTATGAAACTTAGCGACCTGACCAATCACGCCGGCGAATGGCTCCGCGGCTCGGGGCCGATGAGCGAGATCGTCATCTCCTCGCGCATTCGCCTGGCGCGAAACATCGCGGGGTTTCCGTTCCTGTCCAAGTGCTCGCGCGCCCAGCGGACGCAGATCGAGAACCGCACGCGCGAAACGATCCTGGCCGCCCAGCTCGCGCCCCAGACGCTCTACGTCGATCTCGACGCCGCGCCCGAGGTTGACCGCCAACTGCTCGTCGAGCGCCACCTGATCAGCAAGCCCCACGCCGCTGCCGAGGGCGCCCGCGGGGTCGCGGTGGGGGAGAACGAGACGATCTCGATCATGGTCAACGAGGAGGACCACCTGCGCGTGCAGGTCCTCCGCAGCGGGCTTCAGCTCGAGGAGGCGTGGGAGCAGATCAACGGGATCGACGACAAGCTAGAATCCAAGCTCGACTTCAGCTTCCATCCGCGCTTCGGGTACCTCACCGCGTGCCCGACCAACGTCGGCACGGGCATCCGCGTCAGCGTCATGCTCCACCTGCCCGCGCTGAAATTGACCGGGGAAATCGAAAAAGTCTTCCGCGCCGCCAAGGACATGCGACTGGCCGTCCGCGGCCTGTATGGCGAAGGCACGGAAGCGACCGGCGACTTCTACCAGATCAGCAACCAGACCACGCTCGGCAAGACCGAGGACGAGATCATCAGCGACTTCAAGCACCTGGTCATCCCCAAGATCATCGACTACGAGCACCACGCCCGCCGCACGCTCGTCAACGACCGCACCGTCGCCCTCGATGACAAAGTCTCCCGCGCGCTGGGCATCCTTCGCTCCGCAAGACTGATGGCCAGCGAGGAAACGCTGTTCCTCCTCAGCCACCTGCGGATGGGGATCAACCTCGGGCGGATCAAGGACATTGACGTCAAGACGATCAACGAACTGTTCCTGCTCACCCAGCCCGCGCACTTGCAGAAGCTGCAAGGCCGCAAGCTTGAGGGCGACGTCCGCCGCGCAGCAAGGGCGGATTACATCCGCTCGCGGCTCAATGGGAGCTGAATGCTCCTCCGCTTTGACCGATTTGTGATTTAGCGCGCAACCTATTCCCGCATCAGCCCGCAAAGCAGCCCCCAGTCGTAGCGCTCGTGTTTATGATCCACCGCCCGCGACAGCGCGGACGAAGCGCCGGTGTCATATAACGACCGCGGCCTGACGTGCGGGCTCTGGAACTGCACGAACGTCTGGAACGAGTACACACCCGGGCCGTTGTGGCAGTGCATGCAGCTGGTCAGCGACGAAGGCGGCGGCGTGAACCGTCTGCCCGGGTGCGGACGCACCTCGAACGGGTCGAGGTCGTGCGACATGAAGAGCGTGAAGTCAATGGAGTCACTCTTCGTCGGCACCAGGCCGCCACGGCGACCGGCGAGTAGGGCGGCGCGGTCCAGCGTCCATTCGAACACTGCCTGCGGCGCGTCCTCCGTCGCTTCCGACGGGTTTGATGGAACGATGCGACGATACACCCGCAGCTGCACGCTCTCGATGAGCCGCGAGGGAACGAGCCGGCCCTGGTCGTCGATCAGCAGGGACTGGCGGATCAGCGCTACGTGGGTGCCCGGAGGGAACTGCGGCAGGTCGGGCGTGTAGCGCAGCGGATCGCGCCGGCTGGCCGGCGACGCATCAGGGCGGTAGTCAGGGTTGTCGACCCACAGCTTTGGGACACTCCCGAGCTGCTTGAGATATGCCAGCGTCGCCTCGCGCCCGCCGGGGAGGTTGAGCGCGACGTGGAACACCGAGCGCGTGAAGAACTGCTGGTGCAGTCGCGCCGCGCCGTCGGCTTCCCCGATGATGACCCAGGGGCCAGCGTGGTCAAACAGATCGGGCGGGAGGAACGGGCGGTCCGGATGTGCGGGATCGAACGCCGCGGGAATCTCGCCGCTCGCGACGGCGTCGGCGTAGTTGTCAGGGAGGCCGCCGATCCGCGCTCGCTCCATCGCCAGCGCTTGAATCGCTTTCGCCAGCCGCGTGGACAGCTCGGCCGCGCGCATGGCACGATCATCCGTCAACTCCGGGTAGCGCCGCGCCACGGCCCAGTCGAATACCGCCCACAGGTCGCGCTGGAGAGTCGCGCGCTTCACAGGGTCGCGCACGAGCCGCTCGCCGCCGCCGTTGAATTCGTCGAGTAGCGTGATGAGCCGCGCATTGGATGGATTATCGATGAGGTGTCGCGTGCTGGGCCACAGCAGGGGGTCCAGCGCGTGCGCGCCATAGGTGCGGCCGTCGAAGCCCATGCGCTTGAAGATCGTCGCGTGGAGGCGGTTCCAAAGGTGGTTAGGATCTTCGTCGTACAGTCGCACCAACGGCGCAGTCGCCGCGCGCGACGCAGGTGCGGCGCGGTCGTCGCCAAGCAGGGGTGCGACGATCAGCACGAGCGCGAGCAGCGCCGCGCAGCCGAAGACGTAGATCGTTCGCCGCATCATCCGTCTCATCCGCACAGACGCCGCCGTGCGGGAAGAGTTCCGGGCGGCGCCTTCGACGAACACTCAGGGTCAATGGCCGTAAGCGACACTACTTGCGCCTGGCGGCTGCGAAGACGCGCTTGAGGTCGAGCGTGAAGCCGGGCAGGAGCGGGGTCGCCACTTTCTGCGTTGGCTTCACCATCCGCTTCTTCCACTGCCCGCGCCAGCGCGTCAGAATCGTCAGCCGACTCTTGAAACCGTCGACGATCCAGTACTCCGACACGCCCAGGGCGAGATACTCAGCCGGCTTCACCTCGTAATCGCGCTTGGCCGACTGCTTGGAGACGACTTCGATCACGAGTTCCGGCACCCACGTGGACCAGAGATCTTTCGCCTCAGGGGCGGGGGAAAGATAAACCATCAGGTCCGGGTGGCGCTCGGACTCGTGGCTGCCGATCAACAGCTTCGCATTGTTGGAAGTGGAGAGGTAGTCAATCGCGCCCGCATGATCCAGGCCGTAGGCGCCCAACTGGTCCCGGATTTCCTCGACCTGCCTCCCATGCTCGATGGCCGGTACGTTGGACACCTCGATCAGCCCGTTTCCCAGTTCATAGCTGTATCCCGGCACTACCTCCGCGTCGTCGAAGTCGTCGAGACTCATGTGCCGCCCGTCGTCTCCCGGGCCGACAACGATCTTTCGGCGCCGTTTTCTCGGGCGTGTGATGGCGATGGTCATGGTTTCCGTCTCCCGTCGCTGGATTCTACAACGGCAGCCGCCGTGCCGTAGCCAGGAAGTTGTCGTAGTTGGCCCGGACCTCGATGAGGGAATCCCCGCCGAACTTTTCGAGAAAGGCCCGGGCGATCTCGAAGGCGATGACATGTTCCATCACGACGCTGGCGGCGCTGATGGCGGAGATGTCGCTGCGCTCCCAGCCGGCCTCGGCGGTGGATTTGGTGTTCAGGTCGATGCTCTTGAGCGGCTTGCCGAGCGTCGAGATCGGCTTCATCGCGCCGCGGACAACGACGGGCCGGCCATTGGTCATGCCGCCTTCAAGTCCGCCGGCGTTGTTCGTGCCGCGGACGAAGCCGAGGCTGGGTGTGTCGCGCTGCGAGTCGTCGTAGCCGATCTCGTCGTGCACCTGCGACCCTGGCCGACGCGCCGCTTCGAAGCCGAGGCCGATCTCGACGCCCTTGAACGCCTGAATCCCGACGACGGCGGCAGCGATGCGCGAGTCGAGCCGGCCGTCCCACGTCATGCAGCTGCCGATGCCGACGGGGCAGCCGAACACGTGCGCCTCGACGATCCCCCCGGCGGTGTCCTTGGCCATCTTCTGATCGTTGATGAAGTCGCGCATCTTGGCGCCCGACTCCTCGTCCAGGGCATACACGTCCGAAGCGTCGCGGTTCTTGAGCAGATCGCGCCAATTGTCCGGCGTGACTTGCGTGGTGGATGTCGCCGGCCCGACGGCACGCACGAAGCCGAAGACCTCGATGCCGAGCTCTTTCAGCAGGCACCGCGATACGCCCCCGGCCGCGACCCGTGCCGCCGTCTCCCGCGCACTGGCGCGCTCGAGTGTTTCCCGGCAGTCGGTGGTCAGCCACTTGATGGACCCGGCCAGGTCCGCATGCCCCGGCCGGGGGCGGTGCAGCGGGGGCGTGGCGGCAGGATCATCGAGGCGGAAATCCCTGTTGGGGATCAGCAGCGTGATCGGCGACGCAATCGTTTTGCCCATGCGCACGCCGGTGAGGAATTCCACCGCGTCGGTCTCGATCTTCTGCCGGCCGCCGCGCCCGTAGCCTCCCTGGCGGCGGCGCAATTCGGCGTCAATAAACGGCTTGTCCAGCGGAACGCCGGCGGGCATGCCTTCGATGAGGGTGATCAGCGCCTTGCCGTGCGATTCGCCGGCGGTGCGGTAGGACAAAGTGGCCATAGGCGCACCGATGCTAGCAGAAATCCCGTCGGCTGCACTGCACCTACTCCACCACGTTCACCTGCACCCTCGGCGCGACGTTGAAGCCCCTGGCGAGGAGACGGTCCTTTACCGCCTGCCTCAATCGCTGCTCAATATCCTGCTCGCTCGCCGGGCCGTTGCCGGACGGTTGAGCGTATACCACCACAAGCAGCGTGTTCTGCCCCGGGATGTCCGCCCGGGTGAAGCGGGCGTTGACCTCAATGAGCTTCGCGATGCCGCTGCTGTTGACGACCCGCTTCACCTCCGCGGCGGCGCGCTGGGCGCGGGTGGAGCGCTGGAAGTAAGGCGTTTCCCAGAGCTGGAACGTCAGCAAGCCGGCGACGATGACCAACGAACTCCCCCAGGTCGTCCAGGCCAGCCATGGGCGGCCACGATCGTATCGCACGCCCCGCGGCGATAATCCGAATATTCGGAAAACGAGCGCGCCCGAGATGTTGATTCCCACGAGCTGCAGCACGAGCACGTAAACGCCACTGATGACCATGTCCCACTCGCCCAGCGCGCTGGCCATGCCGATCAAGCCGGCGGGCGGGGCGAGGGAGGCGGCGACGAGCATGCCGGTGGCGGCGCCGGAGACGAGACTGTCGCGCTCGGATTGACACAGGTTCAGCGCCCCCGCGGCACCGGCGACCAGTGGCAGGAGGACCGCCGTCGAGGACAGCAGGCTCGCACTGACCATCTGCTCGGTCGCAATGTCCTGCCGCAGCGCGAGGCTCAGGAGAAAGGTGATGAGGATGGTGATGGCCAGCGAGGCAACGTAGCGCGCCAATGCGCGCAGGCTCAGCTCCCGGTCGCCCCGCGCCGTCGCCAGCGCCAGGTTCATGGCAGGCCCCGCGAAGGGAGCGATCAGCATGGCAGCGGTCAGCAGGTAGATCCTGTTCGTGTACAGCCCGATCCAGACCACCACCCCCGCGGCGGCGGCGTAGCCGATCATCCCTTTCCACGAGCCGACGCTCTGCAGGCCGCCGAGGAACACCTCAATCGGTGAGAGTTGACTGACGTCTGTCGCCTGCTCCGCCGCCTCGCGCTCCGGCGGGCGGAGCGTGATGACACCCCAAGGCGCCAGCGTGATCCGCGGGTGCGGCAGCCGTTGCAGATCGTCCATCAATCCCTCGATCCGCTCATTGGGAACCTGGAGCACGACGAGGTCCTGCTCGTCTCCGTCCTGGCCCAACGCGGCGAGGGCCGCGACATTGACGGCATTGTGCTTTTTGGCCGCGTCGAGCACTTTCGGTCCATCGCCGCGCGGCACGTGAATGAGCATTTGACGCACGCTGTTCCTCCGTCTCCCTCCGCTGCTGATCACGTGTACCCGGTAGCGTGCAATCGGCGAACGGGCAATACGCCGCTGGCCGGCGGCAGCGACGGGCTGAAACTACCGGTGGCGGGGGAGATGGTTCTCGCCATAATCCCCCGGGATGCGAAGACGTTCCCCGTGGGCGATGCTCCTCCCACTGCTCCTGATCGGCTGCAGCAATACGGCGGCCAAGACGATGGATGGGTCGGCGACGATCGCGCCGATTGCAATTCCGGCGCGTCCGGGCAGTGCGATCGGCGGCAGGTTGTTCGCGGAGCAGATCGCCGATCTTCCTCTCGACGTGCGCGAAGCCGCCATTTATCGAGAAATAGCCATCGGGAACGTGCCGAACTTCCTGCGCACGTTCCGGCCCCTGACCGTAGTGTTCACGGCACCGGACGGGACGAAGCACAACGCGACGTACGAGGTGATGGTCGACTACCTCGCGATCGGATCCGACGACGACTTTTTCCGCATCCCGATGACGCCGGCAACGGCGAGCCGCCTCGCTGAATCCTTTGGCTGCACGCTTCCCACGCGGAAGATCGTCAACGATGTATACGCCAGCGCGCAGGTGAAACTCGAGCCCAAACCACTGGGTCCGCCGCGCGAAACGGTCGAGCGTTTCCTTGAGCATCACGCGATGATCGAAGCACAACGCGAGCTGGCCGACAAGCCGCTGGGATCCCTTGTCGCCGGTCACAAAAAGGACGTGGTGATCTCGAACCGGCTGAAGGAGAAGCCGGGCCGTGTGGCGATTTATGGCTGGCACAAACTCGACGGCAAGCCGATTCAGCCGCTGTACGCCGGCCATGTCGATCGTTACGTGGACTACAGCCACGGCATCCGGCTGGTGAAGCGGGAGATGACGATCGACGGGAAGAAAGTCGACGTGGAGGAGGTGCTGAAGAACCCAAGCCTCTGCGGTGCGGTGAGCGACGAGGGTGTCATTGAGGCCCGGTATCCCTAAAACACCGTTATTTAGAGCCGCCACCTCATCTTGACCTCCCGGGCGGAGAAGGGACCAGAGCGGAATCGCTACGTTGCCGGGGTGGCCGGGGTGGCGATGCCTGCCATGGGCACGACGGGGAAGCCGCGCGGGGCGAATTCCGACAGATCGGAGTGCTCCTTCACTTCCTGGATGTACGCCGACGTGTTGATCAGCCACGCCAGCGGGGCGAGAAGCCAACCGGCGACCCAGCCGACGTACGGCACGAACACGGGGCCCACGAACAGAGCGGTGATGACGAATGCCGCGGCCACGTTGATCCAGAACCCCCGGGCGATCACGACCCGCCAGCTCGTCCGCAGCGCGTCAATCACGCCCATGTGCCGGTCGACCATCAGGAACGCCGCAAACATCCACATCGCCGAGAGAATGACCCCCGGCACGATGAGCAGCGCGTAGCCGAGCAGGATCGGTATGGCCGTGAGGAAGAAGAAGCCGACGAACGCGCCGAAGCGGTGGAACGTGCCGAACAGGTCACCCAGGCGCGCCTTATGCTCGGGGTCGCGCATGGCGCTCAGGCACATGAGCACCATCCCGCCCATCAGCGGCCCGGCCAGCACGAGCAGTGAACAGATCATCAGCACGTCGAACAGGATGACGGCCAGGACGAACGCGAGGAAGTTCTTGCGGTAGACCTCCATCGCGTCGTTCAAACAGCGTCCAAGATCCAGCGCCGGTTTTGCGGTTGATTGTTCCATGGCCGCAACAGTGTAGTCCCGGTCGCTACCGGTCCCAATACAAACCTGTGAGCTTTTCATAAGCCTCGGCGTAGCGCCTTCGTGTGCCTTCGACGACATCGTCGGGCAAGCGCGGGGCGGGCGGGGTTTTGTCCCACGGCTGGGACTCCAGCCAGTTCCGCACGAACTGCTTGTCGAAGCTCGGCTGGTCACGACCGGGCTGGTATTCGTCCGCGGGCCAAAAGCGCGACGAATCGGGGGTGAGGACTTCGTCGATCAGGATCAGCCGGCCATCGGGGAGCATGCCAAACTCGAACTTGGTGTCGGCGATGATCACCCCGCGCGTCGCGGCATAGTCGGCCGCCTGCGTGTAGAGCGAGAGCGTGCGCTGGCGGAGCGTGGATGCGAGATGCTCGCCCACGCGCCGCGCTGCCTCGTCGTAGTGGATGTTGATGTCGTGGCCTGTTTCTTCCTTGGTCGCAGGGGTAAAGATCGGCTGGGGAAGCCTGTCGCATTGTCGCAGACCGGGCGGGAGCGGAATGTCGCAGACGGTCTGCGACTGCTGGTATTCCTTCCACCCGGAGCCGGCGAGGTACCCGCGGGCCACGCATTCGATAGGCACGACCGTGGCCTTCTTCACCAACATCGATCGGCCCCGGAGCTGATCCCCGTATGGGCGCAGGGCCTGTGAGCACTGCTCAACTTCCGTCGCGATCAGGTGATTCTCGAATTGATCGGCAAACTTGCGGAACCAGAACACGCTCAGTGCCGTGAGGATCCTGCCCTTGTCGGGGATGCCGTTGGGCATCACGCAGTCGAAAGCGCTGATGCGGTCGGAGGCGACTATCAGCAGCGCGTCGCCGAGGTCGTAGACGTCGCGGACTTTTCCACGGCGGACGGGAAATGGGAGATCACTGGACAACAGAGCTCGCAGGGGGGCACCGGCCATCCCGCGCAGGTTACCCGGCCGATTGTGCGGTAGGAAGTCTTGGCCTAAGATGCCGCCGCTGCGCCTGTGCCAGGAGGAGCGACTCCCCGCGCGCTCGGCGAAGCGCTGAGCCGTACACCCCTATGCCGATCGCCACCGAAACGTTCAGCGACGCCCCCCGCACCACGAACAAAGGGGCGCTAAGATTCGAGATCTACAAGGCCGGCCAGCGCGTCGCGTCGTTCACGCCCGTCGGCGCCATCGTGGTCGGCCCCGAGAGCGTCCCGATCGCCGGCGAGGTGAAGTTCGAGGACGGGCTGCTGATCGCCGCGCGTCCCGACGAGCATGCCGTCGGCGTGTCGCTCATGTGGGACGCGGGCCCCATCGGCGCCTACCACCTCGAAACCACTCGCCTCCAGCCGAGGGAAAAGCCGTACAACCTCAACGTCGAGCTTGCCCGCTTCCGGCTGATGCGGATCGTGCAGAAGCAGGAAGATTGGAACCTGTTCGATTTCCCCAAGGCCGAGCGATTCTCAGTGATGTTCCGCGACAGCCAGTCGCTGCTGGCTGACGCGCTGGGCAAGCTGCACATTCCGGAAGAGGCCGCGGCGCTGGGGGACCGGTCACTGGAGCTGTCGATCGACCTCTCGGAGCAGCTGGCCATGTTTCACGCCGACCTGCTGCTCAACCGCCGGCGCTCCGCTGGGGCTTTCGTGAAGCACGTCATGGGCTGCCGGGTCGATTCGCAGATCCAAAATGAGAAATACAAGGAAACGCTCTCCAGCGAGTTCGATTATGCCGTCCTGCCCATGAGCTGGAAGCAGCTCCAGCCGCAGGAGGGGATGTTCTTCACCGATGAAGTGGACGAGTGGGTTGAGTTCCTGAGCAAGAAGCGCACGCCGATCATCGCCGGCCCGCTCATCAGCCTGGCCGACACGGACGTACCCGACTGGATGTTTATCTGGGAGCACGACTTCGAAACGCTGCGCGAGCTGGCGTACGAGTACGTGCAGAAGGTCGTTCAGCGTTATCGCAAGGCGGTGGGCGCGTGGAACGTGGTGGCCGGGCTGCACACCAACACGGCGTTCACGCTCAGCTTTGAGCAGATTATCGAGCTGACGCGACTGCTCGTCTCGCAGGTCAAATCGCTGCTGCCCAACGCGAAGACGCTCGTGACGATCACGCAGCCCTTCGGGGAATACCACGCTAAAAGCGCCACCGGCGTGCCGCCGATGCTCTACGCCGAAATGGTCGCGCAGGCGGGGATCAATTTCGAGGCGTTCGGCATCGAGCTGGAGATGGGCGTGCCGACACAAGGCCGCTTTACGCGAGACCTCTTTCAACTCAGCTGCATGCTCGACAAGTTCTCGACGCTGGGCCGGCCGGTATATCTCACGGCTGTCTCCGCGCCAGCGCGCTACGCCGCCGACCCCAGCGACAATTCCCGCGGCGCACTTGACCCGGCCCAGGCGGGCCGATGGCACAAGCCCTGGGACCCGCAGCTTCAGGCGGAGTGGATGGACGCGGTGTACAAGCTCGCGATGAGCAAGCCGTACGTCGAAAGCATCGCGTGGGGCAACCTGGCCGACCTGAGCCACACCGTTCCCGCCGGCGGGTTGATGGACGACATGCTTAAGCCAAAGCCGTCGTTCGCCAAGCTCCAGGAGCTGCGCGGAAATTTCCACAAGTGGCACGCGAACAAGCAGCCCAAAGCGCCATGATCCGCCTGCGCCCGCCGGAGCTGTGGACCGGCTCGCAGCGCGGCGTCCTCGTCACGCTGCTGGGCGGGTTGCTGATCTATCTCATCATCCGCCTCGTCCTCAACCCCCTGTACGTGAGCGATCCGCAGCCCGTGCGCCCCTCGCGCTACGACGAACTTGCCGACAAGATCGATCCCAATACCGCCGACTGGCAAACCCTCGCGGCGCTCCCGGGGCTGGGGGAGAAACGTGCCAGGACGATCATCCAGTATCGCGAAGCATTCACGAAAGAGCACCCCGACCACCACGCTTTTGAAGAGCCCGAGACCTCATGCTCGTCCGCGGCATCGGCCCCGCCATGCTCGCGACGCTGCGGCCGTACCTGCTATTCCCTTCGGCACCAGATCCATTAACGCGGCCGGCAACTCGTCCGTGATCAGCGGGCGTGTATCATCCCGCCATGCCGGAACTGAGCCGATTCTTCGGCATCATCATTCGGATGTACATGGAAGGTGGGTGCGCCCCACCACTTGCCGCACTTTCATGCGTATCATCAGGATGACGAAGCGGTGATTGCGGGCTCGTTACCTCGGCGGCAGCGACGATTGGTGGAAGCGTGGGCCGAGTTGCACCTTGCCGAGCTCTTGGCCGACTGGCAGCGATTGCAGTCGGGTCAGCTGCCTCTGCCCATATCGCCGCTAGCGTAGTCGAGGAGATGGTTTATGCCCGATGCGACTCATCCAATCCATCGCGTTCGCAGTTTCAAGATCGAAGGGCCGTACACGCTGCGCGTCTGTTTTGAAGATCAGACCGAACACGTCATTGATTTCCAGGGTGTCTTGGGAGGGGAAATCTGTCGGCCCCTGCGCGACTTGAAGCTCTTCAATCAGGTCCGTCTCGATCCTGAGGTGCACACGCTGACCTGGCCGAACGGAGCCGATTTTGATCCGGCGATGCTGTACGACTGGCCTCGTTGCGCGCAGGAATTCGCCGCACGCGCTAAACACTGGGATGCCGAACCGGTTGCGAGATGATGAAGCCTTTCGAAGTCATCAGCCCATTCAAGCCGGAAGGCGATCAGCCGCAGGCGATAGACAAGCTGACCGCCGGGGTGCGCGAGGGGAAGAAGTTCCAGACGCTCATGGGCGTCACAGGCTCGGGCAAGACGTTTACGATGGCCCACACCATCGCACGGCTGAACAAGCCGACGCTGGTGATCAGCCACAACAAGACGCTCGCCGCCCAGCTCTACGAGGAGTTCAAGGAGCTGTTCCCCAACAACGCCGTCGGCTACTTCGTCAGCTATTACGATTACTACCAGCCAGAAGCGTACATCCCGCAGCGCGACATCTACATCGAAAAGGACGCCAGCCGCAACGATGACCTCGACCGGTTGCGGCTGAGCGCGACGAGCAACCTGGTGAGCCGCAACGATGTGCTCCTCGTCTCCTCGGTCAGCTGCATCTTCGGGCTCGGCTCCCCCATGGAGTACAAGCAGTCGGTCCTCTCGATCCGCAAGGATGTGGAGACCGATCGTGACGAGATGCTGCGCAAGCTGATCGACCTGCAGTACAGCCGCAACGACATCGACTTCAAGCGCGGCACGTTCCGCGTCCGCGGCGATGTCGTCGAGCTGCACCCGGCGTACGAGGAGTTCGCCTACCGCATCGAATTCTTCGGCGATGAGATCACCGCCATCGACGCCATCAACCCGCTCACGGGCGAACTGCTCCACAGCGCAGATCAGGTCTTCATTTACCCGGCAGTCCACTACGTGATGCCGGAAGACCGGCTGCAAGGAGCGGTTGCCAACATCCGCGAAGAGCTGGACCTGCAGGTGATGAAGCTCCGCGGCCAGGGCAAGCTGCTCGAGGCGCAGCGGCTGCTCGCGCGCACGAAATACGACCTGGAGATGATGCTGGAGGTGGGCTACTGCTCGGGGATAGAGAACTACTCGCGCCACCTCGACGGGCGCAAACCCGGCGAAAAGCCCTATACGCTGATCGACTATTTTCCCAAGGACTACCTGCTGATCATCGACGAGTCGCACGTGACGATCCCGCAGATCAAGGCGATGTACAACGGCGACCGGGCGCGCAAGGAGGTGCTCGTCGACCATGGGTTCCGGCTGCCCAGCGCGATGGACAACCGTCCGCTGAAGTACGAGGAATTCGAGACGATGTACCCCAGCGCGATCTTCGTCTCCGCCACGCCGGGCAAGATCGAGCTTGAGAAGACGGGCGGGGAAGTGGTCGAGCAGGTGATCCGCCCGACGGGGCTCATCGACCCGGAGATCATCGTGCACCCCGCGCAGGGCCAGGTCCCGCACCTGCTGGCTGAGGTCAAGAAGCGCGCCGTCGCCGGCGAGCGCGTGCTCGTCACGACGCTCACGAAGCGCCTGGCGGAGGACTTGTCCGCTTACATCCAGGAGGCAGGCATCCGCGGGCGTTACCTGCACAGCGAGATCCAGACGATCGAGCGCGTCGAGATCCTGCGCGACCTGCGGCAGGGGGAATTCGATGTCCTGGTCGGCATCAACCTGCTGCGCGAAGGGCTCGACCTGCCCGAGGTGTCGATGGTCGCGATCCTCGATGCCGACAAGGCGGGTTTCCTGCGGAGCGAGACGTCGCTGATCCAGACGATCGGCCGGGCGGCGCGCAACGTGAACGCGAAGGTGTATCTGTACGCCGACACGATCACGCCCGCGATGCAGAACGCCATCGACGAGACCAGCCGCCGGCGCACGCTTCAGGCCAAGTACAACCAGGACCACGGGATCACGCCGGCGACGGTGGTCCGCGCCATCCGCAGCGGGATCGAGGCCGAGGTGAAGGCGCGACGCGTCGCCGCCGAAGCGGTCCGCGCTAACGAGGAGCAGCTCGACCAGGCGGAGATCATCAAGCTGCTTGAGGAAGAGATGCTCGAAGCCGCCCGTAACCTCGAGTTCGAGCGCGCCGCGCAGCTCCGCGACAAGCTGAACGAGATGAAGGGCGCGCCGATGATCAAAAGCGGCGCCGGCTGGGCGCCGGACGAAGAGGCGCAGCGCCAGCAGAAGATCTGGCAGCCCAAGTCCCCGGGACGGCATGGGAAGCGCGTCGCGAAGTAATCTTCACATAAAGCCGCCGATGGTATCGGCGGTCTTCCTTCAGTCAGCGCACCCACCGCCGATACCATCGGCGGCTTGATGAGAGAAACAATGAAGGGTTTCCCACCGTTTGACGACGTTCGCGATCTCATCCTTCTCGCGAAGAACGAAGACCTCCGCGACGACGACGTCACCTCGCGCCTGATGGTCCCCGAAGGCGCGATCGGCGTCGGCACGCTGCTCCAGAAAGGCCCCGGCGTCGCCTGCGGATTGCCGATGGTCGAGATGATCTGCCGGGCGTACGACGAGCGGCTCCGCGTCGAGCTGATCCCGGGATTCCACATGGAGATTATCGAGGGCCGCTTCAGCGACGCCAGCAGCGCGCCGCTGCTGCGGCTGCGCGGGCCGATGCGCTCGCTGCTGTCGGCGGAGCGCGTGATCCTCAATTTCCTCCAGCATCTCTCGGGCGTGGCGACGCAAACGCACCGGTTCGTCCGGCGCATCGAAGGCACCGGCGCGGCGATCTACGATACGCGCAAGACGTTGCCGGGCTTTCGCTCGCTGGATAAGTACGCTGTCCGCGCCGGTGGGGGGTTCAATCACCGGATGGGGCTGTACGATGGGCTGCTGATCAAGGACAACCACCTCACCTCCGTGCCGCTGCGCGAGCTGTCGAGCTTCCTGACGCGCATCGTCGCACAGAGCCGCGCGGAAGGCGCGACACGGCTGGTCGAAGTGGAAGTGGATCATCTCGACCAGTTTCGCGAGGTGCTGAAGGTCGATGGGATCGACGTGATCCTCCTCGACAATATGGACTGCCCGCGGATGGTGGAGGCGGTGCGGCTGCGAGACGGCGCCGGTCGCAAAGGGAAGGTCGAGCTGGAAGCGTCCGGCGGGGTGACGCTGGAAACGGTGCGCCAGATCGCGCTGACGGGCGTCGAGCGAATCGCCGTCGGCGCGATCACGCACTCGGCGCCGGCCTTGGACATCGGGCTCGACGTCGAATCCTCTTGAAACTGCTGACAAAAAGGCTGGTCCACGCAGAGGCGCAGAGATCGCGGAGGAAAAAGTGCGGAAGAACAATTTCTTCTGACTCTGCGTCTGTTTAGTGAACCATCTTTTGGGCTAACGACAAGATCGTTCCGCCAGTGTTGATCGCGGCTGCGCCGCAAGCGTGTGATTACACACGCCACTGGCGGGAGGAACGTGCCACTGTGCGCGGTTGAACCGGTCGTCGCACAGGTCCAAGTCTTCGGCGTCGAGGCTCGGCGGGACGTAACCCGGTTGCTTGCTCCGCTCGAGTTCGTCGTGGTACGCGCGGATCACCTGCCGCTCGATGACTTGGCGGCAGTCGCCGTTGATCGGATGGGCGATGTCGGCGTGGAGCTTGACCCGGCCGTGTTGGGCGGCGGCATTTCCGGGGTGCGGCTGGTTCATGGAGCGGTTCTCATCCAGCCGAATGCCGCACCCGTTGCAGAATCGGGCACGCAGGTGGTTCTTCTCTCCGCAGCGCCGGCAGTGGTCGCACAACTTGCGCGACGGCATGGCGAGGAACAGCCCGTCGTTGCCGTCGATCAGCTTCACATCGCGGATGACGAAGGTGTTGTCGAACGTGAGCGAGCAAAACGCCTTGAGACGATTGGCGCCGTTGCCACACAGGTTGATGCGGACTTCCGTGACCTGCATATCCATACCCCTGGGCCACGTGGGCCCGATAAAAAAAGATGTGAACGACTCCCGGTTGCACTCGGTATGCGCCGCATCAGAGGTGAGGGGGACGCGACGCACACCACAAGTTGTTACCGCCGGCGGGAGGCGGTGTTGTACTTACCCCTCGTCCGGTAAACCGGGAGAGGGTGGGCGTGAGGGTGATTTGGAACGTGAAACGTCTTTCGACGAGCCAAATCACCCTCGCCCTAACCTTGTCCCGGCGTACCGGAAGAAGGGACCCGAGGCGCGACCTCGACCACCTCGACGCAGGCGTCGATTCCGTCGAGTTGTCGCGCCGCAAGATGCGCATCGCTGTCCGCGTCGTACAGCGTGAACAGCGTGCTGCCGCTGCCGCTCATGCGCACGGGACGAGCAAGTTTTGCTTCCAGCGACGTTCGCAGCCAGCGGACGGATGGTTCCACTGCGAACGCCGCCTCTTCCAGATCGTTCACAAGCCGCAGGAGCAGGCCTGCCGCGTCCAGCCTCGCCCACGCGTCCCAGTCCGGCTCGTCGATGACCGCCCGGTCGTCTCCCAAGCCCATCGCGTCGAACGTCGCGTAAACCGACACCGTCGTGATGCCAACCTTTGGCATCACGAGCAGCGCCCATTTTGGAGCGGGCGTCGCGATCGGATGCACCACCTCCCCGCGACCCGAGCAGACGCTGCTGGGGCCGTGGAAGAAGAACGGCACGTCGCTGCCGAGTGTCGCGCCAATCGACGCAAGCTCGGCGGGACTCAATCCTGCATCCCACAGCCGGTTCAGCCCGATCAACGTTGCGGCCGAATCGGAGCTTCCGCCGCCCAGGCCGGCGCCGAGCGGGATGCGCTTAGTCAAAAAGGCCGACACCGCATTCTTCGCCAGCGGTCCTTCCCCGACGTGACGCAGCGGAATGTCGGCCAACGCCGAAGCAGCACGGACGACCAGGTTGCGCGCGTCGGTTGGAAGCGCGGGATCATCGGTCGCCAGCGACAAGCGTGCGGCGCTACCGTCGATCCGCCCTCCGCCAGGGGCATCGACGGCATTGAGTTCCAACGTGTCAAAGAGCCCGACGGTGGTCATCCACGTCAGCAGTGGATGGAACCCGTCATCTCGCCGCGGCCCGACCCGCAGGTGTAAATTGATCTTCGCCGGCGCGAGAAGATGCATGCAGGCAGCGTCCGTGGAGGCGGTCACGAGTCAAGCGTCGAATATCGCAGGCGCATCGTCGCATGGTTGTTCCGAACCAAGCAGAACGGACTTCAACGCCCAGGCCAGCGAGAAATGAGGTCAACGTGTACGCGCTGAAGATACCCAGCGGGTTGTCCGGGGGTCAATAGAAATCTCGGGCATCGATTTTCAGCGGGGCCCACCGGGGGCAGCATTTCACATAAGCTATGGCGCGTCATGCGCATCCTCGTCACCGGCTTTGAACCATTCGGCGGCCACGCGATGAACCCATCGATGGAAGTCGTCACCGCGCTGCCGACGTCAGAGCGACTGATCAGGCGCGTGCTTCCCGTCATCTACGCCGACGCGGGGCGGATCATCCGCGACTTGATCACAGCCGAGCGGCCCGATGCGGTGCTTAGCCTGGGGCTTTGTGGACGGTCGCCTTCGATCCTGCTCGAGCGCATCGCGATCAACCTCAATGACGACACCTGCGGCGACAACACCGGCGACAGTGCGCACGGTCGGTTGATCGATCCGGCCGGTCCGGTCGGCTACTGGTCCACCTTGCCGCTGGTTGCGATCCACGAAGCGTTGCGCGAGCGAGGCATTGCTGTCGCGTTCTCCAGCCATGCCGGCACCTACGTGTGCAACCATGTTTTCTACGTGGTACGCCACATGATCGAGCAACAGGGCGGAGATCAGCCATGCGGGTTCGTGCACCTGCCGCCGGTGGGCTCGTCGGGCCTGTCACTGGGGACGCTCGTCGACGCGGTGCGAACGTGCCTCGGCGTGATCGAGCGACACGGGGCGAGAAAATAATGCCGGCCGCGGGGGTTCCGCGGCCGGCATCGCCAGAAAGTGGGAAGGGAGCGTCGTGGGACTGCTGCGGAAAAGTCCGCCGCAGCCCCTGTCAGGCTCCGACCCGTCGTCCGTTCGCGGCCGCCGTGCCGGATGCGTTGTGCCTGACACTTTGATGTACGATTCAGTGCCAGGGGAGGCAAATCGGCAAATTTACGTTTTACGGGGGTGGATGAGGGGGTGAGGGGGTGCAACTCCTTGGTCACCTCATCACCCCCTCATCCCAGCACCCCTCATCCTGACGCTCACGACCCCTTCTTATCCACTCGCTCCAGCAGGAGCACGGCGACCGGAAAGAACAGAAAAATCGGCATCCACGCCATCAGGGCGGGCCAGGTGTTGGCCCACTGCGGTCCGCCCTGCGGATGGCCGGCAAGCTGCTGGGAAAGGAAGATCACCCCCATGCACAATCCCGTGACGGCGGCGCAGCGCATGATGCTGGTTTTCAATTGACTGGGGTCGCGCGTGAGCAGGCAGGCCAAGGCGAGCAGCAGCAACATCATGTTCAAAAGCCACTGCACCCAGCGCGTGTGTTTCACGCGCAGCAGGTCGATCGTGCCGTAGCTGTCCTTGCGGTTCAGCAGCTGGTTGATGCGCGGTGTCGAGAGCAACTGCGTGTAGTCGCCGCTGCGGTACAGCGCGATCTCCTCGGGCGTGATGTTGCTGCGGTAGACGTCAACCGGCTCCGGCGGGGAAGGCGGCTCATCCCCCTGCAGCCCGGCAACAACCTGGCCGTTCGTCAGCCGCCACTGACCGGCCGCCCCATCCCACGTCGCCAGGTCCGCCGTTGTATGGGTAAGCGGGCGCAAGTCGCTGTCGCGGGCGATGACGCTGAGGAACTCCATCGTCGCCGGGTGCTCGTCCGCCGGCGGGTTATACCGCGCGGCCACGAGCAGCCGGCCGTCGTCGTCCTGCATGCCGCTGATCGGGAATGCCTTGCTTACAGCCTCGGTCTGGTCGTGCTTGCGGATGAGCATGGGGATCATCCGCGGGATGATCAGCTCCTGATCAATGATGAGCAGCACGTTGAGCACCAGCGCCGCGATGATGATCGGCATCGTCACGCGCAGCAGCGGCACGCCCGCGGCCATGATGGCCGTCATTTCGTTGAACCGCGTCATCCGGATGATCGTGAACGCCGCCGCTACCACAGGGATGACGCCGGAGAGATAGGCGAAGATCAGGAACACCTGGTATGAGTAATAATCCACGATATGACGAACGACCGTCCACGCAGAGCCGCCGCCCTCCGTCCCCTCCTTCCCACGCACCTCGGCGAACTCGTCAAAGGCGAAGACCATGTCCAGCGTCACGTACAGCCCGATCAGCACCATGAAGCTGATCAGGTAGTTGCGGAGAAACGAGAGGAGGACGTGTCGGTCGAGGATCTTCATGGGGGATCATTCTGTCCCTGGTCATTGGTCCCTGATCATTGGTCACTCGTCAGGGAGAAGAAGCAGCTTTCCCTTCTTTTGACAAGTGGACTAATCACCAGTGAGACGTGACTCTTACTGCCGTTGCAACCTCCACATCAACCCCACCGCCATCACCAGCACGATGGCGTTGCCGCTCCAGATCAGCGCCAGCCCCGCGTTCAGCGGGTTCTGGAAGTTGTCCAGGCTCCCGCGCGGGATGCTTGCGGCAACGTTGGATCCCGTGACGATCAGCGCGATGCACATCAGGGCGGGAACGACGCTGATGGCGAAGGCGGTAAGGAAGTTGCCGCTCTTGAACATCATGCCCAGCGCGGCGCCGACCATCACGAGGATGAGGCAGCTCACGGCGAAGCTTGCGCGGCTGTGCATCTCGCTGTGGATCGCGTTGCCCAGGTGCAGCCGCTGGCGAAGCAGCATGCCGCGCCCCGCGGCCATCGCGTCGGCGTAGCTGCCCTGGAGGTAATCCGCGACCGACCGGTCCGCCATCGCCTGGATCGCCGGCGACATCGGTACGTTAAATGGGCGCTGCACGCTCTGGCGGCCGATGAGCGTCTCGCCCGAGCGGATGTTGGCGCCATGCAGCTCAACGACGACGGCCATGCGCCCCTCGGGCGTCGCCCGCGCGGTGATTTTAACCTCGTCAACGTCGGCCTCGCTCTTGACCGTTCCGTCCGCGCGCTCCTCAACCCATCTTGCGCCGCGCAACATCAACGCGCCGCGCTCGAGGCGGGGCGGGGTGTCGCCAACGTGCATGAGCTCGAAGATCTCATCGCCGGCCTTGAAGCGGTGCAGCCGCGTTTTGCCGCTCAGGCTCGCCAGCACCTCCCGCAGGTAGGCCGACGCCTGGTCCTCGCGGATGAGCTTCAGGAGCTCGCGGCGGATCTCCTGGCTGCGCGTCGGGTCCTCCGACAGCTCGTGCAGCTTGCGGATGTCCATGAACTTGGTGTCTTCCTTGATCGGGGAATCGATCGGCACGGGCCCGAAGCGCGTCGCCTTCATCCCGGCCTGCGTCTTGCCGGCGCGCGTGCGCGGGAACAGCGAGCCGTCCTCCAGGAGCACCTCGACGCTGTACTCGTCATCCGCCCGGCCCCCGCGGTGGATCAGGATGGTGGCGCTGCGCGCGAGGTAGAATTCACCGGGCACCTGCATCTTCGTCCGCGACGACGCCACCTTGTCGTATGAGACGATCATCACCCCTTCCAGCGTCACCATCTGCTCGCGCGGCCGCTTCGGGTCCATCGGCTGCACGACGGCGCGCTGAGCGTAGATCGTGTGCTCGTCGTGACGGATCTGCCGCGTCGTCTCGATCTCGTTGGCGATCAGCCGCGCGAGATTCGAATAAATCACCCGCTCGACCTTCAACGAGAAGCTGGGGACGACGAAGCAGAGGAACAGCAGGCTGACGATGGCGACGGTCAGTCCGAGCACCATGGCCGGGGAGCTGATCGAGAGGTGGCTGATGCCCGCGGCACGGCAGGCGGTGAGCTCGTTGTCCGCCGCGAGCCGTCCGTACACCACCGTCGTCGCAAACAGCGCCGAGATCGGCAGGGAGTAGGTCATCATGGCTGGCATGAAATAGGTGAGCACCTTGCCGACCTGCGACGCGTCCAGGCCGTGCTCGGTGAGCGGGCGCAGGAGCCCCCCGAAGCTCATGATGCCCGCCAGCGCGCCGGCGGTCAGCAGGAAGATGCGCAGCAGGTCCTTGAAGACGTACAGGAAAAGAGTACGGCTCATCGGGTGGCACGGGCGACTCGCCCGTGTTTAGTGGCCGGCACGGGCGCGTTGCCTGTGCCACGACCGAGCTGCCCGCTCACCACCGCCGCAAGCCGTTCGATGCCGCGCTCGATCTGTTCGGGTGCGACCTGGCCGAAGCTGAGGCGGATGTAGTTCCTTGGGATAAAGCCGCTCTCATCGGGCTGGAAGCAGTACTCCCCCGGGACGTACAGCACGCCGTGCTCCACTGCCCGCTCGAACATCGCGCCGCGCGATGTGTTCACATGATCAGGCAGCGTGAGCCACACGTAGAACCCGCCGTTGGGATGCGTCCAGGAGATGCCGGGCGATTTGGGCATGTATCGCCCCAGGGCGGCAAGGACCATGTCGCGCTTGGCGCGGTAGCTGCGGCACAGGTTGGCCACCTGTGCGGCGTAGGCGCCGCTCTTCATCGCCTCCAGTGCGATGTGCTGCGACAGCGACGCCGAACCGAAGTCATGGTTACCCTTCTGCTGGAGCACCTCGTGCATCAGGTCCGACGGCATGGCGGTGTAGCCCGTCTTGATCCCGGGCGCGAACGGCTTGCTGAACGTGCTGGCCAGGACGGTGTATCTGTTGTCGGGATCGAACGACTTGATCGACGGCAGGGCCGGCCCCTCGTAGCGCAACTCGCGGTAGGCGGCGTCTTCGAGGATGAGGATGCGGTGCCCGTGACTGAAGCGCCGGGCCAGATCCAGGAGTCTGGCCCGGCGATCGAGCGAGAGCGTGAGCCCGGTGGGATTCTGGAAATAGCTCGTACAGTAAATGACGCGGACCTTCGGCAGCTTCCCATCCGCCTCCAGCCGCGTGAGCAGCCGCTCGACCGCATTGACGTCCATGCCATGCTCGTCCATCGGCACCGTCATCACCTTGGCGCCGAAGCTCGAGAGCGTGCCGGTGAAGACGAAGTAGCTGGGATTATCGGCGATGACGATGTCGCCGGGGTCGATCAGCACCTCGCCCACGAGGTACAGCGCCTGCTGGGATCCAGTGGAGATGAGGATGTCGCCCGGCGTAAGCGACATCGCGCTGGCCGGCTTGCCTTCCAGCGCTTCGAGGTGCTTCAGCACCTGGCGGCGGAGGTCGCTCAGGCCCAGCGTCGTGTCGTACTGCATCGCCGCCCGGCCGCGGGTGGAATTTGACAGGATTGTATCGGCGATCCGCCGCGTTTCCTCCACCGGCAGCGTCAGCGGATCGACCAGGCCGGCGGCGAAGTTGATCAGCTCCGGATTCGCCATCGCCGTCGTGATCAGGAAGCTGATCGGCTGCTCCTTCGTCCGCTGCGCCTTGGTTGAGAACGAGAGCGGCGGAGCGGAAGGGGGATTCGGCAACGGCTGGGGGTGTAGCATGACGCTGCGCATGCTATCGGTGCGGCGGGGGTGGTTCAATCGCGACTGCCCTCGTTGGTTGATATGATCCTCCGGTGCGCAGCTCGGTCCTTCTCTCGCACATCATGGACTTCTGCTACCCCGGCGCCTGCGCCGCCTGCCAGCAGGCCGCGCCGGGGCCAGGGCCACTGTGCGACGGCTGCTTCCACGACCTGCGCCTCCTGGAACAAGCTCCCGCCTGCGACCGCTGCGCAATGCCGCTGGCTGAGCTGGACGCGCCGTGCCCGTACTGCGATGACAAGGGCGTTTACCCCTTCGAGCGCATCGTCCGCATCGGCATCTTCCAGGATCCGCTCAAGCACCTCGTCCATCAGGCGAAGTACCACCACCGCTGGCCGCTGGCGGAGTTCCTGGCCGAGCGACTCTCTCAACAGGAACGGACAAAAACGCTGCTGAGGGAGACGGATGTGCTGGTGGCCGTGCCACTGCACGTCCTGCGGCAGGTCAAGCGGGGCTACAACCAGGCTGAAGTGCTCGCGCGACGGCTGGCGAAGCTGAATCGACTGAAGGTGGTGAAGCCGGCCGTCCGTCTGCGGAACA
Source organism: Tepidisphaeraceae bacterium (assembly GCA_035936155.1). Lineage (GTDB taxonomy): Bacteria > Planctomycetota > Phycisphaerae > Tepidisphaerales > Tepidisphaeraceae > DASYWJ01. The sequence continues at coordinate 29,244 of DASYWJ010000050.1, read as the reverse complement.
CCGAGTCGCAAACGCACCTTCATTCCCACGCCAAGCGCGAAGAGAACCTTCGCGATGCGTTCGGCCTGGTGAGCCCCCGGGGCATCCGCGGCAAGCACGTTGTTGTGGTTGACGATGTGATGACGTCCGGCTCCACGCTCAAGAGCTTCGCCCGCTGCCTCAAAGATGCCGAGCCCGAGAGCCTCTCCGCGATCGTCATCGCCATCGCCGACCCGAAGCGGCGGGGGTTTGAGGTGATCTGACGGTTTGTTTCCCTTTGGACTGCGTGCTCACGCACTCTTTCGACTTCGCGTGCGCGCAGGCCATGAACGCCGCCGGCTCGTCGTATCGCGCCTGGACTGCAGGGCAAAAAGACCGCGCGAAGCCCCTTTGATGTCGCGGAATTGCCTGTTGGAGTTTCCCCGATCACTCCCGGACCATCACCGTGCTCTTGCCCTCCACCAGCAGCTCGAACACCTTGGCGACGTCATCGTTCAGCAGCCGCACGCAGCCCATCGACTCCTGTTTACCGATGGAGTCGGGGCGGATGGTGCCGTGGATGCCGTAGGACTGCTTGCCGACAGCGTGGCCGTCGATGCCGGTGAGGCCAATCCAGTATTCACCCAGCGGGTTATCGGGGTCATCGGCGGCGATCACGCCTTCGCCGCGGGGGGAGAAGTAAGTGGGGTTCTTCAGCTTTTTCTGCGTCTCGACGATCCACGTGCCGGTGGGCGTCGAGTCGTCGGCGCCGAGGCCGACGGGGAAGCTGGTGACGTACATCGCACCCGATTCGCCGGGGTTGCCCAGCCAGATCTCCAGGGTGAAGTCACTCTTGTCGACCACCGCATGGAACGGGCCGTTGAGGACCTTCAGGTCCTTCCCGGCCTGCATCCGCGACGGCTGAAGATTGTTGTTGATGCGCGAGAGCAGTTCCCAGGTCACCTCGTACTGCCGGGCGATGCGCTCCATGCGGTCACCGGGCTTGACGGAATACACGCCGCCCACCGTGTCGCTGGCGAACTTGCGCGCAGAGAAAACGACGACCTCGTTGACCTGGTTGAGCAGGAGCTTGGCGGCCTTGGCGTCTGCGGCGGAAAGTTTGCCGGAGGTGAGGGAGGTGTTCAGCAGGTCGCGCGCGGCGAGGTAGTCGTCAGCGGCGATCTTCGCCTGCGCGTCCACCAGTGGCGTGGCGGAGGACGCGGCGGTGTCGGACCGGTTTGCCGGCTGCGCGCTGGAAGCCGGAGGCGTCGGGGTTGCGCCGGCGGTGAGGGTCTGGACCACCGGCGTGACCGTGGGCGTCGTGGGAGGGGTGAGCGCTGTTTTCGTCGCGAAGGGGGTTTGCGTGATCAATCCCGTCGCTTTCGCCGGCTCCGGGGGGTTGGCGGTTTCAGCGGCGGCCGACTTCACAACGGGCGAGGCGGCGGGCGGCGGCGGGGGAATGCTCTTGGTTACCGTCTGCGGCGCGGCCTTCGTCCTGGACAAATTATGAAGCCAGAAGACTAACCCCAATGCGATGGTAACGGAGAGAAGTCCGATCAATGCGCGGCTGACTCGTCGGCGACGGCTCATGGCGAGAACCTCCGTGTCCTCTGGTAAGAGAGTTGCTAGATGCTAGTTGTCAGTTGCTAGAACGGCGGAAATGAACGCGGGGTTCGTTGCCTTTTCTTTGACCAGCAACTAGTAACCAGCAACTAGCAACTCTTCTCGAAACTATTTTTGCCCGATGCAGTGGGAGGCGAAGCGCCTCACGCCCCGATCGCTCGCCAGCATACTCAGCGCCACGTCGTGGTCAAGCGTGGGCAGGTCCTTGACGATCTGCTCCTCGAATGCCAGGCCGCAGGACACCCCGATGAATTCCGGCTGCGCCAGGAAGCGGTCGTAGAACCCCATGCCGCGCCCGATGCGCTGCCCCGTCGGAGTAAAGCCAACGCCCGGCACGATCACCATGTCGATCAGGTCCACGGGCATCGGCGTGCCGGCGATCGGCTCGCGCACCGGGCCGGTCGTGGTCAACCCGTCGCGCAGGCTCGCGATCTCGACGGGCAGCATCCGCCGCTGCTCCCACGTGACCTTGGGCACGACGATGGTCTTCCCGTGCTGCCATGCGCGCAGGGCAAGCGGAGCGGTATCGACTTCGGTGGGGGTGCTGAGGTACAGCATAATCACGCGCGCCGCGGCGAATTCCGGGCTCGTGGCGATCATGGCGCAGGCGGCCAGACTCTTGGCGTGCCGGTCGGGCTCGCTCATCGCGTTCAGTCGCTCGCAGAGTTGCTTGCGGATGGCGGACTTGCCCGTGGTGTCACTCTTGCCGGTGGTGTCACTCATGTGGCGTTGCGTCCTCTTGCGCCGGTTCCCGCTTTGGCTGTGGGTCTTCAGCTGAGCCTACGTGTGATCGGCGATCCCGCAATACTCCGATTCGTTGCCGGATCTCCGCCTCGTACCCTCGGTCCGTTGGCTCATAGTATATAATATCCACTCCGAGATAATCTTGTTCGACAAATCCACCCTCAAAATCATGAGCGTATTTGTAGCCCTTTCCGTGCCCCAGCTGCGCTGAGCCGACGTAGTGGGTGTCCTTGAGGTGCTTGGGGACAGGCAACGTCCGCCCTTCGCGCACGTCCGCCATGGCCTTCTTGATCGCCACGTAGGAGGCGTTGCTCTTGGGCGCGGTGGCCATGTAGATGGCGGCCTGCGAGAGAGTGATCTGCGCTTCGGGCATGCCGATTTTCTCGACAATGTCGAACGCGGCGGCGGCGACGGAGATGGCGCGGGGGTCGGCGTTGCCGATGTCTTCGGAGGCGAGGATCGCGATCCGCCGCGCGATGAAACGCGGGTCTTCGCCCGCTTCAAGCATCCGCGCCACCCAGTAGACCGCCGCGTCAGGGTCTGAGCCGCGCATGGACTTGATCAGCGCGGACGCGGCATCGTAGTGCTCGTCGCCCGTGCCATCGTAGACGATTGCCTTGCGCTGGATCGACTGCTCGGCAACGTCGAGGGTGATATGGATTGCCGTGGCATGGGAATCTCGCGCATGCTCGGCCGGGATGGCCGCGCCACTGTTGTCCTGCTCGCGCATCAATGAAAGCACCGCCACTTCCAGCGCCATTAGCGCCCGCCGCGCATCTCCGTCCGACTTCGTTGCCCACAGGTCCAGCGCATCGTCATCGATCTCGATCGGAATCCTTCCGAAACCGCGCTGCTCATCCGCGATGGCACGGCGGATCAGCGCGCGGATGTCCTCCTCGCTGATGGGCGCGAACTGAAAGATCTGGCTGCGGCTGATCAGCGGCGAATTCACCGCGAAAAACGGATTCTCGGTGGTTGCCCCGACGAGCAGGACGAGGCCGGCTTCGACGTCCGGCAGCAGAATATCCTGCTGCGCGCGATTGAAACGATGGATTTCATCGAGGAACAGCACGCTGCGCTGTGCGCTATTTGCCAGCCGCTCCTTCGCGTCGTCGAGGAGCTTGCGCACCTCCTTGACCCCCACGGCGGCGGCGTTCACCTGTTCGAAGTGGCTCCTGGTGTACGTGGCGATGAGCTGCGCGAGGGTCGTTTTGCCTGTGCCGGGGGGGCCGTAGAAGATCACGCTGGTCAGGCGGTCCGCCTCCAGCATCCGCCGCAGCAGCTTTCCCGGGCCGAGGAAGTGGGTCTGGCCCACAAACTCCTCAAGCGAACGCGGGCGCATCCGGACGGCCAGCGGTGCGACGCGCTTCAGATTGCGCTGGCGCGACTCGGCAAAAAGGTCCACTACCGCATCATATGCCGCCCACGCCGGCGGAGCATCTGCGAGGGGTCAGCAGGAGTCCTGAGAGCCACTGAAGCGGCCTCGACCGGCAGCGGCCCTGAAGCGGCGCGTCAGGACCGTTACAAACGTTGAACCCCCCGCAAATGGAGCACGTAACGGTTAGAGCCAGATGGCCTTAAATGTCCCCAAATTATCGGGAATGTTGTTGCCGGTTTGGCGGTCGCTGGATACCATGGGCGGGACGGCGCAAGGCCTGGAGGACAAGCCTGTAGGACATCGTGGCCTCGTGCCGTCTCTCTCATTGGTTTGATGTGTAGTTTCGAGAGATTCACCCGCCTCGCCGGGCGGAGGGGTTCATCAGTGACGATCACCAGGTTTTCTCGTTCCCGCCGCGCTCATCGCGCGCTCTCCAGCGCTTCCCTCACCTGCGCCGCCGCGCTCGCCACCGCCGCGGGGATCGGCGCGCTGGGGGGAAGTTCGCGCGCGTACGCGGAGCACATCCCCTATGACATCGACCGGCTCGGCTACGTCGATACCAATCATACGCGGGATACGGGTGCGCGGAGCTTGTCCGGAATCCGGATGAACGACGTGGGACACGTCATGGGCAACCAGGTGCGCTACGAGGGTGGCGGCAACTTGGCCACCGGCCAAACCGCGTGGACGTTCCGTGATTCCATGATTCGCATCGGGCTCTTCGAAGAAGCTCAGTACATTCGCGCGAGCGATCAGACGCAGTCGAGCAGTGCAATGTTCCTGAACAACGCGGGCGACGTGGCCGGCGAGTCCAACCGCTATTTTGCCGCGAGCGATCCGCTCTCCCCAAACGGAAGCGCCGGAAAAGCGGCGTGGGTTTACCAGAACGGTGGGACCAGCCGCATCGGACTGTACGACGGCGTTCATTCCCGAAGTGACGGGTTTCAGTCCAGCTCTGTGGTGGGCCTGAGCGACTCCGGCCATGTGGTCGGAAACTCGATCCGCTATTCCGGCGGGAACATCAACGGCGCCACCGCGTGGATCAACGAGCCCAACTCCACGAACTCGACGGCCATTGCTCCCGTGGCGCCTGAGTACGTTCGGTCCAGCGACCAGTTTCAGGAGAGCACCGTCCAGTTCGTCAACTCGCTTAACGAGAAGGTTGTCGCGGCCGGAACCTCTCGTCGTTTTCATGGGGCCACTCATGCGACGAATCCTGGCGGCAACGCAGGGCAGGCGGCCTGGGTCTATAGTGACGGCGTGTCCAGGAAAGTGGGACTCACCACCGGCGTCCACTCAAGCGCCGAGGGCGAGCAGTCCAGCAGCCTGCAGGGCTTGAATAAGGTCGGCGACGCGATCGGCACATCCGTCCGCTACGGCGGTTCGTCCGGCACCAGCAATCGCGGACAATCGGCATTCCTCCACCACCAGGCCAGCGGAACGTCGAACCACATCGGGTTGACCAACGCCGAGCACACGCGCAGTGACGACTATAAGTTCAGCCAGGCAACGAAGCTGAACGACGCGGGCTTCGCAGTGGGCCATTCCAACCGCTACAACGGTACGGCAACGCAGCGCGGGCAGTCTGCCTGGATCGCACAGCTCACCAGCACCGAGCGGATCGGTCTCACCGACGCAGCGCACACCTACGCGCCGACGGCGGCGGAGTCCACTCAGTTCAGCCAGGTCCAACACCTCAATGCCGTGGGTCACGCCGCCGGCACCTCCAGCCGCTACGATGCCGCCACCGGCGCCAGCCGTGGCCAATCTGCATGGCTGTATAACAGTGGCACGACGCGCATCGGCTTCTTCGACGACACCCATCGCAAGAGCGACGGCACTCAGTTCAGCGATGTGGCCGCTCTCAATGATGCCGGGCAGGTCGTGGGCAAGTCCCAGCGATTCGACGGAACTGGGACGGCGGCAAGCTATTCGGCGTATCACTATAGTGAAGGCCTCACGACGCGTATTGGGCTGTTCGACGGGGTCCATGTCGCACCCGACGGTACGCAGCAGAGCAATGTCCAGTTCCTCAACCAGGCCGGCCAGGCCGCCGGTTTCTCGCTCAGATATGACCCTACCCAGTCCACGGCCGTCACTCGTGGCTTTTCAGGGTGGTTCTACGACGACGATGCGGCGAAGACCTATCCGCTGGTCTTTTCGACGCACACCGACGGGACGGCCCTTACGTCGATCAGCTACCTGTCCGACAGCGGCGTCGTCGTGGGCGCCTACACCCTCTACAACGGCGCCGAAACCGTGGGACAGCGCGGGTTCTTCTGGGACGTTAACGTGCTGGACGATCCGACGACGCCCCTGACGGATGAGCGCTTCCACGACCTTGGCGCGGTCGTCGACGGGGGTTTGACCGCGGAGGGCTGGGCTTCCCTGAATTCCGCCACTGACCTGTCGGAACTTCGTCATATTCTGGGCTCAGGCACGCTCAGCGATCCGCTGGGTGGTGGCTCGATGCCCTTCCTGATGACCCCCATCCCTGAGCCCACCGGCCTCGCCATGCTCGCGCTGGGCGGGCTGGCATTGCTGCCGCGCCGGCGACGCTAGGCATCCAGCCGCGTTCAGGACGCGGGTACGAGTCGACCGGCATAATCCCGTGTGCGCACCGCACCCCCTTCTGCGGCGGGCTGACGCGCCTCGCTGGGTTCCTCAGGGCCTCCTCCTGGGGCGAACCCATGTCTTTTCGCTGCCGTAACCCTGCTTTCCGGGACCCGGAGCGGGAAAGTTTTACGCGTGCCCACCAAACGTATCCCATTGTAACGCCGATGCTTTTAACAGATCGCTGATGCGGGTTGCCTTGATGGTCCGATCACCTGCTCTAGACTGGTGACGCGCCCAGACGCGCGCGGCCGCGTGCGGAAGCGGTTGGTGACCTCGGGGAAGAATGGGAGCCACATATGTGCGGGATCGTTGCGTACGTCGGGAAAAAAATCGCCCAGCCGCTGCTGATCGAGGGGCTCAAGCGCCTCGAATACCGCGGCTACGATTCCGCCGGAATCGCGGTCATCGACGACAAGGGGCAACTGCACGTCCGCCGAGCGGTGGGGCGGATCAGCGTGCTGGAGAACTCGCTGACCAACGGCAACGGCATTCCCCCCGCCAATGTCGGCATGGCCCACACGCGATGGGCAACGCACGGCGCGCCCAATGAGGTCAACGCCCACCCGCACCGGGACAACTCTGGCAGCATCGCTTTGGTCCACAACGGGATCATCGAGAACTACGCGGCGCTCAAGAAGTTCCTCACCGAGAAGGGGCACACGTTCCACAGCCAGACCGACACGGAAGTGCTCGCGGTGCTGATCGGTGATCTGTACGCGGACATGAAGCAGCGCAACCACGTCCCCGCCGGCACGTCGGTGCTGCAGCGCGCGGTACAAGCCGCGCTGCACGAGGTCGAGGGCACGTATGGCATTGCCGTGCTGTGCAAGGACGAGCCGGACACCCTTATCGTCGCGCGCAAGGGTAGCCCGCTGATCATCGGCGTCGGCGACGCCGAATATGTCGTCGCCTCTGACGCCAGCGCCATCGTCGAGCACACCACGCAGGTCATTTACCTGAACGACAACGAGATGGCCGTCCTGAAGCCGCAGAGCTTCCGCACGAGCACGATCGACGACATCGACGTCTCTCCGGTCATCAGCCAGCTCGAGAACAAGATCGAGGAGTACGAGCTGGGGGATTATGAGCATTACATGCTCAAGGAGATCTTCGAGCAGCCCAACGCGATGCGCAACTGCCTCCGCGGGCGCGTGGACCAGCGCGAGGCGCGAATCACGTTCGGCGGGCTGGCGGGGTATACCAAGGAGCTTGTCCGCGCGAAGCGCTTCATCCTCACCGGCCAGGGCACGGCGTGGCATGCGGGGCTCGTCGGCGACTACCTGATGGAGGACCTGGCGAAGGTCGTGACGGAAACGACCTATGCCAGCGAGTTCCGCTACCGAAATCCCCTCGTCGAGGAAAACACGGTCGTCGTTGCCATCAGCCAGTCGGGTGAGACCGCCGATACGCTCGCGGCACTGCGTGAGGCGAAGGAGAAGGGCGCGCTGGCGCTGGGCGTCGTCAACGTCGTCGGCAGCACGATCGCCCGGGAGGTGGATTGCGGCATTTACATTCACGCCGGGCCGGAGATCGGCGTCGCCAGCACCAAAGCGTTCACCAATCAGTGCGTCACGCTCACGATGCTCGCCCTGTACCTGGGGCGGCGCAAGTTCATGAGCCAGACGCAGACGCATGAGATGGTCGACGGGCTGTGCGCGATCCCGGAGCAGATGGAGCGAGTGCTCCAGCAGAGCGAGCTCGTGAACGAGATTGCCAAGCAATTCATCGACCGCGAGAACTGGCTGTTCCTCGGCCGCGGGTATCACTACCCCGTGGCGCTGGAGGGCGCGTTGAAGCTGAAGGAAATCAGCTACATCCACGCCGAGGGCATGCCCGCCGCGGAGATGAAACACGGCCCGATCGCGCTGATCAGCGACGGAATGCCGGTGGTGTTCATCGCGACCAAGGGCAGCCAGTACGACAAGGTGATTTCAAATATCGAAGAGGTTCGCGCCAGAGGCGGGAAGGTGATCGCCGTCGCTACCGACGGCGACGCCGGCATTGGTCGCTACAGCGACCACGTGATCTACGTCCCGGACACGATCGAGCCGCTGCAGCCGCTGCTCAGCGTGGTTCCCCTGCAATTGCTCGCCTACCACGCCGCCGTCGCGCGCGGCTGCAACGTCGACAAACCGCGCAACCTGGCGAAGAGCGTGACGGTTGAATAAACCCAGCAACAGGAAGAAAACCATCTCAGCGGAGGGGAACTACGCCGTTCTGGAGATTTCTTGTTGGGTGCGTTGACGTTGTGTCGGGAGATGGACGCGAAAGTTCCCCCTACATCGTGCTTTCCTGCTTCACGATGATGTCGTAGACGTCCTGCCCGCTTTGCGCGGTGTTCAGCGACTGGCGGAACTTGTCGATGGTCATGAGCCGGCTGATGCGCGCCAGCGCGTGGATGTGCGGGCCGGTCTTGTCTGGGGGGCTTGTCAGCAGCCAGATTAACGTAACCGGTCGGCCGTCGATCGCCTGAAAGTCAATCGGAGTAGCGGCCTTGCCGATGGCCATGACCAGGTCGGTCGTGCCTGAGCACTTGCCGTGGGGAATGGCCAACCCGTTTCCGATGCCGGTCGTGCGGGTGGCTTCGCGGTCCAGGACGGAGTCAAGCACTTTTCTGGAGTCAGTGATCGCCTTGTTTTCCGCCAGGAGCGCGACGAGTTCGCCGATGGCGTCGGTTTTCGTCGTTGAGGTCAGCGGCACCTTGATGTTCTCGGGCTTGAGGATTTCGGTCAGACGCATGTCACGGCACTCCGCGGCGGTTACCGCCTCGTGTTGTCCAGTCGTAGGCAAAGGGGGAAATCGTAACGCCCGCCTCGGGGGTGGGCAATCGGACGAACAATTGACGAAAATCCCAGCCTCGCGCCTGTCCTTCAACGCCGCCGTTCAAGCTGGTGCTCTACGTTTCCCCTCTCACCGCGTTCTGGCCCGGGAGCGGGCGTGTCTTCGGGGGTCGGCGGCGGGGAATGCGGCGTCAGCGGATGCCGCTCGGCACGCACCAGCGACGCCACGACCCCGGCCCCCAGGATCAGCGCGATCAGCCCCAGCGTGACGAAGCTCAGGTTTTCCTTCCAGAACGGGAACGGCTTCAGGAAGTCGGCCACCAGCATCTTGACGCCCACCAGTCCCAGCACGACCGCCAGCGACACCTTGAGGTAGTAAAATTTGTCGAGGATCCCTGCCAGCGCAAAGTACAGCGCCCGCAGCCCCAGGATCGCGAAGACGTTGCTGGTGAAAACCAGGAACGGATCGCCTGTGATGGCAAAGATGGCGGGGATTGAATCCACGGCGAAGATGAGGTCGGTGAACTCGACGACGACTAAGGCCAGAGCCAGCGGGGTCAGCACCCAGGTGCTGCTGCCGGGTGGGACCGCCAACGCCGCGGGTGCCGCAGGGACGGCCGACTCGCCCTCCGCCGGCTGTACCGGCTCGGTCGGGGCCAGCTCGCTTCGGCGGACGAGGAACCGCTGGCCGTGCAGTTGCTGCGTGACGGGGAAGTACCGGTGCACCAGCCGGACGGCGGGATTCTTGCCCGGGTCCGGATCCTCGTCGCTCGTCAGCATCTTGTAAGCCGTGTACAGCAGGAACGCCCCGAACACGTACAGGATCCAGTGAAAACGCGCGATCAGCGCCGCGCCGAGCCCGATGAAGATCCCGCGCATCACCAGCGCCCCGAGGATCCCCCAGAACAGCACCCGGTGCTGGTACATGTTGGGGATCTTGAAGAACGCGAACACCAGGGCGATGACGAAGATGTTGTCTACGCTCAGGCTCTTCTCGATCACGTACCCGGTGAAGAATTTGATGGCGGCGTTGCGGCCGTTGAGCGCCGTGCCGGTGACGGGATCGGTCGCGACCTGGCCGTCGTCCATCCCCAGCCCCAGCCAGTGCCCCTCGTAGGCGAAGTAGACCAGCACGTTGAACACCAGCGCCATCGAGATCCACACGGCGCTCCAAATCAGCGCCTCTTTCACGCTGACCGTATGCGCCTTGCGGTGGAACACGCCCAAATCCAGCGCGAGCATGGCCAGGACGAAGACGATGAAGCCGATCCAGACCCAGATGACGTGTGCGTCCATAATGCCGCTGACGATTGAAAATTAGGGGAACCGGGCGTTCTGCGCACACGCGCCGCGCGCGCAGAGCGGAACTGTAGCAGCAGCGGGCCGGGGAGGACAGCGCGCGATACGCGCATCAGGTGCCGAAGATCCGATCCCCCGCGTCGCCCAGGCCGGGAAGGATGTATCCTTTTTCGTTCAGCTCGCGATCGATGGAGGCGGTGTAGATCGGCACTTCCGGGTGCGCCTGCTGAAGCGCCTGAATGCCTTCCGGCGCCGCCACCAGGCAGACGAACTTCATGCTGCTCACGCCGGCCTTCTTCAGGTATGACACGGCCGCCGACCCGCTCCCGCCCGTTGCGAGCATGGGATCGATCAGCAGCACTTCGGTCGAAGCGATATCGGGCGGGAGTTTTTGGTAGTAGCTGATCGGCTCCAGCGTGGTCTCATCCCGATACACGCCCAGGTGCCCGAGCCGCGCATCCGGCAGAAGTTTGAGCACCCCATCGGCCATGCCCAGCCCCGCGCGGAGGATGGGCACAAGCGTCACCTGCCGCGCCAGCACGCGCCCGGTGGTGCGCTCCAGCGGCGTCTGCACCGGCTTGGGCATGGTCGGCCAGTCGCGCGTCACCTCGTATACCATGAGCGACGCGATCTCGTCGAGCAGCGCGCGGAACTTGCGATGGTCGGCGCTGAAGTCGCGCAGCTCCGTGAGCTTGGTCTGCACAACGGGATGATCGATGACGATGACGTTGGGTGAGGGCATCACGGCATCACTTCAGCATCCCTGCCTGCCTGGCGTAATTGAACACGCCGCCCGCCTCAATGATGGGCAGAACGTCGCCGAGGGGATTCAGCTCGTGGCGGGTGTTCTGGGTCTTGTTCATCAGCACGTGCTCGTCCATGCGGATTTCGACTTCGTCGCCGGTGCGGATCCTGTCGACGAGCCGTTCGGTCGACTCGAAGGGGATGACGTACCCCCCGTTCACGCTGTTGCGGAAGAAGATGCGGGCGTAAAACTCGGCGACGACTGCCTTCACGCCCGCCTCGGCCAGGGCGAGCGGGGCGTGTTCCCGGGAGCTGCCCGAGCCGAAGTTCTTCCCGCCGATGATGATCGAAAAATCGCTCTTGAACTCGTTTTCGCGGACAAAGTTGATATCGCCCTGCGGGAGCCCGCGCTGACTCTCGGGGACGCTGGAGAGGGCATACATGCCGAAGAACTTGCGCTCCTCGGGAATGGCGGGATTAAACGAGAGGTACTGGGCGGGGATGATCTGGTCGGTGTCGATGTTGTCGGCCAGGACGTAGGCCTTGCCGGTGATGACGTTTTCCATGGTTTCCTTGCGCGAAAGCGAGCGGAAATCATAGGTGATTCACGCGGCTTGTACAGGGTGGGCGAGGGGTCTACATTGCCGCCCGACGCATGCGCATTCTCTACCTCGACATCGACTCGTTGCGGCCAGATCACCTGGGCTGTTACGGGTATCGCCGCGACACGAGCCCCAACATTGATCGCCTTGCGCTCGACGCGGTGCGGTTCGACAACTGCTACGTGACGGACGCGCCTTGCCTGCCGAGCCGCACGGCGCTGTGGAGCGGGCGGTTCGGGATCCACAACGGCGTTGTGAACCACGGCGGCGTGGCATCGGAGCCGCTCATCGAGGGGCCGTCGCGGGGGTTTCAGTCGACGCTGGGGATGACGAGCTGGATGGCGTGCCTGCGCGCGGCGGGGCTGCGCACGGCGACGATCAGCAGCTTCGGCGAGCGACACTCGGCGTGGCACTTCTACGCGAACTTCAACGAAGTCTACAACTGCGGCCGGCGCGGGATCGAACGCGCCGACGAGGTCGAGCCGATCGCGCTGGAGTGGCTGCGGCGAAACGCGAAGGCGGAGAAGTGGTTCCTGCACGTGAACCTGTGGGACCCGCACACCCCGTATCGCACGCCCGACAGCGTCGCGCACCTGTTCAAGGACGATCCGCTGCCGGCATGGCTGACGGAGGAGGTGCGCCGCGCGCACTGGGACGGCGGAGGACCGCATTCGGCGCGCGAGGTGACTGGATTCGGCACGACCGATTGGGAACGGCAGATCCCGCAGCAGTTCCCGCAGCAGCCGGGCCAGATCGACTCAATGGACAAGGTGCGCATGGTTCTCGACGGCTACGACCGCGGCGTGCGCTACGCGGACGAGACGATCGGACGGCTGCTGGATGCGCTGGCGTCGGCGGGCGTGCTGGACGAAACCGTCATCGTTGTCTCCGCCGACCACGGCGAAAACCTCGGTGAGCTGAACATCTACGGCGATCACCAGACCGCCGACCACATCACGTGCCGCGTGCCGCTGGTCGTCCGCTGGCCCGAGGTGATGACCGGCGGCCGCGTGGACGGGCGGCTCCTGTATCACTTCGATTTTGCCGCAACGATGGTCGAGCTGCTCGACGGAGAGGTGCCGTCGAACTGGGACGGCCGAAGCGCCGCGCGCGACCATCTCGTTATCTCGCAGGGGGCCTGGAGCTGCCAGCGGTCCGTGCGGTTCGAAGACTACGTGTGCATCCGCTCGTACCACGATGGGTACCACGCGTTTCCCGAAGTGATGCTGTTCGACGTGCGACGTGACCCGCACGAACAGCACGACCTGGCGCCCCAGCGGCCGGACCTCGTCGGCCGCGCGACGGCGATGCTGGACGCGTGGCACGACGAGATGATGCGGACGGCGACGCACCCGATCGACCCGATGCGGACGGTGCTTGCCGAGGGCGGCCCGCTGCACGCGCGCGGGCAGCTCCCGGAGTACCTCAAGCGCCTGCATGAGACCGGGCGCGGCGAGTTCGCGGCCCGCTTGGCGGCCAACCATCCGCGGGCGACCGCATGAGCGGCGGTTCCCTCGATCCGACCCGGCGGTTCTCGTCGCGCGTGGCGGATTACGTCAAGTATCGCCCGGCCTACCCGCCGCAGCTCGTCGACCTGTGCCGCCGGGAGATGGGACTGCAGCACGCGTCCGTGGTGGCGGACGTCGGCTCGGGCACCGGGATCTCGACGGAGCTATTCCTCAGGAACGGCAATACCGTCTTCGGCGTCGAGCCCAACGCCGAGATGCGCGCCGCGGCCGAAGGGCTCCTGTCGCCACGCTACCCGAACTTCCACAGTGTGAACGGCACGGCCGAGGCCACGACGCTGGCGGACGGGTCGGTGGACCTGGTGCTGGCGGCGCAGGCGTTCCACTGGTTCGACCAGCCCGCGGTCGCGCGGGAGTTCCGCCGCGTCGTTCGCGCGGGCGGGCACGTGGTCATCGCGTGGAACGATCGCAAGGCGGACCGTTCGCCGCTTCTCGCCGGGTACGACGAGCTGCTCCGCGCGCACGGCACCGACTACAAGCGGGTATCGAAGACGACCACCAGCGTTAACGACCTGCAACGCGTCTTCGACATCCCCTTCCGCCGCGGGGCGTTTCCGAATGAGCAGCGTTTCGACTTCGAAGGGTTCCGCGGCCGCGCGATGTCCGCGTCGTACGCTCCGCTGCCGGGCCACCCGTCGCACCAGCCGTTCGTCGACGGCCTGCGCAACCTCTTCGACACCCACGAGCGCGGCGGCGAAGTCGTGTTCGAGTACGAAACGGAAGTCTTCTTCGGCCGCGTGCGCTGACGCCGCTTTTTTGCAATCGCGGCGACACGACCTAAGATCAGGGGACAGATGACGGTCTACGAAACGACGAACCACAACACGATCTACCACTGGGCCACGAGCCGCGGCCTGTGGCCCGCGTGCGTGCCCGGGCAGCCCGACCGCATCCGCCTCGGCGGGGACGAGTTCGCACCCGAGGAGGAGCCGTTGGAGCCCATCGAGTGGTGGCGGTGGTTTCAGGAATTCGACCGGCGCAACTTGCAGCTGATCTACGACCCTTCGAAGGGTTGGTTTACGCTGGGGTCACGCCTCGCCCCGTCGGGGTCATAAAGCGGGGGATGTCATCCCCGGTCTTCCCTACCTCAGAAACGCGTACGGGCGCGGATCGAGACCGCCGGACATTGTGTCGTTCGATGTATTCGATGGTGTTGCGCCAGTGCGACTCGTCGAAGATGAATTGAAGCCACTTCCTCTCACTCCACACCGGACCCTCATAGCGACGTAAACCGGTGGTTGTGAATATCCTTCGTCGTGTACGGAAGCAGCAGGTGCACTGTGCGTCCTCTCGATCGAAGCGGCGATGATCGAGCAAGGTGATTCGGCGACGCATCTTGCAATCGTCTGCTCCACCACCTGAATCATCTTCGGCGTCAATCGCACTTCCGGATGTTTGATTCGCTCCCGCGCCATGCGTAATCGCATCGGGTCCCCCGCGTGGAGCATGTGCGGCTCGATGAATCCAATCTGCTCGTCCCACGCTTCCGACCAGTGACCCCGCTCGTCACCGGGCAGCCAGGTGCCATGGGTTGATTTGACGAAGTGGTATCCGATCGTGGTGGGCATGACCCGACGCTCCCTTAGAGAAAGACCGGAGATGCCATCTCCGGCTTTTTAAGGCGTGGTCCGGATATCCATGTCGTAGTCCCAGTCGTCGTAGAACAGGTTCGCGCCGTCGATCTCGATCTCACCCACCTGGAAGTCAGCCGGTTCACTGCGGAAGGAGTCCTTCGGCGGGACGAGCGGCGAGCCGTAGTCGCGGTTGACGATGAGCCGGTAGGCGTCCTGGTGGCCGAGGTAAAACTCACGGATTGTCGGATCGTCCGACGGCTGGAGCCCGTTGGAAGCATCGACGGGGATCCAGCCCCATGGGGCGATGTAGATCTCGCTCCAGTCGTGCATGTTTTCTTCGCCGGGCTTGGTTTGCCAGCCCGACTGCCAGCGCGCGGGGATGCCGGCGAGCCGGCACATCGTGATAAACAGCATCGCCTGCACCCCGCAGTCGCCCTTGCGGCGGGTGATCGCCTTTTGCGCAAAGCTGTCGATGGTCGAATACTCCTCTTCGCCGTGGTAGCGGATTTCACTGTCGATGAAGTGGAAGATTTTGCGGGCTTTGATCAGCGGATTGGGCTCGGCGCCTGCCGTCTGCTCGACGGCCCGCCTGATCTCCGGAGTGAAGACGATGTGCGGTGGCCGCTCGGTCAGGTACTGCTCGAAAGACGCACCCGCGCCTCGGTCCTGCTCGCCGAAGCCGGAATCGGCGCTGACCAGTTTCTCGTCGAGCCTGGGGTAGTAGGCATAAGACGTGTACTCGAACTCAACCTCAAACGTGAGTGGCTTCGAAGGGTCCGTGAGACGCTGCTCCAGGTAGACCGAGCGCTGGCGAGCGCCGGTGATGTTCGTCTCACCGTCGGCATTGGGCGCGACCGTTGCCCCTTGCGGTGACGTGCGGATGAGCTTCACATGGCGCTGCTGACGGTATTCCTGGGGGAAAGGGAGCCAGCAGCGAACCAGCGACCCCGCCTTCGCGCCCGGGGCATCGGGGGCAATGGTCGCGATGAACTTCACGCGGTGGTGGATGGGCGATACCTCCGCCTTGCCGGTCTTCTCGGCCTCGGCGATGACCTGGGCGAGATGCTCGTTCAGGGGGAATCGCGTGCCGGTCGGAGCTTTTCCCGCGGCTTCACGGCGCGCGATCGCGTCTTTGCTGAAGCGGAACAGGTTGACCGGCTCGCGGCGGAAATAGGCAATCGTTCCATCGATCACTCGATGCTGGAGCACGCCCTGCGCCCGCCAGCGCTCGACATCCACCGCCGTCGCGTCGGGGATCGAGGACTGAATCTTTCGGAGCATGGCGTCGGCGCCGACGCTGTAGTCGCGGCGCCTGCGGCGGATCACCTCCTTCAATTCCTCGCGCGCCTGCACAACCGACGCATCAGCATGCCCGTCGCCCGTTTTCAGCAGTGTCTGCGCCTCGGCGAACTCGCCTTCGTTCATCAGCGCCAAGGCCTGTATCGTCACGGAGTCGTCACTGGTGAACGCGAGCGAAGCCCCGGTCGGTTGAGACGCCGGTGTTGCGGCGGAGGTCGTCATGGTCATGAAAGACAGCCCAAGGAGGAGCGTGAGCGTGCGTGGCATCCGAGGAGGATGATACTGTTTTGTCACTGGGTACAGGAGAGGGGGAAAAACAATCACATCCGCTGCCGACCGCTGATGGCGTCGGCGAGGATGTTGCGGTTGGCGTACTCGATGTTGCTGCCGGCGGGGAGGCCGCGGGCGAGGCGGGTGACGCTGACGTTGGGGTACTGGGCGATCATCTGCTGGATGTGCAACGCCGTGCCGTCGCCTTCCATGTTGGGGTTGGTGCCCATGATGATTTCGCGCACCTGGCCGTTGGCGATGCGCTTCATCAGCGCGTCGATTGTCAGGTCGCCCGGATGGACATCTTCCAGTGGCGAAATGCGGCCCAGCAGCACGTGGTAGACGCCCTGATAGAGCCCGGTGGCTTCGAGGGCGAGCAGGTCCTTTGGCTGTTCGACGAGACAGACCAGCCCTTGATCTCGAGACCGGTCGGCGCAGATCGAGCAGGGGTCCTGCTCCGTCAGGTTGTAGCAGACGGAGCAATGCTTGATGCGCGTCTTCACATCCCGGATCGCCTCGGCCAGCTTCATCGCCTCGGCAGGCTTCTGCTTGAGCAGGTGGAAGGCGATGCGCTCCGCCGAGCGCGTGCCGATGCCGGGGAGCCGGGCCAGTTCGTTCATCAGGTTCTGGATGGACTGCGTGTAGCTGGACATATCAGGATCGGTCAGGTCGCCTGTGGTCGACAATGGCCAGGACGGTCACAAGGTGCATCACGTCGTCGCGGTGAAGCCGAATGAAAACAATGTGCCGCACCTCAGCGACATGGCGTCGAAATCGTGAACGGCTTCACCCAGCGCGTCAACGCGAAGGCGAGACGGCACAGCGGCTACGGCGTCCAACTCGTCCAGCACATCTTCCTGCAAACCGGCGTCGAGGGTACGGAGTTGCGCGACCGCATCATTTACCAGCCGCAGCGCGTAGCTCACGCCGGACCTCCTCGGCCGATTGAACCGAGCCGCGGCGCATCTGTTCCCGGCTAAAAATCACTGCTTCGGGCGTGAGGGTCAACATGGCGCGCGCCCGGCCGATTGCGTAATCCAAGTCCAGCGCGCCGATGACGTGAACCTTCAGCCGCAGTTTTGGGCGAAGTTGTTCCAGCAAAGCTTCCGCATCATCCGCCCACCGCTGCCAGGCTGCCCGAAGCTGCTGCGCCGATGCGAGCCCAGAACCGTCACCATCGGGCGGATACAGCCGATCATCATGCTGCCGCAGCGCCTTAGCCTCGGCGAGCGCTGCGGCCACCCAATACTCGGCCTGCTCGGCTGTCAGATCGGGGAGATTAGGCAACGTGTGTGCGGCCAGCATGACTTGCAACAGTATAGCCGTCCCGGAGAGAGTCGGCAGGCGCAACCTTCGCCAAATCAGCTCGCCGGGCGGGTTGAGCGCTTCGCGCTGGTTTCGACGAATTCGCCGAGGTTGCGGAACTTCTCGTAGCGGCGCTCGAGCAGGTTGTCGATCTTGAACCGCTTGAGCTCGCGGATGGTCTTGGCGATGTACTGCTCGAGGTTGTGGGCGGCGGTGTGGGGGTCGCGGTGGGCGCCGCCGAGGGGTTCGGGGACGACGTGGTCGATTACGCCGAACTGGCGAAGGTCTTTGCTCGTTAATTTCAGCGCCTCGGCGGCGTCGGCGGCGTTGGCGTTGCCCTTCCAGAGGATGCCAGAGCAGCCTTCAGGACTGATGACGGAGTACCAGGCGAATTCGAGCATCGCCACGCGGTCGGCGACGGCGATGCCCAGCGCGCCGCCCGAGCCGCCCTCGCCGGTCACGATGCTGACGATCGGCGTCTTCAGCCGGCTCATCTCCATCAGATTTCGGGCGATGCTCTCCGCCTGCCCGCGCTCTTCGGCGCCGATGCCAGGGTAGGCGCCGGCGGTGTCGATCAGGGTGACGACGGGGAGGCCGAACTTCTCCGCCAGCTTCATGCACCGCAAGGCCTTGCGGTAGCCCTCAGGGTGGGCCAGGCCGAACGAGCAGCAGACCTTTTCCTTCGTATCGCGGCCCTTGTGGGTGCCGATGAGCATGACCTTATGCCCGCCGAGGCGGGCCAGGCCGCACTGGATGGCCCGGTCATCGCCGAAGCACCGGTCGCCGTGCAGCTCGCGGAACTCGCGGCAGATCAGGTCGACGTAATCCCGAAACAGCGGCCGCTGTGGGTGGCGGGCGACCTGCACGGTCTCCCATGGAGACAGTTTCTCGTAGGTCTTGCGGAGCAGCGAGGTGTAGTTCACCCGGAGCTGGCGAAGCTCCTTGGAATAGTCGACCTGCTTGGCCGCCTGCATCGCCTCGAGCTCCAGGATCTGGTTCTCGAGCTGCGCCAGCGGCTTCTCGAACTCCAGCACGTGGCGCGCGACCGCCCGCCGGCTGGAGTCGGTCGGGAAAGGCTTGGCAACAAGATCGACGTCGATCGTCGTGAGTTCCGGCGAGGCGATGGCTTGTGACATAAGAGTTTCGGCCTTCCCTGTCGCGATGGAGCGCACGCGGCGGACAACACAAGCTGCGCAGCGTACGTTTTCTCCCAGCTCCATGGCCCGCAGGCAATCACTGGCCGCAATCGTGAGCCCGATAGCCTAGCAGCGCCCGTCGGAGGAGCAAGGGTCAATTGACCGTCGCGCCAGACTGCGTCAGAATCGCAGGTAAGGCGCGATGGGGGGGCCAACAAACGTACGGCCCGCTTGCGTAGCCGTTCACCCGGACATTTTATCGGACCATGACACCCAAACGCTTGAGCATCATCGGAGTGGGGCTGTTGGGCGGGTCGATTGGGCTGGCGTCGAAATCGGCTGCAATGCCTTGCCCAATAGTGGGTTACGGCCATCGTAGGACAACGCTGGATAAGGCGCTGGCGAGTGGCGCAATCGATGAGGCCGCTGAAAGTGCTGCCGATGCGGTCGAAGGGGCGGATTTGGTGATCCTGTGTACGCCGGTAGGATTGTTCTGGCAGATCCTGTCGGAGATTGCCCCCGCCCTGGCGAAAGGGGCGCTTGTCACCGACGTCGGCAGCACCAAGCGGTCGGTAGTCCACGATGCCGCCCAGCTACTCCCGCAGCACGCTCGCTTCGTCGGAAGTCATCCAATGGCCGGCAGCGAAAAGCGGGGGATTGACTTCGCCCGAGCCGACCTGTTCACCGGCGCCCGGTGCATCCTCACGCCCGATACATCAACCGATCCCGATGCCTTGGCCGCCGTCGAATCGTTTTGGCGCGCGTTGGGCATGAGGACAACGACGCTCTCGCCGGACGACCATGACCGTCTGGTGTGCGACATCAGCCATCTTCCCCACGCCGTCGCCGCCGCGCTCGTGACGATGCAGGACGACACGGCTTTGCCGCTGGCGGGCAAGGGGTTTCTCGACGCCACCCGGATCGCCGGCGGCGACGCGGGGCTGTGGCGCGATATTTTCCTCGATAATCGGGATAACCTGGCGGCGTCGGTGGGGCGTTGTCGCGACACGCTGGACGCGTTGCTCGGGCTACTCGATGAGACGCGGGGGGAGGAACTGGCGAAGTGGCTCGACGCCGCCGCCGCCCGACGCGCGGTGCTGCTCGCCGAGAAGCTGAAGGAGATGAACCCCGACTGACGCGCGCCGCCGCACCTGCCCCCACGCCCAGGCCGAGTCTGAGCCCCAAGGCGAGACTCGGATCGGGTGCGGGATCGCTTCAGCTTCCAACCGCTTCGAGCAGTTCCTTCGCGACGTACTCCACCTGCTCTTTCGGCAGCTCCGGATACACCGGCAGCGCCAGCACCTCGCGACAGGCGCGCTCGCTCTCGGGAAAATCGCCTGTGTTGTGCCCGAGGTAGCTGAAGCAGTCCTGCAAATGCAGGGGGATCGGGTAGTAAATCGCCGTCCCGATGCCCCGATCGGCGAGTTGCTGCTTCACCGCGTCGCGATTCGGGACACGCACGACGTACTGGTTGTAAATCGATTCATTTTCCGGCTCGATCGGCGGCGCGGTCACTTTGCTCCCCGCGAACGCCTTATCGTAGATCGACGCGTGCTCCCGGCGGCCCTGGTTCCAACGGTCCAGATGCGTCAGCTTCACATCGAGCACCGCGGCCTGGATGGCGGCGATTCGGAACATCCCGCCGATCATTTCGTGGTGATAGGTATGCCCGCTGCCATGCACGCGAAGCTTGCGGCAGATCTCGGCAAACCGGTCATCGCTCGTGCAGATCGCCCCGGCGTCGCCGAAGGCGCCGAGGTTCTTCGTCGGATAAAAGCTGAGTCCCCCGGCCAGCCCATGCGCGCACGCCGGCTTGCCGTGGCGCTTGGCGCCGATCGCCTGGGCGGCGTCCTCGATGACCGGAACGTCGTGCTCCCTGGCGAGGTCGTTGATCGCTTCCATCCGCGCAAGCTGCCCGAACAGGTGCACGGGCATGATTGCACGCGTGCGCCTGGTCATTTTCGACTTAACCGACTTCGGATCGGCGTTGAACGTCGCCGGATCGATGTCGCAGAACACCGGCGTCGCGCCGAGCCGCGCGATGCACCCTGCGGTGGCGAAGAAGGTGAACGCGGGACAGATCACTTCATCGCCCGCTTTGATGCCCAGCGCCATGAGCGAACACAGCAGCGCATCGGTCCCGCTGCTCACGCCGATCGCGTGCTTCGTCCCGCAGTACGCGGCCAGGTTCTTCTCAAACCGCTCGACGGTGGGCCCGAGCACCAGCGCCTGCTGGTCGCACACCTCATCGATCGCCCGTCGGATCTCGTTGCGCAGCGGGAGATACTGCGCCTGCAGGTCAAGCAGTTTCACGTTCATGGGGTGAACGTAGGGGATGAGGATCGGAAAAGGAAGAGAGAGTGGAGCGTGGACGGCAGAGGAAGAGAAAGACACGCGTCGGCTTCCTCTACCCTCAACTCTCCACCCTCGACACTCTCCGTCTCAAGGAATCTTGCGGTCGTAGGGGGACCAGACGGCCTTGAACAGCGAGTGACCGTTCGTCGGGTCGTACAGCGCAGCGGCGCTGTGCATGCTGACGTGGCCATCGGCGAAGCCGAAGTTGGCGCGCCCCCTGATGTCCTGCGGCGTTCCTTTCCCACCGTCGGCGCGGCGGCGATGGCGGGTCCAGTCGATTTCGGTGCGGACGAGGCCGAACCGCGCGCCCAGGTTCGACGCGGGCAGATACCCGCCGTTGCCGCCGAACCGCGACCCGGCTGTGTCGCCCTGGAAGCCGATCGTCGAGCCGGCGAAGTAGCCGCCCAGCGCGAAATTGCTGGGGAACTTTTCGCCGATCAAAATCAGGTCACTGGCGCCCTTGGTCGATGCATCGAACATCTGGCCGCGAAACGGCGGGTTGGCCACGTACCCCGGCGGTGCAAAACTGTAACGGTCCGGCGTCTTGTTGTGCACGAACTGGTCCACCGCGCTGCTCGCCCAGACGTTCATCGCGTAACAGCGCAGCCCCTCAAGGTCCTCCGGGCAATTCATGATCGGTCCACCAACCGAGCCGCTGCCTGTCAGCACGGTCTTGGGGAGGAATCGGCCGATCACGTCATCGTTGTACCAGAAGACGTAGTCGCGATTGCCCGGCGGCGGCGTCCCGGGGAGGTCATTCACGTTCGGCGGGTACTTACCCTTGTACTCGCCGGCATACATGATTAGCGCAGTGCAGAGCTGTCGGATATTGCTCGAGCACTGCACGTCCTTTGCCTGCTTTCGCGCCGCCTGCAGCGCCGGAAGGAGGATCGCGATCAGGATGGCAATGATCCCGATAACCACGAGCAATTCGACAAGGGTGAATCCCGCCCGGTTGGATTCTTGCTCACGCGTAGAAGTCACTGCCATGGCCGATACTCCGTTTGTGTGGGCGAATCGATTTTCTGACTAGCTTCCCCTGCGGCGCAGCAGCGCAAGGGTACTGATCCCGAGCACCGCCAATCCCGCCGGCTCGGGCACGGCCAACCCCAGGCCGGCCAGGTCCGTCGAGAGCCGTGGCTCATCGAAGAACGCGCTTCCGTTCCATTGCCGTGCCGCGTAATTCAGGCGCACCAGGTCGGCGCTGGTCGAGATCGCAAAGGTGCTGATCGACCCGGTTGCGTCGGCGGTGGCGGTGAGCGACGCATCAGAGGAGCCGTCGGTGGGATTCAACCACCAGGTGACGGTGTCGGCGCTGCCTCCGCCGACGTTCACGTCGACTTTCGTCACCACGTGGTACACCGTCGAAGCGGTGCTCGTGGAGGCGCCGTTGACGAGCACGGTGTCGGCCGACGTTGCGGCGCCTTCGTTGCGCGTCCGAATGACAAGGTTGCCGAAGTTGTCCGCCACCCCGTCCTGGGCAAAGCCGACGTAGACGCCCAGCAAGTTTCCGGTTGTCGTCCCCAGGGTCGGGAAAGTGGTGTTGCCATAGCCGGTGAGCACGAAGCCAACGCCACCCGCCTGCGGGATGCTGGCGCGGCTCATCAGGTGGGACATATAGTAGGTGCTGCTCGCCGGCGCGGCGGGGCTGAGGTTGCGGGCGACGGAGCGGTTGATGGTGTCCAGCGCCGGCCCGATCCACTGAACCCGGCCGGTGGCGCTGGTCGCATTGGAAGCGGCGTGGTCGTATCCGGTGGCGCGCGCGACGAAGTTGCTCGTGCCGGTGCCGCCCGTGTACCGCCCGGTGGCGAACCCCGGCGTGACGAGGCCGTCATTGGCAGTGGACTGGATGGAGGTGTCGGCCGCGTATTCGCCCGCCGCCCGGTTTGGGCCGACGGGGTACGGGTCCGCTGCGATCAACGCCGCCTGGGCCGACGTGGCGATCAACAGGCAGACGACGACGGACGCAGCCGTTTGGGCGGCAATAGCACGCATGTTCTTCTCTCCCACAGCCGGACGTGAAATGTTCGAGATGAGCCAACCTGCCAGAGTATCTGCCAAACCAATGTGCGTCAAGGATTCGATACTTTCGATAGTGCCCGCGCGATGGGACAAGAGCCGGATCGTCAGAGCTGTCTGGCAATGCGAACACCGGCTGACGCAGAACCACTGAACGGGCGAAGGTCGCTCCGCTGGTGGCAAACCGGCGCCATGCCCCTAGAATGATCCTCTGGAATACACAATCAGCTCAGGACGAGTCGCCGGCGATCTCCGCCGCGCTTCGGCACACGTGAGGACGCCTGCGATGTCAATGACCACGGCCCCGCCCCCTCCCAGCCCGTCCGATGATCTTACGACCCGGACTGTGGACTACGCCCTGCTCCCCGGCGGCGGCGATGAGAACGTCGACGTGCAGTCCGAAGAGATGCTTGTGAATATGGGCCCGCAGCACCCGTCGACTCACGGCGTGCTGCGCATCGTCCTGCGCACCGATGGGGAGATGGTGTTGGAAGCGGTGCCCCACCTGGGCTATCTGCACCGCTGCAAGGAGAAGATCGCGGAGAACCTCGCCTACTACCAGTACATCGGGTACACGGACCGGCTCGACTACCTCGCGGCAATGAACAACAACCACGCGTGGTCGATGGCCGTCGAAAAACTGGCCGACATCGAAATCCCGCAGCGCGCGGAGTACATCCGCGTGCTGGCGGCGGAGCTGAACCGCATCGCGTCGCACCTCGTGTCGTTCGGCACGTACGGCCTGGACATGGGCGCGTTCACCCCGTTCCTCTACGCCTTCCGCGAGCGCGAGTACATCCTGGACCTTTTCGAGCAGCTGTGCGGCGCGCGGCTGACGCTTAGTTACATCAACATCGGCGGCGTCACGTGGGATCTTCCGCCGGGCTTCCTCGAGAAGCTCAGCGAGTTCCTCGACTACTTCGAGCCCAAGATCGATGAGTACAACGATCTGCTCAGCTTCAACCACATCTTCATCAAGCGCACGGCCAACGTGGGCGTGTGCAGCAAAGACCAGTGCATCAAATACGCGCTGTCCGGTCCGATGATCCGCGGCAGCGGCATCCCACTCGACCTGCGGCGCGACCGGCCATACTCGATTTACGACAAGCTGGAGTTCGATGTGATCGTCGGCTCCGGGATCAAGGGCACGCTCGGCGACTGCTGGGACCGGTACTGGGTGAAGATGCAGGAAATGAAGCAATGCGTGCGGATCCTGCGCCAGGTGATCGCCCAGATGCCCGAAGGCAGCTTCCGCGCCAAGCTCCCGCGCGCGATGAAGGTCCCGCCCGGTGAGGTCTACGCCGAGTATGAAAACCCCCGCGGGCATCTCGGGTTCTACATCGAGAGCCAGGGGGGCGTGATTCCCTACCGCGTGAAGATCCGAGGGCCGTCGTTCGTCAACCTGGCCGTCACCGGCGAGTTGTGTCGAAACGTGTTGCTGGCTGACGTTCCGGCGATTGTCGGGTCTATTGATATCGTGATGGGCGAGGTGGATCGGTGAACACGTCTCTCTCAGCATATCCCGATGTATCGGATCGCTCCGTTCCGGCGGAGGCGCCGCGAGTGCATCGGTGGAGCTATGACGAGTACGCGCGGATGGTTCGCTCGGGTCTTTTGAATGGCGCTCGGGTTGAGCTGATTGAGGGACGGATCATCAAAACGGCTCCTATGGGGCCGCGCCACTTCGTGGCCATAAATCTCACGGGTGCGGTGCTCACGCGTGTGCCCCGCCGGTCATTTTGTATCTACCGCGTCGGGACTCAAACTGGTGGAATCCGGGCCGCAGCCGGACGTGGCAATGATTCCCGGTACCGTTCGCGACTACGTGGACGGGTTGCCGTCGAACGCCGTACTGGTGGTAGAGGTCAGCGACACGACGCTGGCACCGGACCGGCTCGATAAGGCAAGCCTGTACGCGCGCGATCCCCGACTATTGAATCGTCAACCTCGTGGACGACGTACTGGAAGTGCGACGCACGCCTCAACCCGATCCCACGCAACCGTTCGGGTTCGGCTACGCCGAGGTCCGCGTCTACTGCAAGGGAGAAGCCGTTTCGCCTCTGGCAGCGCCTTTCGCATCGATCGATGTTGATGAGCTACTGCCCTTAAGGACATGGAGACAGCCGGCGGATGGCGGAGACAGCCAACGTTCAACTGAACCGCCCCCGCCGCGTCATCATCGCCGGCTACGGCATCCCCGGGCGGCACGTCGCCGACTCCCTCAGCAAGGCCGGCGTGCCGTTCATCATCATCGAGCGGAATCCAACCGTTGCGCTGCGCTGCCGCAGCGCAGGCACGCAAATCATCGAAGGCGACTCGCGCGACGCGCAGACGCTGCGCGACGCCGGCATCGAGGAATCGACCGAACTGGCGATCACGCTTCCCGATGACGTGGCCGTGCTCGACACCATCGCAACGGCGCGGCGGCTCAACCCGTCCATCAGGATCATCGCACGGGCGACGTACGTCTCGGGCGGCATGGAGGCGACAAAACGCGGCGCGGACGAGGTCGTGATCGCCGAGCAGGTTGTGGCCCAGCAGTTCGCCCGGGAGATTGAGAAGAACACATTGCGCTGACGCACGTGCAGAACCCGGAGATCACATTGGGCGGGTCGCGCGGATCAGCCGATCGCGAACGGCTGTCCATTCCGGCCGATCGGGCGGCATCTCGACGTAAATTGCCTCCAGTCCCATCGCGTCCAGCTCGCGCAGCACGCCGTAGAGGTGGTGCGCATACGCCGCTGGCGACGCGGGCAGGGCGATAGACGATTTATGCCTTTTCATCTCGACCCCAGCGCCCAGGGTGACGAGCCCCGCCGTCGGCGTGACGTGAAGCGCCCCACGCTCACTGGCTTGAAACCGAAACGCAGGCGTGCGCGGCGCGTAGTGCGTCTCGTGCTGCCCCGGCGAGCGCGCGGGCGTGCTCACCTCAGTGAGCATGTCTGCGGCATCGATGGGTCCAACCACTTTCTCAATCTGCCCCCGCGCAATGCCCCCGGGCCTGAGGATCTTCGGGCGCGCCACGGTCAGATCCAGCACCGTCGACTCGATCCCGACGGTGCAGGGTCCGCCGTCGAGGATCACATCGACGGCATCCCCCAGCTCCTCGCGCACGTGCTTCGCGGTGGTCGGGCTGATGTGGTTGGAGCGGTTGGCGCTCGGCGCGGCGATGGGACCGTCGAACCGCTGGATCAGCTTCAGCGCCAGCGGATGATTGGGCATGCGCAGCCCGACAGTATCCCACCCCGCCGACACCTCCGGCGCAATCGTCCGAAAGCGCGGCAGCACGAGCGTGAGCGGCCCGGGCCAGAATTTCTGCGCCAGCCGGCGCGCGGTGTCGGGCCACTCAGCGGCGTACAGCTTGGCCATCGCCACGCCCGAGATGTGCACGATCAGCGGATTCGTCGACGGGCGACCCTTGGCGGCGAAGATCCGCCGCACGGCGTCGGCATTGCGCGCGTCGGCGCCGAGGCCGTAGACTGTCTCGGTCGGGAACGCGACCAGCCCGCCGGCGCGGAGGATCTCCACCGCCCGTTCAATCTCGCTCATCGCGCGGCTCCGGTCCCTTCTCCCTCCGGGAGAAGGTTAGGATGAGGGGGCGCGGCAGTAGAAAGCCGCTCGCACTCGCCGTAGATCGCTTCGAGCACCGCCGGAACATGGTAAAAAACGTCGGTGTTGTAAAACCGCACGATGTGATGGCCCGCCCGGTGGAGCAGCATCGTTCGTACCTGGTTGGACGCTTCACGCCCCGCGTGTGTGTCCCCATCGAGCTCCACGACAAGCTTCACCGCGTGGCAGTAAAAGTCCGCGACGAACGCGCCGAGTGGCGCCTGCCGGCGGAACTTATGGCCGCCGAGTTGGCGGTCGCGAAGGAATCGCCACAGCCGTTGCTCGGCGGGGGCGGGGTCGTGGCGCATGCCGCGGGCCCGCTCGAGGAGGACGCGATCGAGGGGAGCTTTCGGGTTCGAGGCCATTTCTACTCCCGCGCCCCCTCACCCCTGCCCTCTCCCGGAGGGAGAGGGGGAATGGCTTCAGCGAGTCCTGCGCTCACTAACCACTCGGCGGCCGCGCGCAAGTCCGAGCAAATCAAAAACACCTCCTGCACTGTTCCTGTCCCCGTGTACAAGCACTTGAGCCCCGACTCCGTCGAGTACTGAATCTTGAAGCTCGGGGGCGTCCTGCCGCGGCGCACCTTAATGCGGCCGGGGACGATGCGCGTCACGTGCGGGCACTGCTTGATGATCCGGTCGAGGATCTCATCAAGCCCGCCGACGCGGCCATGTTGGCGTTTGATGCGGCCGAACTTCATCGCTCGATTATACGGAAAGCGCCGCTGGGCGAGCGCCGTTTGCCTGGCTCGCGCTGCGGGCCTACAACTGTTTCGCACCTGTTGTTGGCTGGTGGAGATGCCCCATGCGACTGATTGTCGTCCTGTCGTTCCTCCTGCTTTCGCTGCTTCCTGTCTCCGTGCGCGCCCAGGAGCGGCCGGCATCGCTCCCCAACGTGATCCTGGTTTTTGCCGATGACCTGGGCTACGGCGATCTCGGCTGCTACGGCGGGAAGAACCCCACGCCCAACCTCGACCGCATGGCGGAGCAGGGCATACGGTTCACCGACTTTTACGTCGCTCAGCCCCTCTGCACCGCTTCCCGTGCGGCCCTGTTGACCGGTTGCTATCCGAATCGCATTGGCCTGCTGGGCGCGCTGGGACCAAGAGCGCAGATCGGGATCAATGACAGGGAGACGACGCTCGCCGAGCTGTTCAAATCGCGCGGGTACGCGACCGCGATCTTCGGCAAATGGCACCTCGGCCACCTCCCGCAGTTCCTTCCAACGCGCCACGGGTTCGATGAGTTTTACGGCTTGCCGTACTCGAACGACATGTGGCCGAAGCACCCGACAATGAAGTTCCCCGACCTGCCGCTGATGGAAGGGGAGCAGACGCTGGAGCTCAACCCCGACCAGACGAAGCTGACCACATCCATCACGCAGCGAGCCGTCGACTTCATCGAGCGCAAGAGGGGCGAGCCGTTTTTCCTCTACGTCCCCCACCCCATGCCGCACGTGCCCCTGTTCGTCTCCGACAAGCACGCCGGCAAGTCCGGGCAGGGGCCGTATGGTGATGTCATCCAGGAGGTCGACTGGTCGGTGGGGCAGATTCTCGAGGTGCTCAAGTGCCACGACCTCGACCAGCGCACGCTCGTCATCTTCACCTCCGACAACGGCCCCTGGCTGAGCTACGGCGATCACGGGGGCTCGGCGAGGCCGCTGCGCGAGGGGAAGGGCACGACCTTTGAGGGGGGTGTGCGGGTGCCGTGCCTGATGCGCTGGCCGGGACAGATCCCCGCCGGCACCGTCTCTGGCGCGCCGGCGGGCACCATCGACCTGCTGCCGACGCTTGCGAAGCTCATCGGCGTTGAGCTTCAACGCGATGAACGATCGATCGACGGCCGCGACATCTGGCCGCTCATCAGCGGGAAGCCGGATGCGACGTCGCCGCGCGAAGCGCTGTTCTTCTATTGGAACCAGGAACTTCAGGCCGTGCGCAGCGGCAAGTGGAAGCTGCACCTCCCGCACGGCTACCCGCGCCCGAACCCCCCCGGCAGCGGTGGTCAGCCGGGGCCGGTCAAGCCGATGCGCATCGAGCTGTCGCTGTACGACCTGGAGCAGGATCCGGGCGAAACGCTGAACGTCGCCGCGGATCATCCCGATGTCGTCAAACGGCTGGAGGCGCTGGCGGAGGCATGCCGCGACGACCTCGGTGATGCGGCGACGAAGCGCCAGGGCAAGAACGTGCGCCCGCCGGGGAAGGACGACGCTGACGGGCCGACGACGCTGCAGACGGGAGTCCGGCAAGACCTGCCCAGTAACGGCTTCGAGCGGCGCAGGTAATGACGTCTGCGCCGAACCAGATCGAAGTACTCTTCCTCGGTACCGGCACGAGCGCGGGGATCCCGATGATCGGGTGCCACTGCGCCGTTTGCACGAGCACCGACCCCCGCGACAAGCGCACGCG
>DASYWJ010000049.1:0-12146 GCA_035936155.1 Tepidisphaeraceae bacterium | reverse complement strand
GCTGATCGCCTTCTCCCCCGGCGTCTTGAGCTTCTCGATCTCGGCCGGGTCGATGATGGCGTACTGGCCCTTCTCGTACTCGTAGCCCTTGACGATCTCGTTGGCGGGAACCTCACCGTGAATGGGGCAGACTTTTTGGTATTTGATCCGCTGGTTGCAGTCGCGGTGGATCTGGTTGAACGAGATCGTCGCTTCGCGGGCACTGGCGGCCGCGGTGTACGCCGCGACGGGGACGACGACCATGTTGAAGCGGAGATGACCCTTCCAGACGGCACGGCCTGCGGGCATAGCGGCACCCTTGGAGGCTGAGCCTCCGGCAAAGACCGTCCGTGGTGGTGAAGATGAACAACTGGCGAAGAGAGAGGCGGCTTTCCCGTCCGCCCCGGATGCGGATCATACCGAGACGGGGCGGGCGCGGGAATGGGGAACATGCTGTACCCGGCGGCCGCCGGCCGACGCGCGCCCACCTGCGACGGGGGCGTCAAGAGCCGGCTGCACGGGACGATCCGAGAGGTTCCCGCTCCTTTAGAGCGCGAACCGGCTGTCGGCAACGGGCGAGGCTCCGCCATGCATTTCCGTCTGTTCCTGATTTTGTTACGTTAGTCGCCGGCCGTCCACATACCAGACGAATGGACGACGTCACCCCCTCTACTTCCGATGCAGACCTCATCCGAACGTACGCCCGCGACCACTCGCAGGCGGCCTTTGCCGAGTTGGTGCGCCGGCACGTCGATTGGGTTTACTCCGCCGCCCGGCGACAGGTCACCGACCCAGCGGATGCCGATGACGTCACGCAGTCGGTCTTCATCCTCCTGGCCCGCAAAGCGGGCACGTTCGGCGAGCACCCACTCCTGACGGTCTGGCTCTTCCGCGTCACGCGGCTGATGGCCGCCGACGCCCGAAAGCTTCGGGCCCGCCGGCGCAAGCACGAACGGCTGGCCGCACAACACCGAACCGATCTCACCACCATGCCACCTGACAACGACCCCTCGCCATGGGAGCGCCTGGCCCCGATCCTTGACGACGCGATCGCGCGACTTGGGGTGAAGGACCGACAGGCCGTGCTCATCCGCTACTTCCAGCGCAAGAGCCATGCTGACGTGGCACGGCAGCTCGGCATTTCGGAAGGGGCGGCGAAGATGCGCGTCGCCCGCGCAGTGGACAGACTGCGCGACCTGCTCGCGCGGCGCGGCGTCACGACGACGTCCAGCGCGCTGTCGGCGTCGCTGACGAGCCACACCGTCGAAGCCGCGCCCGCCACTCTGGCCGCGGCGTCGGCGGCGCCCCTCGCCACGGCCGCCTCGACAACCACGGCCTCACTCGTGAAAGGAGCGGTGTTCGCCATGGCCTGGAGCAAGACAAAGCTCGCCATCGTCGCCGTCGCGCTGGCGGCATTGCTGACCACCGGCACCGTCATGACCGTGCGACAGCACTTTGCTGCCCCGCGCGCCGCTTCCACCGCCGTCGCAGCCCCGGCGGGTGTGGCCAACCATCCCAAAAATGACCCGGAATGGCGCAAGGCATTCGATCAGGCATACGCGCTGGAACCGGGGCAGGTGCTCCGGCGCGTGCCGCCGCCGTTCATCGACCAGCGGCTGGACTGGATCATTCAGGACCAAGCCTATATTGCGCGGGAAGAAATCGAGGCCGGGCGGACTTCACTCACGGTGGAGTGGGACCCTTCGGCGGGGCGGGTGACGCGCCAGATCGGCTTTGCTGGCGGCGCCGCCTCCCTCGGCACGATCCTCCGCGCCGTGCTGGGCGCCGAATCCTACCGCATCGAGGCGCCGCGACACCTGCGGCGGGCAGTCATCCCCGGCGACTGGGTCATCCGCAAGGGCAGCACGCTGGAAGAACGGGCCGCGGCGCTGGAGCAGATCCTCGGCGAGCAGGCCGGACTGGCGGTGACGATCCGAAAGCGGCGCGTGCCCCGCGACGCGATCGTCGTCTCCGGCACGCTGAACCCCACCGCGGCCGCCGCGACCGTGCACCTGTACTCCGACCAGAAGGACACGACGCTGAGTGGAAAGGGATCGGGCGTTTTCCCCGGGTTCCTCCAATCCCTGGCGCGCCTGACCGGCCGGCAGGTCGTCAACGAATCGCTCACGCCGCTCGACCGGAAAATCGGCTGGGCCTTGCACACATCCGGACGGGTCGGCGACATGCCGCCCAAGCGCGCGGCGGCGAAAATAGACATGATCCTGGCGAACGTGTCCCGGCAGTCGGGCCTGCAATTCCGTCGCGAAACGCGCTCCGTGGACGTGTGGGAAGTGACGGAGAAGGAGCCGGGAAATGAGCCGACAAAGTGAGGTCCCTCATGCAGCGACATCCCCGCGCTGGCTTCTCCCTGGTCGAAATTCTCGTCGTCCTCGGGATCATCCTGATCCTGCTGGCGATTCTCATCCCCGTGGTCGCGAACGTCCGCCGCCGCGCGCAGCAGACGAAGTGCCTCGCCAATCTGCGCAGCGTTGGACAGGCGCTGGTGATCTACCAGAATAACCACAACGGCTGGGCGTTTCCCGTGACAACCGACGCGTTCGGCGTGATCGGCCTGGGACTGAACGTGCCGCCGCACGAGCGCTGGCCGATGCTCGTCCTGCCCGTCCCCGGCGCGCCAAACCCGCCGCCCTACGATGCCGGCGCTTACGCGATGTCGGATATGAGCGACGCGGCGTACGACCCCGGCCCCTATACGCCGCCGGTCCTGACGTGCCCGACGGACGACGAGCCGGCCATGGCACACACCTACGTGCTGAACAACCATCTGGCGGATGAGGGGATCCGGGTGGGCAAGCGCGTGAAGGGCGTCAGCTCCGCCGAAATCATCGTCGCGGGCGAGAAGAAAGCGATGGCCAACGACTACTACATGGAGTGGGGCGACTACGGGCGAGTGGTCGATGCGCTCAAGCACGGCGCGTCCGCCGGCGCGAACTACCTGTACCTCGACAGCCACGCCGCCCCCGCGCTGCCAGCCGATGCGCGCCGCGGCATCGATCCGTGGGACCCGACCAACCGATGAGGCGCACCGTGATGGAGGAGTGGCAGCCGGAATCCTTGCTCAGTTCATGGACGCGAAATGGCTTGTGTCGCTCCTCGGGTCCGTCGCCGTCGTCGATCACCGGCGCGATCCCGTGCTCGTTCACCTCGGAGCCGGAATGATCATGTACCTCGGTTTCGAGTTCCAGTTGCTCGACGGCCGACGTCTCGCCAAGCCACACTCCGGCAGCGAGTCTCCGTGAACCCGGGAAGCCGAAGGAACTCCCTCGCACCGCCGCGATCCGTGGCCAGCCGCGCAGCAGCGGGTCCACGTCAATCGTAACGGCGTACAGTGTTCCATCCGTCGACCAGTCAGTTTAACGTCAAACAGTCCTCGGGAGCCTCGTCTCCGCGCCGGCCGCCGCACCGGGCTACTCTCCTCCCGTGGACAGCAGGAAGCGCCATCCCGCGTACTTGGCCAAGCTGATCCGCAAGGCCAAACGAGGTCGCCGTGTACTTCCGCCGCTCTCCGGCCGCTGTCACCAAAGCACCTGCTGACGACGGACCCGCTGAAGATCGCCGCGGACGAGATGGAGCAGGCGGCGGAGAAGTACCGTGCGGCCGTGTGGCGGCTTAGCGGGGAGGCGGGCGTGACGGACCCATACCAGCGCGAATCAGACCACACGCGCTAGTGATGACTCTTCACCACGATCGCGCGGACGATGTTGCGCACCGCCTGGATACTGGCGCACCGACGCGACAAGCGACGGGGAACGCGCTGGCACACGAGCCCGCGAAAGATGAAATATCGCCGCGGCGCTGCAACATGCGCAACGGCTCGAAGGTGGATCTGCGCTAAGTCCTCATGGAGCAGATGGTTCGGCGAAGCTGTTTGATGTATCGCATTCAGCAAATCGGGGTTCGATTCCCCGTCGCTCCACTCAAGCCCACCTTCCGACGATCTATAAACTGCGCCGCTGTGAAATTCCCCGTGATTCTTTGACGCATTCCCAGGCTTTGGCCTATCATCCTGCCACGGGGCCGGACAGTGAGGCTCATCACCATCGGGAGGCGCAACAGGGATGCGGAAACGAGGATTCACCGCCGGCGATCAGGACATGGAGCAGTTGACCTCGGTCTTCCGGCTCCTGTCGGACAAGACCCGTCTGAACATCCTCATGCTTCTCTCAGAGGGAGAGCGGAACGTGACCAGCCTCTGCGAGGCGCTCAAACTCCCTCAGCCGACCGTCAGCCATCACCTGGGGCTGCTGCGGATGAACAACATCATCGGCAACCGCCGTGACGGGAAGCAGGTGTTCTACACGCTGAACGGCCGCGTCGACGTCGATGACGGCGGGGCGATGCAGATCGGGGTGGAGAAGTTCAACATCGGGATCAATCAGCGCACGCGGCAGCAGGCGTAAACGCGCCGACGCGGAGAGCCACAAGCCGCGCTTTCATTGCGCGGCGTCGGCATTTGCGTCCAGGTGGCGCCCGGTAAGGTGCAGGAACACGTCTTCCAGCGTCGGTTTCGCAACCGAGATCGAATCGACCAACCCCGGCGCCGCCGCGACGACTGCGGGCACGAGCTCGTGCGCCCGGGGACGCTCGAGGCGCACCGTGCGCTTGTCCGCGATCGCTTCCAGCGATAGCTTTTCGCGCAGGATTCCCATCAGCGCGGGGGGGTCTGAAGTCGCCACGGTCATCACATCGCCGCCCACGCGGTCTTTCAGCGCTGCCGGTGCATCGCAGGCGACGAGTTTCCCGTCGTTGATCACAGCCACGCGGTCGCAGGCATCGGCCTCATCCATCAGGTGCGTCGTGAGCAAGATAGTAACTCCCTCGCGTTGGCGGGCCTCACGCAGGAGCGTCCAGACGTCGTGACGCGCGGCGGGGTCGAGGCCGGTGCTGGGCTCGTCCATGAGCAGGACGCGCGGGCGGGTGAGCAGCGCCTTGGCGATTTCCACGCGCCGGCGCATCCCGCCGCTGAAGCGCGAAACGCGCTCCCCGGATCGTTCGGCGAGGTTCACGCGCGACAGCAGCTCATCCATGCGCGACCGCAGTGCCTCCCCGCGCAGGCCGAACAGGTGGCCGTGGTGGCGAAGGTTCTCGGCGGCGGTCAGTTGCTTGTCGAGGCTGGGAGACTGAAAGACCACGCCGATGCGCGAGCGCACGGCTGCCGCCTGGGAGCGCAGATCGAGCCCGTCGATCATCGCAGTCCCCTCCTGCGGGGGAATCAGCGTGGAGAGGATGCGGAACAGCGTTGTCTTCCCGCTGCCGTTGGGGCCAAGCAGGGCGAGCACTTCGCCGGCCGCGACTGACAGGCTCACGCCATCGAGCGCGACGCGATCGCCGTAGCGGTGGGTGAGATCCTCAGTCGCGACGATCGACGGTGTGTCAACGCGTGCGGCTGTCATCCGGGGGTACTCCGAAGGATTTCTGGCTCTCGTGTGCTGGAGATCCTTCGGAGCTACCTTAAGGATGACAAGGCGCCAGGGTTCGTGATGTGGAGCGGCGTTCAGTGCTCCCCATGGTCCCCGGCGGCGGCGGCGGATTCGGCGGGGTTGAAGACGGGTCGGTTGTTGAACAGCGGCCCGCGCAGCACGTCGGGGATCAGCGCCACCACGAGCAGCACGCACAGCAGCAGCGGCACGATGAAGATCGTGTAAATCAGCTTCCCCTCGAACTTCAGGTGCATGAAGAAGTACGCCACCAGGATCGCTTTCACCGATGCGATCAAGAGCGCCAGCAGGATCTTCACGAGCTCGCTCGTCGGGTGCAGGAAGTACACGCCCACCGTGATCGCCGTGAGCACGACCAGCGCCCCGAATATCGCATAGTAGTTGACATGATGGTGCGGCGTCGGCACGGTCACCCCGTGCGGCTCCTCGGGCTCGCCATGCATCCGGCCGTGGCTATCAACAGTGCTCATTCGCCATCTCCTTCGATCGCAAATCGAAATCGCCAATTCTCAAATCAGATACAGCAGGGGGAACAGGAATATCCACACCAGATCGACGAAGTGCCAGTACAGCCCGACGTACTCCGTGTGCGGCGCCAGGATTCGCCCGCGAATCGCCTGAGCGAACAGGATGCCGATCGCGACGATGCCGCCGACGACGTGCAGCCCGTGAACGCCGGTCAGCGTGAAGTAGCAGGCGTAGAAGATGTTCTTCCAGGGGCCGTAGCTGATCGCCTGGGCGATGGTGTTGGCGGGGATGGTGTATTCAGCGTGCCCGCTATGGTCGGTGGCGGACGCCCCTTCGGCGGTGTGCGCAACCGCGCCGCCGCCTGCGCCGGCGAGGCGCTCGACCCCCGCTTCGCTGATCCAGTGGATGTCGAACGTCCCCCCCGCCGGCAGGGGAGCGCGGACGCCATCGAGCACCATTGTGCTCTTATCCTCCGACCAGTGGGCGTGGCCGTCGTAGACGTATGTGACCTTGTCGGCCGGGTCGGTGGCGACGACGGTGTAGTGCACGAATTTCGCGTGATACTCGATGGTCTTGATGACCATGAATCCGAATGCGCACAGCAGCGTCAGCCCGAGCATCAACACAACGCGCGATCGGTTCGCCTTCTGCGCCGCGTCGACGCCCAGCGCCATCGTGAGCGACGAGAAGATCAGCACGAGCGTGTTCAGCGCGGCCCACGGCTTGCTGAGCGTCAGCGCGTGCTCGGCGAAGATCACCGGCTCGCCGGAGCGCAGAATGATGTACGTGCCGAGAATGCCGATGAAGAACATGATTTCGCTGGCCAGGAAGAGCCAGATGGCCACCTTCCCGGGCGGCGTGGGGTCGCCGTGGCTCGTCACCGGGTCCGGCGCATGTTCTTCGGCGATATAACCGTGATCGATAATCGTTTCCGACACGCCTTCTCCTTCACGTAGCATGGGCGTCTCGCCCATGTCTCTCTTCCCGATCACACCGTGCTACGGCGCTTTGTACCTGAACGTCACCGATTCCACCGGTCTGGTCTCATCCGCGATCGTCAGCGGCTGCTCGATCTTTCCGTACAGCTCGTGCCAGGCGACGAGGGTGTACTCGCCGGCGGGCAAATTTCCAATTTCAAACGTCCCGTCGACGCCAGTGGCGGCGAAGCAGGGGTTCTCGAACACGCCGATGTACGCCGTCATCCACGGGTGCACGTCGCACTTCACGCGGATGAACTCCGGCGTCGCGAACGTCACCTGCTTCTCCGCCCCGGGCTTGGTCATCCCGAAGTTGGCGGCGGCGTTGCGGTCGGGCTTGTAATGCACGTTGTGCATCGTGTCATCGCTCGACCGCACAACAAGCGTCTGCCCGACCTGCACGCCGACGACGTGCGGCACGTAGCGGCAATGGACCTGGTCCAGCACCGCCGGCTCGCGCTTGCTTCCATCCCCGACGCCGGCGCCCTCGACGTACACGAACACGTTCATCATCGCGCCGCCATCGCCGACGATCACCGTTTCCTCTTCCAGCTCCGGCGCGCCCGCGTGGCAGGGCTTGTTCGCCAGCGTCGCCATCTTCGGGGGCACACCGTCAAACTTCACCACGCCGCGGACGACGCCGTTGCCCGTCATCAACACCCGCGGCGGGGCCGCTGGGCTCCCGCCGGCCGACGACATGCCGAGGTCACAGCCGATCAGGCACGCACAACCGATGACCAACAACCCAATCGCAAATCGCAAATCGCAAATCAGCAATTTCAACCCTTGTCCAACATCATCGCCGCCAGCAGCAGCGGCAGGTACACGATCGACGCGAAGAACAGCTTTCGCGCGTCCGTGCGCGTCCGCGTGGTCGCGCAGCTCACGCCGAAGCTCAGGAACGCGAACCCGAGCAGCACCGCGCAGGTGAAGTACATCGGCCCCGCCATCCCCAGCTGAACGGGCGTAAGGCTCGCGGGGATCAGGGCCATGCCGTAGAGCAGGATCTGTCGGCTGGTCACCGAAAGATCCGGATCCACCACGGGGAGCATCTTCAGCCCGCCCCGGCCGTAATCATCCCGATACAGGATGGCAATGGCGAGAAAGTGCGGCATCTGCCAGAAGAACAGGATGCCAAACACCGCCAGCGCTTCGGGCGAGAGGGCACCCTGTGCGGCGGTGAAGCCCATCATCGGCGGGATGGCGCCGGGGACGGCGCCGATGACTGTGTTCAGCGTCGTCCAGCGCTTCATCGGGGTGTATAGCAGCACGTACGTCCCCAGCGTCACGGCGCCGAGCAGGGCGGTGAGCAGGTTCACGGTCGCGGCGAGATACACGATCCCGGCAGAGCCGAGGGCGACGCCGTAGATCAGCGCTTCGAGCGGCGCAACCCTTCCGGCGGGGATCGGGCGGTCCATCGTGCGCGCCATCAGCTTGTCGATGTCGCGCTCGACGTACTGGTTCAGCACCGATGCGCCGGCGGCCGTCAGGGCGGTGCCCAGCAGCGTGTGCACGAGCAGCAGCCAATCGATGCCGGCGGCGGTGGAGGTGGCATGCGGGGCGGCCATATAGAAGCCGACCATCGTCGTGATGACCACGAGGAAGTTCATCCGCGGCTTGGTCAGCTCGTAGTAGTCGGCCCAGCGGGAGGGGGTGGCGCCGGCGATGGGCGCATGACCGGCTTGGACACTCGCAAAAGAGGCGTCGGCAAGTTCCGTGATGGTCTCGGACGTTGGCTTCATGCTGCGAGCACCGGCTCTCTTTCGCTGGGGTGGGCGGTGGAGGTGGAGTTGTGGTCGGACGTATCGCCGGCACTGCCGGCGGCTTTACAGGAAGCGGTCGCCAGGGCGCTCGTGCGGGCGGCGCGGACTGTCAGCGTGAAGGTGGTGACCAGCGCGAGGGCGCCCATGGCGACGTGGGCGCTGGCGATGTCGGCGGGCTTGCGGAGCACGACCGTGAGGATCCCCAGCGTCAACTGGATGAGCAGCAGGGCGGCGGCGAGGACGGCGGGGGCGAGGATCGGGCGCGCGTCGCGCATGCGGCGGAGGAATGCGCGCAGGACAAAAACGGCGACAACTGATGTCGAGAAAACGGGAATGCCCGCCAACCAGCCGCGCGTCGAGCCCACGGCGTAGGCAGCGCCCAGGCCCAGCAGCCCCGCAACGGCGGCGAGGAATGCGCCCACGATCGGCTCCCACCGCGTCCGCCGGCGCTGCCGCAGCGCGATGGTCACGCCGGCGATCACCGCGATGCTTACCGCAATCGCGCCGAGGCGATGGGCAAAGTGCAG
The DNA here is from genome assembly GCA_035936155.1 of Tepidisphaeraceae bacterium. Classification (GTDB taxonomy): domain Bacteria; phylum Planctomycetota; class Phycisphaerae; order Tepidisphaerales; family Tepidisphaeraceae; genus DASYWJ01. The sequence goes on along the minus strand of DASYWJ010000049.1, from coordinate 2,973 downwards.
CCACACCTGCCCCTGTGTTACCGGCGGCAGTTGCATCTCGAACGCGCGCTGTCGGTTTGCGTCGGCGAGGTGCTCCGGGGTGGCGGGCGGAAGCACGTGGCCGTACGAGAGCGGGAAATCCGGAATCGCCAAACCCGCTTCATAGTGGCGCATCACCGCGCCAATGATCAGTTGGAGGTAAATCAGTCCCACTGCGATCGCGCTCAGGGTGAACAGCCGGTGCATTGCGTCGGCTTCGACCCAATGCGGGACCTGCTCCGGCGCCTCGATCCACCACCGCGACGTCGTGATAGTCGTCAGGGCCGCCAGGCAGAAGAATGCCTGTGCGAGACACGCGTGAACGATCGCCAGATCCAGCTCGACCATCACCACGCGCAGCCCGCCGAGCACACCCTGAACGATGACGGCGCCGAGCACGCCCGCTGCCAGCCAGCGCACCCACCGCCGCGGCTCCACCTTCCACGCGCACACGGTCAGCGCGATTGAAAGCATCCCGACGACCGCGCCCATGAGCCGGTGCGTGTGCTCGTAGAAGATCCCGCCGACCCACTTGGAGGGCGGGAAGGTGAACATGTTGTACCCGTAGCTGTTGGGCCAATCCGGCACACTCATGCCCGCCCCGTGCGACGTGACGAGCCCGCCCATGAAGATGAGCGGGAACGTCGCTGCGGTGGTTAGCAGCGCCAGCCGGTGGAGGGCGGGGTTGTACATCTGGACTTGCATCGGGTTTCGGGCGTCGGGGTTCGGGTTTCGGGTCAGGAGAGGAAGCATTTCGTCTTCACCCGAGACCCGACACCCGAACCCGTAACCCCATTTCTAATGTTTCACGACCAGCTTCTCCGCCCCCTCGACATACCTCGTTTGCGGCAGCCAGTCTTCCTCGACCAGCGGCGAGCTGTACTCGTAGGGGCCGTGGTGAACAACGGGAACGGTGGCGAAGTTGCCGTGCGGCGGCGGCGTGGGGGCGTCGTGCCACTCCAGCGTCGTCGCTTCCCACGGGTTCTGCGGGGCTCGCTTGCCCCAGATCCAGCTGCCTATGAAGTTGATCACGAACGGGATCTGCGCCAGACCCAGCGCGAAGGCGCTGTAGCTGATGAACTCGTTCATCTCCTTGTACGGCGCAAAGGACTGGTAGTTGAGATAGTCCGCCACGCGACGGGGGAAGCCGCCGATGCCCAGGATGTGCATCGCGAAGAACGTGCAGTTGAACGCGATGAAGCTGAGCCAGAAGTGGATATGCCCCAGCGTCTCGTTCATCATTCTGCCGAACATCTTCGGATACCAGAAGTAGATGCCGGCGAAGATGCCGAACGTGCTCCCGCCGAACAGCACGTAGTGGATGTGGGCGACGATGAAGTAGGTGTCGTGGATGTGCACATCCACGGCGGTGCTGGCCATGAAGATTCCCGACAGCCCGCCGATGACGAACATGCTGACGAACGCAATCGCGTTCCACATTGCGACGGTGAAGCGGATGTTCCCGCCCCATAGCGTTCCCAGCCAGTTGAACGTTTTGATCGCCGATGGCACGGCGATGAACATCGTGCTGACGGCAAAGGTCGTGCCCAGCGTCGGGTTCATGCCCGACTGGAACATGTGGTGCGCCCACACGATGAACCCGAGGAACGCGATCCCCGCCATCGCGTAGACCATGGGGCGATAGCCAAAGATGGGCTTGCGGCTGAAAACCGAGATCACGTCGCTCACCATGCCCATCGCGGGCAGGATCATGATGTAGACGGCGGGGTGGCTATAGAACCAGAACAGGTGCTGATGGAGGAGCACGTAGCCGCCGCCGGAGTTGTTGGTGCTCGTGTTGGAGAACACGTGGTTGTAGGGGAGGAAGAAGCTGGTGAACCGGTGATGGTCGAGAAGGTTCATCATCAGCGTGCTGGCGAGCACCGGGGTCGCGAGGAGCACGAGCAGCGACGTGATGAACAGCGACCAGACGCTCAGCGGCATGCGGAACATGGTCATGCCCGGGCAGCGGAGCTTGATCATCGTGGTGAGGTAGTTCACCGCGCCCATGAGGCTGGAGAAGCCGAGCAGAAACAGCGACAGGAACCAGCAGGCCTGCCCGTCAAACGCCGCCTGCTGCACGAATCGGACGGAGACCACGGCGAAGATCGCCGAGAGGACGATGGACACGGCGGCATTGGCGAACTTGTTGCCGAAACGGATGAAATACGCGCACACGAACCCGGCGAACATGAAGGCGGCGATCAGGTTCGTGATGATCGGGAACATCGGCCAGGTGCTGAACTCCGGCCGGAGGAGGTTGGCGGTGAAGCTGCCCACGCCGCTGTTCATCATGACGGCCGAGAGCGGCGGATAGCTCGTCCACCCTGCGGCCGCGGCGCCGCCGGCGAGGTTGAAGCCGGCGAGCATGATCGTGCCGGCCGGCAATGCCGACCAGAACGCCAGCCCGTTGAGGAAGGGGAACGCCATGTCGCCGGCGCCGATTTTCAGCGGGATCAGGTAGTTGCCGAACGTGCCGACGAGCAGCGGGATGATCACGAAGAAGATCATGATCGTCGCGTGCATCGAGAAGACCATGGTGTAGAAGTCGGGCGGCATACCGCCCGTCCAGCCCATGAGCTTGGACAGGATTGGCACCTCCGCGCCGGGCCAGCCGAGCTGCCAGCGGATCAGCATCGCGAGCAAGCCGCCCACGACGAAGAAGAACAGCCCCATGAACAGGAACTGGATGCCGATGATCTTGTGGTCCACCGAGAAGACGTACTTCTTGAGGAACCCGAGCTCCTCGTGGGCGTGGCCGTGCCCGTGGGCGTCATCGTGATGCGCTGCGAGCGAGTGAGTCGCGGTCATATCTTTAGAGCTCCTAACAAAACCTGTCATGCAAGCAGTTCAGACAGATCAATGCACAGGCCAAGGCGACGAACGCCTCGTGGATGTCGTCACGCCGGTCGTAGCGGAGCTTGAGGTGCCGATTCTGGTGCACCCAGCTCTCGG
>DASYWJ010000048.1:0-106303 GCA_035936155.1 Tepidisphaeraceae bacterium | reverse complement strand
CCCCCCCCCCCCCCCGACGCTGCCCGAGCCGTTGCCGGTATTTCCGAACAGCCGCAGCGTCGCGCTCTGGACAGATCCGGCGGCAAGGCTGGAGACGTCGAACTTCAGGTAGGATTCCCGGGTGTTGCCAACGTTGGCGCTGCGCTTGACGAGCAACTGCGACGCCGACCCAAAGTTTTGGTCGGCGTACGACCCATCGCGGATGTAGCTGGCGCGCGTGGTCGTGAGTGTCGCGGAAGCATCCGGCTCGGGCTGGGGCTCGGGCGCGATGGGCATCAGACGCAGCCAATCAACGCCTGCGACCGATCTCGTCGGACCCGCGCCCACGTCAAAGCAAAGCCGCAGCACGCGCGCGCCGGCCGCGAGCGTAATGTCCTTCCCGACGGTGCCGAACGAGTTGAAGCTGTTCGTATCGGGCACGGTCAGCTGCCCCGTCACGTCTACGCCATCAATCTCGACGTGCAGCTTGGCACCAGGGTCGGCATTGGATACGCGCAGCTCAAGTCGGAAGTCGCCCGCCTGCTGAACATCGAGCGAGTACTCAACCCACTCGCCCTCATACGCGTCACTGATTCGGAACTGGCCGGTAGTGATGAGCTTGGTATCCACGCCCTCATTCGCGCCGGTGCGGAACGCGCCGGCGGTGTTGGTGGCGGTGGTGTCGTTGTACGATATGCCCTGGCCGCCGATATCGTAGTGCTCCGCTTCGATCGTCGCGGGGGCGGAACCGACGAGGAATGGTGCGCCGAGATACGGCGCCTGAGCGGCCAGGAGCCTGCGACTTTCGAGGTTTTCGACACCAACGGTGGGGCGGGGGGAATTCAACAACTTCTCTCCCGTCTCCGTGGAGACGCTCTTAAGCTGGGGTCTGAAGGGGGGATTCAACAGGACGATCGATCAACAACCTGCGTTCATGATGAACCGTGCATCCAGCCGCGCGATCTTGGAAGGAACAACTGGCGCTGCTGCGCGGCAGACCTTAGTGATATGGGCAGATGGGGTCAAGGCAAAAACGCAAATCCTTGAGTGGCCCAATCACCGCCCTTACAATTCCCCGCCCATAGCGTCACATAGAGCAAAAAGGACCGAATTTGAGCGATAAATCTGAACATCCGCCCGTCCCCGAAGCATTTGCGGCTCTGGGCGTTCGACCCTCGATCCTTCGAGGGTTGGCCGAAGCGAAATTTGAAACCCCGTCTGAAATCCAGACCCTGCTGATTCCCAAGGCCCTGGCGGGCGGCGACCTGCTCGGCCAGGCGCGCACTGGCACGGGCAAGACGGCGGCATTCGGCATCCCCATCCTTCAGCGCGTCGAGAAGGGGCTGCCGACGCAGGCGATCATCCTCGTGCCCACGCGCGAGCTGTGCGTGCAGGTCGACGCCGAGCTCAAGCGGCTGGGGCAGTTTACGCCGATCCGCTCGGTGCCGGTCTACGGCGGGCAGAAGATCGTCGCGCAGATGAAGTTCCTCAAGCACGGCCCCGAGATCCTCGTCGGCACGCCCGGTCGCGTGATCGACCTGCTCGACCGGCGGATCATCGACTTCCGCAACGTGCGCTTCGTCGTGCTCGACGAGGTCGACCGCATGCTCGACATCGGGTTCCGCGACGACATCCGCAACATCTTGTCGCGCGTGAAGGGGATGCGTGATCGGGTGCCGCCGTCGGCTCGCGAGGGGTCTCAAGAAGGCACGGAGGCACGGAGGCACGAAGGCACGAAGGGTGAAGACGGCGCCGCCGATTCTTCTTCCCCTCGTGCCTTCGTGCCTGATGCCTTCGTGCCTTCCCACCAGACGATGTTCGTCTCCGCGACCATTTCCGACGAGATCGAGAAGCTGGCGCGGCGCTACATGCGCGAGCCGGTCGAGAAGCTGATCGCCCCGGGCGCCGATGACAAGCCCACGGTCGAGAAAGTGGAGCAGTTTTACCTGTCCGTCCAGCCATGGGACAAGTACCGGCTGCTGCGCGCGCTGCTGTTGGAGGAGAACCCGGACCTGGCGATCGTCTTCACGCGCACCAAGCGCGGTGCCGAGAAGATCGCGCAGCGCCTTCATGCCGATGGCATCGAGTGCCGCGAAATCCACGGCAACCTGGCACAGAACAAGCGCGACCACGTCATGCAGGGGTTCCGCAAGGGCAAGTTCGACGTGCTCATCGCCACCGACCTCGCCAGTCGCGGCATTGACGTGGCCGACATCAGCCACATCATCAATTACGACATTCCAGAAGACCCCGAGGTGTACGTCCACCGTGTCGGGCGCACGGCCCGAATGGGCGCGCTGGGCAAGGCATTCACCTTCGTGATGCCGGATCAGGGGGACGAACTGACTAAGATTGAGAACCTGATCAACATGCAGATCCCGCAGGCGCTGGTGGATGGATTTGAAGCCCGCCCCACCCCCGCCGACTGGACCGAAGGCAAGCCCGGCGCGGGCCCGGTCGTGCAGTCGAAGCCGATCGTCAACCGCTACGAGCGCCCCTACGGCGCGACGACGGCGCAGGGCGCAACGGCAACGGATAACGGTCCTGCCCCCGTGACCCTGCAGGCGCCCCCGCGCACGATCGGGAGCAAGATCCCCATCAACCGACGGCATAAGAGAAGACGCTAGTGCGAGCTGCACCCATCTACAGAGCCGATGTGATGCTGATGCTATGGCTTGTTTTTTTTCCGAGTAACAGGTGCATGTCATGCCCGTGAACGTTGCCATCGTCGGCGCTACCGGCGCAGTGGGTCAGGAGTTCCTCACCGTGCTGGCCGAGCGGAACTTCCCGATCAAAAACCTTAAGCTCCTGGCCAGCGCCCGCAGCGCGGGCAAGACGGTCGCGTATCGCGGGCAGACGTACACCATCGAGGAGCTGACGCACGATAGCTTCAGCGATGTGCAAATTGCCTTCTTCAGCGCCGGCGGCTCCATCTCCAGGGAATTCGCCCCCAGCGCGGTCAAGGCCGGGGCGGTCTGCATCGACAACACCTCCGCCTTTCGCATGAAGGACGGCGTGCCGCTGGTCGTTCCGGAAGTCAACCCGGAGCAGATCCACAAGCACAATGGCCTGATCGCCAACCCCAACTGCTCGACGATCATCATGAACGTGCCGGTGTGGCCGCTGCACAAGGTGAATCGCGTCAAGCGAGTCGTCGTCAGCACATACCAGGCCGTCAGCGGCGCCGGCGCACAGGGGCTGCATGAGCTCGAGCAGCAGATGAAAGGCTATGCCGCGGGCTCTCCGATCGAAAAGAAACTCTTCCCGCACCAGATCGTGAACAACCTGTTCTGCCACAACACGGCGATTGGTCCGGAGGGCTACAACGAGGAAGAGATGAAGATGGTGAAGGAGACGCGCAAGATCTTCGGGGACCCGAAGATCATGGTCACCGCCACGTGCGTGCGCGTCCCGATCCCGCGGGCGCACAGCGAATCGATCAACCTCGAGTTCGAGCGCCCGATCAGCCCGGATCAGGTCCGTGAGATCCTGCGCCAATCCCCGGGCGTGACAATCGTCGACGATCGCGAGAAAAACCACTTCCCGATGCCATTGGAAGCCAGCGGCCAGGACAACGTGCTCGTCGGCCGCATCAGACAGGACATCAGCCGAGACGACGGGCGGGGCATTGAGCTGTTCGTCGCGGGCGATCAGATCCGCAAGGGCGCCGCGACCAACGCGGTGCAGATCGGGGAGAAGCTGGTTTGATCCTCATGCGCCGCTGGGGCGGAGGCGCACCGCGGAGCAGCCGATGTCCTTCAGTGAACCTCCCCCAGATGCTCCTCGATGCATGATTGCACGCGATCGAAATCGGCTTGGGATTTGACAAGGTAGTCCTGCGCGCCGCTGGAGAGCGCCTGGTCGATAGTCTCGTTGTCGTCGCGCGCGCTGTAGACGATGACGGGCAGGTCCTTGTGCAGCGGGTGCCGGCGGATCGCCTTGAGCACCTCGATCCCGTCCATCCCGGGCATCATCACGTCGAGCAGGATCATGTCCGGGCGCACGGTGTCGAGCATCGCCAGCGCGGCGCGGCCGTCGTGGACGAAGAAGGCATGGTGCCCGACAACTTCGAGCAACCGGACGAGCGGACGACAACTCTTGACGTTGTCGTCGACGATCAGGACGTTCGCCATCGGGGGCAACCCCTCACCGGATGTGTCTGGCCGCGTCTGGCGCAGCGGAATCATGCTAGCGAGCGCGACGACGCCGGCAAACGGGCATTCCGTGCCGATTGTTGGGCCGCTTTTTGCGAACCGTCGACTTCCCGTTGGCGTAACGAGGATTGCCGCGGTTGGAGGGCAACGTGCGGCAGCCCCTTTGAGTGCTAACGCGTTCGGGGGTTTTTTTATGCGCCTGGGTCAAGAACACACGCACACGCGTCGCGGACGACCTTGCCTCAGACGGACAAGGCGTCGCGGAGCTTGCCGTCAGCGTGCTTGATGAGGGCCTGCGCTTCGTCCAGGCCGACTGAGCGCTTGTGCATCACGATCGCGACCTTCACGTGCCCGCCCGACTTTTTCAGCAGCTCCATCGCCGCGTCCTTCTGCAGCCCCGTCAGGGTGGCGATGATGCGCGCCCCGCGGTCCCACAGCTTGGTATTGGTTGCGCGCAGGTCGACCATGAGGTTTTCGTAGACCTTGTTCAGCCGGACCATGGCGACGGTTGAGATGGTATTCAGCACGAGCTTCGTCGCCGTGCCGGCTTTGAGGCGCGTGGAGCCGGTGACGACCTCCGGCCCCGTCAGCGGACGGATCACCACATCCACCTTCGGCTCGTTGGGCACCGGCTGCACGCAGGAGAGGAAAATGGTTTTGGCGCCGCGTTCGGTTGCGCGGCGCAGCGCGCCGTGGACGAAGGGCGTGGTCCCGCCTGCGGCGATCCCCATCACCACATCGTTCCGACCCGCTTCTTTCCCATCGATCAACGCCGCGCCTTCGTCGGCGGAGTCCTCGGCGCCTTCCTTGGCCTTGAACATGGCGGATTCCCCCCCGGCCATGAGCCCCTGCACCATGTTGGGGTCGGTGCGGAAGGTGGGGGGGCACTCGGCGGCATCGAGCACGCCCAGCCGACCGCTCGTGCCGGCGCCGACGTACATCAGCCGTCCTCCCGCCTTCAGCGCCGCCACAACCAGCTCGATCGCGCTCGCGATGCTCGCCTGCTCCGCCCCAACCGCCGCCACCGCCTTCGCGTCCTGCGCGTTCATCAGCGCGATAGCCTGCTCCGTGGTCATCACATCGAGGTTCATCGATTCGGGCAGGCGCAGTTCGGTCAGCAGGTGCGAGCGGTCGGTCATGAGGGGGATGATACGGTAATCGGGAAGCGATTACAGGGAATCGCTTGCCCGTGCTGAAACTGGTGGTGGTGGAGGGGCTTTGTGCGCGAAGGGGGGCGCAACACTGCCGCCAAAGTGGCCATGCCGCTCAGGTGGACAGCCACCAGATGATCCCGGCGATCACCAGCGCCGCGACCCCCGCCCCGATCTGCAGGTGCAAGGCGTATGACCGCTCGTCCGCGTACGCCTGCGCCCGAAACTTGCGGCTGTTCTCCCGCTGCTTTTCGCGACGCTTGGCCAGACATTTCTCGCAGACCTGATCCCCGTTGTGCATCAGCAGCTTGTCATCGGGAAACTTGTCGCCGCAGTCCTTGCACTGCGTGCCGACGGAGTGCTTTTTCTTGGAATCGGCCTTGCCGCAGGGGATGCAGAAGTAGGCGCCGGTCTTGTCCTTCATGCGCGGCTGGCCTGCGACATCGGCGCCGCAGATGCAGCAGAGCTTCTGGACGACGCCCTCGACGGTTTCCGCGGGTCGGAACTCGGGCGTCTGCCCGCACTTGTGGCAGCGGTTGTCCGCCAGGTCCGTCAGATCGAGAGCCGCGCCGCAACCGGAACAAAAGGTAATTGTGGCCATCGTGCCGCCTCGCTCCGCGCAGGTGAGTCGGTGTCGTTCGCAACACCCTTCATCGAGCCTCGCATCCCGCAGTCTATCGCCAGCCAAGCGACCCTGCGGGACATGACATGCATTGCCCATTGTCCAGTTTTTCGTAACCGAACGCAACGATCTACCGCGAACGCTTTACGCCTTTTTTGGCCTGTTTCGTGATCGAGATCAGCGTTTCCGCTCTCGCCACTTCGTCGAATGGGTGGAGGTCGGGGCTCTGGCGACGCCGTCGCCCACGGCGGCGTAACACGCATCAAAAAGAAGACACCGGCATTTCTGCACGGTGTCTTCCGGAGGGGAGAAAATGCGCCGAGGCGCGAGCTTTCCGGTGCTTACCCAACATCCTATTCTGAATCGGCAGCTAATATCGAATCCGCCGCGTTCTCGACACAATGGCCATCGGCACCTCTCGCCCGGCAACTCCAGATTTTTTCACGCCATCGCCGGCCACTCCACCGTAACACCTAGCGGGGCCGAAGCTTATCCAGCAGCGACTGGACAGCGAACTGGATGCGGGCGGTGGCTTCCGCCAAGGCGTCGCGGTCGGTGGAGGAGCGGTCGAGCTCGAGCGGTTCGCCGAAGGCGAGTTGTGCATCATTCGATTCGAGGAAGGCCTGGAGCATCGTCTTGTTCCGCTGCGTGCCGTCGAGGCAGGCGGGGTAGACGGGGACCTTTGTCTTGATAGCCATCATGGCCACGCCGGTTTGAAAAGGCATGAGCGCCCGCTGGCGCTCAATCCGTCCCTCGGGGAAGATGCCCAACACGTGCCCCTCGTGAAGTGCCCGGATGGCGGCGCGTGTGGCGGTGGTGTCCCGGCCGCTGCGCGAGACGGGGATGGCGCCGATGTGTTTGAACACCGCCTCCACAACCGGCATTTCGTAGAACTCCCTGGCCATCATCCAGGTGATCGCACGCGAGCAGACGGACTGGATGAGGAACGGGTCGAGCCCGCTCGTGTGGTTGCACACGAGAATGGCCGGACCCGTCGGGGGCAGGCGCGGCGGCGAGACGAGGTCAAGGTGGTGAAACCTGTGGCAGTAAAAGGTGTTGACCGCCTTGAGGACTCGGACGGAGAGCAGGTGATCGACCGTGGGCACGCGGAAGGGAATTACAGGGAGAAGGGGGAAATCTCAAATCACAAATTCCAAATCCCAAACAAAAGCGGCAAGGAGAGAAAAGGGCGAAGCGAGGAAACCAGAATGGTGGGTGCTTTTGCCGGTTGTTACTTCCACTTGGTTTGGGCGTTGCGATTTGCCGCTCGTGATGCTGCTTTGAGAATGGGCTCGAGCTTGGGCGGTCGCTTGCCCCGCCGCGTCGCGCCATCGAGTGGGAGGTAGGCCAGCTCCTGGTTCGCCTGCACCTGCCGGAGCATCAAGCCGCCGCGGCTCATGTCGCCGCGTCCCACGAACTCGGCGGGGAATCGCAGCCGCGGCCCGAGGAACGCGCGCAGGATGTCCACGTACTTCGGCGTCGCGATGCTCCCAAGCAGGACGACCTCACCCTGGTCGCCAACCGCGCATGCCAACTGCTCCGCATCCCGCTCCATCGGTCCACGATAACGTGGTTCGTCCATCTCAATCGGCACGCAGGCCATGTCGCGCAGCTCATTCACGTTTACCCGCGTCGCCGGCGGCAGCAAACCGCGATGCGTCGTAATGACCAGCACTCCCTCCCCCGCGCGCGGCGGGCGCGCAAAAGCGCTGGCGTACGCGAGCTTTCCGCGGAAATAGAGCCCGCTGAGGAAGCTGAACGTCTCGCCGATGGTTGCTCCTTCAGTCCGCAATCGCACCGCCAGATCAAATTGCGCCTCATCGCGCAGCAGGATGCGTGCCCGCTCGCCCGCGCAACTGGCGGGCGAGAGAACAAACACGCGTGGCGGCGGCGACGGAGGCAGCATTATGCCCATCACGATAGGGCGATTGCCGCGTTGCGTCAGCATCCGCAGTGGGGTTACCGTCTGCCGCTGCCATGCTCCTGGGGCTGCTCAGCGATACGCACGACCGCATCGAGGCCGCCGCCGCGGGTGTCGCTGCCCTGAAGACGGCGGGGGCGGAGTACCTGCTCCACTGCGGCGACGTCGGGGGCGAAGGCATCCTCGATCAGCTCACGGGGCTCCCCGCCGGGTTCGTGTGGGGCAACAACGACTGGGACCAGGTAACACTCCAGCGATACGCCGCTGACCTGGGAATCCAGTGCTTTGGCGCGTTGGGCGAACTTCAACTTGGCGGCAAAGCGATTGCGATCGCGCATGGCGACGACGGTCGAGCCGTCCGCCGTATCCTCGACGGCCAGGAACACGATTACCTCTTCGTAGGCCACTCGCACGTGAAGGCGGACCAGCGAGTCGGTCGGGTGCGGATCGTCAACCCCGGCGCGCTCTACCGCGCGAGGGAGAAAACCGTTGCCACGCTGGACACGGGCACCGACGTCCTGCGCTTCATCACGATTAGCGTGTGACACGCGTTCGCGAGGCGTTGACCACACCGCCACCTCGCGCGTGCTGTCGCCATTTCGCGGTTGGTGGCCGCGGTGGTAAAATGCGGCGGTGAGCGACAGTTCCGCGACCAGCACGCCCGTGACGATCCGCAGCTTCAAGCGCGATGACCTGCCGACGTGCTCGAAGCTGTATCGCGAGGGGCTGGTCGGCGGGCGCATCGCAGAGAACGACACAGGCCTCGACATTGACGACATAGAGCAGGCATACATGAACTCCCCCGAGAGCCACTTCTGGGTCGCCCAGGGCGACGACGGCGAGGTGTGGGGCATGATCGGCGTGCAGGGCCACGAAGAGGGCGTCGGTGAGATCCGCCGGCTCCGCGTCGCGCAGGAGCATCGCCGACGCGGCATCGGCAGCGCCCTGGTCGAGCAGGCGCTGAAGTTCTGCAAGGACCGCGGCTATATCAAGATCGCGCTCGACACCTTCATGGAGCGCGAGCCGGCGATCCGGCTTTTCGAGAAGTTCCACTTCCGCCATTCCCGCACAAGACAGGTGAACAGCAAGGAAATCCTGCACTTCTACCTCGATCTGTACCAATCGGATGCCCCGGCGGCGAAGAAGAAAAAGTAGTGGCGATTACCCCCAACCCCATGCCGCCCGAGCTCGAGCGCAAGCTGTACTACGACGGCATCACGCTCTTCAACGAGCACGAGTACTTTGAGGCGCACGAGGTGTGGGAAGACATCTGGCACATGGCGTATGGTCTGAAGCACTATTTTTACCAGGGGATGATCCAGTGCTCCGTTGCGCTGGAACACTACCGCCGGTCAAACCCGCGGGGCGTGTTGAGCCTGTACAAGAGTTACAACGAGAAGTTTATCAACATCCCGCCGACATTCATGGGGCTGGACGTGCGGGTTTTCCTCGCCGGGATGCATGATGTGCTGCGGCCCGTGCTGGAAGCCGATCCCATCCCACAGCGCGGCGAGATCAAGCTTGACCCCACGCAGGCGCCGAAGATCGCGCTGCTGTACGATCCGTTCGAGACCGGCGAAGCCCAGCAATACGCGCGGCCGGGGAAGTTTTAGACAACAAGAAATGAAATCAATTCTCGAGCGAACGACGGCTGACCTGCAAACGCTCCTTCCCTCGCTGCGTGCACTGGAGTTCGAGATGACTCGCCTCGGGGAAGCGCTGATGGGCGCATGGGCCAAGCGCGGCAAAGCGCTCATCGCCGGCAACGGCGGAAGCGCCGCGGACGCGATGCACCTCGCTGAGGAACTGGTCGTCCGCTTCCAGAAGAACCGCCGCGCGCTGGCGGCGATGGCGCTGCTCGACACCACCGCCATCACCTGCGCCGGCAACGACTTTGGATTTGATCACGTTTTCTCACGGCAGGTGGAAGCATTCGGCAACCCCGGCGACGTGTTTATCGGGTTTACCACGAGCGGCAACAGCCCAAACGTCCTCAAGGCGTTCGAGGCCGCGAAGCAGCAGGGCATGGTGACGGCCGGGTTCCTCGGGAAGGACGGGGGCAAGGCGAAGGAACTGTGCGACATCACGCTGCTGGTGCCTTCGCCGGTCACCGCTCGCGTGCAGGAGGGGCATAAGGTGCTGTACCACTCGCTGTGCGAGTGGGTGGATCAACGGGTGTCGTAGAACCCCGCTAGGACATGTTGATGCGAACCTCCCTCATCGCGTTCACCGTCACGATTCTGGCAATCGCCCATGCGCACGCCGCGGACCTGACGATAGTGCAGGACGGCAAGAGCGACTTCACGATCTGGACCCCCGTCGATCCGACTGCCGCCGAATCACTCGCGGCGAGCGAGTTCGCGTCCTACGTCGAACAGATGTCCGGTGCGAAGCTGCCGATCGAGCGGGCGGCGCGCGGTGTAAAGAAGCCCGTCATCATCTTTCGTGAATGGATGCATCGACTATCCCCCGACATGGCAGAGCAGCACGGCGCGAGCATGCCGGACACCCCGGACGACTTCTCTATCCGTGTTCGTGCCGACAGCGTGACGGTTACCGGAGCGAGCGGTCGCGGCTTGCTGTTTGGAACCTATCGGTTGCTCGACGCGCTGGGTTGCCGCTTCCTGGCACCGCAGTATGGCCACTACCGAGGTGCGGCCGAAGTCATCCCGCGCTCGACGACCCTTACCGCAAAGGAATGGCCTAACCTCTGGATCTCCCCGAAGCTGGCGTACCGCAAGCTCTACATCGAAGAGGGCATCAGCCACGATGAAGCCAACCTCAAGCAGCTCATCGAATGGATGCCAAAGGCGGGCTACAACGTGCTCGTCTGCCCGCTGGACTACGGCAACCGCGGCCGGGTTCAGTGGGACAAGTGGCGAGACGCGCTGACGCCCGAGCTGCAAAAGCGGGGCATCACCATCGAAGTCGGCGGGCACGGGTATGAGAACTTCCTCAATGCCGAGATGGACGGCGGCAAGGTCTTCGCCGTGCACCCCGAATGGTTCGGCGCCGACGAGAAGGGCACGCGGCGGAAGCAGAAGTCGTACGTGTTCTGCACGTCGAACGCCGACGCGGTCGAGTTCGTTACCAAGAACTTCCTGGCATACGTCGCCATGCGCCCGGAGATCCAGATCTTCGACTTCTGGCCGCCCGATGGAGCGCGCTGGTGCGCATGCGACGACTGCGCCAAGCTCGGCGACCCGCCCGAGCGGCAGGCGAAGCTGCTGAGCCACGTCTCGCGCGAGGTCGCGAAGGTCCGCCCGGACCTGAAGATGGAGGCGATCGCGTATTCAAAGCTGATCGAGCCGCCGAAGACGGAGAAGATCGACGAGAACGTGTTGATCGACTTCTGCCCGATCGCGCAGAACTTCGAGTTCACGCTCGACGACCCCGCCGGCCATAGCATGCGCGAGGACGGCACCACCCCGCGCGCCAACAAGCAGTACTTCGATGCGCTTAGAGCTTGGCGCGCGCGCTTCGACGGGCCCATCAGCATCTACTCGTATTACCGCCGCTATGCCTGGGACTCGCTGCCCGTCACGCTGCCGTGGCACATGAAGCGCGAGCTGACGTTTTACGCGAGCATCCCAACGCAGGGCATCTCGACCTATTCCGAGCCGGGCGACTGGTTCGCCTACGAGCTGAACCACTACGTCCTGCCGGCCCTGGCGTGGGATCGGGATCAGGACGTGGATGCGCTGGTGAACAAATTCGCGGATGCGCGCTATGGCGAAGCGTCACCCGTCGCGATGGAGGCATACAGGACGCTGGCGGATGTCGTGCGGGCGTACTGCAGCGTGCCGTTCGTGTCGCTGAAACCCAAGTCCGAAATTCACGCCGCTGCGCAGCGCGTGGACGCGGTTGCGAAGCAGCTGCACACCGCGCGTGCGTCGGCCAAGGACGACGTGATCAAGCGCCACCTTCAGCGCCTTGGATTCGTTGTGGAATACGTGCAGCGAGACTTGGCGGTGCAGGAGATGCGTGCGGCCAGGGCGCCGCGTGAGCAGATCCGCGAGCGGATAGCGAAGGACCACGCATGGTTGTCGGAGCACGCGGACGAGGGCGTGGTCCTGATCAAGGGTCACCGCCTGAACCTCGACCGCGCATATCGGCGCTATGGGGTGGATGAGAAGGCGCCGACGACAGCCCCCGCGGAATGAGCGCGCTCTGGTCCGTTCTCCCTGCGGGAGAAGGTCAGGATGAGGGGGTGTTCGAGTACGAGAAGCGTTCGACTCCCACGCCCCCTCACCCCAACCCTCTCCCGAAGGGAGAGGGGGCGGCCTCACCCCTTCACCGCCCCCGCGGTGATGCCTTTTGTCAGTTGCTTCTGCAGGAAGATGTACGCGATCAGCGTCGGCAGCATCATCAGCACGAGCCCGGCGAAAGCCAAGCCCCAGTCGCTACGGTACTGGCTGACGATCGTCACGTTCGCCAGCCCCAGCGGCAGCGTGCGGATGTGTTCGGATCCCTTGCCGCTGAGCGTGACGAACGCGACGAAGAACTCGTTCCAGTTGCCCAGGAACAGGAAGATTCCCACCGTCACCAGCCCCGGCCGCGCCAGCGGCAGCATCACGTGCCAGAACGCTCCGAACTCGCCCGCGCCATCAAGCAGCGCCGACTCGTGCAGGCTCGCGGGCAAAGAGCGGAAGAAGCCGGTCAGCACGAAGATCGAGAACGGGAAGCCGAACGCGAGATAGACGAGGAATAGCCCGAACAGGTTATCGAGCAGCCCCATCCCACGGAGCTGGAAGAACAGCGGCACGATCGCCAGCTGCAGCGGGATCATCAGCCCCGCGAGGAAGTAGAAGTAGATCGCCTTCGCGCCCGGAAAGACGAACCGCGACAGAGCGTACGCCGCCATGGCGGCGAGGAACGTCGTGGCGATCACCGTCGTCGAGGTGATCAGCACGCTGTTGAAGAAGTAGCGGCCGAAGCGACCGTCGGTCCACGCACGCTGGTAGTTGTCCCAGCGCAGATTACCCGGTTCGGGGAGTGCGAACGGGCGAAGGAAGATGTCGCTGTCGGGTTTGAGCGACGTGTAGAACAGCCAGAACATAGGGTAGACGACGATCAGGAAGTAACTGCACAACAGCAGGTAGATGGCGGAGGAAGAGAGGCACGAAGGCAAGAAGGCACGAAGGCACGAACGGGAAATCGTGCGCGTCCTTTCCTCCCTTCGTGCCTCCGTGCCTTCGTGCCTTCGTGCCTGATTCATCACATCTCCACCCGCTCGCGCCGCATCACGCGCAGCGTCGCCGCCGTTCCCAGGAACACCATGAAGAACAGCAGCACCGCGATCGCCGTCGCCTCGCCCACCTTGTATTCCCAGAACATCGTCTGGACCATGCGCGTCGAGATCACGTGCGTGCTCGTCGTCGGCTGCTGATTGGTCAGCAGCCAGATCAGGTCGAACGCCTTCATCCCCCCGATCACCATGAACACGATCGAGATCGCCAGCACTTCCCAGATCAGCGGCACGGTGATGGCCCAGAACTGTCGCCACGGCGTCGCCCCATCGATCGTCGCCGACTCATACAAGCTCTCCGGAACGTTCTCCATCGCCGCCAGATACAGCACGATGTTGAATCCGCACGCCCCCCAGATCGACATGGGAATCAAGGCCCAGTAGAGGGAGCCGGGCGACAGCCAGGGGATATGCGCGATGTCTCCCATCCACATCCCCACGTCCAGTAGCGCCGCGCCGATGTGCCAACCGCCGAAGTGACCTTGTAGCCACTGCCCCGATGCGATGACGCCCGGCGCGAGCCACTCCAGCGGAGGCGCCAGCATGCTGTTCACCAGTCCGCCTTGCGGGGTGTACAGGTGCATCCACAGCAAGGCGGCTGCGACGCCGCCGATCAGGTTCGGGAAGAAGAACACCACGCGGAACAGTTTCGCCCCGCCGATGCCCCGGCTGATGCAGGCGGCGAGAAACAGCGAGAACGGGATCACGAACGCAGGGATCACCACCATCAGGAACAGGTTATTCTTCAGCGCAATCCAGAACCCGTCGCTCTCCAGCAGCAACCGCCGGAAGTTGAGCAGCCCGCGGTAGGGCATCTGCGCCATGTGCGTCAGCCCGTTCCACTCGTGCACGCTCCACACGAACGCCCGCAGGCTCGGCACGATCACGAACATCGTGTACACCAGCGCCGCCGGCGCGACGAACAGGAGGATGTTCCCCGACCGCATGCGCTGCAGCCCCCCGTGCGCCGCTTGCGGCTTGGCGGACCATCGCCCGCGGATCGTCTGCGCCGTGCTCCACGCCGCGTAAATGGCCGCCAGCCCCAGCACCGACAGGAGCACCGCCGGCTTCCACCGGTGATTGACGATCACGATCTCCGGATGATCCGTCTGTCCCTTGACGGCCGCCGCATTGATCTCCAGCGCCGCGGCGATCTCCGCCGGCGTCTTCGCCCCCGACAGCACCGGCTGCATCCCGTCAATCAGCATCTGCTTGCTCTCGGGATACAGCGGCGACAGCACGCCGTAGCTCGCCTCCGACCTCTCCAGAATCGCCAGCAGCTCGTCCATGTCGCTGGAGAGCTTGCCCTTCGATGCCCCCCTGATCGCCGTCGCGATGTCGGTCAGGCGTGAGAACTCCCCGGCCATCCGCAGCGACGTCATGAAGCGCAGGAACTCCACTCCGATGCGCGGATGATTGCTCCTGCTCATGACGAAGTAGAAGTTCGACGTGGCAAACACCGCGTCCGGGCTGCCCACCGGATTGGGCACGCTTGGCAGCTGAAAGCAGCCCAGCTCAAACGATTCGGGGATCTTCCCCTGCATTTCGCTCTTCAGCCACGACCCGCACGGGATCATCGCCGTAGCGCCCGTGAAGAACTGCAGCTGCGACTCCGTATGGCTCATCCCCAGAAAGCCCGGCTGAAAGTAATTCGTCGCCAGCTTCTGCGCGTAAGCCAGCGCCTGAACATAGTTGGGATTGTTAAAGCTCCCCGGCTCCAGCTGCCAGCGCTGTGCGAACCACGCCTCGCTCCCCGCCAGCTGGTAATGCGCCGAATCCACCAGCGGGAACGTGTAGTCCGCATAACGCCCCTGAAACGCCAGCGGCGACACCCTCCCGCCCGTGTCCTTCCTGATCCGCTCGCACAGCGCGTACAGCTCATCCCACGTGCGCGGCTTCTCCCAGCCTTGCTCGCGGAACATCTTTTTGTTGTACCAGATGACGCTGACGAAATACCCCAGCGGAATGCCGTAGCTCTTGCCCTCATGCGTGTATGGATCGAGTGCCCCCGGCAAAAATGTCTCCCGCCACGTCTTGCCCGGCTGATCCCACGACGGTGCGTCCAGCCACTCGTCCATCGCCAGCACATCGCCGTTCTTGATCAGCGGCCAGTAGTTGATGGGCGCGTTGGAGACCTCGAAGAAGTTTCGCTCCAGCACCCGCACGCGCACCCGATCGGCGATGCGCGGATCCAGCGACAGCTCCACGCGCACGTCCGGCCGAACCTTCTCGAACTCCGACTCGGCGAGATAGAAGAACTCATCCCCCTCCCCGCCACGGAACAACTGCAGGTCGATGGCTTTGCGGTCGTCCGCAGCCAGCGCGGTGGAATAGGCGAGCAGGAAGCAGCAGATTGCGGCGAGGGCGGGGCGACGGCTCACGGTCGCAGAATACCTGCTGAGCGAAGCTGCTCAAAACGACCCACCACCGCTCAGCCACTACCTCGCCCACCTGTGCAAGGCCGGTTGGTCTTCGACCTCCCAAGCGAGATAACGTGAGGCCGTTGAGCGGCCGCCGCACACCGCCCGTGAACATTCAGCTCGCGCTCCGGCCCGTCCGCTCCAATGGCGGGTCATCCCGCGGCGTTCGCCGCCGTGCCATCTCCCAATGCTTCCCGCCCCGCGCGCTCCCACTTACCGGCCCGGTATCTTTGACTTTACCTTGTAATCCGAGTCGAGGATGACGCCCGTGTGGCCGCCGGGCATGAATCGCGGCTTGCCGTCTTTGAAACTGTGAACGCGCCAGACGGTCACGACCCAATCGCCGTTGCGCTGATCGACCCGGTATCGGAAGGCCCGATCGAAATCGGGCCGCGGGCGCCCGGCGTCGAGCACCGCTTCGGTCGCCGCGCGCACGGCCTTTCGTTCATCGGCGGACAGGCGCGGATCGTCGTAACGGTGCCAGTCGTCCTCCTGCGACGCCTGCGTCGTCGGCGCAGTGGTGCCACCGTCGCCGCCGCCGCCCGCCGGCCTCTCGAACGGGGCCGCGGTCGCTTTCCAGTCGGCGACGTCCATGTAGATGTTCCACTGAAGGGGGTCCATCGCGGGGTTGGGGTCGTCTCTGTTGTCGTAGAGCGACGTATGCAGTCTCCCTCGGACCCAGACCTGCGACCCGTCCGGAATGTCTTCCAGCCCCTCCCCGCGCAGCCCGATGGACCTGGGAATATTTCCATCGATGGTCAGAACGCACGGGCTCAGATCCTTTACCCCCTTCGTCCTAATCACGCCGGTCAGCTCATCGAGCTGCGCCTTCTCGGCACCGCCGAGCGTGAACGCGACCAGCACGAGGCCAAGTCCGAATGCGAAGCATTTCATAATAATAAGCCGTCCTTTTCAATGCCGACCGTGATGGGCCGATCCGAATCCGCGACGGGGCGACTGGCAGAACGTGCCAGACCACGATTGCCGGATCCGTTCGAGCCGATCCCGGCGCGTTGTTTAATTCGACGCCTCAGTAACGCTAAGGTTTCGACTTTCTGCGCGATAACGGACCAGCATTCAACGGCCGGCCGGGCGCAGGACCACGTCGGAATCACAAGGACCGTTCCGCCGGGCCGGTCCATTCCAGCGACGGTCCGCATTCCTCAGTGCCCCCAATCCCTCAGCTCCAGACCGGTCCTCAGCGCCCGTCCGGGCGCAGCTCCAGCGAGGTGCGGCGTCCGGCCTTAAGATACTCGCTCACTACACGCCTTAGCTGGGCAACGGTGACTGCCCGCAATGCAGTGCCCAGCGCCGCGCGCCTCGACCCCATCCGGTACTCTGCCGTACCCCAGGTTATCGCCACCTGCGCCTCGACCATCTGCGGCTTCAGGTGCGCCGGCGCCGCCGCAAGCAGTACCGCGGGGTCCATGACGTCCATCTCGGCGACCAGCTGCGCTGCAACCTGGCGCACGCCGGCGGGCGGCAGCTGCTTGATGGTGCCGAGCAGATGCGACACCCGGTCCACCAAGGCCTTGACGTCCCCGCCTGCCTCCGGCCGGACGGGCGCAGACACGTAGAAGTAACTCCCTTCCGGACTTCGGAGATCTGTCCCAGTCAGCACCATGCCGAACGAGCGTTGCAGTTCGCGGTCCTGGGCCATGTCCATCCACAGAAGCCGGCCCAGCACCATAAGCGCCGCGTACGCCTCAGGATCCTTCTCAGGTGAGGGGATGGGCCAAGTCAACATCACGTGGCGGGCCTCCAGATCCCATGTCGCCTGCCGCTCGCCCGGTTGCAGCGCCTGAGCCGCCCTTGCATTTACGGGTGCGACCGCCCCCGACGCGTCGGAATCTGCGCCCTTCGCCGCCGCGAGCGCCTCTTCCGCCGCCGCGAGAAATTCCGTCGGATCAACTCCACCGATCGCACACACCGTGATGTGGGCGGGAATCACCAACCGCTCGTCCCGATACGCCTGCAACGCCGCGCGTCCGATGGCCATGATGTCCCCCTGCACTGCCGCGCGATCCGCGCCGTGCCGACAGACCTGCCCCCACGCGGCGGTGGCGAACTTGTGTGTCGCCAACATCCGCACCGCGTGCTCGGTCTCGGCGTTTGCCCGCGCCGGCTCCACCCGCACCGACTCGTCCGTAAACGGCTCTCCCGCCAGCCAGCGCGCGTGATGTCTTACGCCTTCGCGCCAATTCCCTTCGCTCCCGTAGTAGTCCAGTCGCATATGGTCCGGCAGGGTCTCGGCGTTCACGTTCGTCAGCGGCCCGGGCACCGTCGTCCGGATCACCAGGTGCTCGATCAAGTGCGCCCACTGCGCGTGCCCCGCGTCGTCCCACGCCAGGCCCATCGGCAGGAACGTGAACATCGAGAAATTCGTCGACCCCTTCGCGTGCAGGTAACAGACCTCTACTCCGTTCGGCAACGTCCGCCGGTGCAGGGTCGGTGCCGCCGCGGCGGCCGGTCGCGCCACGGCCAGCAGCGGGCAGAGAATGAGAATCCAATATGGCTTCATGATTGTGCTCAGTAGATTGTGCGTGTCCGGATTGAATTGGCGGAGCTAAGCCCGCAGCAACTCTTCCGCGTAAAGCCGCCGCATCTCCGCCTCACGATACCTGGCGGCTTTGGCCCGTCCCTTGGGCGATAGGTATCCAGCCGCCGTCCCCAGCAGCCTGCAGAGGACGGCGATCGCTGAGCCCGCCAGCGCGCCGTGCAGATTCCCGTCCTGAACTCTCCACCAGGCGGTCATCGTCTGTCTCCTTCGGATACCGCTTGCCGCATCCGCTTGGCCATGTCGCGAATCGATCGCGCCGCCGCCGGCGCGATCTCCGCCCTCCACCATCCTCGCCAGCAACTCGCCCAGGGGGTCGGGCTGACGACCCTGAGCCACCTTCAACCGCTCGATGACACGATCCAACCGCGATCGGACCGTCGGGTAACTCACCCCATACGCTACGCCCAGACCCTTCAACGAGCCTGACCGAAGCACGAAATCGGCAATCAAATCGAGATCCTCCCGCGATAGTGCGGCCAACGGATGCTCAGGGAAAAATAATCTAGGTCGGGCCGCTCGCTCGGCGCCATGACTGTCTCCAGCGACAGTGGTTTGTTCGCCCATCGCTTCCCCGGTCCGGCGTGCGGCCCAGTCAGGGGCGAGCGAAACACAAAGACCATGCGGAAAAGCCTACTCGGCTGACGTGCTGCTGTCGCGCTGATCCTCGCTCCTGCGGCTCGACACGATCATGGTGAGCAAGATGAAGCCGTAAAGAACGGCAAGCAAAACGTTCACCGTCCACAGTGGCACGTGCTCGTGGACGGTCGCGAGCGGAATGCTCACCGCACTTGCCATCCATGCGTGGAAGCGCCAGTTGAGCATCACGAACGTGAACAGGCCAAGCACAAGCGTGTGCAGGATGAGGTAGCGAGTGACACCCGCGGCAGAGCGACCATGCACGTAGCGGATCCCCACAAGCATCATGACCGCACCCACCGTACCAACCACCGCGGCGGCGATATGGTCCTCACTGCGCAGCGCCAACCCAAACATCCATGCCAGAGCTCCGACCGTCGCGCCGGCCAGCGCCAATGGCTGGACAGCCTTCGCCTCACGCGGGCGTCTAATCATTTTCGGCAGCCCCTCCTCTCGCCGAAGACGATGGTGCAGCCGCCTGCAGACCAGAATTGCGACCGTCAGGGCGATGGCACAGCCCGCCCAATACATCGACTGGAGGAGGACGAACGTCTTTCCGCTCCAGCCATATTGCCTCTGCAGAAACGAGAGGGCGAACAGCCCGCTGGTTGCGCTCAGTACCAGGACCAAGACGGAAATGGACATGCGGATCATGAATCTGCGTTCGCGCGGCGTCTCCGCGTTGCGGATGCTCATCCACGTGCCGAAAAGCCCGCCAATGACGCCGAGGATCGGGCCGGTCCACATCGCCAGCAATGCCGCAAGACCCCCGCCTTTGATGACAGCAGTTCCCTTGGCCGCGGTGGCGCCGACGACGCTTGCAGCAGAAGCAGACGGAATAAGTGCCGGCAGCGACGCGACGATCGCGGAGGTGAACATCACATTCGGCGCGCTGCGCGCGATATTCCGCTCCAGCATCGCCGCGACCTGTTCGCGCAGCATCTCGCGGCCGCGCGCCAGTCGCTGGCGAACGTTCGCCTCGGTGGTCTCCATCGCCAATGCGACGTCCGCAGCCGACCTCTCCTGCCGGTAGTACAGGACCATCGTTTCGCGGTACGGCTGCGGGATCTCACGTAGCGTACGCCACAGCAGCTCGCGCTCTTCCTCACTCAGCAGTTGTTGCTGGGGCGTGGCGACGGTGGCCTGATGGTCCTTGTGCAGCGTGCGGTCGAAGTGCGATGCCTCGCGGTATTCCGCACGCCCGCTGTCCAGCAGGCGGTGCCGGGCGATCTGGCACAGCCACGCGGGTAGTCTCAACGGGTCGCGCAACCCGGAGAGGCTCTTCCAGGCTGAGATGAACGTCTCCTGCGCGACATCTTCGCTGCGGTGCAAGTCACCGCACGAGGCGTAGATAAGTCCGGTGATCATCGCCTGATATCGCCGGACGATCTGCCCGAACGCCTGGCGGTCGCCATTCCGGGAGGCGATGACGAGCTCGGCATCGTTCTGCTGCTGCTGCTGCGGCGGCGGATGATCGATCGCCATGGTGGACATACAGCTCCTTGTTATCGTACTGCCATCAAGGCGTCACCCCCGGGCCATACGTGACAAGAAATCCCGGCTGAACCCGTCGAAGGCGGACACCGATGTCTCGGCGGCCTTCGACGCACCGATCGCTGTAAATGTGCGTTCGGCATCTCGTGAGCCATCGCTCACCGCCGATACCACTCAATGCCGGTCAGCCGCGGTATGCCCGTCCCTACCTCTGGCACTGGAGGACCGACGCGCTCGCCGTTGCCTCGTGCTCAGTTGACCCGCCGCAGGACCAGGTGGACCACTTCGATAGAGAACGAGACTCAGGTATCGCATCAGTCGTCCTTGCCCCCATGTGGGGGCGCTAACAGCCCGTGGCGGAACCCGGATCTCCCTTGACGGTGGCTGTCGGTCGCGCTGAGATGTCGGCCGTCGTCTCGGAGGGCACCCGCCCATGGCCCTCGGCAAGCGCAAGCCCGTCCAGCAGCCGCTGTTCGTCAGCTCGGCCGACCTCAACGCCCGTCCGCACCCGTACTACGACGCGGTCAACCGCGTGCTCGACGCCCACCACTTCGACGCGTTCGTCGAGGACCTGTGCTTCAAGTTCTACGACGACGGCACGCGCGGCGGGCGGCCGGGGCTGGCCCCCGGCGTCTACTTCCGCTGCCTGCTCGTCGGCTACTTCGAGGGCATCGACTCCGAACGGGGCATCGACTGGCGGTGCAACGGCGACGTGATCCGAATCCGCGGCGTTAGCGTCCTTGCGAAAGATCGTCCGGCGGTTGTTCTCCCGGTTGAGCACGAATAGCTCACGAATGATCAGGTCCAAAATGCCAGCATGCCGAGGAAAGACGCCGCAACTCGCAGGCTGTTGCCTACGTCTCCAGTTCCCAGCCCTTGCGGTACTCGCGGCTGACGTACTGGTTTGCTTCGGAGACGTTGGTGCACCTGAGATTTTTTGCGTCCCATTCGATGCGCTTGCCGCTGCGGACGGCGAGGTTGCCGAGCAGGACGGTTTCGGTCAGCGGGCCGGAGTAGTCGAAGTTCGTGTTGGCGCGGGGGCCGCCCTTGCAGGCGTCGACGAACTCCTGCCAATGGCCGGGGCTGCGCGGGATGCTCTTTTCCGGCGGATTGAAGTCGGCGTGCTGCTCGGGGTTGAGCAGGCGCGGGGGCTCGGTGTACGGCGCGATCATGGCGCCCTTGTCGCCGATGATGAGCACGCCGTTGGCCTCTTCGGTCTCCTTCCCACCGGTCAGCTCGGCCGGGGGCTTTTTCTTCCCGTCGTACCAGGTGAGGTTGATTGGACCTCGTTCGCCGCGGGCGGGGAACTCGTACTTGATGATCGACCACGCCGGCGCCGACTCTTGCGTGTTGCCCTCGCTGGTCGCCTCGACGGAGGTCGGATCGCGCAGGTCCAGCGCCCAGTAGGCGGTGTCCATGATGTGGCAGGCCATGTCGCCCAGCGCGCCGGTGCCGAAGTCCCACCAGCCGCGCCAGTTGAACGGGTGGTATCCGCCGGCGTATGGACGCTCGGGCGCCGGGCCCAGCCACAGGTCCCAATTGATGTGGTCCGGGAGGTTGGGCTTGTCTTCCGTCTTGGGGCGAATGAGGTTCCCTTGCGGCCAGATCGGACGGTCGGTCCAGATGTGCACCTGCTTGATGATCCCGACCACGCCCGCCTTCATCCACTCCACCTGCAACCGGCTACCCTCGGAGGCGTGGCCTTGGTTGCCCATCTGCGTCTTGACCTTGTATTTGCGGGCGGCTTCGGTGAGCAAGCGGCACTCGGCGATGTTGTGCGTGAGCGGCTTTTCGCAGTAGACGTGCTTGCCCAGTTGCATCGCGGGCAGGGCGACGACGGCGTGCGTGTGATCGGGCGTGGTGACGACGACGGCGTCGATGTCCTTCTGCTCGAGCATCTTGCGGAAATCGATATACCCTCGGGCGCCCTGGTGCTCGGCGATGGCGCCGCCCAGGTAGCTTTCGTCGATGTCGCACAGCGCGACGAAGTTGCAGCCCTCGGTGGCGGCGAACTTGCGGCGGGCATCGACGCCCTTCCCGCGCACGCCGACGAACGCCAAGTTCAGCTTCTCATTGGGCGAGCTGCTCGCGGCGGGGGCCTGATCGCCCTTCACGTGCGGATTGGCCAGGAGCACCGCAGTGGAAGCAGCGGCAGAACCATGCAGAAAGCGGCGGCGCGAAAGGCGACTCGGCATAGTGGGTTTCCTTGTGAAAAGATCGATAGCGATATTTTAGGCTGTGGACAGCGAGGATACCAGACTGCGCCGCTTGCAGCTTCGGGGACTAAACAATCGTCCGAGAAGCTGCAAGGGCGCAGCCGTCAACCACACCACACCGTCAGGGCTCAACCGTTTTCGTCTGCTCGATCTGGCGCAAAAGCTCGAGGATGCCCGAGAGGTTGTGCTGCACGAAGTCGATCCGCACGTAGACGCCGCCCAACTCCTCCCGGAACGCGCCGATGGCGCGGCGGGGGTTGCGGCAGTGCATGGCGGACTCCGGCCACACCTGCGTGCGAAGCTGAAACGCGATCGCCGCGATCGCCGCGTGCTGGAACTCCCTGGCCTCGGTGGGGCGCGCGGCTCGGCGCATCAGCGCGCTGGCCGCGAGCAATCCCTCGCTGCGCACCGCCGCGGGCGTCGAGCGCGCTTCGGCCCAGGCGCCGATCGCGTCGGGCGGGACCTTGGTGTCGCCAGGCTTGTGCTGCTGAGCGATGATCGCGCGCGACAGGCGGATCGCATGATCGACCCAAAGCCTGTCGGGATTTTTCGCGTGCACGGCGCGCAGCGAATACAGCAGCCAGTGGTCGTGCGGCAGTTCCTCGGGCAGCTTGCCGGCATCGCGCAGGGTGACGAGAAAGCGTGCCCCGCGCACGGCGGCATCAAGCAGGGCCGGATCAGGATCCACATCGTGCACCTTCAGCAGCGCCAGCACCGCCTCCCCCGGTGCGTAGGGGCCGTCTTCGTAGAAGATCGCCCCGGTGGAAAACTTCTGCCGCTGCACCTCAAATCGCCCCCCTGGCGCCTGCGCGGCGCGCAGCGCTTTGCCCAGCGCGCGCAGGATCGGAAGGTGGTCCTGGTTTCCCGTTGCTTCGATGTACGCCCCCAGCGCCAGTGCCGCCAGCGCGTTCCCGCCCAGCGACACCTCGTCGTTTTCGACGACGCCAACGACCTCCTGGTCCCCGATCTTCATTGGCCTGATCTGCGCCAGCAGGTAGCGCATGGCCCGGTCGATCGCCGCGAGCTGCTCGTCGTCCCTGGTCTCGCGGTAGAGGTCGACCATTGCCCAGAGGGTGCCCGCGTGGCGAACGATGTTGTACTCGCGCGGGACTTCGTCCAGGTCGAGCCGATAGGAGTACTCGAACCGCCCGGTCTCCGTGACGCTGCGCACCAGATACGCCCCCGCGGCATCGGCGGCGGCGCGGAGGTCGTCCGGCGTCAGCCGATCGAACAGCCGGTGACCGCGGTACAGCGGCAGCGGCGTGTGGTCGTCGAGCAGGAAGAACGACGCGCACCCGAAGCGGCGCACCGGCCGAAGCTCATCATCCATATCCACCGCCGCGCGAGCGGGGCGGGCCTCAAGGTAGTCGTAGAGCGAACCTTCGATGAACCGATGGCCCTCGACGAGGTGCCACCCCAGCAGTTCCTCTGGCAAGAGCGCGAGCCCCCCGGCCATCTCCAGGCCGTCGAGCGACCGGCGGATGCCCAGCGCCAGCTTGGTCGCACCCGGCGCGAGCGGCTCGACCCGGTTGACGATGTCCACCTTGATCCACACGCGCTGGGAAACATCAGGCAGAAGCCTGGTGATGCGCGTCATCGCGCCCTCGGCGGCCCGGACTGCGCCGCGCGCGGCCGATATGGCGACGTGCGCTGACTCCTCGCCATCGCTGACGGAAACGAAGACCATGCGCGCTTCGGCGTCCTGCTTCAGTGCGGCGGGCAGGGGCGTGAGGACTTTCGACGCATGCAGCCGCTCGCCGACATAGCGGGCGAGTGCGGCCGCGTCATTGGCAGTGAGTGGCGCGGCCGTCGCGGCGTCCGCAAGGGTGAGTGGCTTCTCCTGCGCCAGCGCCGTAGCGCACAACAGGAGCACGAGCGCCGCAGCGCCGGCGGCAACGCCAACCGTGGCGCGCATTCAGCGACCCTCCACGAGCTCGTAGAACCCGCTTGTATCGCGCTTCAGGTACCCCTTGTCCGCCAGCTCTTCCCAGATCTCCCGGCCAAACCCGCCGGGGGGCTGAATCGACACCACTTTTGTCCGCGCCCCCGTGAGCGGGCTCCGCCCCAGCTTCGAATCCTCATCGAGCCGCGTGAGCTTCAGCCGCTTTTTGAACGCCTTCAACGCTTTCTTCAGTTCTTCATCAGTGCTGGGCATCGCCCCATCGTACCGCGACGCCGCGCGATGTCATCCTGGCTGCTCACCTGCTTGCGCCAGGCAGGAACGAACCGCAACCCGGAGGCGCGTTCGGCTACATTTTCCGCGGGATGCGAGGGACGTCACGCTGCCATCGGGAGCGGGTCGAACTCCAGCGCGATGCGGTAGCCGGTGCTGCTGGGTTGGCAGCGAACAACGCGGCCGGCAGCGTCCCAGCCTCGCTTTGCGCCCTGCGGAGGGAAAAAGACGGTCAGCCGCTCGCCCTTGCGCAGCGGGAGGTCGGTGATCGCCGCCAAGCCGCCGAGCGACAGGTCGCACAGTGCAAGCGACAGGCGCGGGTGACGAAGGGCGTCGATGGAGTGGTCGATACGGCGGCTCTCGACATGTCCGTGCATTTCCTTGCGAGGGAAGACGCGGCGTTCGGCGCCGCCGTCACCCTCGGTCGAGGCCGGGGGGGTCAGTCGCAGGTTCGGCATCTTCAGTAACGCGACCATGATGCTTCACTCCCGTATGATGGTGGCAGCTCGCGGAGCTTGCACCCGCGATTCAGCGTCGGCCTGCCAACCGGCGGCATTGAATGCATCGGCGATAAAAGCCGGGCAGATTACCCAGGTTCACATTTGTCTTGGGATATGTGCGGTGAGCGGAAGTGGCGGAAAAGGCGTCGTTTACCTCGTCGGCGCGGGTCCGGGAGATCCGGGGCTGCTGACCGTGCGCGGGCGGACGTTATTGGAACGGGCGGACGTCGTCGTCTACGACTACCTCGCCAACCCGCTGCTGCTGCGCCACGCGCCGACAGCCAGGGCCATCTACGTCGGCAAGAAGGCCGCCGCGCATGCATTCACGCAGGAGCAGATCAACGAGCTGCTCGTCGAACAGGCCCGCGCCGGCCAGCGCGTGGTGCGGTTGAAAGGGGGCGATCCGTTCGTGTTCGGGCGCGGCGGGGAAGAGTGCGAGGCCCTCGCGGCGGCGGGAATCCGCTTCGAAGTGGTCCCCGGCATCACCGCCGCCATCGCGGCGCCGGCGTACGCGGGCATTCCCGTCACGCACCGCGACTTCAACTCGAGCTTCACGTTCCTCACGGGCCACGAGAAAGAAGAGCAGTACCAGGACCCCCAGAGCCGCACGCGCGATCCCGCCATCGGCTCGTCCGACGTTGACTGGTCCGCCATTGCAAAACTCCCGTGCCTGGCGTTCTACATGGGCATCAAGTCGCTCCCGCGCATTTGCCAGAACCTGATCGCGCACGGCATGGACCCGCAGACGCCCGCGGCGACGATCCGCTGGGGCACCACCCCGCGGCAGAAGACGGTCATGGGCACACTCGCCGACCTCGCCGCGCGCGTCGCCGACGCTGGGCTCGCGCCGCCTGCGCTGACGATCGTCGGTCGGGTCGTGTCGCTGCGGGCAGGCTTGAACTGGTTCGAGCAACGTCCGCTGTACGGTCAGACAATCGTCGTCACGCGCACACGGGAGGAGGCAAGCGAATTATCCGAGCGGCTGATGGAACTGGGTGCGAACGTGATCGAAGCCCCGACGATCGAGATCGTGCGCGGCGACCTCGGCGCGATTCAAGATGCACTGTCTTCAGCGAACTCGTACCACTGGGTCGTATTCACGAGCGGCAACGGCGCCCGTTTCACGCGCGAGCGGCTCGACGCGTTAGGGTTAGATGTGCGGGCGTTCGGCAAAGCGAGGGTTGTCGCCGTCGGCGCGGAGACGCGCGATGCAGTGGCGGAGCATCTGGGGCTGCGGGCGGATGTGTGCCCGGATCGCGCCGTCGCCGACGCGCTTGCTGATGAGCTGGTGGCGCGGGAAGAGGTTCAAGGCAAGCGTTTCCTGCTCCTGCGCGCGGACATTGCGCGTCCGGTGCTGGTCGAGCGGCTGAAGCAGGCGGGGGCGGCGGAGGTGCGCGACGTCGCGGTTTACGAGACGAAGCCGGCGGCGTCGCTGCCGCCGGAACTGCTCGAAGCGCTGGAGGAGCGCCGCGTCACGTGGGTGACCTTCACCAGCAGCAGCACCGCGAGAAATTTCGTAAGGCTGCTGGGCGCGGACTATCGCGAGAAACTGGCGGGCGTCAAGGTTGCGAGCATCGGCCCGGTCACGAGCGCGACTTTGAGGGAACTAGGGCTTGAGCCGACCGTCGCGGCGCAGACGGCAAGCATTCAGGGGCTTGTTGATGCCGTGGCAAGCGGATGAGCGTCAAATGAGCACAGCGCAAGAGCATCAGCGCGCACACTGCGGCTTCACCTCCGCCGAGCGCGCCGAGCGAGCAGTGCCGCGCCCAGTCCCAACCACGCGAGCGACGACGGCTCCGGCACGGCCCCGGTAAACTCCTGGAAGACCAGGCTGTCGATCCCGTAGCACATGCCCATGTCGAACACCAGCTTGTCATACGCAACGATGTTCAGCTCCTCGGCCGTCATCTCCTGAATGCGGTTGGCGGAGTTGTCGCCATAAACCACGGAGGGGTCGTGGAGGTCGGAACTCGGATTGACAAACTCATGGAGCGACACGCGGCGGACCTCCGCGCCGAGGAGGTAGAAGCCGATGTAGCCGACCTGGTCGCCGGCGGTCTGCGGGTCTGGCGGAATGGTGTAGTCGCCGTCCTCGACATCGATCAGGTCCACGCCGAGAGATTGCTGCGGGAGGTCGAAATCGAATATCAATTGACCGGCGGAGCCGAGGTGCGGCTGGCTGCCCTGGTCGTCGGGGCGATCGATCCTGCCGTCCCCGTTCGCATCAATATCGTTCTCGGCAAGGATCAGAATTTTCCAGAGTGTCGTGCCGACGAGGTTGCCCATGTTCCAGGGGTCCTCGAGATCGGCGTCATCGGTGCGGGTCCTGGTCGTGTCGAACGCGATCGCGATGTTCGGCCCGCCCTGAGAGTTTGCAGCGCTGATCGTCACCCCCTTGCTGGACTTGTAGTAGTCATCGACGATCTCGCCGTGCGCGCGTCCATTAAAGTTCATAACCGCCGCCGAAGCGGAGGTCGGCGCAATGAGAAGTGCAGACAGGCCAATGGCAGAGCACACCGTGGCGCGAGAGGAGAGTAACATCAGCAACACTCCCGACGACGGCCGTGGGTCAGTTGATGCGCCCTGCGCACGAACACTGGGGTAGCCGCGTGCGGGCCAACGTCATTGGGTCGTGACGTGCCGCAACGAGACGGCTAAGTTGTCCGCAAGCTGCATCTCCGTCGTTGCTACGCAACGCAACGGACCAGAAACTTGAACCCCCGGCACGTGATCAACTTAGAATCATCCGGACATGATGGCGGGCACTTAGGCGCGCCTCTCCGCGAGTAACTATACCAGCAAGTGGGGTATCGATGAAAGGCTGAAAGTAACTGATTGTGAGTCAATCGCTTTTTTTCAAGGGCGACACCTGTATCGCCGTTTCTTGCGCACCAGCGAGGGCGACGCCAGTTTCGCCCCCACCCAACCGTCGATGCGATCGCCTGAAGCACATGAGCAATTGAAGAGGTGGAAAGCAGGCTGAAGATGATGGAGCCGGATCCGAGGGAAACGTTCGAGGACGCGTACGGTCCGAGGCGTTGGAGCGCGCGCTGGTGGTTCGTGCGTTTCGCGTTTTCGTTCATCGCGCTGGGCGCCGTCGCCGCATATGAGGGCTGGCGCGCCCGCGAGCGCGGGGACTCCGGCCGCGCATCGATTTTATTCGTGGCCGCCGCCGCGGGGATCGGGGCTGGCCTCGCCGGGGTGCGCATGCGCCACGGTCGACGGTGATCTGTTCCCGCTCAGCCGATGTGCTTCGTAATCTACAGCGTCCGGCCGGTCCGTCTTGCAACACCACCGGTCGATCATCTGCTGGACCTCGCGCTTGCCTACCCCTACGATTCGCACGCTTTTCGGGCGGCAACAGGCGTGCGAACGGATTATGACATCGTAGTGATCGGGGGCGGCCACGCCGGCGCGGAGGCTGCGTGGGCGGCGTCCCGTCTGGGCGCTTCCGTTGCGCTGGTCACCCTGGATCCCGCGCGCATCGGTCAGATGTCCTGCAATCCGGCCATCGGAGGGCTGGCCAAGGGCCAGATGGTCCGCGAGATCGATGCGCTGAGCGGGCTGATGGGGCTGGCGATCGACAACACGGGGATTCAGTTCCGCATGCTCAATCGCAGCAAAGGCCCTGCTGTGTGGGGCCCGCGCGCGCAGGCGGACAAGTACAAATACGCAGCCGAGGTGCAGCGGCTGCTGGCAAGTTGCCCGAATCTTGACATCGTTCCCGGCGAGGTCGCGGATATCGAAACAAGCGGCAGGGGCCTCTCGCCCGTACATGGGCACGACGCCCATGCCACTGTGAATGCTGTGAGCCTTGCGGATGGAACGCGCCTGACCTGCCGGGCCGTGATTGTCACGACCGGCACATTCCTCCGCGCGCTGATGCACACCGGCGAGCGGAAGACCGAAGGCGGTCGCGCTGGCGAGGGGTCCGCGCGCGGGCTGTCGGGTTGCCTGGCCCGCCTCGGACTGGAGCTTGGACGCCTCAAGACCGGTACTCCGCCGCGCCTGGATCGAGAGACGATCGATTTTTCCAGGTTCGATATTCAACCGGGGGATGAAGCGCCCGCGCCCTTTTCCTTCCTGAACGAGTACGCGGGGGCGTGGTCCCCGCCACTTGCGCAGACGAACTGCTGGATCGGCGCGACCAACGGCGCCATCCATGACATCATTCGCGGCAACCTGCACCGTGCGCCCATGTATTCAGGGCAAATCGCCTCCACCGGGCCGCGCTACTGCCCGAGCATCGAGGACAAAGTGGTCCGCTTCGCCGAAAAGTCGAGCCATCACATCTTCCTCGAGCCC
Organism: Tepidisphaeraceae bacterium; assembly: GCA_035936155.1. Lineage (GTDB taxonomy): Bacteria > Planctomycetota > Phycisphaerae > Tepidisphaerales > Tepidisphaeraceae > DASYWJ01. The sequence continues at coordinate 76,924 of DASYWJ010000048.1, read as the reverse complement.
GAGGGGCTGGACACCGGCGAGATCTACTGCAACGGCATCAGCACCAGCCTGCCCGCCGACCTGCAGGCGCAGATGATCGCGCTGATCCCGGGTTTGGAACGCGCAGCGATCCTCCGCCATGGCTATGCGGTCGAGTACGACATGGTCTGGCCGACGCAGATCCGCTCGACCCTGGAGACGAAGAAGGTGTCCGGGCTGTTCCTGGCGGGGCAGATCAACGGCACGAGTGGGTATGAGGAGGCCGGGGCGCAGGGGCTCGTGGCGGGGGTCAACGCGGCGCGTCTGGCATCGGGGCTGCCGACGGACTTCGTCCTCCGCCGCGACCAGGCGTACATTGGCGTGCTGATCGATGACCTCGTGACCAAGCCGCCGACGGAACCGTACCGCATGTTCACCTCCAGGGCCGAGCACCGATTGCACCTGCGCAGCGACAATGCTGATGCGCGCCTGACGCCGATCGGTCGCGCCGTGGGGCTGGTTGATGACCACCGCTGGACGCGCTTCGAAACCCGCCGCAACACGATCGCGCATGTGATGGACCTCCTGCACGATCAAACGCTGAACGGCTCGACCGCCCTCGGCTGGCTGCGCCGCTCCGATACCGACTGGTTGACAGTCGCCTCGCTCTTTCCCGCGCTTGCGGCCATTCCGGCGGATGTCGGGCGACAGGCCGAGGTGCGCGTGAAGTATGAAGGTTACATCGCCCGTCAAGACCGGCAGATCGAGCGCTTCGCCCAGCTCGAGACGAAGCTGATTCCGCAAACGATCGATTACGCGTCAGTGATCGGTCTCCGCAACGAGGCGCGCCAGAAGTTCACCACCTTCACCCCCCGCAGCCTGGGACAGGCGCTGCGCATCAGCGGAATCACCCCCGCTGACGTGACGGTGCTCGCCATTCACCTCGACCGTAAGGCGCGCTGATCGTCGCCCGCGATCCTGCCGCAGCTGACTTGCAGCTGAATGAGCTACAGTTGGATGTCTTGTACCGTCACCACCCCACGTAGTCGGGCGCAGCGCCCGGCGGGACCAGCTCGTCGATTCGCTTCAGCGTCTGATCGTCCAGCTTCAGTTCCAGCGCCGCCAGGGACTCATCCAGGTGCTCAATCGTGCGCGGGCCGACGATCACGCTGGCCACGTGGGGCTGGCGATACAGAAACGCGTAAGCGAGACGCGGCAGCGTACTGCCCAGCCCTTCGGCCAGCAGCGTCAGTTGCTCGATCAGGTCGATGTTCTTGTCCAGCGCCTTACGGAACGACTCGCTCTTGTTGCGCGGAGTGTCCTCGATCGGCTTGCCCTTGCGGTACATCCCGCTCAACCGCCCGGCATTGAGGGGGCTCCAGGGGAGCATGCGCACGCCGTACTTCATGCAGAAGGGCGCGAGCTCGGTTTCGACGTGACGGTTCAGGATCGAGTAGGGGCATTGCTCGCTCACCGGCACGGGAGCGAGCATGCGCTCGGCGAGGAGCGTCGCTTCTGTGAGATGCCAGGCCTTGAAGTTGCTCGTGCCCCAGTAGATCACCTTGCCCGCGCGTATCAGATCGTCCATGGCGCGCAGCGTCTCCTCAATGCGCACCGTGTCCCAGTGGTGGCACTGGTACAGGTCGATCGCCTCGATCTGCAATCGGCGAAGGCTCTGTTCACATGCTTGGACGATGTGCCGGCGCGAGAGGCCCCGGTCGTTCACGTTCTCGCTCATCTTGCCGTAGACTTTCGTGGCGATGACCAGGGCATCGCGCCGCGATGAGCCGCCGCCTTGAAGCCAGCGGCCAAGCACCTGCTCGCTGACGGATTTTTGATAAACGTTGGCCGTGTCGAAGAAATTGATGCCGCGCTCGACCGCATGGTCCATGATCGCCCGGCTGGTCGATTCATCCGCGCTGCCGCCGAAGTTCATGTTGCCCAAGCAGATCGGCGACACCTTCATGCCGGCGCGGCCGAGGTCGCGGTAATCCATGCGATGCTCCTGGAATGTGGGGCCGCGCAGGATAACAGCAACCGGCCAGAGCGTGGAATGTCAGGAGTTCTGACGTGCTTTCCGCCGTCTATGTCTGTGTACATGTGTGCCCCGGGGTGTGGCTCACCGTCTTCATTCGGCCGCTGTGCGTTTGCGGTGGCGCAGGCGGTCCAGGGCGACGGCGAGGATGATGATCACGCCGGTGACGATCAGCTGGCGGCTGTTGGGCCAGCCCATTTTTGAGCAGCCGTTGGCGACGACGGTCATGATCAGAGCGCCAACGAGGCTGCCGAGGATCGTGCCTTGCCCGCCGGCGAGGCTCGCGCCCCCGATCACGACGGCGGCGATGATGTCCAGCTCCATGCCGACAGCGGTCGTTGGGTCGCCCATGCCCAGGTATGAGAACTGGAGGATGCCCGCCACCGCGAACAGCGCGCCGGCGAAGGCGTAGACGAGCAGCTTGGTGCGCTCGACGGGGACACCGCACAGCCGCGCCGTCTGCTCGTTGGATCCGATGGCGAAGATGTAGCGCCCGAACCGCGTGTAGCGCAGCACGCCCGAGACGACCAGCGCGAGCAAAAGCATGAGCCACACGCCGGGCGTCAGCAGCCACAGGTGTTTTGCGTCGATCGGCTGGAGCAGCTCGTCAAGGAAGCCGACCTGACGCGGGTAAACCATCGTGTTGTTCGCCCACTCCTGCGCCGTCCCGCGCAGGAGCGACATCATGCCAAGCGTGATGATGAAGGGGGCCAGGCGCAGGCCGGTCGTGAGCGCTCCATTGAGGCATCCGATCATGATGCCGGCGGCGATCCCGCCCAGGGCCGCCAGCACGGGATGAATGCCGCCGGTGAGCACGCGCGCGCCGGTGCCGGGATCCACCAGCTCGTGCGGCAGCAGCAGCGCAACGGTGACGCACACGACGGCGATAGCCGAGCCGACCGACAGGTCGATTCCGCCGGCGATGATGATCATCGTCATGCCCAGGGCCGCGATCCCGACGACCGCCGTCTGCCGCAGGATCAACTCGAAGTTCCCCAGCGTAAAAAAAGTGTTGTACGTCAGGACGGAGAAGAGTCCGACGACGAAGGACAGACCGATGAGCGGCCCGAGCTTCGTGAGGATCGTGGTCCAGGTCTGGCCAGTCGCAGTCGGCGCGGCGTAGGGGAACGGGGGTCCAGCGCCGGAAGCATTCGGAGACATGCTCGTCATGGTCTGTTTTCCGCGACAGCAGCGCCCGTCGCTTCCTGCATGATCTGGTGTTCGTCGAGTTCAGAAACCAGCCGCGCCGGCCCGAGCACGCCACGGCACATGACGGCGATGCGGTCGCACACCCCCAGCAGCTCGGGCAAATAGCTGCTGACCATCAACACGGCCTTGCCCGCGCACGCGAGCTGATCGATCATGCGATAGATCTGTGCCTTGCTTCCCACGTCGATGCCGCGCGTCGGCTCGTCGAGCAGCAGCACATCCACGTCGTGGTGCAGCAGCCGGGCGATCGCGACCTTCTGCTGATTGCCACCCGAGAGCGCCCCGACCTCCTGCTGCGAACCGCGGCAGCGCACGGCCAGCCGCTCGATCCAGTTGCTCGACGCGCGGCGCTGCTCGGCCGGCGAGACCAGGAAGTTCAGCTTCGACAGCGTCAGGTTATCGGCGATGCTGAGGTTCAGCGCGAGTCCTTCGCGCTTGCGGTCTTCGCTGACCATCCCCATACCCTGCCGCCAGCGCTGGCGCGGGCTGGCGTAACCGGAGAACTGGGCGACGCGGATTGTCCCCTCTTTCACCGGCTTAAGGCCGAAGACGCAACGGAGCAGCTCCGTTCGTCCTGCGCCGATCAACCCCGCAACGCCCATCACCTCGCCGCAGCGCAGCTGGAGCGCCGCCCAGCGCGGCTTGCCGTGGCCGACGAGGTTGTGCACCTCGAGCACCATCTCGCCCGGCTTCCGCGGGGAGCGCGGGTACAAATCCTGGATATCGCGTCCCACCATCAGTGCGATGATCTGCTCGAGTGATGCGTCCCGCGTCACGCCGCCGCCTACGCTCTTGCCGTCGCGCAGCACCGTGAAGCGGTCGGAGATCTCTTTCACCTCTTCGAGAAAATGCGAGATGTAGATGATTGCCAGCCCTTGCGAGCGGAGGCGCTGCACGAGGTCGAACAGGTGGCGGATGTCGGGGCGCGTGAGACTGCTGGTGGGCTCGTCGAGCACGAGCACCCGGCAGCCGATGGCGACGGCGCGGGCGATTTCCACCATCTGCTGCGACGCGATCGTCAGTTCGGAAACGGGAGCGTCCAGCGGGATGTCGCTCCGGCCCAGCTGCGCCAGCGCGGCGCTGGCGCGCTGGCGCACCTCGTCCCACTTCACGAGCGGCCCGCGCGTCGGCTCCATTCCCAGGAGGATGTTCTCCATCACGGACAGGTCCGGCGCGAGCGACAGCTCCTGGTAGATCATCGCCACGCCGCTGCGGCGCGCGTCCAGCGGATTGCGCGGGGCGTATGGCTTGCCCCCGAGCCTCATCCGCCCTTCGTCCGGCTGATGTGCGCCGGAGAGGACCTTCATGAGCGTGCTCTTTCCCGCGCCATTCTCTCCGACCAACGCGAGGACCTCGCCTTCATTGACGGTGAGATCGACGCCGGCGAGTGCTTTGGTGGCGCCGAACGTCTTGCGCACGCCTTCCATCCGAAGCCGCGCCTCCGACGCTGAGGGCGTTGGGGTCGTTGCGACCATGCCTCTTACTCTAACCTTCCAGCACGATCAGCAGATCGCCCGCCGCGACGGTCGAGCCCGGTTTTACCAGCACATCGGCCACCTTCGCTTCGCGCGGGCAGTAGACTGCCGTTTCCATCTTCATGGCTTCGATGCTCAGCAGCCGTTCGTTTTCCTTTACGGCCTGACCCTTCTTGACCGCGACGCTGGATACCTTGCCGGGCATCGGCGCGGGAACATGGTCGGGGTCTTCGACATCGGCCTTGGGGTGCTTGTGGAGACTGGCCTCCAGCGCGCGGTCGGCGATGAGCACTTCGCGCGGCTGGCCATTCAGTTCAAAAAAGACGGTGCGCATCCCGTCATCGCGTGGATCGCCGGTGGTCAAATACTTGACGATCAGCGTCTTGCCCGGCTCGATCTCGACGTTGATCTCATCGCCGCTCTGAAGCCCGTAAAGGAACGCGGGCGTGGGGAGCACGCTGGTGTTGTCGTAGGCCTGCAGGTGCTTCACAAAGTCGAGGAAGACCTGCGGGTACATGAGGTAGCTCTGCACGTCGACGTCGCGCGGCTCGGTGCCCATCTTCGACGCCAGTTCCTTGCGCGTCGCGTTGAAGTCGACCTTCGGGATCTTCGCCCCCGGCCGGCCCTTGATCGGCTCCACGCCGGCGGAGTTGAGGATGATTTTCTGCAACACCTTGGGCCAGCCGTCTTCGGGGAAGCCGAGCTGGCCCTGCATCATCTCGACCACGCTGCGCGGGAAGTTGTGCTTCTTGCTCGGGTCGAGGATGTCCATCGACGTCAGGCCGTTGGTCACCATGTACAGCGCCATGTCGCCCACCACCTTGCTCGATGGCGTGACTTTCACAATGTCGCCGAAGAGCTCATTGACGGCCGCGTACATCTTCGCGATCTCGGGCCAGCGGTCTGCCAGGTGCAGGCTCTTGGCCTGCTGGCGGAGGTTGGTGTACTGCCCTCCGGGCATCTCGTGCAGGTAGACCTCGGCGGTGGGGGACTTCATTCCTTCTTCGAAGGGATAATAAAATTCCCGTACGGCTTCCCAGTAGGTGCTGAACTCATTCAGCGCGTCCAGGTCCAGCCCCGAGTCGCGCGCGGTGTGGCGCAGCGCAGCGACCAGTGAGTTGAGGTTCGGCTGGCTGGTCATCCCGCTCATGGACGCGATGGCCGCATCGGCGATGTCCACGCCGGCATCGGCGGCGCGGAGGATCGATCCCGCCTGCACGCCGGCGGTGTCGTGGGTGTGGAAGTGGATCGGAACATCCACCTCGTCGCGCAGCGCCTTGACCAGGGCGTATGCAGCGTATGGCTTGCAAAGCCCGGCCATGTCCTTGATGCCGAGGATGTGCGTCCCCATCTTGACCAGCTCTTTGGCCATCTTCACGTAATAGCTCAGGCTGTACTTCGTGCGCCTGGGGTCGAGGATGTCGCCGGTGTAGCAAATGGCGGCTTCGCAGAGCGAGTTGGTCTTATCGCGGACCGTCTCGACCGCGATCTTCATGTTCTCGACCCAGTTGAGCGAGTCGAAGATCCGGAACACGTCGATGCCATGCTCGGCGGCCGTCTTCGTGAACTCGCGCACGACGTTGTCGGGGTAATTGGTGTAGCCGACGGCATTGCTGGCGCGCAGCAGCATCTGGAAGGGGATGTTCGGCACGCGCGAGCGGAGCTGATCGAGCCGGTCCCACGGGTCTTCCTGGCAGAAGCGCATCGACGTGTCGAACGTCGCGCCGCCCCACATCTCCAGGCTGAATAGATTCGGCGTGCGGTGCGCGACGGACTCGGCCACCTTCAGCAGGTCGAACGTCCGCACCCGCGTCGCCAGCAGCGACTGGTGCGCGTCGCGCATCGTCGTGTCCGTGAACAGCAGCGGTTTTTGCTTGCGCACCCACTGGCAGAACTTCTCCGGGCCCATCTCCAGCAGCTTATTCCGCAGCCCCTGCGGCGGCGGGACGCCGTGTACGTAGGTGGGGACGATCGGCTCGACGAACTCCCTCTTCGGATCAAACTTGCCCTTCACGTCGGGCCGCCCGTTGACGATCACGTCGCCCAGGTACGAGAGGATCTTTGTCGCGCGATCGCGCTTGGGGCGGAAGCGGAACAGCTCGGGCGTCGAGTCGATGAACGTCGTCGTGGCATTCCCGGCGGCGAACGTCGGGTGCAGGATCAGGTTTTCCAGGAACGGAATATTCGTCTTCACCCCGCGGATGCGGAACTCGCGCAGCGCCCGGTCCGTCCGCTTCACCGCTTCTTCGAACGTCACGCCCCAGCTCGTCAGCTTCACGAGCAGCGAATCGAAGTAGGGCGTGATGATCGCCCCGGCGAACCCGTTGCCGCCGTCGAGGCGTATGGCGAACCCACCCGCGCTTCGGTACGTCGTCAGCCGCCCATAGTCCGGGATGAAGCTGTTCTCCGGGTCTTCGGTGGTGATGCGGCATTGGATGGCGTATCCGCTGGTCTCAATCTGCTCCTGCTGCGGAACGTTCAGCGGTGCCTCGTGCAGCTTATGGCCCTGCGCCACGAGAATCTGGCTCTTGACGATATCGACGCCGGTGACGACTTCGGTAACGGTGTGCTCGACCTGGATGCGAGGGTTCACCTCGATGAAGTAGAACTCCTTCGTGTCGTCGTCGACGAGAAACTCAACCGTGCCCGCGTTGCGGTACTTCGCGACCCTGCACAGCTCGACCGCCGCCGTGCAGATGCGCTCGCGCAGGCCGCGGGGGAGGTCGATGCTGGGCGCGACCTCGACCACCTTCTGATGCCGGCGCTGCACCGAGCAGTCGCGCTCCCACAGGTGCACGAGGTTTCCGTGCGTGTCGCCGAGGATCTGCACCTCGATGTGCTTGGCCCGTCGGATGTACTTCTCGACGAACACCTCCGGCCGGCCGAACGCCGCGCCCGCCTCGCGCTGCGCTTCCTCGAGCTTGCCCGCAAGCTCCTCACCGTTCTGCACGACGCGCATCCCGCGTCCGCCGCCCCCGAAGCTGGCCTTGATGATGACCGGATACCCGATTGCCTTCGCCGCCTTCTTCACGTCGGCGGCGCTCTTCAGCCCGTGCTCTGTCCCGGGCACGGTGGGCACTTTGGCCTTCGTCGCGATGCGCTTGGCCGCTGTCTTGTCGCCGAACGCTTCGAGCAGCTTGGCGGTGGGCCCGACGAAGGTAATCCCGTTGCGCTCGCACTGCCGCGCGAGCTCTGCATTTTCAGAGAGAAACCCGTACCCGGGGTGGATCGCGTCGACTCCCTGCACCTTGGCGATCGCGATGATGTGCTCGATGTTGAGATAACCCTTGACCGGCTCGCCCCCCTCGGCCGGCCCGATCAGGTACGACTCATCCGCCTTGAACCGGTGCAGGGAGAACCGGTCCTCGTAGGTGTAGACCGCGACCGTCTCGAGCCCCAGTTCCGTAGCCGCCCGGAACACGCGTGTAGCGATCTCGCTCCGGTTGGCGACCAGCAGTTTCCGCACGCGTGAAATCCTTGCCTCAGAAGTAACTTTCCGATCTCTCGCTCTCTCCGCCGTGACCGCGTTACCGGCGCCGGCGCACGCGGGCGCGCGGCCCGAGCGGGCGGGGCGTATTGTGGGTGGGCCCGCTCAATTTTCAAGCCGCCGACCGAGCGGCACAGCACGACGAATCGCGCGAAGAGAAGTGGGACGGCTACCGCTGCTGCATCCATTTCAGAGACGGGCCATCGAACAGAAGGGAAAGGTTGTTCAGAACATTTCGGCCAGAACGCCGTGCCAGCCGTCAATCAGCAGGAACTGCCCTCGGAAGGATTTCCCGAGAAACTGCAATTCAGCGGAGATGGCCGCCGCGGTGCTCTTTGTTCGATCGAATGCTTCCAGCTCGTACTGCTTTGCGTCAGGCGATGCGAGCGACTCGACGTGTGAGCGAGGCAGCAGGGACACATCCGCCCCCCGTGTCGAGCAACATCGGCAGGTCGCGAATCACGATGGCGAGTTGCTCCGAGTTCACGGTCACCATCAAACGCGGCAGGCGGATCTCCCAGACGCCCATCCTCCACGTCCCGGCGACGACGATGATCTCGTCCGCACGCGAACACGACGAGACGCAGTAGAATGTTTTGAAGGTGTTTTGAACATACAAGGCGCAGAGATCACGGAGGAAGAGTGGGGAAGAGCAATCTCTTTCTGACCTGTGCGTCCTCGCGTGGTTGGGCGGCATCACCCACCGGATCGTCACGGATGACAGACCCTGCCTCTCGCGCTAGAGTTTCCGCATGGCCGTCCTGCTCAGTGTTCAGAATCTAACGAAGTCATTTGGCCCGCGGCTGTTGTTTAAGGGGATTACGCTGGGGTTGTCCGATGATCAGCACACGGGGCTCATCGGGCCCAATGGATCGGGGAAATCGACGCTGCTGAAGATCCTGGCGGGCTTGGTGCTTCCCGACGAGGGTGAGATCGTCGCGCGGCGGCAGCTGCGCGCGGGCTACGTGGCGCAGGAGGACGTGTTGGAGGGATCGCAGACGGTGGAGGAGCTGCTCGCCGGCGCGATTGAGCATGGGCATGGGGACGAGCACGATCGGCGGGTCGCGGCCAACGTGATGCTCGGCCGGATCGGTTTTCCCGACCCGCAGCAGCGCGCAGAATCGCTCTCCGGCGGATGGCGCAAGCGGCTGGCGATCGCGCGCCAGCTCATCCGCGAACCAGAGCTGCTCCTGCTCGACGAGCCGACGAACCACCTGGACCTCCAAGGCATCATCTGGCTGGAAAACCTGCTGAAGAGCGCGCCGTTCGCCTGCCTGATCGTCAGTCATGATCGGCAGTTCCTTGAGAATGCGACGAACCGCACGATCGAGCTCAACCGCGCATACCCGCAGGGCTTTTTCAGCGTCGACGGCAGCTACAGTGAATTCCTGCAGCGCCGCGAAGGCTTCCTCGAGGCCCAGCGCAGCGAGCAGCAGTCACTGGCGAGCCAGGTGCGGCGCGAGATCGAGTGGCTCCACCGTGGCGCCAAGGCGCGCACCACCAAGGCCAAGGGTCGCATTCAGCAGGCCGAGCGGATGATGTCCGACCTGGCGGACCTCAAGCGCCGCAACGCGACCCACGGCGCCGCGGGCATCGATTTCCTCGCTTCCCAGCGTAAGACGCGCAAGCTGCTCGAGGCGAAGCACGTTGCAATCGCCCGCGGCGGACGGACGCTATTCCAAGACGTCAACTTCGTCCTCGCCCCCGGCACGAAGCTCGGCCTGCTCGGTCCGAACGGCAGCGGCAAGACCACGCTGATCAAGCTGCTGATGGGAGAGCTCAAGCCCGATGCCGGAGCCATCGTCGTGGCCGATGAGTTGAAGGTCGTGACGTTCGACCAGAACCGGGCTCAGCTCGACAAGGACCAGTCGCTGCGGGCGGCGCTCTCGCCCAAAGGCAGCGACACGATCATCTATCGCGGCGGTTCGATGCACATCACCGCGTGGGCCAGGCGGTTTCTCTTCCGCACCGAGCAGCTGGACATGCCGGTGGGGGAGATGTCCGGCGGCGAGCAGGCGCGCATCCTCATCGCGCGACTGATGCTCCACCCCGCCGACGTGCTCATCCTCGACGAGCCGACGAACGACCTGGACATCCCGACGCTGGACGTGCTCGAGGAGAGCCTGGAAGACTTCCCGGGCGCGCTCGTGCTCGTCACGCACGACCGCTACCTGCTCGATCGCGTCTCGACCGAGCTGCTTGCGCTCGACGGAAAAGGCGGCGCTACGATGTATGCTGACCTGCCGCAATGGGAACGCGCTCAATCAGAAGCGAAGGCGCGCGACGCCGCCGCGTCCGTCCGTACACCACCGGCTCCGGCGGCGGGCGGCTCTGCTTCGCGGCCAAAACCCAGGCGTCTGAGCTGGAATGAGCAGCGCGAGTGGGAGCAGATGGAAGTGACGATCCTCCAGGCCGAAGGGCAGGTGGAGGCGCTGCAGGCGAGCGTGTGCGACCCGAAGGTCATGGCCGACCGCGAAGCAATGCATGAGGCGTGCGCGAAGCTCAGCGATGCACAGACGCGAGTCGCGTCGCTGTACGAGCGCTGGGGCGAATTGGAAGCCAAGCAGAAGTAGGGATCAGCGGGGTGCGCCGTTGACGATCTCGATCGACAGGTTGCCCTCGGGGGTCTTCATGACGCGCAGCAGCGCGCTGCGCCCGACGCGGTGGGTGGTGACGGTCGAGCCAGACAGGTTGGGGTTGTCGTATCCGCTGGAGCTTTGCGGCGTCCACCAGTTGCAGCGGTAGTTGTTGCCAAAGATCCGCCGGCAGGTCACGCGCTCGCCTGCCGTCCGCTTCACGGTCTTGACGATCTCCTCGGACAAGTCGTGCGCCGGCGATTCCGCCGCGGCGAAGACAGGCCCTTTCTCCGGGTGTGGCCGGGGCTCGCGCGGCTTCTGTTGCTGCTGGTCGTCGGGGCCATTGTCGGGGATGGAGGGGTTTTCCGTCATCGAAGCCACTGTAGACCCTTGCGGTTACGATAGATACCGCAATTGCCCCAATATCGCCCTTATTCTTCTATGCATTTTGCCGGCACCGCCTGCTAGGCGCGTAAAGCCGCATCCACGACCTTCTGCACCGCCGCGGCGCGGGCTTCGGCGGTTGCGCGGTCGGGGGCCTCGGCGATGATGCGCATGATGGGCTCGGTGTTGCTCGGCCGCGCATGGACCCAGCTGTTGTCCCAGTCGATGCGGATGCCGTCCTGCGTGTCGATCCGTTCATTGGCGAACGCCTGCTTCACCACGGCCACCGCGCGCTCGGCATCCTCGCGGCGGCATTCGAATTTTGACTTAACGATCTCGTAGCGAGGGATCTCAGCGACCAGCTGGCTGACCGTCTTCCCCGTCGCCGCCAAAAGCGAGAGGACGTATGCCATGCCCACCAGGCTGTCACGGCCGCCGACGATGCGCGGGTCGATCACGCCGCCGTTGCCTTCGCCGCCAATGACGGCGTTTTCGCGGAGGATCGTCTGCATGACATTTGCTTCCCCGACCGAGGTGCGGATGACGCGGTTGGGGCCGGAGTTGGGGCTGGCGCCTCCGGCTGTTGCGGAGGCCGCCGCGATGTCGTCGAGCATGCGGCTCGTCGAAAGGTTGGTCACGGCGACGCCCGACTTCTTCGAGAAGATCCACTTGGCGCACAGGGCGAGCGAGTATTCCTCCCCGATGTACCTGCCGTTCTCATCGACGATGGCAAGGCGATCGGCATCCGGGTCCTGCGCGAAACCCACCGCCGCCTTCTGACGCCGTACTTCCTCGGCGAGCTGCGTGAGGTTCTTTTCGGTCGGCTCGGGCTCATGCGGAAATTTTCCATCCGGCGTCGCGTTCAGGTGGATCAGTTGACACCCGAGCCGGTTCAGCAGCATGGCGGTGACCACGCAGCCGGCGCCGTTGACGCTGTCGAGCACGACCTTGAAGCGCTTGCTGGAGATGCCCAGCGCATCGACGTGATCGAGGACGCGTTTTACGTGCAGCGCGTGCGTCTCGCTGTTGCGCGTGGCCGGGACCATCTTTTCGACGGACTCAAAGCTCGCTTCCTCGGATTCGTAAAGGGACTTCAGCCTTTGGGCGTCCTGCGCGGGGAGCGAGATGCCATCGCGGTTGAGGAACTTCAGGCCGTTCCACTGGATCGGGTTGTGTGATGCGGTGGCGATCAAGCCGGCGTCGGCGCCGGTGTGCTTGACCATCATGGCGACGCCGGGGGTGGTGACGACGTCGAGGTCAATCACTTCGACGCCGGAGGCGCCCAATGCCGCCGCGGCGGCGTCGCGCACCCATGAACCGCTGGGGCGCGTGTCGCGGCCGAAGACGACGCGCAAGTGCTTTCCGTTGGCGGGGGACTGCGACTGCTTGAGCCAGGCGGCGAAGGCGGCGGTCATGCGCGTGACGACGATCGGCGTCAGCGTGCCGCCGATCGTGCCGCGCATGCCGGAGACGCCAATCATCAGTGCTTCCATGCCGTGGGATCCTCCTGCCTTGCAGGGGCGACACTTGTGTCGCTTTCTCTCGCGCGAGGAGACGGCGAGATAAGTCTTGCCCCTACGTGTGAGGGGCATTATTGGTTTGCCGGACCCCGCCGCAAGGGATATCATCCTGCGCCGATGCAGTCTCGCCCGACCATGCTTTGTGCCTGTAGCAGCTGCGACTAACCGCGGCAGCCGCCCCGCCCTCGTATAGATCCCGACAAACCCACGCGACGACGAAAAGGCATGCAACGCCATGGACCGCAACGAACTGAATCAGAAGCTCCCCAGCTTTGTCGATGCGATCGTCGGCAGCATCAACCAGCAGCCGAGTCTTCAGCATCTCAACCGCGTCTACCTCCCCAGCCGCGATGTCATAATCGACTGCATCCAGCGGCTGCGCGACCTGATGTTTCCCGGGTACTTCGGCAAGCAGGGGCTGACGACGGCGAACGTCCCGTTCCGCATCGGGGAGCTCGTGATCGAGCTGTCCGACCTGCTGTACGACCAGATCCGCTGCTGCCTCCGGTATCGTGAACAACTGCCGGGCACGAACGGCGACGACCAGCGCTGCACCGATTGCGATCACGAGGCGGCCCAGATCATTGCGACGTTCTTTGACCGGATCCCCGCCGTCCGAGCGGTCCTTGCGATGGACGTACAGGCGGCGTTCGACAGCGACCCGGCGGCGCAGAGCACAGATGAAACGATCTTCTGCTACCCCGGCCTCTTCGCGATCATGGTCCAGCGCCTGGCGCACGAGTTTCACAAGCTGCACGTCCCGCTGCTGCCGCGAATCATGACGGAATACGCGCACAGCCTGACCGGCATCGACATCCATCCGGGTGCCCGGCTCGGCGAACGGTTCTTCATCGACCACGGCACGGGCGTGGTCGTCGGCGAGACCACGGAGATCGGCAATAATGTCAAGGTGTACCAGGGCGTGACCCTCGGCGCCCTCGCCCCCGCCTACGGACAGATGCTCCGCGGGCAGAAGCGTCACCCGACGATCGAGGACGACGTCACGATCTACGCCGGGGCGACGATCCTCGGCGGCGACACCGTGATCGGCAAAGGCGCGGTCATCGGCGGGAACGTGTTCATCACCAGCAGCGTCCCGCCGCTGAACCAGGTCAGCGCCGAACCCCCCAAGCTGAAGTACCGGGATCGGCGCCCTAAGAGTCAGCGAGTGTCCGAGGTCGCATTGGATTTTCAGATCTGACGATCACGTCACGACATCCCGCCGCGCCATGGAATCTGACCTAGGCGCGGCGGCGCTGTTCGACCCGGTGCTGGTGCGCGATCAGCGCGACGGCCGCGAGCCGGAGGAAGAGGCCGGTTTCGACGACGCCCGCGCGGGCGTGCAGCGCAGCATCCAGCGCTGCGGGATCATCAATGCCGTCAAAGCGGCAGTCGTAGATGTAGTTTCCATTGTCGGTGACGTAGGCGGCACCGTCAGAGGTCGTGCGGAGTGTCGGGGTGGCGCCGAGGGTGCGGAAGAACGCCACGTGCGCCTCGTGCGCGAACTGCGCGACCTCCACCGGCAGGGCTGACTTCGTCCCCAGTTTCGGCACCGCTTTGCCCGCGTCGGCAATGATGATCAGCTGGCGGGAGTGTTGCGCCACCATCTTCTCCCGCAGCAGCGCTCCGCCGAGCCCCTTGATGAGGTTCAATTGCGGGTCGACTTCATCCGCGCCGTCGATCGTGATGTCGGGGCTGTCCTGGGTGAGCGTGGTCAGGGGAATACTGAGATCGACGGCGCGGATTTCCGACTGGCGCGACGTGGGAATGCCGCGCACGTCCCGCAGTCGCCCGTCGCGCAGGGCTGCGGCGAGCCCCTGGAGGAAATAGTCCGCGGTCGAGCCGGTGCCGAGCCCGATGACCATGCCATCGCGCACCAACTGCAGCGATGCCTCGGCCGCCCGCTGTTTTGGGTCCATGCAGCGCACAGGATATCGCCCGCCTGCGATCCGACAACACCGGCTGGGTGCGTTTGTCTGGACGGGCCGGATGTGGCAGAATGCCGCCCCAGGCGGCTGCCGCGACAGGCAGGGCTTGGAAGGAATTGACCACTTTCGCATGTTGCTTCAAACGAACAGCTATATCGTCCCGAAGGAAAAGCGGGTGGAGCACGCGCGGCTGGTGCGCCGGTTCCGCCAGACGCTCGCGCGGCTCGGGTGTGAGCACCTGGAAGTGTACGAGCAGGTTGGCGCCAACTGGGGCAGCGGCGAGACAACAGGGCGGTTCGTGCAGATCATGCGTTTCCGCGATCGCAAGCATCAACTGGCCGTGCAGGCCGCCGAACGCAATGACGCGGCGGCGCAGGCGCTGATCAACGAGTTCTGCGAGCTGATCAACTTTCCCTACCAGCAGCAGCAGGGGCTGTTCGCGGTGGGTTTTTATCAGAGCGCCCTCCCGGTCGCGACGATGCGGCCCGCCGCGAGCGGTACGCCAACGGCGGCAGACGAGACGGCAGTGGAGGCGGCAGTGGAGGAAACGGGGGACGAGGCGCTGGATCAAACAGCCGTCGATGATCGCGCCGTCGAAGACGCGAGCGCCAACGAGACAACGGTCGAGGATGCCGCGCCAGGCACCAGTGGCGAGGACGCACCAGGCGCCGCCGAAGCCGGCGAGCCCGATGCGAGTGATCACGTCGATTTGGGTAACGCCGACGCGTCCGCAAGCGAGCCTTCCACCCGACGCAACGCGTGAATTTCAGGCGCAATGCGTGAATTTTCACGTGCTTGCGCTTACGTTCCAATAACCTTCGGCGAATATAACAGCGGCACGGGCTATGCTTTGACTAGCATTCCGGCACCTCGCGGCACGCGGGCGTTTGGCGGTCCATCCGCTACACCCGTCGCAGGTGCCCTCCCGTTGACTGCTGCGGTGGGGGGTGGGGCACCTGTGGCGGTTGCAGCGGAGCAAACTATTGCCGATGCGCTCAGGAGCCGGAGGTGGTTGCGATGAAGAACCTGTTTCGCCTGATCGTGTTCGTGTTGCTCGTCGGCGGGTGGGGCTTGGCGGCGATGTCGCTGCACATCGTGCGCACGCCGACGGCGTCGCGCGAATTCATCATCGTTCCTAAGAACCGGATCGGGATCCAAGACACGTACGTCGATACCCGCGCGTGGACCTTGAACGACGCGTCGAACCATCCGGGCGTCGTGAAACGGATGATCGACACCGATAAGTACATGGCGCTGGCGCACGTAACGGGGGAAACGGAGCCGGCGGAGGTGCAGCAGAAGCTGGCCGATGCCGCCGTGCGCGGTCCGCAGCCGAAGATGGAGTCGACGAAGACGCCTGCGAAGAAAGTGGAAAGGGCGCCGGAGGCGAAGGCGAGAAAGCGGAAATCAAACGCGAAGCGGCAGGTCGCGGTCCGGTAGACGCAGCCGGTGAACGTGGCATGGGCGGAGGCGCACCTTCACCCCGAAGTCCCTCACGCCGCTACCGCTCGCTTTGGGATGATGTTTTCGCTGTGCGGAGTCTGATGAACGAGCGAATCAAGCGGCTAGTCTAGACAACCTGGACCTTGCGGCCCGCGCGGCGCTTGCGGTTGATCGTGTTGCGGCCGGCCTTGGTCTTCATGCGGGCGCGGAAGCCGAGCTTGCGGGCGCGCTTTTTCTTGCTGATTCGGTGCGGATAATGCATCGCTGAAACCTCTGTACGTTCTGAATGGTTCTCAAGTTATCGTTGCGCGGCGGTCGCATCGACCGTGACAAGGATGGATCGCGTCGTGCGGTTGCCCCGCGCATCGGTGGCCCGCACGGCCACCTGGTGAGGGCCGCCGCTCAGGCCGGTCGCGGTGAAGGAAACGCTCTCTTCCGGGCCATCGGCGATGTTATCCGATGGCAGCACGGCCTGCCAGTCCTGGGAACTGTCGACGCTGTACTCAAATGCTGCCAGCGTGCTCGTTCGGTCGACGGCATCGAAGCTGATCGTCGCGCCGTTGCCTTTGGCGACCGCCTTGATCTCACCGAGCAGCGGGGCGGTGTTATCGACGATAACCGGCTCGGACACGCGCGATCCGGTCCGCCCCGACCCCTTGGCGTTGGCGGCGGCGTCGGAAGCGGTGACGCGAATCTCGTAGCGTCCGTCGGCCACCCCGCGCGTGTCCCACTCGAATGTCGGCTCCTTAAGCTTGTCCTTCAGCAAGATCCACGGAGCGCGCGACCCGCTGCGGAACGCGACGCTGTACACCATCGCGTCGGCGTTGGGATCGGTCGCCTCCCAGGTGATCGTCTGCCTCCCGGTGCCCTGCTGGGCGCTGGCGGTCGGGGAGCCCTCGGGCTGCTGCATCGCCGCCATGGCGGCGTTGGGGTCGGGCGTGGCGGCGACTTTGATCGATTTGATCTGCGGGGCAAGATTCGGGACCTGGTATGCCACGTTCACATCATCGACCACCGCGGACGCCTCGCCGTTGTCGCTGCCGAACGTCAGCCGGTATTGCAGGAACCGCGCCGACGGGGACCTGACCTGCACGAACTCCGTCGCCGGCACATCATCCGACCACTTCGACCACCCCGTTTCGTCCGGTTCGCTCAGGTTGCCGCTTCGCGTCGACACCCGCAGCGTCGAGCCCCTGGGGAGCGACCCGTGCAGCTGCATCTTCCCGAACTGGCTGATCTGCGATGCGTCCAGCACCGGGCTGGTGTAGGTGCCGCTGGTCGCGAACCCGCTGGTCATCGCGGAGATACCGCCGACGTTCGCCAGCCCGACGAGAATGCGCCCGTCGCGGGTCGGGAGCAGCGCCATCACCTGCTTGGGATCGACTTTGGCGAGGACGATTGTTTCCTCGGCCGCCGGTTTCACCTGGTAAATGAGCCCTTCGCTGCCGGTGCCGACGAGGAGCGTGCCATCCTGCTCGATGATGGAGAGGACGAGGACGGGCTGGCGGAAGACGGTGGTGACGAAGCCGTCGGGCGTGATGCGGTAGATGGCGTTGCCGCCCTCGCGCGGGATGCCGGCGTCGCCGCTGGATAGGGCCGGCGCGTTCGCGGTGGAGGTGGGCGTCGCCGAACCGGTGGCCGGCGGGGCGTCGGGGGCGGGGGTGTCACCGGGCGCATCGGGCGCATCTGGTGCATCGGGCGCAGGTTCATCCTCAGCCAACATGACCAGCTTCGGGATGCTTTTGGGCGCGTTCGACGCCTTCGCATCGTTCAATTCCTTCGCCTTCTCACCCTTGGGGATCGGGTCCGGCTCGCCGGGTTGTGGATCGGGGAGCGGCGGCGGGGGCATCTCCGGCGGCGAGGATGGAATCTGAACGCCCCCCGTCCCGCCCTCAGGCCGGCCGGCTTCCTCGCTCGCGGCCGGCACTGTGCTGGCGCCCTGCTCGACCGTCTCCCCCGTGCCCGCGTACAGCGTGCCATCCGACGCGAGCACCAGCGCGCTGACCTCGCTCTCATCGGCGTCGTGAACGACAAACACGTCCCTGGTCCTGCGGTTCACGCGGTACACCAGTCCGTGCGGATCGCTGCCCACGTACAGCAACTCCTTGCCGTCTCCTGTGAGGCTCAGCAGATTGTTCTCGTTGCTGTCGAGGATCGCTTCGTGCCTGCCGTCGGGTTTGATCTCGAACAACTGCCCGTTGGGACCCGTCGCGGCGTAGATGTTGCCGTCCGAGGTCGTATAGATCGCCCACACGTACTGCACGCCGTCGGAGGAAAACACTTCCTCCGGCTTCGCGTCGGCTTCTCCGAGGCGCAGGACCTGCCCTTTCTCGCCGCCCGTGCCGATGAGCACCCGGCCGTCGTTGTCCAGTGCCAGCGAGAAAATGCTCGTGCCGTCGTCGAGCTTGGCGGCATCGGTGACCTTCTCGTCCTTGATCCGCAGCAGCACGCCTTGCGGGCCTGTGCCGGCATAGATCGTGCCGTCGCGCGCCTGCACGAGTGCGTATACGCTGCTGACACGCGCATCCTGCTCGAGGATCTGCTTGACCCCGCGGGAGAGCTTCAGGTCCCCCAGGTTGGTGGCGACGACGTTGTCGAACGTGCCATTCTTAAAGTCCGCCTCGCTCGTGTGCGTCCAATGCGCCGTCCCCACGGCGAATGCGGTGCTGGAGGCGGCGAGGAGGACGAAAATTGCGATTCGCATAACCACTTCCACTCTGGTCCCTTCTCCCTCCGTGAAAAATTAGGATGAGGGGGCTTTCGACGACAAAAACGTTTCGACGCCCCACGCCTCCTCAACCCCATCCGTCTCCCGGAGGGAGAGGGAGTTAAGGCGTTTCCGTCGGTGCGGGCGCCTCCTGCTTGGGCGCATCGGGTTTTGGCCCGGGCTGCGGTTTTTCGTCGGTAGTCTTCGGTGGCGTCGCAGGTTTCTCTGTTGGCGCGGGTGGGGTTGCCGGCGTTGCCGGCTCCTGCTTGGCGCCGGGCTTGCCGCCGACTTCAACTTTGGCGTCCTTGTCCACCGTGATCTGGAACTCGGCCGAGCCGTCCATCACGTACTTCACGGGGATCGTCTTTGTCGTGGAGCTGACGAAGGGCGTCGTGTTGCTCCGGCCGGCGCCGATGAGCACTTCGCGCCGCGACGACGGCAGGTTGGGCATGGCGGTGCGGCCGATGGCGACGCCGTCCCCCTGGCGGACCATGCGCACGTAGACAGCGTCGTGCCGGTAGGAGCTCAGTTCATTCATCACCTGAAACACCTCATCGACACTCTCGGCGGTGAAACGGAACGGCTTGGCGGAGGTCTCGTCGGCGAGGAACTTCGTCCAGTCGGAGACGACGAGCTGGTACGTGCCGTCCGTCAAATCCCGCGGGAGCTCAAATTCGATCGGCAGCAGCTTCTCCGCTTCCCGGAAAGGCCGGTAAGTGATGTATGCCTTGACCGTTTCGCCGGGCCGGTACTTAAGGCGCGGGACGTGCACCGACAGGATCGTCGCCTCGCGCGCTTCAGGCGTGACCGTGATGGTGCCGGTGAGCGACTTCACGAGCACGCGCTGGAACGGGTTGTTGGCCGCGAGCATCATCGGCGCACCGATCTCGAAGAACAGCTGCCCGGCACTGGCGTTGACGGCGGTGTTTTTCCGCTGCATCGACTTGCCGTTGGCGAACTCGATCGTGAGGTCGTAGTCGAGCGTGTGGAACTGCGGCAGATCGTGCTCACCCTCGACCGCGCCGCGCAGCCCCATAATCGTGAGCAGGGGCGTGAACCGCGGGTGCGATGCGGTTTGAAAGGTGTACTGCTGGTCCTGTGATCCATCGGCGTAGACGATTTGCAGCGTCACGGGCACCATCGGCGCGACATCGCCCAGCTTTCCCGCGACGCCCACCATCTGGTCCGTGAAAATCGTCCCGCGCGACCGCGTGACCGTGCCGAGCTTGAAGCTCGTCATCAGGTTGGCGATGACACCATCGATCCTGCCCGCCGCCATCGGGAGCGTGACCTGGCCCTCGCTCATGAACTGGTGGCCGAACCCGAATACCTGCTCGCCGATGACCTCGGTTGCGGTGCCGACGGCGGACATGTCGATATCGCCGGTGATGAGCGGCACGACCAGTGTCGAGCCGGGCTCGATGTCGGCCAAGGCCGTATCGTCACCCGCGACGGCCACGGAGCGTCCGCCCACGCCGCCGGCTTGGACCGGGACGATGCCCTGCGACTCGAAGATGGGGCGCATCTGCTCGATCAGCCTGGATGAAAGGCCGGAGGTCATGAGCGGCGTCGCGAGCGGACGCAGGCGCGTTGTGCCGGCCAGGTCGTTTGTCCCCAGCTGCGGGTTGGGCTTGGTGCTGTTCCACGAGGCGAACGGGTAATGCTTCGCCGGCGGCGCATTGCGATGCGGCAGGGGAAGGGCATCGAGCACGTTCCAGCGCTGCCGGCCCAGCGAGCCGGCGTCGGCCCGGCCCGAATCTTCTTTGTGCCCGTCAGGTGCCGGGTTGTTCGTCTCGCGCAGCGCGAGCATGTACTCGATCGGCTGCACCCCGCCCACCGGGTCCTTCATCAACGGCCAGCCGTAGGCAAACGCGCCAACCATGCGGTGCTTGCCCGTCCCGTCGTCGAGGTAAATCGGCGAGCCGCTCATCCCCTGGATGCTGCCCGTGTGCTCGAGGTTGGCCCCGGAGCAGCGGACGAGGATCACATCATGCTTCGGATTGAAATTGACCAGGACAGAGAGGATCTCGACCCCGAAGCGCTCGATGGTCGTGCCCTTGAAGACGGACAGGCCATAGCCCTTCATTCCGGGCTTCACTTCGCTCACGCGCATGTGGCGGGCCGGGTCGAACAGCGTGGGGCGCGGGTCGGTTGGCACGGCGGCGAGTGCCGGAGAGGCGAGCAGCGGGCCGAGCAGGATGGTGAGATGGGCAAGACATAGCGGTCGCATCGGCAAGTCCCTCGCGGCGCGCATCGTAGGGACGGGCCGGCGCGACCGCAAGCAACCGCGGGATTTCGCAAGCTTTTGTTGACACGGAATTTGGTGATTGCTAACGTGCACTCATCCGCCGCCGGGGCAGCCGTTTGGCCTCTTACGGGGAACTCCAGTTTCGCTGATCGGGCGCGCCTTGTCTTTCGGGCTGTAGCGCGCAACTGGGCCGGTCATCGAAATTCGCGCTCCCTGCCTGAACTGCCAATCACCCTTCCCGTGCGCTGCTGTTGTCTCGTGTTGTTCGATGGTTTTTGCGCGCGAGTACCCGTCGTGAACACCGAAGCCCGCGAGCGTGCCGAAAAGATCCTCGGCTACACGTTTCAGAACCCCGACCTGCTCAAGGAATCACTGACCCACGCCTCCATCGCCACCAATCGGTTGACCAGCAATGAACGCATGGAGTTCCTCGGCGACGCAGTGCTTGACCTGGTCGTCTGTGAGGCCCTTTACAAGAAGTTCCCGCAGTATCTCGAAGGTGACCTGACGAAGATCAAGTCCGCCGTCGTTTCGCGGCGAACATGTGCTGAGGTGTCGATCGAGACGGGGCTCGTCGAGCTGCTGATCATCGGCAAGGGGATCAGTTCGCGCGAGGCGATGCCCAGCTCGCTGGCCGCGGCGGTGTATGAATCGATCGTCGCGGCGATCTATCTCGACGGCGGGTTCGAAGTGGTGAAGGAGTACGTCCTGCGGACGATGACGCCGAAGATCGAGCTGATCGCGTCGAACGCGCATCAGGAGAACTACAAGGCGGTCCTGCAGCAGCACGCGCAGAAGCTGCTGGGCGCCACGCCAATCTACGAACTGCTCGACGAGAAGGGCCCCGACCACAGCAAGTGCTTTGAGGTGTGCGTGACGGTGGATGGCCGGCGTTTCACCAGCGCCTGGGGTCCGAACAAGAAGATGGCCGAGCAGAAGGCAGCGCTGCTGGCTCTGGAAGAGCTGGGCGTGTTCGATCCCAAAGAGGTCGACGAGGCGATCGAGCAGATCGTAGAGTAGTTGCCTAAATGCAGTGGCACGGGCGAGACGTCCGTGCCACTGTGCCCGTACACACCCCACGCGCGAGGCGCCAGGCCCGCAAATCCTCACCAGCGTGCATTCAACATCACAGAAGTAACGCCGGTACAGCTGGATAGGGGAATTCCCAGCGGCTAGAGTCGCAGCGGTTTGAGTGGTTTTTCCCCTGTTTGGAGGTGCTGAATATGCTCCGACTCGCGTCTTTTGTCACTCTCGCGGTCCTCATGCCCGCGGCGCTTGCACGCGCGCAAGAGGTGCCGGCAGAGAACCCGACCGATCCGGCGAAGATCGAATTCTTCGAGAAGAAGATCCGCCCCCTCCTCGTCGAAAAGTGCTATTCCTGCCACAGCGACGAGGCCAAGAAGCTCAAGGGCAAGTTCAGGCTCGACTCGCGCGAGGGGCTGCTCAAGGGCGGCGAAGAGTTTCCGGGCAAGACGATCGACATGAAGAAGCCCGAGCAGAGCCAGATCCTCAGGATGATCGACCGCACTGACGAAGACTATCCGATGCCGCCGAAGGAGAAGGACGCGCTTAGCGAAGAGCAGGTGAAGGATTTCAAGGCGTGGGTCCTGATGGGATTGCCATACGGGGAGGATAAAAAAAGCGCGGCATCGACGCAGCCGGCGAAGTCGGCGTCGGCGGCCGATCCAAGGGCGCACTGGAGCTTTCAGCCGGTCAAAGCGCAGCAGGCGCCCCAGCCCCCGGCATCCGCCGAGGCGCTGGGGTGGGCCAAGACGGACATCGACCGGTTCGTGGTCGCGAAGTTGAACGAGGAACGGCTCGCCCCGTCCAAGGTCGCCGACAAGCGCACGCTGATCCGCCGCGCGACATTCGACCTGATCGGCCTGCCGCCGACGCCGGAGGAGATCGCCGCATTCGAGGCAGACGCCTCGGCGGACGCGTTCGAGAAGGTCATCGACCGGCTCCTCGCCAGCCCGCACTACGGCGAGCGCTGGGGCCGGCACTGGCTGGACGTCGCCCGTTACGCCGACAGCAAGGGCTACGTCTTTGAAGAAGAGCGACGTTTTCCGTTCAGCTACACCTATCGCGACTGGGTGATCCGGGCGTTCAACAGCGATCTGCCGTACGACCAGTTCCTCGTGCACCAGATCGCTGCCGACCGCCTTGATCTGAAGGGCGACGATACCCAGCACCTCGCGGCCCTCGGCTTTCTTACCCTCGGTCGGCGCTTCCTCAACAACCCCCACGACATCATCGATGACCGAATAGACGTGGTGACGCGCGGGACGATGGGGCTCACCGTAAGCTGCGCCCGCTGCCACGATCACATCTACGACCCGATCCCGACGGCGGACTACTACTCGCTGTACGGCGTGTTCGCCAGCTCGCGCGAGCCGGCGGAACTTCCGTTGATTAGCGCGCCCGATCAGAAGGACGGGGAAGCGTTCGAGAAGGAGCTGAGCGCTCGCGAGGCCGAGATCGACGGGTTTAAGAAGACGCACTTCGACGGCGCGACCGCGAGCATCCGATCGGAAGGCGGGCTGAGTGCACACCTGCAATCGGCCATCGCGCTGCGCCGGCTGGGCGATGAAGAATCCAAGGACGAGCGCCGCGCGATCATCGACAAGTTCAGCGTCAGTCGCTTCGTCGTGCAGCGGTGGGTTGCAAAGCTGACGGCGGCAAAGAATGCGCACGATCCCGTCTTTGCGCCGCTACTGGCGTGGTCGGATACGCAGGGGCTGTCGCTGAAGAGCGCGTCTCAGGTGCTTGCCGAGCAGATGGTCAGCGGCCGTCTGCTCGCCAAGCCCCTGAACCCGCAGGTGGCGGCGCAGGTAGTCCTCACGCCGACAACCTCGCTGAAGGAGCTCGCCGAATGCTACGCCGCTTTGCTCGTGCAATTCGACAAGCCCGAAGCGCTCGCCGACGCCGACGAGGAAGCGCTGCGGCAGGTTCTCCGCGGCGAAAACGCGCCGGCGAACGTCACCATCGCCGACGTCGACAAGCTCCTCGACCGCGCGCAGAAAAGCGCGCTCAATGCCCTCGTGCAGAAGCGGGATGCGCTGGTGGCCAGCCACCCCGGCAGCCCGCCGCGCGCCATGGCGCTGGAAGACGGTCCGATCGTCGAGCCGGTCATCTTCAAGCGCGGCAACGCCGCCAGCCGCGGCGATCCGGTCCCGCGGCAATTTCTCGCGATCCTCTCGAAAGAGAAGCCCCAGCCGTTCACCAGCGGCAGCGGCCGGCTCGAGCTCGCCCGCGCCATCGCCAGCAGGGAGAACCCGCTCACGGCGCGCGTGATGGTCAACCGCGTCTGGCTGCACCACTTCGGCCAGGGCCTCGTCCGCACACCCAGCGACTTCGGCACGCGCGGCGAGCCGCCCACGCACCCGGAGCTGCTCGACTACCTCGCGCGCACGTTCATGGATGACGGCTGGTCGATCAAGAAGCTCCACAGGCGCATCATGACCTCCGCCGTCTACCAGCAGGCCAGCGAGCAGGTTGATGCGGCATACGCGCTGGACCCTGAGAACCGACTGCTGTGGCGGCAGAACCGCAAGCGGCTGGATTTTGAATCGCTGCGCGACTCGCTGCTGTTCGCCGCCGGCCAGCTCGACCAGACGATCGGGGGCCGCCCCGTCGACATCAACGGCGCGGCGGCGACGCGGCGCACGGTATATGGCTTCATCGACCGCCAGAACCTTCCCGGCATGTTCCGCACGTTCGACTTCGCCAGCCCGGACGCGACGGTCGGGCAGCGCTTCAATACGTCGGTGCCGCAGCAGGCGCTGTTCATGATGAACAGCCCGCTGGTCCTCCGTCAGGCGCAGCAGATCGTGAAGCGCACCGAGGTCGCAGCGGCCCCGGCGGCGCAACGCGTCGAGCTGCTGTACAAGACCGTCCTCGGCCGGCCACCCGCGCCGGAGGAGGCCGAACTCGCCCTGAAGTTCGTCGCGCTCGAACAAGCGCAGGCGAAGCCGGACCCGGTCGCCGCCGAGACGTACTGGCGGTACGGCTACGGCAACTACGACGAGGCGACGGCGCAGGTGAATGATTTCAAGCCCCTTTCGCACTTCGCTGAGAACATGTACCGCGGCGGGGCGCAGTTCCCTGATGCAACGCTCGGCTGGGCGATGCTCAACGCCAACGGCGGCCACGCGGGCGACGGGTTCGTCGTCGTCCGCCGTTGGACCGCGCCCAATGATGGCACGGTCAGAATCAGCGGCACATTGGAGCACGGCGCCGCGCAGGGCGACGGCGTCCACGGCCGAGTCGTCGTGAGGGGCGAGGGAGAACTGGCCAGTTACACCGTCCACAAGAAGCAGGCCGACACCGACCTCAGTGGAATCGCCATCAAAAAGGGCGACACGATCGACTTCATCATCGATCGCCGCGCGAGCATCGACCACGACGCATTCGGCTGGCCCGTTTTGGTCAAGCTGACGGGCCTGCAATCCGCCGCCGGTGGTGAAGCCGCCGTCACGGATTTCAACGCGGTGACGCAGTTCGCGGCGCCCCCGGGCAACCCGCCGGAAGGGTTGGGCCCTTGGGAGAAGTACGCCCAGGCGCTGCTGCAGACAAACGAGTTCGCGTTCGTCGATTAGCTCATCTGCGGGTAAGCGCGCGTCCTTGCCGGCGCTGAGTCGTCATGTGGCTGCGCCGTGTTTTGCGCGCTCTGTGGCGTTCCCCGCCTGGGAAGTTGCCTCGGATTTTCAAACCTCTTACGATGCGGTCGCGGCACTCGCAGAGGAGCATCTTTGAAGATCCGGATCGGCGTGTTGTGTGGCTGTGCGCTTCTCCTGCTGCTCGTCGCCGCGCCGCTCCTGGCCAAGCCGGGCGTGGTCAAGACCCGTGACGGGCAGAGCTATGAGGGGGACGTGACGGAATCAGGCGCCACCGTCACCGTCAAAACGCGCAATGTCCCGATCGTGATCCAGCGCACGGACGTCGAGTCAATCGAGTACCTCGGCACGCTCGACGAGCAGTACGCGCAGCGCATGGCGCGGCTGGATCCCAGCGACGCGAACGGCCGCGTCACAGTCGCCCGCTGGGCATTTGACCAGGGCCGCTACGACCTGGCTCGCGACGCGCTGGAATCGGCATTAACGATCGAGCCGAATCACCGCGACGCCACCACCATGCTGGAGAGCGTCCGCGTCCAGGTGCGCCTCGAGCGCGCGAAGAAGCAGGCGGACGATGCCCGTCGCACGGCGGCGACGGCGCCGACCACAGAGCCCGCCACGGCGCCGGCAACGGTGGGTTCCACTGCACCGGTCCGCGGCGAGCCGCGCAACCTGCTCAGCGCCGACGACATCAACGCAATCCGCCAATTCGAGCTGAAGCCGACCGATACCCACGTGCGCATCAACTTTTCCCGCGACGTGAAAAAGCGATTCGCGACGGCTAACAACATGCGGCTGCAGGACTTCAATGCGCTCCCGCAGTTCGAGCAGTTGCAGCGGATCCTGCAGGGTGGCACAGCGGACATGAAGCGCGACGTGCGGATCGTGTCGGACCCGTCATCCATCCTGGAGTATCGGCGGAACGTGCAGCCGCTGCTGCTGGGCAGTTGTGCGACAAGCGGCTGCCACGGCACCGCCGGCGCCGGAGGGCTGATGTTCTACACGCCCGCCGACAGCGAGGCTGTCACCTACACCAACTTCTTCATTGCGCAGACCTACGCGCGCCAACCCGAGCGGCAGCAGGGGCCCTTCGGCGCGGGGGAGCGGCGGCTGATTGACCGGATCGAGCCGGCGAACTCGCTGCTGCTGAACTACGGACTGCCCGCGAACATCGCCGAGTTCGATCACCCGCAGGTGAACGGCTACCGCCCGATTTTCCGCAACCGCGATGACAGCGGCTATCGCCGTGTCGAGAACTGGATCCGCGACGGGCTGCGCCCAGTGAAGGTGGAATACGACGTCAATTTCACCCCCCCGCAGCGGCAGGGGAGCGAGCGCCCCGAAGCGACGGAGCAGTCTCCCGCCACACAACCCGCTCCCGCCACGACGCAAACGGGGTCCTGACGCGTTGTGCCCCCATCCCTGCCCTCGTCGCGGAATTAAATGTCGCCGACGGAACTCCTGGTCCTGGTTGTGATCCTAACGGTGGGGCTGATGGTTTGTTTGCGCGCCATGGACCGCCGTCGCCGGGGCGCGCTGCGGCGGTTGGCCTCGGCCTGGCAGATGCACTACACGCCGTTCGATCGGTTCCGCCTCGCCCCCCGCGTGGCGCCGCGCCTGCCCGTGCCCGGGGCGGCGGGCGTGCGTATCAAGGACCTGATCTATGGGCTGGAAGGGGATCAGCTTCGCTACATCTTCATCGCCGAGTACACCACGGGAACCGTCGCCGCCCAAGTGCGGCGGGAGTCGGTCGCCACCTTCGCCGAGCCGCGCGAGCGCCGCGACGACTCGCCCGTCGATCTCCTGCTCGCGCCCGCGGGGCTCAGCCTGATCGAGCAGTACCAGCACCTGCGCAAGCGCGTATCCCCGGAGCAGTGAAGCCCTCCCGCTTGCGGCCTTGCGCATGAGCGGTTGCAAAACTTCGATTGCCGCGCTTGTCTTGGTGAAGCCGCGACTCGCCTGAATCTCAGAGGAAGCAGATCCACCGCAGAGGCGCCAGAGGACGCAGAGGAAGGAAAACACTGCCATGCGAAAGCGCCTCTCCCGCTGGTGGCGGGAGAGGCGTTGGCACTTTCATGATGCGTCAATTTGGACCGCGGTTACCGCTGGGGCCTGGCGCGAAGCGTCACGATCCTGGATCCGTCTCGGCTGGTCACCTGCAGGACGACGCCCTTGCTCAGGTCGGCCTTGGCAAGTGCATCGGACGCCTCCTTGGCGCTGGTGACACTCTGCTTGTCGACGCGGGTGATCAGGTCGCCGACGCGGATGCCGGCCTGCTGAGCCGGGGAGTTCGGCGCCACCTGCGTGATGACCGCGCCACCCTGCTCGACATCGCTGAGGCCGTGGCGCTGGGCGAGCTGATCGGAGAGATCGGAGAGGCGAATACCGAGGGTCTGGGCGCTGGATTGCTCCTCGGTGCTATCGCCCCGCGGACGGCTGCCGCGCCGGCCGCCGGCCAGCAGCGGCTCGTCCGGCTGCTCGCCGATCTTCACCGTCACGTCCTGCGTCTTTCCGTTGCGGACGATCTGAAGCTTCGCTTCCGTATCCGGCGCCATGGCCGCGATCACGTTGCGCAGCGCCTGCACGTCGGTGATGGGCTTGCCGTTGAGCTGCGTAATCACGTCGCCGGGCTCGAGCACGCCGCTGGACGGGCCGGTCGGCACTTCCCACACGAGGATCCCATCAGGACCCTTGTAGTCGAGCGTCTCGAGCACCATCTTGGCATTGGGGTTGCGAGGGTTCTTTGTCTCGTCGATCGCGATACCGAGATACCCGCGGGTAATCTTGCCTTTGTCCTTCAGCTGCGTGTACACGACCTTCGCCTGGTTCGAGGGGATGGCAAACCCCACGCCCGCGAAGCCGCCCGTCACCGAGGCGATGGCGGTGTTGATGCCCACCACTTCACCGCGGACGTTGACCAGCGGTCCGCCGGAATTGCCCGGATTGATCGGCGCATCGACCTGGATGAAGTTCTCGTACCCCATCGTGCCGAGGATGCCGATGTTGTGACGGTTGAGCGCACTGACGATGCCGTGAGTCATCGAGCCGATGTAGCCGAAGGGGCTGCCGAAGGCCATGATCCAGTCGCCCTTCTGCAGCTGATCGCTGTTGCCCCACTTGGCGGCAATAACGCGATCGACATCGATCTTGAGCACCGCCAGATCAGTCTTGGGGTCGGTGCCGATGACCTTGGCGTTGTCGATCGTGCGCCCATCGGCGAGCGTGATGACCATCTCGGTTGCGCCGCCGGCCACGTGATTGTTCGTGACGATGAAGGCGCTGCCGTTCTCTACTTCCATGATGACGCCGCTGCCCGTGCCCTGCTGCGGGCGGTTGAACCCCTCTTCCAGCTCGTCGGGCATGTCCGGCTCGCCGTCGCCATCGCGGTCGGGGAAGAACCGGCGGAGCATCTCATCGTCGAACGGAAGCCGCGCGTTCGTCCGCGCGCTTTTGGTGACATTGATGTTGACGACGGACGGCTCAACCGCCTTGCCGACCTGACGAAAGACGGTGGCCAGGTCCTCCACCTGCGCGAGCTGCTCGCGTGTGGCCTCGACCTGCTTCTGTGCGCTGGCGAATTGAACGTCCTTCACCAGCCCGGTCGCGAAAAACGCCGCGACCAGGGCCGTTACGAACACGGCCGAACCTGCTGCTAAACGACCAAATGGCTTCATGATGATTCCTCGAAACAGTACGGTGATTCTCGGTGTTGATCTGTCATCCTGTGGTCCTCCGAAGGACCTCCCGCGTCCGAGCGTCAAGGACCCTGTCGAGTGCCTTGGGGATGACAAATCACATGTTCCGCGCTTAAAACCGTTGTCCTGCCAAAAACTTCTCCCGCTCCGCGTCCGACATCGGGTACGCGTGTTCCGGGCCCGGATACGTTCCGTCGGTGACGCGGCGGACATATTCGCCGAAGGCTTCGCGTGCCGGCCCGGCCAGATCGCCCAGCAGGGGGGCGAACCTCGGCGGGCGTTGCGTCAGCCGCACCGTATCGTGCGTCACGACCACGTGCCCGTGACACGCCGGCCCCGCGCCGCACCCGATCACCGGAATGCCCACGGCGTCGACGACCGCCTCGCTCACATCCGGCGGAACCGCTTCGAGCAACAGGGCGACGGCGCCGGCGCCCTGCATCCGTTCCGCCAGCCGCACGATATCCTGCGCCTCATCCGCCGTGCGACCCTGAAATTTGTATCCGCCCATCACGCCCACCGCCTGAGGCCGCAGCCCCAGGTGGGCGACGATGGCCACCCCCGCGTCCGCCAGGCGACGCACCGTGCGCAGCTGGCTTCCCGCCGCTTCGAGTTTCACGCAGTCGCATCCGGAAAGTTGCACCATCCGGCAGACGTTCCTGACGGCCTGTGCCGCCGAGCTGTGATACGAAGAGAACGGCATGTCGGCCATCAGCAGCGCGTCCGGCGCGCCCCGACGGACGGCGGCGGTGATCTCAATCATGAACGCAAGCGAGACGGGCAGCGTCGTCTCATAGCCGAGGACGACGCTGGCGGCGGAGTCTCCAACAAGGATCATCGGCACGCCGGCATCGTGCATCAGCCTGGCAGTGGTGTAGTCGTAGCAGGTCAGAACCGGCACCTTCGCGCCCGAATCGCGAGCTGCGCGCAGGTCGGTGAGGGTGAACTTGCGGCCGAGAGGGGTGGGCATGGTCGGTGGATTATATGCCGAGTGCGAAGCGTTTCCGTCGCCAGTCGTTCGCGAATGACCCGCGCTGAAAAGAACGAAAAGCCGCTGGGCGTCACCGGCGGCTTTCCGTCATGCGATGCCTCGCATGCAAGGCCTATGACCCCAGCGGGATTCGAACCCGCGTCGCCGCCGTGAAAGGGCGGTGTCCTGGGCCTCTAGACGATGGGGCCAATCGGGATTCGACGCTGCGCCGCCCAGGAGCGGGAACAATATGCAGATGGCTTGTCGATCGTCAATTCGGCAGAAGGCGCGAAGGCAGGAAGGCACGGAGGCACGAAGGGAGGGAGGTACGAAGGAATCCAGTGGCGAAAACAGCTTGCCTTTCCCTTCGTGCCTCCGTGCCTTTGTGCCTTTGTGCCTCCGTGCCTCCGTGCCTCTCCCTCCGTGCCTTCGCGCCTCTCCTCCGCTACATTCCCCGCCGTATGCTCCACTACTTCAAGTTCCGCCAGGACCTGTTCCCGCCGCAGCCGGCCAAAGAGGTCTACGTCAAGCGGGGCGCCGGCAAGGGCTGGCCCGAGGAGTGCCCGCCGATCCGCGCCGCCAACGGCTTCGGCTTTGACCTGCTCGCCAACTTCGACGTCACATTCGATCAGAAGCGCGGCGGCGTGTGGCAGGTCGAAGAGGACGTCTTCATCGAAAGTGACTTCAGCTACATCGGCTCGAATGAGTCAGAGGGCGGCGAGGGCGCGCCGCTCACTCAGCAGTACGCCTGGTTCTGGGAGAAGGGCCAGAAGCTGCCGCACGTGATCAGCGACAACGTCTACGCGCAGATTGCCAACCAGGTGAAGATCAGCAGCTTCCTGTTCCTCAAGACCGATCCCAACGAGCTGCTCCTGATGAGCGACATCCCCAACCTCGATCGCCCGTGGCGATCTATGTCGGCCGTCATTGACACCGACTGGTATCCCGCCAGCTACCCCTGGCACGCGGTGCTCGAGCTGTCGCGCCGCGAGAAGC
Source organism: Tepidisphaeraceae bacterium (assembly GCA_035936155.1). Taxonomy (GTDB): domain Bacteria; phylum Planctomycetota; class Phycisphaerae; order Tepidisphaerales; family Tepidisphaeraceae; genus DASYWJ01. The sequence continues at coordinate 45,677 of DASYWJ010000048.1, read as the reverse complement.
GCATCAGGATCAGAAAGGGCGACCCGCTGTGCCGGATCATCCCCGTCCGCCGCGACACCTACTTCGCCGGCGAGATGACCCCCCGTGCCTTCGATGACTTCTTCACTCGCGGCCAACGGTGGCTTGCCACCCATGGCCAGGTGCAGCACGAGGGGACGGTTGACATCACGCGGACGTACGTGAAGCAGACCGTGAAGTCGAAGTTCGTAGTGATGAGCTGACCCGCCAACCACGCCCAGCGCGGGGTCGCCCGCTATTCCAGCTGCGGCTTCGTGTTCTCGTTCTGCATGAACTGATCGGTCGGGATCATGGTGATGCAGTCCCACGGGCAGACCTGGTGGCACAGCGTGCAGCCGATGCAGCGGGGGAGGTCGATCGTGCAGACCTGGAAGCTCGCCTCATGGCGCGGGCCGGGGATGACGCTGATGCAGTCGACGGGGCACACGGTCATGCATGCTTCGCAGCCCGTGCACATGTCCTCATCGAGCAAAGCGAGCGTCTTGGGGAGCTTCTTCTTTGCCATGTCGGGACAATTCTAGACTCGGGGGCGGTGCGGGCACAAGCGTCGGCCATACCGTCCAGCATTCTCTGCCGGTTCCTCGCCGGGGTGAATTGTGCAGGCCGTGCCGGTCGGGTATCAAACCCCGACCTTACCCCGGCCCGCAGTCGATCCAGGAGCAGGACCCAGCGTGACAGAGTCTTCAGTATCCGCTACTCCCCACGTTCAGCGCGAGGAGCAATCGCTGGAGGAGACGATTCAGGGCGTCAGCCAGCGGCTGCCTCCCGAAGGCGTGACGCTCCACGACATCTTCGAGCTCATTGGCCGCGATTCGCTGCTGCTGCTGTGCATCTTCCTTACGCTGATCTTTCTGGTGCCGGTTTCGGTTCCCGGCGTCAGCACGGTGTTCGGCGCGGGAATCCTCCTCATCGGCGTCAGCCGGCTGTTCAACCGGAACCTTTGGCTCCCGGCGCGGGTGCAGAAGCGGGTGATCTCGACGGAAAAGCTTCGCGCTGCGCTGGGCCGGGCGCTGAAGTGGCTGCGACGACTGGAAAAGATCAGCCGCCCGCATCGGCTGCGCTGGCTCGCTGCGGGGGGGCCGATCGGCACGTTCAACAACCTCAGCCTCATCCTCGGCGCGGTGCTGCTGATGGCCCCGTTCGGGTTGATCCCGTTCAGCAACACGCTCCCCGCCCTGGCGATCCTCCTGCTGGCACTGGGGTTGCTCCAGCGCGACGGGGTGTGCATCCTGCTCGGACACCTCGCCAACATCGGCACGATCCTCTACTTCGGCTTCCTCATCGCCGGCGGCGGTGTCGCGATCAAGCAGGCGATCGAGCGGTTCTTCTGACGTCCTCCGTTTCGACTGTCTCTCCGATGCGATCCGGATCGCGCAGCATCAGATCCACCAGCACCCCGTCTGCAGGCTTGGTCGATACCCCCGCCCGGGCCTCGCTCCCGGGCGTGGCCGCCGTGAACCGGAAGAGCTTCACGAACGCGCCGACCACCAACGCCACCTCCATTTGCCCCAGGCTCTTTCCCGGGCAGAAGCGCGGGCCGTGGCCGAAGCCGAAATGAAGCGGGCTTGACGCCCGATCATTGGCCTTGAGCTTCTCCCACCGCTCCGGAACAAACGCGATGGCCGGATGACCGGTGACGGCCACACCCCAGTGGTCCTCATGGCGATTCGCATGCCAGACATCGAGCAGGATGTGCGTCCCTTTTGGGATCACCAGCGTCTGCCCATCGCCGGTCTCGACCGTCGTGTCTGCTGTCGCGCGGCGCGGGAGGAAGTACAGGGAGGGCGTCAGCCGTAGCGTTTCGTCGAGCACGTGGCCAAGGTACTTCGCCCCATCCAGCGCCTGCGGGGTGTAATCGGATAGCTCTCGGACTTCCGCGAACAGCTTCTCCTGCACCTGCGGGTGTCGCGCCAGGTGCGCGATCGCCCAGCTGGCGTACGACGTCGTCGCCTCCAGCGCACCAGCCAGGAACACGCGGATGTTGCTGCGCAAAGCGGCGTCCGATGCATCGGACTTGAACTGCTTCCACAGCCCCTTGCCGTCCTTTCGGGTCGCGATGACTCGGTCGGTCAGCTCCTCGAACGCCGCCGACGCGTCCTTAGCCTCGGCGATGCCCCGGCTGAAGCTCGGCAGGCGGCGCAGCGGGATGCCGAGCTTGTTGATGACCGTGTCGCGCACGATGTGATCGATCACCCGCTCCAGTGCCGGCACGTAGCGGTCGCTGATCTGCGCGTACGAAATTTCTGCGCCGAAGAAGTTGTTGACCAGCATCTCCAGCATGACGGCCTTGATCTCAGGCTCCAGCGCCACGCGCAGGGCTGCGTCCGTCCGGCCGTCGGCTTCGCGCGTCAAACGGTCGCGCATGACGCCCAGGCGCTGTCTCACCGTGTGCCGGAAGGTTTCCGCGAACTCGTGGAACTGCTCCGGCTGAAAGAGCGTCGTTCGCGCAAACGGCGGGGTGGAGAGCTTCTTCTGCCGTTTCCACACCGGCCCGTTGGCGAACAGAAGGGTGTCCTTCCCGGTCGCCCGGGCGATCCCAACGGACGGAAGGGTGTCGCGATCGAACTGCCCCGGGCGATCGCCGGTCTCGGTGGTGATCGCGCGAATGATCCGCGGGTCGCGCGTCACCAGGACGGGGGCGAACCCGGGCACATCGAGGTAGCGGTTGTGACGCCCCGGCCCTTCCTCGGCGTCGGCATTCCAGAAGAAGCTGTCGAGGATGCGGATCGGGTGATCGTAGTTCCACGGATGGGGGAACGGGAGCGCCGGCCTGCCCGAGCCGCGGGAGAGGATGCGCACGCGCGTGGGCCGAACGTCTCCCCCGAACGGATTTGCACCCATCAACTGCCGCGGCAGCCGCTCAATACGGCGAACGCCCGGAACGCGATCGCGTAGATTTCCCAACCAGGAAGCGGGCATTAAAGTTGTCTCCCCGGCCCGTTATAGCGCGCCAAATGAGCGGGGGCTAGGCGAACGCGTGGGCCGGGGCTTGCGATTCTTCCTGGTGGCGCAGTTGATGTGGAAGTTCGGCCTGCCGATCGTGGAGTTCTCGACAAGGAACGACCGCTAGCGCTCGTTCAGCTTCCCCAGCGTGCTGTCCAGCGAGCGCTGAAGCTTTTTCGCGGCGCCGTCCAGCGCCTGGTCCAGCGTCGCGGCCTGGTGGGTTACCACGATGGGCTGCAGCCCGGCCAGGCGGGCTTCCATCATGCAGCGGTGATCGTTGTCACCGGGCTTGTCTGCGTTGACGTCATTCAGATGCACTTCGACGCGGGTAATGCGGTCCGCGAACCGCCCGAGGGTATTTTCCACAACGTCCTCGACCTCGCGGGTCAAACCTTCGCTGCCGGAGATGTTGTTATCGGTATTTACCTGAACCTGCATCGGCAATCTCCTCTCGCATTGAACTAAAAGCGATGTCATTCGTCGCTTCCCCAGCCGATCGTAAGGGCCAAGCCGCGCCCGGGTAACCCGCAAAGCTTCTCAGAGAACCACGAAGCCGCGAAGCCCGCGAAGACAGACAGAAAGGGAAAGCAACGAAAGAGCCATCCGTTTGCACCTTCGCGGCTGTCCTCCGCGCGCCGTTCGCGCGTGCGGGCGGGAAGGACGAAACGTGTGACAACGGAAACGACAGGAGGAAAAAAACACTTCGTTTTGTCCCAGAAGCGTGTACGACCGCTCGCGCATGCGCGCGATGGGCATCATCCTGCGCTTACGCCTCTGTGCAAAAGCGCTCCGCGGGGCGCGGAGAGGATCAAACCGATGCGCCTTCTCGTGTAGCCGGTGAGCTTGCTCGCCGTCCGGACCGCGAGCAAGCTCGCCGGCTACACGACAAGGGGCGTGGCTCCAGCCCCCGATGAGCGCCTTGCCGTCTCGCCACCGGGCGCGCGGCGGCGCTGACGCTCTGCCTTGCCCGTAGGTGGCGTCGTCGTGATTCAGTCGATCGTCCCGTGCAGGATGATCGGCAGCCGGTGTTGCACGCTCAGCCGCGCGACGTGGCGCAGGAAGGCCCAGCCGAACTTGACGTACTGCAGCGGCTCGGGGCGGACGGCGAAGAGCTCGCCGCGCTCCAACTCGCCCAGGTCGCGCTCCATGCCCATGCGCGGGCCCAGCAGGTTCAGCTCGCGCAGCAGGGCGATCGACGAGCCGGCGAGGATCGTCGAGCTTGCCTCCTCGCGCACCGTCAGCTCCAGCGGGCGGAAGAAGTCGACGGGGAGGTAGAACCCGCCGGTGTCGTGCTGCCGGATCGTGTGGACGAACGGAGATCCGCCGGCGAAGCGAACCTCGTGCAGGCCGGGGTGGCGGTGGGATTCTTTGCCGAAGTTGAAGCCGGCGACGGGATAGGTCTGATCGGCGGCGAAGGCGCGGAGGGCATTCCACGCGGCGGGGTCGAACGGCTTGGCGAAGACGCGCTCACCTTTGTCGTGCCAGCGCAGGGCGTTGCGGCTGACGTCGCGGAACCCGTGGCGGAGCCGCACGACGAATGCCCGCGCCTCAGCGGGGGAGGCGACCAGTTCGCGCGTCGCGGCCGCGGGTTCGGCGATCTCCTTCCGTGGGCTTTCGTAATCCCCCGCGAGGTACCGCCACAGCGGCATGACGTAGACGACGAGAGACATCTCGCCAGCATGGTAGGCCCCAAGGCCCCGCGGCGTGACGTGCGCACTCATGGCGCCCGGACGCGCACCCTCCAGGGCTCGACGGTCAATACTGCCCCGTCCTGAAGCTCCGGTTCGTACTTTGCAGAATTCGAAGAATCGCCGTCCCCTGATCCCTCGCCCGGAATCCCACAAGGCGAATCAACCCACAGTGGAGCATGCCCTGAACCATCACAAGCTCGCCGAAATCCTTATCGATGGTTACCAGGATGCGCGACTCAGCAGATGCGATGCACAGGATCTGCTCATCGCCCGGATCGCTGGGCCACTCTCCCGCCCAGGTTGCATCATGGCCGGCCTGACGGATCGCTTCGACGGCGTGAAAGGAGAGGCAACTGTCCACCAGCAGCTTCATGCCGCCGAATCCACGCGAAATGGTTCAACTCGTTCATGTGCGACAAGCTTGTAGGCGTACAGGAGGCAAGCGCGAACGTCATCCGGTTCGAGGAAGGGGTAGGCGATGAGCAGGTCCTGGAAACTATCGCCCGCGGCCAGCATCGACAACACGTGCTCAACCGCCAGTCGTTTCCCACGCACAACCGGCTTACCTCCAAAAATGGCGGGGTCGGACGTGATGCGTCGAAGGAGGTCCTGCGGGTCCATGCTCTACATATCCTATCACACCCGCCATTGTTGGCCATCAGATGGCGCTGGCGAGTGGCAGGTAATCCAGGAAGGCCATTCACGGCCACAGCGCCATCCCGTCCAGGCCTGCGGTTTCGGGTTGGCCAGTAATCAGGTTCGCGTTCTGCACCGCTTGCCCCGCGGCACCTTTGCCGAGGTTGTCGCAGGCGCCCATCGCGATGACCAGGTTGCGGTGCGGATCGGCGGCGTAGGAGACGAACGCGAGATTCGAGCCGCCGGCCCACTTCGTGTGCGGCGGTTTTTCCGTCACGCGGATGAACGGGCGATCGGCGTAGAAGGTGCGGGCGGCGTCGAGGCATTGCTCGGTCGTCGCCTTTCCCTTCGCGTAGATCGTGGTGAGGATGCCGCGCGTCATCGGGCACAGGTGGGGGGTGAACACGAGCCCCTGCGACGAGGCGCCCGCGAGCCTGGAGATGGTGCTGGTGATCTCCGGCATGTGCGTGTGCTTGAGCAACCCGTACGGAGCGAGGTCTTCGTTGATCTCCGCGTAGCCGAACGCCGACTCGCCGCCGCCGCGACCCGCGCCGCTCACGCCGGTCTTGGCGTCAATGATAATCCCGTGGGGGTCGATCAGCTTCGCGTGGAGCAGCGGGGCGAGGGCCGCGAGCGTGGCGGCGGGGAAGCAGCCGGGGTTGGCGATTCGCGACTTCCCTCGAATCTCCTCCGGCCACACGTCGGCCAGCCCATAGGTCCAGCCGTCGACGTAACGGTGATCGCCGCCGATGTCGACGATTTTTGTGCGCTGCGGCACCCGCGCCAGCGCATCCTTCGACGCGCCGGTGGGCAGGGAGGCGAAGAGCACCTCGAGCGCTGGGAGATTGGCCGGGTCCCACTTTTCGATGACGAGGTCCGCCAGCTTCGGCGAAACGCCAGGGAAGCGCGCGATCAGCTTCGATCCCGCCGACGACTCCCCGGAGGCGTAGACCAGCTCGAAAGCCGGGTGGCCGGCGATGAGGCGCAGCGCCTCGCCCCCGCCGTATCCGGAAATCCCGACAATGCCGACCCGAACACTCATCGTCGTCGAGTGTACGCATCACGAGCATGCCGGACAACGCGTTGCGGCTCCCGTCATGCGAGCCAGCAAAAGCGCGTAACATCTGATTCTTCCTGCAACGGGGAAGGATGGGGCGCTTCAATGCTGGATGGAGGGCCGGTTACGCTGGTCGAACGGCGGATTCGCGCGGCACGGGAGCGTTGTTCGCTGACCACGCCGCACGCGGGCGCCCCTCCAGCGCCGACTGCACCATCATCAGCTCGCCGACGTTCTCCGCAGTGATCATTCCGATCGGCTTGCTCAATCGATCGAGCACCATGACGAGCGGCACCGACCCCTCGGCCATGATGCGGAACGCCTCCTCGAGGCTTGACCCGGCGCGGACGGTCGGGACGCCCGAGCGCATGACGCCGCTGACGGGTGCGGCCGCGTCCGACTGTCTCAGCCCGGCGATGAGGTCCTCGCGGGTGAGGACGCCGACGACAGCGCCGGCGTCATCGGTGATGGGGAACTCGCGCTGCGAGGTGCTGAGTAGCGCGTCGACGGCGTCACCCAGCGTCGCGGTTGCCGGAAGCATGTGGAAGTCGGTGATCATCGCGTCGTTGGCCGACGCGTTTCGAGCCGCCTCGCGCATCTGTGTGAACGCCGCCTCCTGCGTCGCGCCCATGTAGACGAAGAGGGCAATGAGCAGCAGCAGCGGATTGGGAGCCAGCAGCCCCCAGAGCGCAAACAGGAACGCCATGAACTGCCCGACACCCGCGGCGATGGCGGTGGCGCGGCCGTAGCTGATCCGCATGGCCAGCAGCGCGCGCAGCACCCGCCCGCCGTCCATCGGAAACGCCGGGATCAGGTTGAACAGCACGAGCAGGATGTTTACGTTCCGCAGCTGCAGGAGCATGGGGACGCGTGGGTTGTCGAGCTGCACGTCCGGTGAGAATCCCGCCGCCGCACCGATCCCCAGAGTGATCGCCACCGCGATGACGACGTTCACCAGCGGCCCGGCGACGGCGACGACCAGCTCCTGCACCGGGTGGTCGGGCATGCGCTGCAGCCGCGCCAACCCGCCGATCGGCAGCAGCGTGATGTCGGGTGTCTTGATGCCATAGCGCGCCGCCGCGAACGCGTGTCCCAGCTCGTGCAGCAGCACGCACAGGAACAGCGCAAGGATGAAGATGATGCCCTGCCACATGGCCGGTGCACCGCCGCGGCTGTAGAAGGCATAGCCGATCCATGCGAGGAGGAGGAAGAAGGTGAAGTGGATGCGGATGTCGATTCCCGCGATGCGGGCGATGCGAAACGACCAGCTCATGAATGCCTCCGACTCGGCGTGCAGCGTAGGGGGCAGGCGCGACGGCGCGAGCGCGCGGTTTATGCGGCGATCGATCGCAGGCGGCGGGTATCCAGCGCTGCTACCTAAGCATGACCTGCTGCTCGATGGCAGCGCATGATGCGGGCGGATGGCCTCTGCGCGGGAACAGCCTCTGCGCGGGAGATCACCTTCAGCCGAGCAGCAGCTCCAGCTCCTCTCGCCCCATCGAGGCGATAAGGCTGTTGTCCTCGTTGATGATCGCGTCGGCCAGGTCCCGCTTGGATGCCTGAAGCTCGAGCACCTTCTCCTCAACGGTTCCCTTGGCGATGAGCCGGTAGGCGAAGACGGGTCGCTGCTGCCCGATACGGTGGGCGCGGTCGATCGCCTGCGCTTCGACGGCGGGATTCCACCACGGGTCGAGCAGGAAGACATAGTCGGCGCCGGTCAGGTTCAGCCCCAGCCCCCCGGCCTTGAGGCTGATCAGGAACAGGTTGCAGGACCCGTCGGCATGGAAGCGTTCGACGCGCTGCTGGCGGTCGCGCGTTTTCCCGTCGAGGTATTCGTAGGTGACGCCGCGCGCGTCCAGGTCGCGGCGGACGATCGACAGCAGGCTGGTGAACTGCGAGAAGACCAGTGCCTTGTGCCCCTCGGCAAGAACTTCGGTCAGTTGCTGGCGCAGGGCGTCCAGCTTGGCGGACGGTTCGCTCACGCGCTTCTTGTCGAGCAATCCCGGATGACACGCCGCCTGCCGCAGGCGCAAGAGCGCCTCGAGGACCTGAATCTTGGCGCGCTTCATGCCAACCTGTTCGACGCGGGCGATCAGCGCCTGACGGTAGTGATCGCGCAGCTCGTCATAGAGCGCGCGCTGCGGCGGCTCCAGCTCACAATACACCGTCTGCTCGACCTTTTCCGGGAGGTCGCGCGCGACTTGCTCCTTGGTACGGCGGAGGATGAACGGCCGAAGCGCACGGGCGATGAGCGTGCGCCCGTTGCCGTTGTTCTCATCATTGCCCTTGCCGTTGTTGTCATTCTCCTTGTGGTGAGCCTCGTCAGGCGCCTGCGCGGGCGCTGTCAGCTTGCGAAAGACACCGGCGCTGCCGAGCATCCCGGGGTTGAGGAACTCAAAGAGGCTCCACAGGTCCCCCAGCCGGTTCTCGATGGGCGTGCCGCTGAGCGCCAGTCGGCGGCGGGCGCGCAGGAGCCGCGCGGCCTTTGCCGCCTGGGTGCCGGCGTTCTTGATCGTCTGCGCCTCATCCAGGATTGCATAGTCGAAGTCGAAGTCCTTGAACATCCCCGCGTCGCTGCGCAGGGTGCCGCAGGTCGTGAGGACGAGATCGTATTCGCGCAGGTGCGCCGTGTCGCGCTGCCGAGCCGGGCCGCTCTGATCGAGCACGCGCAGGTGCGGCGCGAAGCGCCTGGCCTCCTGCGCCCAGTTGAAGATCAGCGATCGCGGCGTTACGACCAGGGAGGGCGCGTCCGCGCTCCCCCGTCGTTCCGCGAGCAGCGCCAGCACCTGCACCGTCTTGCCCAGACCCATGTCGTCGGCCAGACAGCCGCCGAATCCGAAGCGATCCAGGAAGTGGAGCCACCCGAGCCCTTCCTGCTGGTACGGCCGAAGGGTTCCGCAAAAGCTCTGTGGCGGGGCGGCCGGCTCGATACGGGAGAAGGCGGCAAGCTCCCGCCGCGCGTCCTCGAACAGCTGATCGCAGCGCGCCTCGGGCATCGAGGCGAGCAGCGCGTCGAGAAGGCCCCCCTGGGCACGGGAAAAGCGCAGTGTGTCGCCTTCAGCCCGGCCCATCTGCGCGAGCGGGGCGTACTTGGCGAGCCACGCCTCGGGCAGCGCCGATCGACCCATCGTCCAGCACGACCGTGTTGGCGCCGCGCTCCAGCGCCGCCAGAAGCTTCGGCAGGGCCACGGTCTGGTCGCCGTAGGCAACAGTGCCGTTGAGCTCAAACCAGTCGATCCCGGAGCTGACGGAGACGTCGATCTCGCCGGGCGTGCGGTAGAGTTTTCCCTCCGCCTCGATGCGCCAGTTCAGTGGGGTCAGCTGCGAGACCACCCTGGGCAGATGTGCGGGGGCAATCCGAAGTTTCTGACCACGGCTGGTCCACTCCTGGCGAACGTCCATCGCGTTGAGCCGCTGCCGCGCGTCACGCTCGGCGGAAAGATCACGCACCACGACGCGGCGCTGCTTCTGATCAACCCCCGCAGCGCCGGCGCGATCGGCCTCGATGATGCAGGCGTCGCCATAGTCAAACAGGAGCTCGCCGAAGAGAAAGCTCCCTTGCCCGCTGGTCGGCGCCTTGAGCTTCAGGACCGGGCAAGGCGGCAGGCGCACTTCAGTCACGCGCGCGTCGGCCGGCCATTCGATGCTCGGCACTGCGGGCAGGTCATACAGCGTTTTGAGGAAATCGCTGAGGCCTGACGACGGCACTGCCAATGGTCCGGACTGGCGCATCGCGTGCATCAGCGGCAATGCGCCGCGGTGGTCGAATCGTCCGATGTGGTCGCGGGCGATGAGCAGACCATCCGTGGTCGCCAGCACGGATTCTTCGAGCGCCATGCGCTGCTCGCCGCGGCGCATGGCTCCGTAGGCGCGAAAGCTGGGTGTGTCCGGCTTCACCTCGATGAAAAATTCCCAGGGCTCCCCATCGTCCCACTGCAAGGGCCGCATCTCTCGGGGCGGTGGGGCGGTGCGAAGCAAGCATCGCCCCGTCTGGCAGATCGCGCGCAATGTGGTGTTGTAGGCCCAGCCGGGAATGGTGAAGCGGCGCGAGATATCGCTGTAATATGCGTTGCGCTCCGCGCCGAGCAGGGCCTGGCCGATGAGCCGGTCCTGGGGATCGGGCGCGGTCACCCACTCCCAGTCGGTGATGGTGGTCGCCTTGAGCTTGCCGGGAGCGCCGTCTTTGCGGGGTTGGTGGGTGTACGTCTCAACGACGACCTGCCGCGGGACCGTCTGTTGGTACGGGTCAGGCGTCGCGTCGATGACGTAGAGCACCTCGCGTCCCGCCGGCCACGCGGGCGACGCCGGTGCCGCCGGCGCGGGCACGCTGTAGCGCATCGCCTCCTTCGCCGAATTCAGGGCCCGCTTCCATGGTTGGAACTGGCCTTTGAGCTGCGCCCTGGCCGCAGCGGGGATTGATCGGAAAACCGGGTTCAGGAGGCGCACGAGCGGGTTGGTGTGACTGTCGTCCTCGCCGCTGAGTGCGAGCCAGTCCTGCTCCTCCGCCGCTCGCAGGGTTGCCCAGACGTGCAGGCAGCCCTCACCATGCTCGCCCGAGTATGGACAAGTGCAGCTGTAGTCGAAGGCGTCGCCGTAGTGCTGGAGTTCCACCCGGTACCGCTTTGAGCCGCCAACCGTTGCGCGCACGCGGTTCTTCGTCATCGAATCGATACGCACGACCGCGCTACGGTAGTAGTTGTCGCCGCGCAACACCGAATCCGCGGGAAAGGATTCGGCCAATTGCTCCAACACCGACATCAGACCCTCCATGACCTGCAGGGGCGATGGATCTCACGCGCACCACGGGAATTACTTTACCTGCGGGAATTACTTTACCTGCTCCAGCCGCTTTCGCAGCGCATCTTCCTGCCGCTGCGCGTCGGCCTTGATGTCCTTTACGTCGTCGGCGGCGAGCGCGCCAGACTGACTCGACGAGAGGAAGCCGGACGCCTTCGGCCGGTCCGATGTCGCGCCGGTGAGCTCGTCCAGCTTCGCCTGGATCTTCTCCGTGATCGCGAGTTGTGCTTCGAGGAACCGCCGCTCTTCTTCGGCTGAGATCTTGGCGGCCTGTTCCGGGTTCTTATGCGCCCAGTACACCCCGCCGCCGAAGCCGACGACCAGTCCGAGAATGAGGAGGATGATCTTGACCATGATGCGGATCCTTCCGCCGCTGTGTTTTTACGACTTCATGACGGGCAGCGACAGCCCCTTTTCGCGCTGGACCTTCTCCCAGCCGCTGCCGATCTCGCCGAGCGGATCGGGCGGGAGGATATCCACCTTCTTCTCGCCGAGCTTCGCTTCCCCGCGCTGGACCTTCTCCTGAAACGTCCGGCATTCGGCCAGCAGCGCGTCGAGAATCTGCTCCTCCGGCACGTTCGCGACCTTTTCGCCCTGCACATAGATGATCCCGCGGCGATCGCCGGCGAAGATGGCGATGTCGGCGCCTTCGCACTCGCCTGGGCCGTTGACGACGCAGCCCATCACCGCCACCTTGATCGGCAGCGAGATTTCATCGGCAAGTTGCTTGCGCACGTCCTGCACGAGCTTGAACAAGTCCACCTGAATTCGCCCGCACGATGGGCAGGCGATCAGCTCCGCGCCGATGCGCTGCCGCAGCCCCAGAATGTAGAGCAGCTCCAACCCGTCCTGCACTTCATAGACAGGGTCGTTCGCGTAGCTGATCCGGATCGTGTCGCCGATGCCGCTGCACAGCAGGTGGCCGAGCGGGACGACGCTGCGGATCGCGCCCGTCTCCTTCGGCCCCGCGTGCGTAACTCCCAGGTGCAGCGGGTAGTCGAAGCGCTCACTAATGGCTTTGTAGGCGTCGATCACGAGCAGCGGGTCGATGGATTTGGCGCTGATGACGATGTCGTGGAAGTCCTCGGCGTGGAAGATATCAAGGTACTCTTCGAGCTTCGTGACCATGATGGCCAGGAAGTGGCCGTGCTTGTTGTCGGAGAAGACGCCGCCGAGCTCCTTCAGGCGCTTCTGCTTGTCTTTGCGCTCGATGATCGAGCCTTCATTCACGCCGATTCGGATGGGGATCTTGCGCGTCTTGCACGCCTGGATGACGTCGCGCACCTGAGCGCGATCCGAAATGTTGCCGGGATTGAGGCGGATCTTATGGACGCCGGCTTCGATGGCTTCGAGTGCGCGCTGAAAGTGGAAGTGCACGTCGGCGACGATGGGCACCGTCACCTGCGGAAGGATCTCGCGCAAGGCGACGGTGTCCTTCTTCTCCGGCACGGCGACGCGGACAATATCGGCTCGCGCCGCCGCAAGCTTCTGGATCTCGGCGACGCACCGGTCGATCTCGTGCGTGTATCCGGCCGTCATCGACTGCACCGACACCGGCGCATCCCCACCGATGCGGACGAAGCCGTGCTCGCGGTCCCCGAGGACCACCTGTCGCGTCTTGCGGCGGACGATCACTACGCCATCTCCAGGTTCAGGGGATGTCGGGATCGTAAGGACCGGGTCGAATGAAATCAATCCGCAGCCACGGTGCTAAACTGCGCCGGTCGTGCGGCTTGCACTTGCGTTTTTGCCCGATCCCGAGGGGCTGTTACGATCATGCATGAGACGCGTACACCTCCGGACTAACGGTCCTGCGATGAGCGTTGTCTAGTACCATAAACGTTCAGCCTGATTCCTTCTGTAATGAATGTTATGCGCATTGCTGGCCTCATCCTCCTCGTCTTGTTTCTCGTCGCCGACGCGTTCGCGCAGGCGGGGCGGGAACAGGAGCGGGCGGCGACGGCGGCGGCGGTGCGCGGGCTGATGGAGGCGGCGGCGAAGGAGCACATCGCGCCGGGCGTAACCGTGGGCAAGCTTCTCGACCAGACGAAGGGGCACGAGCGGCTCAGGAAAGAGCTGTCGCGCGCCCAGATGATCGGTGGAACGCGCTGGGTCGGCAACACCGCGCAGGTGCGGCTGGAGATCAGCGGCAGCCGCGTCGCGCAGGCGCTGGTGAACATCGCGGCCAGCGAGCCGAAGAAATCGCCGATCCCCGCCGACGTGCTCGCGGTGAAGCTGAAGGACTGGAACCAGCGGACGTTCTCAGCGACTGGCTCGAGCACCGGGGCTGCGGAGATCGAGCACGCGCGTCCCGGCGGGGAGGCGCCGGCGTGGGCGGCCATCTCGGATGACGCGCGCCGCGCGGCCGTCGCGGCGGCGAAGGAGAACGCGGTCAACAGCGCCCTCGACTCCGTCCGCGATGTAAAGCTCCCCAACGGCAAGACGGCCGGCGAGGCGCTGAAAGACCCCGCCGTCCGCGAGAAACTGCGCACGTGGCTTTCGACGCGGCCGGTGACGGAGGTGCAGTTTCGCGACGATCTGAACGTCGCCGTGCAACTCTCCGCCCCGCCGGCTGAATTCTTTGAAGCGTTCCGCGACGCGCTGCGGTTCGGTGAGCCGGACGCGGCGGCATGGGAGGCGGTGCGCGAGGAATTTCAGCGCCGGCTGGCATCGCCGTTCGGAACCGCCGCCGTCGGCGCGGCCGCGGGTGTCCCCACCAAGCCAACGTTGCAGCTCCCGGCGCTCCCGCCCCCGTGGACGAACCGGCAGATCGAATCCGAAGGCGCCGCCACCGCCGCAGGGTCCAAGCTCAAGTGCGCCCGCATGGCCGAGGCGCGGGCGGCCGAAGGGTTGGTCACCCAGCTCGAGGCGCTGCCGCTGACGGAGAACCTGACGGTCGGCCAGGCCGCCGAGCGCGATCCGCGCATCCGCGAGGCGCTGGACCGCGCCGCGTCGCGCGGGCGCACTTACAAGGTCGAATACGACTCCGACGGGGGGGCGCACGTGTGGGTCCAGCTCGACCTGCACCATGTATGGGAAGAGCTCCGCGGCGTGCGGTGAATCCGGCAGTGGCGCAGCGCGCGCCGCATTGGTGCGGAAGTGCGGAATAATCTCACTACCCAACGCGTTGCACTTGCGCTTGAATATGCAAACCAATCGCCGTCCTTGCCGTGAAGAACACGAGCGGCTGCCGCGTGTCGGCAGCTTGCGGGGGCGGCGCGCATCGCAGGAGAGACGATCATGTCCAGACTCGTGAAGTGGTCCTTGCCCATCTTAGCGTTCGCCGTCGTGGTATCGCTTGTGACCCTTCGCGCCCTGGGGCAGGAAGGCGCAGCCGCCAACGGCAAGGTCACCGGGACGATCCAGAACGAAGACGACACGCCGGCCGCGAATGTCACCGTGCGGCTCGTCGTCCCGCCCACCAAGGGGGAAAAGGAACGCAAAAAGGAAGCCCCCAAGCCGCAGGCCGTCGACCCAGAAGCCACCAAGGCCGCGGACGAACAGAAGCCTGCGAAGAAGCCGGAGCGTCCCAAGCCCGTCGCCGAAACGAGGACCGACGCCGAGGGCAAGTTCGAGCTGGAAGCCCCCGCCGGCAAGTACACGATCATGGCCAACCTGCGCGGCGCCGGGCGCGTGCAGAAGACCATCGAGATCAAGGCCGGCGAAACCAAGGATGTCGGCACGCTGACGCTCAAGAAGCCCGCCGGAAAGAAAGAAGCCGCGCCGGCGACGTAGCACTGGCGATGTGGCCTTGCAAACCGTCGTCATCCTGACGTATTCAGAAGAATCTCTTGCGCGGGGGCGGCTCGCCACCGCGAGATCATTCGGAGTACCTCAGGGTGACGATTTTGTTTCGTCCGGCGCTTATTCCGATCAGCTGGGTTGCAGAGCCGCCTTCACAAATTCATTGTTCCGTCGCTCCTCGCCAAGTGTGCTCGGATGGCCGTGGCCGGGGAGCAGCGTCGTTTCGTCGGGCAGGTGCATCACGCGGCGGATCGATGTATCCAGCGCGGCGGGGTCCGAGTCCGGCAGATCCGTCCGCCCGACCGCCCCCATGATGATCAAGTCACCGCCCACGAGGACCTTTTCGTCCGGCAGGTGGTACATCACGTGCCCGGGGGCATGGCCGGGCGTGTGAATGACCTCGACACGAAGGGATCCGATCCGCAGCGACTGGCCATCATTCAGCAGTGAATCCGGCTCGCGCCGGGGGATGGTGAACGGCAGGGGGAAGACGGAGCTCCCGGGGTGGCGAAGCCGGGGCGCGTCGAGCGGGTGGATCAGCACCTTGGCGGTGGGGAAGCGATCGGTAACCACCTTGTGATCCGCGATGTGGTCGAAGTGACCGTGCGTCAGCCACAGGCCCTTCAGCTCGAACCCGCGGCGGGCGACCTCGTCGAGCAGTGGAGCGACGGTGTCATTCGGCGCGTCGAAGAGCACGGCCTGGTTCGAGCCTTCGTCGGCGATGAGGAAGCAGTTGGTGGCGGCGATGCCGCCGGTGTTCATGGTGATGATCACGGGCCAAGTGTAGCCGCTGGAGCGGAGAGAGAAGAGGTTTGAACCGCAGATGAACGCAAATGAACGCGGATGCAGCTCAGAGAGAGAAAAGATCTCGTTTCCCTATCTGCGTCGGTCTGCGTTCATCTGCGGTTCAATCTGCCTTCGGATCTGGTCGAGCACCGCCATGTTTCCAAGGGTATCGGGTTCGCTGACGGCGGGGGGCTTATCTCCGGCGACGGCGGCGGCGAAGTCGTCGGCCTCCAGGCCGTACAGCTCCATCCCCGCGTCGACCGTTCGCGTTTCGCGCGGGGGCACTTTCGCGGGCGCTGGCTTGTCCTGGCGTGGCGGCGTGCCGCGGGCGATGGTGTACAGCGCGCCGCTCACCGGCGGCTTCCACGGCACAGGGATTTCGATGTACCCCTCGGTCCCACAAACGTACGCGGTGTTGTCCGCCTGCACGCTCATGCCGCAGGCGAAGCTGGCGAGCACGCCGCCGGGGAAGCACATCGAGCCGGCGACGACGTCGTCGACGCCGGTGGCATGTTTTCGCGCCGTCGCGTGCACGCTCGTGGGGTCGGCGCCAGCAATGAGCCGCGAGAAATCGATGCAGTAGCAGCCGACGTCCATCAACGCGCCGCCGCCAAGATCAGGGGCGAAGCGGACGTTGCCGGAGATCCTCATCGTCCGGTAGCAGAAGCTCGTGCGTATCAGCCGCAGCTCACCGATCGCACCGCTGCGGAGGGTGTCGAGCACCGCGTGCATCAGCGGGTGCGAGCGGTACATGAACGCCTCGACGAGCAGGCGCTTCGACGCCCGGGCCGCGTCGAACATCTCGACCGCCTGTCGCTGGTCCATGGCGAACGGCTTCTCGCAGAGCACGTGCTTGCCGGCACGCAGGGCCTTGATCGTCCACTCGTGGTGGAGGGAGTTGGGCAATGAGTTGTAGACGACGTCAAGATCGGGGTCGGCCAGAAGCGCATCGTAGCTGCCGTAGGCGCGGGGGATGTGAGCCTGTGCGGCAAAGTGTTGCGCCGTTGCCAGGGTCCGCGAGCCGGCGGCGACGATCACGCTCCGCCGCGCCGACTTCACCCCCGCGGCGAATTGCCCGGCGATGTTGCCGGTGCCGAGAATGCCCCAACGAAGCGGGTTGTTCATGCTCATAGCTTCACGCCGAGTGCAGCGCATGTCCATGTAGTTGCGACGCCTGCGTCGCCGTCCACGCGCAGAATCGAATGGAACCGGCGCGACGGCTGCGCCGCGCGGGGACGGGCGTCGCAACTACATGGATGTGAGAAGTCAGCGGATTTGTTATCTTCTGCCGCCCTCACGGAAAGGCGACGTAGCACGATGCCGGACATGGAGCAGTTGGTCGAGCAAAGCAAGCAAGTGCTCATGCAGAACTACACGCGCCTTCCCGTCTTGATGACGCGCGGCGAGGGCGCGATGCTCTGGGACGCCTCGGGGAAGCGCCATCTTGACCTCTTCGCCGGCTTCGGTGGGGCGATCCTGGGGCATTGTCATCCGGCGCTGATCTCCGCGGCGGCCGAGCAGGCGCAGAAGCTCTGGCATGTCGGCAACCAGTTCTACACCGAGCCACAGCTTGAATTTGCGCAGCGGCTGAACAAGGCAGCGTTCGAGGGCCAGGCGTTCTTCTGCCACAGCGGCGCCGAGGCCAACGAGGCCGCCGTCAAGCTTGCGCGGCTGCGCGGGAGCGAATCGAACCCGAAACGGTGGAAGATCATCTCGCTGAACAAGAGCTTTCACGGCCGCACGCTCGCAATGATCACCGCGACGGGCAACGCCGCCGTAAAGGCAGGATTCGAGCCGCTGGTGCCGGGCTTCATGCAGGTGGACGGTGGCGACTACGATGCGCTAGTCGCCGCGATCGATGGCGAGACAGCGGGGATCCTCGTCGAGCCGATCCAGGGGGAGGGCGGGATCAACCAGTACCCCAGCGCCTATCTGCCACGGCTTCGCGAGCTCTGCGACGAGCGCGGTCTCACGCTGATCTTCGACGAAGTCTGGACCGGCTGCGGCCGGACCGGCCGGTGGTTCTGCCACCAACATTTCGGCGTCCAGCCCGACATCATGACGCTCGGCAAAGCGGTTGGCGGGGGACTGCCCGTCGGCGTGATGTTCGCCAGGCCGCACGTCGCCAAGCTGTTCGTGCCGGGAAAACATGGGTCCACGCTGGGCGGAAATCCGATCTGTATGAATGTGTCGAAAACGCTTTTCGACGTGATCGAGCGGGAAAACCTGCTCGAGCACGCGTCGAGGCTCGGCGAGCGCGCGATCGCCCAGCTTCGCAATGAGCCGGCGATCCAATCGAAGGTGGCCGACGTAAGGGGTCGTGGACTGTTCCTCGGGATCGAGTTGAAAGATGAGCCCCAGAAGCTCGTCGAGCGGGCGATGGAACGCGGGATCGTGATCAATCTCACAGCGAAAAAAGTGATTCGACTGGCACCGCCGATCAATATCAGTGACGATCAGTGGGAGCGGGGGCTGGACCTGGTGATCGAGATCATCGCGCAGGCGTAAGCGGGACAGACGTGTGAAGAAACTGACGGCACTCATCCTGATGCTGATCATCGCGGGTTGCTCGACCGCGAACCCCGCCCCGACGACGGCCGCGTCCACCGACGCGGCGGCGCTGGCACAGCGCCAGCGCATCGCCGCATACGCCTCCGAGACGCGCCGCGGCAACGTGGCCAAGGGACGCCAGGCCGATCCGGCTATGCGCATGCGGCTGGATGTGTACGTCCTGTCCGTCCCCTACGGCACGATTAGCCGCAATGAGGAGTTCTGGAAGCGCGTCAACGAGCAGGCCGTCGATGTCGCGACTTACGACCTGCTGATCAAGAACGGCGTGCGCGTGGGCGAGGCGCCGATCGCGGAATACGAACGGTTCCGCCAGACGATTGCCGAACAGCCGGCAAGTTATCGCGTCGCTGAGCTGGTGAATCCCGAGGCGAAGGACGTGGATCTGGAAATCCGCAAGGAAGTCCCCAGCCAATTGATCTGGCACTACAACGGCATGAACGAATTGATCGGCTGGAGCTATGACCGCTGCGAGAACTACGTGACGCTCTCATACCAGCCGGCCCCGCGCAAGAACGGGACGATCCGTGCCGTGCTCTGCCCGGTCGTGAAGGAGCACCGCAAGCGCCTCGAATGGCTCGCGGGCAACAAGGAGCAGGAAGTTACGTTCACGCAGCCACGGCGGTACTACGACGTGAACCTCAAGGCCGATGTCGCTGTCGGCAGCTTCCTCATCGTCGCGCCGTCGGCCGAGGCAACCTGGCCGGGGAGCATCGGCAACCGGTTCTTCGTCCAGGAAGGCGCCGCCGAGCAGATGGAAAGCGTCCTGCTGCTCGTTCCGCGGCGCGTTGCGGTGACCGAGTAAGGTGGGAAGCGCGAACAAGAATTTTGTTTTGTGCTCCGTGCTTTTGTGCTGTTTCGGGGCTCGTGCTTAGCAATTCGTGCTTCCTTGCCTGTTGATCTGGGCATCTGCTTCGCGCACGGCGCGGACGAACGCGTGGATTCGCTCCACCGACTTAATCCCCCTGCTGGTGCTTTCCACGCCGCTGCTGACATCGACCGCCCAGGGGCGCAGCTTGCGGACCACGTCGCCAACTGATTCCGGCGTGAGTCCGCCGGCGGCGATCAACTGCGGCAGCCCCTCGAAAGCGCCGGCTTCACGCTGGTGCTGGACGGCGGCCCAGTCGTTGGGAACACCGGTCCCGCCGGCCTCGCGCGTGCCGCCGGTTTCGACCACGATGCCCCGCAAGTTTGTCAGGGACAGTTCCGCCGTCGCGCGGCGCCACGTCGGCAGCGTCTCAGCAAAACATGCGTCCACGCGCAGGGCCTTGATCACCTGCAGCCCGCGCAGCTCAACCAGGTGCTGCGGCGGTTCGTGGCCATGCAGCTGCACGTGGCGCAGGTGCAGCTCACCTGCGACGCGGCGGATCTCCTCGGCCGGCGCATCGACAAACAACCCCACGGGGGACACGAACGGCGGCAGGATGCCAAGAATCTCCTTCGCCCGCTCACAAGTGATGTGCCGCGGCGCCGGCGCGTAGAAGACCATGCCGATCGCATCAGCGCCGGCAGCGGCTGCCGCAGCGGCGTCCTGGGGGGCCGTGATCCCGCAGATTTTCACGCGCGTCCGATGCACAGTCCGGATGCTACCCCGCGCGCCGCTGTGTGTCATCTGGCGACGGGCGCGACTGCTGTTACCATGTCCCGGCGCAACCACAGGGAGACTGACGCATGGCGGGACGGAACTTCCTCGCGTTCGACCTCGGCGCTGAGAGCGGCCGCGCGGTGCTCGGCACGCTCGACAACGGGCGGCTCACCCTCGAGGAGAAGCATAGATTCGCGAATCCCACGGGGCGGATGAATGGCCACCTGCACTGGAACCTGCTGGCGCAGTGGGAGGAGCTCAAGACAGGGTTGAAGAACGCTGCGAGTGGTCCGCCGCTCACCGGCCTCGGCGTGGACACGTGGGGGGTGGACTATGGGTTGATCGGCCCCGTCGGGAACGTGCTGGGGAATCCCTACCACTATCGCGATTCGCGCACCGACGGCGTCATGGAGCGCGCTTTTGCCAAGGTCCCGCGCGAGCAGATTTTTCAGGCAACCGGCATCCAGTTCATGCAGCTCAACACGCTGTATCAGCTCATGGCCATGCGCGAGCAGAACTCGCAGGCCCTGGAGATCGCCCAGACGCTGCTGTTCATGCCGGACCTGTTCAATTTCCTCTTCACGGGCGTGCGCAAGAGCGAGTTCTCCATCGCCACCACGAGCCAAATGTACGACCCGCGCCAGCGCGACTGGGCGCGGCCGATGCTCGAGCAGCTCGGCATTCCGACGCGCATCCTGCCGGAGATCGTCCCGTCCGGCACCATCATCGGTCCGCTTTCGGACGACGTCGCCGAGGAGTGCGGCGTCGGGCCGCTCCCCGTCATCGCGCCGGCGTGTCACGACACGGGCAGCGCCGTCGCGGCCGTCCCCGTCGAAGAAACTGGCGACGACTGGTGCTACATCAGCTCGGGCACGTGGTCGCTGATGGGGGTCGAGCTGGCAGAGCCGGTCATCAACGAGAGATCCCTCCGTTACAACTACACCAACGAGGGCGGCGTCGGCGGGACGTTCCGGTTCCTGAAAAACATCATGGGCCTGTGGCTCGTGCAGGAGTGCCGCCGGCAGTTCAAGAAGGAAGGCTATGAGCACACGTACGCGGAGCTCACGCAGATGGCCGGACGCGCCAAGGGATTGGCGGCGCTGATCGATCCGGACCACGCGCCGTTTCTCACGCCTGGCGAGATGCCGCAGAAGATCGACCGGTTCTGCGAGATGACGAAGCAGCCCAAGCCCGGGAATCGCGGCGACTACGTCCGCACGTGCCTCGACAGCCTCGCCCTCACCTACCGCCGCACGCTAGAGGGGCTGGAAGACATACTGGGCCGGCGGATCAACACGATCCACATCGTCGGCGGGGGAACGCAGAACGAGCTGCTCAGCCAGATGACAGCCGACGCGTGCAACCGGGTGGTGATCGCGGGTCCCGTCGAGGCCACCGGCATCGGCAACATCCTGGTTCAGGCGATGGCAACCGGAGACGTGAAGTCGCTCGCCGACGCGCGGGCGATCGTGCGGAACAGCTTCGACGTCAAGCGCTACGAGCCGCGGGAGACGAAAAGGTGGGATGAGGCGTACGCGCGGTTCCGGTCACTGAAGCCAATGGCCTGACTCGCAAGCCGCAAGCGACCGCTCGTGCTGAACCCATGGTCATCGACTGCCACGTCCACGTTGCCGCGACCGAGCCGCACGGGCGGATGTCCGCGCGGTTGCAGGCGAGCCTGCCGTTCCAATTCATGCAGTGGCGGCTTGGGCTGCGCGGGACTGAGGCGGAGAAGGAGCGGGCGCTGGCCGAGCATCTCGCGCAGCTCATCGCCGCCGCACCGCGCCTCACTGCCGCCGTCGTGCTCGCGTTTGATGCGGTGTACAACGAGCTGGGCATGCTGAACGTGCGCGAGACGCACCTGCACGTCACCAACGACTACGTGATGGACCTCGTGCGGCAGGACCGGCAGATGCTGTTCGGGTGCTCCGTTCACCCCTATCGAACCGATGCCATCGCGCAGCTCGAGCGCTGCGTCGCCGGTGGGGCGGTGCTCTGCAAGTGGCTGCCGAACACGCAGGGCATGAACCCATCCGATCGGCGCTGCTTTGCCTTCTATGAAGCGCTGGCGCATTACAAGCTCCCGCTGCTGTCGCACACGGGAGGCGAAACCTCGCTTCCGACGATTGACCGGAGCGTTGCCGACCCGATGCTGCTGAAGCCGGCGCTTGAGCGGGGCGTGACGGTCATCGCCGCACACTGCGGGACCCGGTCTAAGCCATTCGAGCCCGACTACGTCCCGCAGTTCGTCCGGCTGGCCAGGGACTATGAGCGGTTTTACGGCGACACCTCGGCGCTGAACCTGCCGACGCGCTGGTACGCGTACGGATCGGTCCTGAGCGACGAGCGAGTCCGCCGCAAACTGATCCACGGCAGCGATTGGCCGATCATTCCCGTCCCGCCGCCGGGGCGCGTGGGGGTGGGGGCGGCACTGGAACTGATGACGGAGACGAACTGGCTCGCCCGCGACGTGCGAATCAAGCAGATGCTGGGGTTCGACGCCGAATACTGGAACCGCGCTGCGACGATACTGCGCCTCCCGTGATTCCGTGAAATGCCGCTGTGCGTGCGAAGCGCCGGGGCTACACGGGGCTCCGCCCGAACGATGCGGGCACTTCAAATTCGATCGGACTGAACTGGATCAAGCCGTTCCGCGCAGTCGGGAACATCTTCTGACAAGACCTTGATCAGCCGCACGTTCATCGTCATGGCCAGGCACAACGCCTGCTGCCGCGGGATGTCGGTGGGGGGGCATTGGATGTCTTCGTTGTCGCAGAGCAGCTCGATGCTCGAGGCAGAAGGGGACTTGCCCGGCATCATCATCAGACGCACGCCGTGGACGCTCTGGAACGGAATGAATCGCTCGATGCACAGCCGGCGAAAGCCGGTGCGCAACCGGATGCGGCGGCGGCTCTGCTCGATCGTCAGATCGCTGCGGACGAGCCAGCACAGCAGCGCGACGTTCACGAAGATCACGCCAAAAACGAGACTGAGGAACCCTTCCCACCGGCCGTGGTAGAAGGCCGGAATCGCGATCGACAGGTGCAGGACGCCAAGGAACGCGAAGAAGCAGATGGCGGTCCAATTGGGCGGCGTGCGGAGGGTGAGATCGCGAGTGGCAGGTGCAGTCGAAACATCCATCAGGCTGAGTTGTCGCGTGTTCATCGCTCGCGATCTCCGATAGCCCTACCTCACAGCCAACGAGCCCAGCGTACGCCTGGCGCCCAATCGCGCCAACGCAAAAACAGTTGCGCTTTCGCAGCGCGTCTTGCGTGATCGTCAGCGTGGCAGGCGCTCAAGCTCTTCACCAACCGCGCGGACGAGCGGTCCCAGCGTTTTGGCGCTGAAGTCGAAGCGAATGCCCGCGGCGGCGAATAGCTCCGGCAGCGGGCGCGTTCCGCCCAGCGCCAATGCGGCGCGGTAGTTCGCCAGCGCCTGCCGCGGGTTCTCACGCGCTTTCATCCACAGCTGCAGCGCCCCGAGCTGAGCAATGCCGTACTCGACGTAGTAGAACGGGCTCTGGAACAGGTGAAGCTGCCGGTGCCACTCGTGGCGGCGGTAATCCTCAAAGCCGCTGAAGTCGAAGTGCTCGGGGCTCGGGCCGAAGCGCTTGCGCAGGCGCATCCACTCGTCGGCCCTCTCGTCGCGCGTGTGGCCGGGGTGGGTATAGATCCAGTGCTGGAATGCGTCGATCGTCGCAATCCACGGCAGCAGCCCGATCACCTTCTCAAAGTACGTCCGCTTCGCGCGGGCGGCCTCGGCGGGGTCGGTATAAAAAACCTCCATGTGCTCCGCGCCTAGCGTTTCCATCGACATGCTCGCGACCTCGCAAAACTCGATCGGCGCGCTGCGCAGGAACTGGAGCGGCTCGTCGCGGGCTGCGAGAGTGTGGAACGCATGCCCGCCCTCGTGCAGCAGGGTCTCGACATCGCGCTGCAGGCCGACTGCGTTCATGAAGATGAACGGCTCGCGCCGCTCCTCGAGCGTCGCCTGATACCCGCCGGGCTGCTTGCCCTTTCGGCTGGCGAGGTCCAGGTTCCTCCGCTGCCGCAGCGATTCCAGATCGTCGGCCAGCTGCGGCGACATGCGCGCGAAGATCTCCTTGGTCATGTCCACGAGCCGCTCGGTCTGGTCCTGCTTGAACGGCCGCAGCGGGGGGCGGTTTTGCGGGTCAACCGCGGTATCCCACGGCCGAAGCTTCTCCAGCTTCAGGTCTATCTTCCGCTGACGATCCAGCTCGTTCACCAGCGGCACGACCGTCTCGGCGATGGCGTCGGCGAAGCGCAGGCAATCGTCCGGCGTGTAGTCGAACCGTTTCATCGCCTTCCAGATGTACGCGCGATAGTCGTCCTGGCCCGCGTTGTGCGCGATCTGGTCGCGAATGGGCAGCATCCCGTCGAAGATCGACTCGATCGTGTCCTTATCCTGGAGGCGACGTGCGACGATGAGCCGGTACGCCTCCTCACGCGTCGCACGGTCCGGCTCTTCCAGGAATCGCGCCGCCTGCTGAAGCGTCAGTTCCTCGCCGCGGAAGTTCACTGTCATCGCGGCGCAGGTCTTGTCGTATTCATTGGCCAGCTTCGTCAGCTCCGTCTCCAGCGGGACGTTTTCTTCGCGGAAGAGTTCCACGTCCGGTCGCCATTTGCGGGCGAGCATCGCGTAGCGCGACTCGGTCAACTGAGAAAGGTGCGGCGACTCGAGGAACCTCTTCTGGAGCTTGAAGTAAAACGGCTTGATCTTCGGCTCGACCTCCTCGACGAATTGCATATATGCCCGCTCGATCGCGGGATCATCCGTGTGGCAGCTCTTCTCGATGTACCGCCGGCTGCCCACCTCGTCGACCACGCTCGACAGCTCGGAAAAGTCGCGCAGCCACCGCTCGAGGGCCGCGGGGGATTCAATCGGCCGGTCGAGCAGCTCGCGATAGAGTGGCTCGACGTCAGCGAACCGCTCGAGCTTCAGGTCCTGCGGGACGAACGTACGCGGGTAGGCGGTTGCAACCATGCGGGAGTCCTCTTACGTATTACCCCCTCTCCCGGACGACCGGGAGAAAGGGGACCAGAGGCGTAGAGCTTACGTGAACAGCTGCGACGAACAACCCGCGATCCAGCTCCGCGACGTCGGCATGCTCCGCAACGGGCGCTGGATCCTGCGCAACGTCAACTGGAGGGTCCCCGCCGGCGCCGTCGCGGCGATCCTCGGGCCCAACGGGAGCGGCAAGAGCACGCTGGCGCGCATCCTCGCGGGGCACCTGTGGCCCAGCACCGGCGCATGCGAACTTCTCGCCGGCCACTTCGGCCAGGTGGACCTGCCGACCTTGCGCAAGTCCATCCGCCTGGTGCAGTCCGCAGGGCCATACGACGTTGATCCGGAGTTGACGGCGCACGAGGTCGTGCTGACCGGATTTTTCGGGACAATCGGCTTGTACGATGTTGCCACAGATGCGCAGCGCGAGGACGCGTTGCGCCTGCTGCGCGACGTGGGGCTGGCGCAGCTCGCCGGCTCGCGATACGCCACGCTCAGCAGCGGGGAGCGCGTGCGCAGCCTGCTGGCGCGCGCCCTGGGAGCGCGACCCAAGCTGTTGTTATTGGACGAGCCGACGGCGGGGCTCGACCTGCTTGCCCGCGAGCAGCTGCTGGCAACGATACAGGCGATAACATCGCTACCCTCGGCGCCGACGGTGGTGTTGATCACCCACCATGTCGAGGAACTGCCGCCGACTACCTCCAACGTGCTTTTGCTGCGCGACGGCATACCCGCCGCGTCGGGTACGCCGCAGCAGGTGCTCCGCGCCGAAACGCTTTCCGAGGTGTATCGCTGTCCGCTGCACGTCGAGCAGCGTGAGGGGCGGTGGTATCTACGGGTTGATCCGTCAGCCTGGCAGGGGTTGCTGGACCGGGCGATCTGATTGGCGATTTTTGCCGATTCACGGCCTGCAGACGTGTGATATGTTTCGCAGGCGCGAACCATGTCGCCGCGGGGTCAGTCGGCCCCGGATTGCGGTTGCCTGTCCAGGAGATGACTGCATGCCTCCGCTGAAGACGGTGAAGAGCCTGCGCTCGGAAGCCACTGCCAGCCCGGTTGATCTGGAGAGACTCGTGGGGCTGGAATTCGTCCGCGCCACCGAAGTCGGTGCGCTCAGCGCCTACAAGTGGATGGGCAAGGGCGACAAGGAGTCCGCCGATTTCGCCGCCTGCGACGCCATCCGCGGGCTGTTTGACACGGTCAGCATCAGCGGCGTCGTCACGATCGGCGAAGGCATCAAGGACGACGCGCCGGGCATTTTCAAGGGTGAGCGGCTGGGCACCTGGTCGCCGGGCTCCGTCAAGATGGCCATTGCGCTCGATCCGATCGACGGCACGACGATCGTCAGCAAGGGGTTGCCCGGCGCCATCTGCGTCATGGCCGCCGCAACGTGCGAAAACGACGACGACGATCCGAACACACTGCTGGCCGACATCCCCTCGTTCTACATGAACAAGATCAGCTTCGGCCCGAGGGTGAAGCAGGGGCCCGGGCGGATCCGCCTGGACAATACGGTGCAGGACAACCTGGAGATCATCGCGCTGAAGCTGGGAAAGCGCGTGCAGGATCTGACGATTGTCATCCTCGATCGCCCGAGGCACGAGCGGCTCATTCATGACGTGCGCCGGGCCGGCGCCGCGATCCGGCTGATCAGCGACGGCGACATCGCCGCCGCCATCGCGCCGAGTCTGCCGGGCAGCGGCGTCGACGTGTACATGGGCACCGGCGGCTCCCCGGAAGCGGTGCTCGCGGCAGCGGGCATCAAGTGCCTGGGCGGCGAGATCCTCGCGCAGATGTGGCCGCGCGACAATGCGGAACGGGCCGCGCTGCTCGCATCGGGCACGACCGAGGCGGAGCTCGCCAAGGTCTACAACTGCGACGACCTCGCCCGCGGCAACCGCATCCTCTTCGCCGCTACGGGCATCAGCGACTCGGCGCTGTTGCGCGGCATCCGCTACGAGGACACCGCCGCCATCACCGAGAGCATCCTTATGCGTGCCAAGCACCAGACGGTGCGCTACATCAAGACGGTGCATAACCTGGACCTCAAGACGCTGCGGCTGCGCAGCGATGCATCGGACCACGCGCTGTAGGACGAACCGGGTGATTTTGAACTTGCTTTACTGTTGGCGGGTGCGACCGGAATTCTTGCTGGCGAACTACGCGCCGGGCCGCTTGGGACGCTATGCTGGCCACCCAGGGCGGCGCGAGAAATTCGGCTTCGCGCCATCGCCGGGATGGGTTATGTGTCCTAATATGAGTTGGGTCTGTGCCGCGTCCGTGTGATCGGCTGGCCCGCCTGCACGAATCTTCCGCCGAGGCGGCCGAGCACCGAAGACGATGACCCAGACCACCCTTCCCTCGTTCACGTTCCCAACGTCCGACGAACTCGATCCCCATGCCACGGGACAACCTGCGGCGAGCCCATCCGACGCAAATACCCTTCCCGCCAGCATTGCCGATGGCTCCCCCTCGCGCACTGAGCAGATCACGCTCCTGTGCGCTGTGGTGCTTCCGATCGTCGGCCTGGCGCTGGCGATCGCGTTCCTCTGGGGTCGCGGCATCACCTGGCTGGAACTTGGTCTGTTCATCGCCATGTACGTGGTCACGGCCGGTGGGATCACCGTCGGCTACCACCGGCTTTTCACGCACTCCTCGTTTGATACCCCGAAGTGGATCCGGGCGCTGTTCGCCATCGCAGGCTCGATGGCGGTGCAGGGGCCGGTGCTGACGTGGGTGGCGGTGCATCGCAAGCACCACCAGCACAGCGACCAGGAAGAGGACCCGCATTCCCCGCACGCGCACGGCGGCGGCGTCATCGGCATGCTCAAAGGCATGTGGCACGCCCATCTTGGCTGGGTGTTCGAACCGAAGCCCCACGGACTGGCTCGATACGTCAAGGACCTGATCGACGATCGTACGGTTCTTGTGGTCGACAAACTGTTCCCGGTGTGGGTCGCACTGGGTCTGGCGCTGCCGGCCGTCATCGCGGGGATCGTGACCCAGAGCTGGACCGGCGCGCTGCTGGGATTCATCTGGGGCGGGCTCGTCCGGGTGTTCATGGTTCACCACGTCACATGGAGCATCAACTCGGTCTGTCATGTCTGGGGGACCCGCCCGTTCAAGAGCCACGACCAGAGCACGAACAACCTCGTGTTCGGGATGCTGGCGCTGGGCGAGGGTTGGCATAACAACCACCACGCGTTTCCAACCAGCGCCAAACACGGGCTGAGGTGGTACCAGTTCGACGCCAGCTACCTGTTTATCCGGACGCTGAGCCTGCTTGGACTGGCGCGCAACGTTCGTGTCCCCTCGAAGCAGCGCATCGAATCGAAGCTGCGTGAAGCCGGACGATGACAAGGTGACAAGGTGCTGGGATGACAAGGTGAGTGGGAGCTGCTCACTCTCACGTTCGGACCCCATGCCCCAACACCTCCGCACCCCTGCACCCTCCATCGCATCATCCCCCTCCGCTTATCCCATCTGATCCCAAAAATTCATTCCACGGCCTCTGGGCGACGATGGTGTTTATGGGCGGTTCGCAATGCGCCGAATCGTTCCCGCCGCACACGCGGCGCGGCTACAATACTGATGGAGGAGCACCCCGCATGTTGCCGCAGTTTGCCTATTCGTTCGACCGCCACTCGTACACCGGTCCGTTCAATTCCCGCGAAGAAGCCGTCGCCGCCGGCGTCGCCCGCTCGCGCCAGCTGGGCGCCGCCGCCGGCATCGACTGCGTTTACGTCGGCATGATCGTTCAGCCCGACCCGCAGGCGTCTGGGCACGCGGAGGAACTGATCAAGAACATGGTCCGCCGCGCCCGTGGCGCCGCGGGCGAGAGCTACGAAGGCTACCTCACCCGTGTCACTGAGCAGCAGGAAGCCGAGCTGGATGAAAACATTGAGCGCGGGATCATGGACTGGCTGAAGAAGTACGACATGATGCCGCAGTTCACCAAAGTCCGGGGCGTCAGCGAGCACCCGATCCCCGGCGGCGAATGCGCCCGCGCCAGCGGCACGAGTGACGACGTCCGGGTCGGCACGAGCGACTATTCGGCGGGATAGCCGCTTACCGCGCAACCCATTGGCACCCGCCTCTGATCGCCCCAGCGGTCAGGTTGGCTCTTCATCTGATCCGGGCGCGATCATTTCGAGCCTTGCTTTGCCCTCTCCGTTAAACTGCACGCTCGCCGCACCTCGTGGGGATAAAGGCTTAGGAACATGGCGCGATGGATCTCTACCTCGGTTCTGATAATGCTGCTCTGCGCCGCGCCGCTTGGTGCTGCGATTCCGGGCGCAGCAGACCCAAAAGTCGTGACGGAGCACGCTTTCCGGGCGGCGCTGCTCGACTTCAACCGCCGTACGAGCGTCGAGACGTACAAAGCCGTGGGAAAGCGCGATCCGAAGTGGGACCAGCCTGCCGTCGCCTTCCTCGAAGTGCTCGCCCGATACTTCGCCAACTCCAAGGCCGCCGACCGCTACAGGATCGAGCCCGCTCCGACCTTGCAGGAGCTGGAAGCGCAAGCACGGGCGCTGATCTCGATCGGGTGCGACGATCCGCTGGTCATCTACGGCTTGGCCGTCGCGCTGGATAACCAGGACAAGCGCAAGGAAGCCCGGCCATTGCTCCAACAGGTGCTCGATGAGCTTCCGACCAGCCGCTATCCCATCACCCGGCTCAGCGGCGCCGCGCACCGGATGCTCAAGTTCTATGACCGTAGGAACGAGCAGGAGCTGGCCGCTTATGAGCGATGCGAGCAGATGTTGCTCGAGGCGGCTCTCGCCAGCATCTCGGTGGCAGACGTCCAGGGGATAGACCGTCGCGCGGTCCTGTTCGTCACGGGCGGAATGATCGATGGCCGTCCGATGTCCACGCGCAAGCGATTTGCGACGAAGCAAGGGCGGTAGGTGCCGATCCCTGGCTGCTGAATATGATCGAGGGGCGGTACCACATCGACGCCGGCTGGACGGCGCGGGGTCACGGGTATGCCGACACGGTGACACCAGAGGGCTGGGCAGGTTTTGCACGCCATCTCGAACAGGCCCGCGCCTGCTTCACGAAGGCGTGGGAACTGGAGCCGACCTATCCAGAAGCTCCGGCGGAAATGATCAAGGTTGTGATGGGCGGACCTGCCGGAAGAGAGGCGCAAAGTCTCCGCGCGTGGTTCGAACGGGCGGTCAAGGCATAGTTCGACTACGAGCCAGCGTACAGCAAATATCTTTGGGCGATCCGGCCACGCTGGCACGGCAGCCACGGAAAGATGCTGGCGTTCGGGCGAGAGTGCGCCGCCACCAAACGCTACGACACGCGGGTGCCCCACGTGTTGATCGATTGCGTGGAAGAGATCATCAAAGATCGGGGTGAAAGTGGCGCTGGCGGCGCCGCGCGGGCGTGGCGCCTCCCCGGCGTGTACGACAGCGCTGCCGAAGTTCTGCAGGGGTATGCTGACCGTCCGTCAGAGCTCGAGCGACGCGACTGGTACCGGTCTTACAACATTGGAATTGCAGCTCACGCCAGGCGCTACGACGAAGCGGCAGCGTTGCTGGAGGAAGTGAAGGGGAAACCAGCGTGGAGCGCGGTGGACCAAACGCGCTGGATCCCATTCCGCTTGCGCCATTCGATCGGTGCAATGGTCGGTCTGCAGGGCGCCGCATTACGCGTAGCGGAGACCGCCGCAGAAGCCGGAAAGCTTGACGTCGCGATTGAGGCCTATGACGCAGGACTGGTTTCGCTGCCCCCGGACGATCCCTCCCTGCCTTGGGTCCACAATCGCCTGGCAGAGCTGCGCTGGCTCAGGGAATTCGATGCCGGGGAATGGGTGGACCTGCAGCCGGACAAGGATCTGAACGGCTGGTATCCGGTGGGGGGCCAGTGGGCGGTTGACCAGGAAGGTGGGCTGGTTGGGACCGCAACGCAGAACGGTCTCAACCTCGTCTGCGGGGCTGAACTCAAGCCGCGTTACGAGATCACGGGCAATCTCGTGTTCGTCAATGTGGGCAATGTCTCGGACCCCGCTGCCGGGCCGATTCTGCGCTATGCGCGCGACGGGGACAGCCACGGCATGTGGCTCCGCAGAACCACGCAAAAGGTCGTCGTTCGGAGTCCCGATGGCAAGCTTAAGCTCTGGCCCGCGCAGGTCACCGATCGCAACGATTTTCGGCTCCAAGTGTGGGACGGGCGGGCATTCGGGTGGGTCAACGGCCAGCAGTGCTTCGAGGATTTCCACGTACCACGTATGGCCGGTTCCGACACCACCCGCATAGGCATAGGCGTGCAGTCCAGCCGTGGGATGGAAGGGATGGTGGTACGCTTCAGCGATCTTAAAATCCGCAAGCTCCCCAAAGCACCGGTATAACTAAAGCGGAAACGACCTCCTGTGCGCCCTTTTGGGCGAGATCAGATGCACGGACGATGCGCCGGTAATCCTTAACCGGCTTCGATCTTCCACTTCCCACTCTGCCTAAAGAACCGGCAGGGGTTGTTGAAGAAAATCTCGGTTGCTTCGCGCTCGCTGTGCCCGCGGCGGAGATATTCCAGGGCGGTGTCGGTGAGCATGCTCGGGGAGCTTTCGCCCCAGTCGCTGGCGCTGTTGACGCAGATCATGTCCGGGCCGAACTGTTCGAGGATGTCGGCGCCCCGCTGGGGGGTCACCTTCGAGACGGGATAGATCGTCAGGCCGGCCCAGAAGCCGTTCTCTCTCGCCATGCGAATGGTGTGCTCCTCGCAATGGTCGACCAGCACGCGCTCCGGGCGGATGCGGCGATCATTCCTGAGAATGTTTGTGATGATGGCCGTTCCCTTGTGCTTGTCTTCCAGGTGCGGGGTGTGGATGAGGATAAGCTGATTGTGCCTGGCGGCGAGGTCGACTTGTTCTTCGAAGATGGTGATCTCGTTGCGCGTGTTCTTGTTCAGGCCGATCTCCCCGACGCCGAGGACGCGGGGATGGTCGAGCAGCGGGGGAATGAGCTTGATCACCTCGCGGGAGAGCTCGACGTTTTCCGCCTCTTTGGCGTTGATGCACAACCAGCAGTAGTGGTCGATGCCGTACTTGGCGGCGCGGAGCGGTTCGACGTCGATCAGGTGATGGAAATAGTCGGCGAAGCTGGCAGCGCTGGAGCGGTCAAAGCCAGCCCAGAAGGCCGGCTCGGAGACAGCCACGACCCCGCAGCGGGCCATGTACTTGTAGTCGTCGGTCGTGCGGCTCACGCAGTGAATGTGCGGGTCGATATACCTCATCGGATCGGGCTTCGGGTTTCGGGTTTCGGGGCTCGGGAAGGCGGGGGGGTTGTATCGGAGAAGATCATTTGGACGCGTTCGGCGCGGCCAGGTTCCGATGCGAGCAGCGCCTGGAGCGCCTGGCGGAGCTTGATCAGCCGTGGATCGGACGCGAGAACCTTCCCGCCGTCGCTCGCCCGCTGGATGCGGTCCAGGTCCGCCGCGAGCGACAGGCAGCGCCAGCGCATCTCGGCGAATGTCTCCTCAACCACCTTGGAAGCGTTCCGCATGGCTCTCTTTCTATCGACCGGACAGGCCCTGAAAATCGTAGGCTCCTGCGTCCTATCTCGCTACAGATCAAAAAGTTGGCCGGCCGGCGCTGATTCCGAGGAAGAAAATTCAGGCAAAGTTGATCCTTTATTCAGCCTCGGCGTAGTATGGATGCAACTCCGAGCGGCTGGTTTGGCCGGGCGGAGTTCGGGTCACCCTCAGAAGTTCACCCTCTGGAGGCCCCGTGTTCCCGGAGAGGCGTTTCCGGGAGAAAGAGCCCGGCGGCGGGCAGTAGAGAGACCAACTAAGGCCGGCGTCCCAGTCGTGCGATGTGAATCGCGCTTCTCTGCCGCGACCGACAGTCACTCTCGAAGTTTCCCGCGACGGCTGGGCAAGGTTTTGAGCCCCGTCCGCTGGACGAGTCGGCTCAGCAGAAGTGGAGGTGATCCGTGACCAATTTAGACTGTACGTGTGGGCTGCTGTAAGCAGCTTCCGTAGGTGCGATTCCTGCGGTACACGCAGCTGCTTGAGCAGCTCGTGGGAGCCCTGAAAACGAGCTCCTACCACAGCAGAGAACACACTGCGAGCCCCGGTCACTTCGGTGATCGGGGTTCTCTCTTTTGGTAGCTGCCCTTCTTCTGTCCGGGTGAACGCCATCGGCTTTGAGCTTGCTCGCCTGAGAGACAGGGTCGCTGAGCTGACCCTGCCGTTCGGCTGCTCGCGCGGGGGGATCGAGCGGCTTGACGATGCAACGGTCGTCGGTACATTACTCCGCTCGATCCGAAAGGTGCCCCCGTTTCCAGCCAAACATGGGCCTCTTTTCGACGTAAATACGATGTTCCGCATGATGAGATGGCTTGCAAAAGGAGCTGACGTGAAGAAGTGGCCGCACTAGCGGCTCAGACTGACCGAACCCCCTGCATGGTCAGTGTGAGTCCTCCGACCGTGCAGATCAGCGGGAAGTGAATGCTTCCCGGGGCTTCGAGTCAGCGACATCCGAAGCTCACCGCCTCCCCGCAGGGGCCGCTTCCGACGCAAACCGTCGGGAACCGGTAGTCGCTAACGGATTAGACGATTGCCGCGGAGCGCCCTCCGCGGGTTTTCTCTTTACACAGCCAGACGAGACCAAAGAGACAGCAGAAGGAACCCGACCATGGCCCGCGACCTAACCAAGATCCGCAACATCGGCATCGCCGCCCATATCGACGCCGGCAAGACAACCACCTCCGAACGCATCCTGTATTACACCGGTCGCGTTCACAAGGTCGGCGAAGTGCACGAAGGCACCGCCGTCATGGATTTCGACCCCGAAGAGCAGAAGCGCGGCATCACGATCAACTCCGCCGCCACGTTCTGCGAGTGGAAGCGCAACGGGGAACTGTACAACATCAACCTGATCGACACCCCCGGCCACGTGGACTTCACGGCCGAGGTCGAGCGGTCGCTGCGCGTGCTGGACGGCGCGGTCGCGGTGTTCGATGGCAAGGAAGGCGTCGAGGCCCAGTCCGAAACGGTCTGGCGGCAGGCGACCAAGTACAACGTCCCGCGCGTCTGCTTTGTCAACAAGATGGACAAGGTCGGGGCCGACTACGAGTTCTGCTACCGCACGATCCTCGACCGCCTCGGGGCTCCGGCCATCCCCGTTGTCATCCCCGATGGCGAGGCCGACCAGTTCAGGGGCATCATCGACCTGATCCGAGGCGTCGGCTACTACACCAACATGGACGACGAGAAGGACAAGGGTCAGACAATCACGACCAAGCCCGTCCCCGAACACATGAAGGAGAAGTACGAGCACTACCGCGGCATCATGCTCGAGAAGGTCGCCGAGCTGGACGATCACCTCTCCGAGAAGTACCTGACGGACCCGAACTCCCTGACCGAGGCGGAAATCATCGCCGCCCTGCGCAAGGGCACGATCGACTTCCGGGCCCACCCGCTGTTCTGCGGGTCGGCATACAAGTACGTCGGCGTTCAGGCGGTGCTGAACGGCGTCATCGACTTCCTCCCCAGCCCGCTCGACCTCCCGCCCGTGCACGGCCACGACATCAAGGACCCCGACAAGGTCATCGAGCGCAAGCTCGACCCGAGCGAGCCGTTCTGCGGGCTGGCGTTCAAGATCGTCGATGACAAGTTCGGCACGCTCACGTACGTGCGCGTCTACTCCGGCGCGCTCGAGCAGGGAACGCGCGTCCTCAACGCGAACAAAGGCACCAAGGAGAACATCAGCCGCATGTTCCAGATGTCCGCCAACGACCGCATCCCGCGCGAGCGGGCCGAGGCGGGCGACATCGTCGCTGTCATCGGCGTCAATGAGGCCATGACAGGCGATACGCTCTGCGATCTGGATAAACCCATCCTGCTCGAGCGTCCGACCTTCCCCGAGCCAGTGATCAGCATGTCGATCGAGCCCAAAGCGGCCAGCGACAAGGACAAGCTCAGCCAGGCCCTGACCAACCTCCGCCGCCAGGACCCGACTTTCTTCGCCAACTACAACAAGGAGACCGGCGAGACGATCATCGCCGGCATGGGCGAGCTGCACCTGGAAATCATCAAGCTGCGGCTCACGCGCGACTACCGCGTCGACGTCGCCGTGGGCAAGCCAAAGGTCAGCTACCGTGAGACCATCACAGGCAAGGCCAAGGACGTCCGCGGCGTGCACAAGAAGCAGTCCGGCGGCCGCGGCCAGTTCGGCGAGTGCTACATCAATGTCGAGCCGTTCGACGGCACCGGGGTCGAGCCGGAGGTGCTCAAGAAGCTGCACTGGGAGGATAGCGTCGCATTCGAGAACAAGATCGTCGGCGGCACGATCCCCAAGGAGTTCATCCCGTCGGTCGAGTACGGCATCCGCCAGACCTGCAAGACGGGCGTTCTCGCCGGCTTCCCGCTGATCAACCTGAAGGTGACGCTCACGGACGGCAGCTACCACGAAGTCGACTCGAGCCAGATCGCGTTCGAGCTGGCCGGGCGACTGGCGATCATCGACGCCGCCAAGGCGGCGGGGCTGGCGCTGCTTGAGCCGATCATGAAGCTGGTGGTGACGACGCCGAAGGAGTTCGTGGGCAACGTGACCGGCGATCTCAATCGCCGCCGGGGGCTCATTCTCGACAGCCAGGAGCGCGCCAACACGGTGGTGATCGAGGCCGAGGTGCCGCTCAGCGAGATGTTCGGCTACACGACCGAGCTGCGCTCGATGTCCACCGGCCGCGCCGCGGCCGCGATGGAGCCGCTGAAGTATGCCCTGGTGCCGACCAACGTGAGAAATGCGATTCTCGAAGAGCTCGCATGAGTGCGCCAGTCAACCGCCGGCACTGCTGTTGCCTATGATAGAGACGGGCGATGCACGCGACTTGTGGCGGGGGTTTCGGGCGATGCGGCGGCAGACGAGAGCCTGCCTCTCTCGTTGAAAACGATTGCGTTGGGTTGACAACGCGCAAACTCTGACTACATTACTCGGCTCGCTCCGCGGGAGCGAGTGGAGATGCTGTCGGCTTGAGCGGCGGCGCGAAAACAGGCAGGACGGATTTTAGATGACCGGCGATCGGATTCGAATTCGGATGGAAGCCTACGACCATCGGGCGCTTGACGCGTCGGCGAAGGAAATCGTCGACCACGCGAAGCGGACCAACGCCCGCGTGTGCGGCCCCATCCCCGTCCCGACCCGCGTCGAGCGGTACACTGTCCTCCGCAGCCCGCACATCGACAAGAAGTCGCGCGAGCAGTTCGAGATGCGCACGCACAAGCGCGTGATCGACATCTTCGAGCCCACCGCCCGCACGGTTGAAGCCCTCAACCGCCTTGTCGTCCCGGCTGGCGTCTTCGTGAAGATCAAGGCCTAGAGGCTTTTTAACGTACAAACATGCCCCTGCTGAAAGGGGCATCTTTTTTGACCGACCGCGGGGTTCATCCAAGAACCCGGTTGCCCGTGGGGCCGCGAGTCAGACGGTCTGGTTTCGTTTCATTTTCAAGGACGGTTTACGAGCCGGGACTGACGTTTGGTCCACGCTCCTCTGACCGGATGCAGATGACTCCAGCATTGCTCGGACGCAAGGTAGGGATGACCCGTGTGTACGACGAGAGCGGCGCCGTCGTGCCGGTCACCGTTGTGCAGTGCGACCAGAACAACGTGACGCAGGTGAAGACGGTGGAGAAGGACGGGTACCACGCCGTGCAGCTCGGCTTCGGCGACATCAAGGCGAAGTTCAGCACCTTCCCCCTGATCGGCCACGCCGCCAAGGCGGGCGTGGGGCCCAAGCGGCACTTTGCCGAGATCCGCTTCAAGGAAGCGACCGACAAGCATCCCGGCGATGCCGTCACCGTCGATCTGTTCAACGACGTCAAGTACGTCGACGTGATCGGGGTGTCCAAAGGCAAAGGCACGGCCGGCGTGATGAAGCGGCACCACTTCGGTGGTCAGCCGGCTTCGCACGGCACGGAGCGTAAGCACCGCTCGCCGGGCTCGATCGCGTCGCATGCCACCAACCGTGGCAACAGCGGCAAACCCAAGCGCGGGCTTCGCATGGCCGGTCATATGGGCTCCGATCAGGTGACGACCCGCAACCACCCGCTGGTCAAGGTCGACGCGGCCAACAACGTGCTGCTGATCAAGGGAGCACTCCCGGGCGCGAATGGGTCGCTCCTGTTCGTTCGCAAGAGCGTCACCGCGAAGGTGAAGGCGGAAAAATAGGGGCGACAGTTGTGTCGCCCAGGGTGAGGCGACCCTCGCCCCTACAGGAAACATGACAATGATCGAAGTACCGGTTTACAACCTCAAGGGCGAGAAGCTCGAGTCGATGCAAATCGACGAGGCGAAGCTCGGGGGCGAGGTGCGGCAGAACCTGCTGAAGCAGGCGCTGGTGATGTACCACGCGAACCAGCGTCAGGGCACGGTGCGCACGCTCGCCCGCGGCGAAGTCGCCGGCTCGACCCGCAAGATGTTCCGCCAGAAGGGCACCGGCAACGCGCGCACGGGCGGCATCCGCAACCCGATCAAGAAGGGCGGCGGCCACGCCAAGCAGAAGCACCCCAAGGACTGGCGCCAGGCGATGCCCAAGAAGGCCCGCCGGCTTGCGACCCAGAGCGCGCTGCTCAGCAAGTTCCAGAGCAACGACGTCCGGGTTGTCGACCAGCTTGGCCTCGAGCAGCCCAAGACCAAGCTCGTCGCCCAGATGTACAAGGCGCTGGGCATCGACCGCAGCTGCCTGCTCGCCCTCCAGGGCCGCGACGAGGTTCTCGAGCGCTCTGCCCGCAACATCGACCGCACGACGCTGACGACCGTGTCGCAGCTCAACGCCTGGGACATCCTGCGGAACCGGACACTCTTGCTGACCAAAGCAGGCTTGGAACAGATCCTCGCGTGAGCGTTCCATTTGGCCCCGGGTCATGACCCGGGGCTAATCATGAAGTGGTTGAGGTACTGACATGGATTCGAACAGCATCATCATCAAGCCGCTGGTCACGGAGAAGAGCACGCACCAGCAGACGACCCGCAACGCCTATGCGTTTCAGGTGAACCCGGCGGCCAACAAGCATCAGATCAAGGATGCGATCGAGCGGCAGTACAACGTGAAGGTGACGGACGTGCGGACGATGAACCGCAAGGGCAAGCCCCGCCGGGCCAGGTTCAAGATGACGACCACGAGCGACTGGAAGCGCGCGGTTGTCGTGCTCGACGAGAACTCCCGAATCGAGTTGTTCTAGTCTTTTTGTAGCACGGGTTTCCAACCCGTGTTCGTGAGACCGAAGACACGGGTTGAAAACCCGTGCTACGAAAGAAGAAGTCATGGCGATTAAATTCTACAACCCGACCTCCGCCGGCCGGCGCGACGGTTCGGTCGTCGACTACAAAGCCGTTCTGACGCGCTCGGAGCCCGAGAAGTCGCTGACCAGGGGCAAGCGCCGCGCCCATGGCCGCAATCACCACGGCGTCATCACGGCCAAGCATCGCGGCGGCGGCAACAAGCGCCTCTATCGCATCATCGACTTCCGCCGCAGCACCAAGGACGGCATTCCCGCAACCGTCCAGTCGATCGAGTACGATCCGAACCGCTCGTGCTTTATCGCCTTGATCGAGTACGCCGATGGCGAAAAGGCATACATCCTCGCCCCCAACGGACTGAAGGTTGGCACGACGGTCGTCAGCGGTCCTGACGCGGCCCCGGAGATTGGCAACTGCCTTCCGCTGACGAACATCCCCGGCGGGCTTGAAGTTCACAACGTCGAGCTGAACCCTGGCCAGGGCGGGAAGCTCGTCCGCTCCGCCGGCGCCGTGGCGCGGCTTGGGGCGAAGGAAGGCGACTATGCCGTTCTTATCCTTCCGTCCGGCGAAATGCGCCGCGTTCGCAGCGCCTGCCGGGCCACGATTGGGCAGCTTTCCAACCTCGATTTCATCAACGTGAGCATCGGCAAGGCCGGGCGCAGCCGCCACATGGGCATTCGCCCGCACACCCGTGCCAAGGCGATGAACCCCATCGACCACCCGCTGGGCGGTGGCGAAGGCCGCAGCAATGGCGGACGTCACCCGGTCAGCAAGACGGGCGTCCCCTCGAAGGGCGGCATCACCCGCAGCCCCAAAGCCAAGAGCGAAAAATTGATCCTGCGCCGCCGCAAGTTCGGCAAGCACCAGGTTCGTCCGCAGACGGTGAACGTGTAGGGAGAGAGTTGCTAGTTGCTGGTTGCTAGTTGCTAGTAGCCTGCTCACTAGCAACTAGCAACGAGCAACGAGCAACGAGCAACGAGCAACTAGCAACTGGTTCACACATGAGCAGAAGCAGCAAAAAAGGTCCGTTCGTTGACGAGAAGCTTTACAGGAAGGTTTCCAAGCTCAACGAGAATCGCGCCAAGCAGCCCATCAAGACCTGGGCCCGCGCGTGCACGATCATCCCGGAGTTCGTGGGGCACACGTTCGAGGTGCACAACGGCAACAAGTTCCTGAAGGTGTTCGTGCAGGAAGACATGGTCGGGCACAAGCTGGGCGAGTTCTCCCCGACCCGCACGTTCCGCGGCCACTCAGGAAAGAAGGTCGCAGGCCCCGGCGCCTGATCCATATGGCTCCGGGTGATGACCCCGGGGCTCACTGTGGACGTTTGAGGTTAAACAATGGCTTTTCAAGCAAAACACCGCTTCGCCCGCATCGGCCCGCGCAAGGCGCGGCTGCTGATGGACCTGGTGCGCGGACGCGACGTGGATGACGCGATTACGCTGCTCCGTTTCAGCAAGCAGCGCGCCAGCGGCATGATCGAAAAGGTCATCCGCTCGGCAGTCGCCAACGCCAGCGAGCAGGAAGTCGCGTCATCGCGCAACACGCTGTTCATCGCCGAGGCGCGGGTGGACCCCGGTCCGGTGATCAAGCGGTTCCAGCCGAAGGACCGCGGCAAGGCGTATCCGATCAACAAGCGCACGAGCCACCTGGTCGTCTCCATCGACGAGCGCGGCGAAGGCCTGCCGGCGCACCGTCATAAGCAAGTGGTTGGCGGTCGTCCGGGCAAGGCCAGGTAGCAGAAGTTGCTAGTTGCTGGTTGCTAGTTGCTAGCAGCCGAGTCACTAGCAACCAGGAACCAGCAACTAGCAACTGGATTCAACTATGGGTCAAAAGGTCAATCCAACCGGCTTCCGCGTCGGCATCACTGAGGACTGGAAGAGCAAGTGGTATGCGCCGAAGGCGGCGTTCGGCGACTTCCTTGGCGAGGATTTCAAGATCCGCCGCCTCATCGACCGCAAGCTCAACCGCCGCCCGCCGTTCGCAGCCATCAGCGACGTCCTGATCGAGCGGACGCGCGAGGAAGTGACAGTCACCCTCAAGACGGCCCGCCCGGGGCTCGTGATCGGCCCGAAGGGCGCCGAGGTCGACAAGCTCCGTGAGGAGCTCGAGGAAATGATCAAGCGGAAAGTCGCGCCCATCAAAGTCATCGAGATCAAGAACCCCGACCTCAACGCGCAGCTGGTGGCAGAAGCGGTGGCCGAGCAGTTGAAGAAGCGGGCCAGCTTCCGCCGCGTCCTCAAGATGCGGATGGAGTCGACCATGCAGGCCGGCGCCAAGGGCATCAAGATTCAGGTGAGCGGTCGCCTCGGCGGCGCCGAAATCGCCCGCCAGGAAAAGGCCGGCGTCGGCTCGGTCCCACTGACGACGCTGCAGGCGGATGTGAACTACGGCTACGCGATCGCCTACACGACGTACGGCACGATCGGCGTCAAGGTGTGGATCTATCGCGGGATGTACGGGGAAGAAGTGCTCGAAACCGATCAGCGTCCCGGCGGCGGCCCGCGTCGGGGACGCAGGTAATCAGATTTCGTTACGTGTCACGCGTCACGAGTCAATCGTGATGACACGCGACACGTGACAAGACAGAAGGCAGTAGACGAGAAAGATTTGGTGCTTCGATGCCCATGATGCCCAAGCGGGTGAAGTTCCGCAAAAGCCAGCGCGGCAAGATGAAAGGCAACGCCACCCGTGGGAACACCGTGGCTTTTGGCGAGTACGGCCTGCAGACGACGGCGGCCTCGTGGATCACCGCGCGGCAGATCGAGGCCGGGCGCGTCGCGGCGTCGCACTTCCTGCGCCGCGAAGGACGCTTGTTCATCCGCATCTTTCCGCACAAGCCGATCTCCGGAAAGCCGCTGGAGACCCGCATGGGCAAAGGCAAGGCCGAGCCGGAGTATTGGGTGGCGATCGTGAAGCCCGGCACCGTCATGTTCGAGGTGACCGGCGTCGACGAGGTCACGGCCAAGCGCTGCCTCGCCCGCATCGCGCATAAGATGCCGATCCCGTGCCGGTTCGTCGCCCGCCGTCACGCGGTGGCCTAACGGCTTGTGCTGAGTCCTGAGCGAGGAATGAAGCGATGACCGTCAAAGAGATCCGCGAGAAGGAAACGAATCACCTGAACGAGGAACTGGCCGAGAAGCGCAAGCACCTGTTCCACCTGCGTAGCCAGGCGGTGACGGAGAAGCTGGAAGACCCCAGTCAGCTCCGCAAGACCCGCAAGGAGATTGCGCAGATGCAGACGGTCCTCCGTCAACGCCAGATTGAAGCGCAGCCGAAGCCGCAAAAGCCGGCGAAGAAGCCGGCCTCCAGCAAGAAGGCGACGGCGGCGGCCAGGTAGCCGCGCCGAACGACCGCGCCGAATGACAACGAGAACTTTTATGGCACAAGCAACCGCAGAAAAACTCGAACGCCCGCTGCTCCGCACGATCCAGGGTGTGGTGGCCTCGGACAAGGGCGACAAGACGATCAAGGTCGTGGTGAACTACCAGACCAAGCACCCGAAGTACGGCAAGTACCTCAAGCGCCGCACGGTGCTGCACGCCCACGACGAGAAAAACGAAGCCCGCGAGGGCGACACGGTCGAAATCGCCGAGTGCCGACCGCTCAGTAAGACCAAGCACCACCGCCTCCTCCGCATCGTGCAGAAAGCGCCGGAGCGGGCGGTGCAGCTCTCGGCCGAGGAAGTGATGACCGGCAAGGCGCCGGAAGAGCGATAAGTGGCACGGGCTTCCAGCCCGTGTCTTGGAGACTTAGCAGAAGGACACAGGCAGGATGCCCGTGCCACATATGATCCAACAGCAAACCGAACTCGACATCGCCGACAACACCGGCGCCAAGCGGGCGATGTGCATCAAGGTCCTGCGCGGCAGCAGCAGCAAGGGCAAGTTCAAGCGCAAAACCGCCACCGTCGGCGACGTGATCATCTGCGCGGTCAAAAAGACGCTGGCCGGCGGAGACGTGAAGCAGGGCGAGATCGTGCGCTGCGTCATCGTCCGCACCAAGCAGCCCACGCTCCGCAAGGACGGTAGCTACGTCCGCTTCGACAAGAACGCGGCCGTCGTGATCGACAAGGAAAACAACCCGCGCGGCACAAGAATTTTCGGCGCGGTGGCGCGAGAGCTTCGCGACAAGAACTTCATGAAGATTGTCTCGCTGGCAAGCGAAGTGATCTAAGGACAGTGGCTAGTTGCTGGTTGCTAGTTGCTAGCAGCCTGCCACTAGCAACTAGCAACTGAGAACTAGCAACTGAGTTTTGACATGGCACGACACATTAAGACCGGCGACACGGTCATGGTCATCACGGGCGCGGACAAGGGCAAGACCGGCCGCGTGCTCCGCGTGATCACGGACAAGGATCGGGTGGTCGTCGAAGGGATCAACCGCGTGTGGAAGCATGTCCGCCCCAGCCAGCGCAACCCGCAGGGCGGGCGGATCCAGAAGGATGCGCCGATCCACCTGAGCAACGTCATGCCGCTGGACCCGACGACCG
This sequence comes from Tepidisphaeraceae bacterium, assembly GCA_035936155.1. Lineage (GTDB taxonomy): Bacteria > Planctomycetota > Phycisphaerae > Tepidisphaerales > Tepidisphaeraceae > DASYWJ01. The sequence continues at coordinate 3,092 of DASYWJ010000048.1, read as the reverse complement.
GAAAGGGCACCCGCGTGCGCTTTGAAGAGCGCGACGGCCAAAAGCACCGTATCGCTGTCGGCAGCGGAACCGACCTCGGTGTGACGCGTAAGAAGTAAGACGAGTCACGCACGCCCGACATGAAGTCCCCATCGGTTTAGCGACGGGGCATGTGAATAGAAGCAGAGGCAGTCATGGCAGAAAAAGAAAAGAAAACCGGAAAGCCCTCCGCGCAGGAGATCGCCGCGCGCAAGGCCGCCAAGAAGAAGGCCGACACGCAGGTGGAAGATGCCGGCGTCGAGGAGTCATCGACGCCAGCCCCGCCCCCGCGCTTGATCGAGCACTACAAGACCAAGGTGGTCCCGGCCCTTCAGCAGAAGTTCGGGTACACCAACCTGATGGCCGTCCCCCGCCTGGAGAAGATCGTGATCTCCATGGGCCTCGGCAAGTTCGCGACGGCCGGCGGCGAGGGCAAGAGCCAGTTCGAGAAGGCCGAGAAGGAACTGACGGTGATCGCCGGACAGAAGCCCGTCCGCTGCAAGGCGAAGAAGTCAGTGGCGAACTTCAAGGTCCGCGAGGGCCAGGAGACGGGGCTGAAGGTCACGCTCCGCGGCAACCGCATGTACGAGTTCCTCGACCGGCTGATCACGCTGGCGTTCCCCCGCGTGAAGGACTTCCGCGGCGTGAATCCAGACGGGTTCGACAAGACCGGCAACTACAACTTCGGGTTTAACGAACAGACCGTCTTCCCCGAGGTCGACGGCGCAACCGTCACGTTCCAGCAGGGCATGAACATCACGATGGTGACCACCGCCCGCGGCAACATCGAAGCGGGACGCGAATTGCTCAAGCAGTTCGGTTTCCCCTTCCGGGAGACGGCGAAGCAGGACAGGTAAAGGTAGTTGCTAGTTGCTGGTCGCTAGTTGCCGGGAAAGGCAAAAGCGACGGGGCGTTTGCTAGCAACTGACAACCGGCAACCAGCAACTGGATTGAAATATGGCAACCAAAGCCTGGGTAGCGAAGCAGAAGCGGCGTGCGGCACTGGTGAAGAAGTTCGCGGACGTGCGCCGGCAGCTGAAGAAGGAAAAGAACTACGCCGCGCTGGCCAACCTCCCGCGCGACAGCAGCCCGACGCGCAGCCACAACCGCTGTCAGCTCACCGGGCGGAGCAAGGGCACGCTGCGGAAGTTCAAGATCTCCCGCATCATGCTCCGCGAGCTGGCGCTCGCAGGGAAGATTCCGGGTTTGAAGAAGGCAAGCTGGTAAACGAGGAAGTTGCTGGTTGCTGGTTGCTAGTTGCTAGCGACCGCATTCACTAGCAACTAGCAACTGACAACTAGTAACTGGTTCTGAAACGATGAACAACCAAGACCCCATCGCGGACATGCTCACCCGAATCCGCAACGCCAACCGCGTCGGCCGTAAGCTCGTGCTCATCAATCGGAGCAAGATCTGCACCGGCATCGCGCAGGTGCTCAAGGACGAAGGTTACATCGAAGAATACGATGTGATCGACGACGGCAAGCAAGGCCAGCTCCGCGTGAAGCTGAAGTATTCGATGGCGGGCGACAAGGTCATCCACGAGATCGAGCGGCTGAGCAGGCCCGGCCGCCGCGTGTATAACAAGGTCGAGGAGTTGCCCAAGGTACTCAACGGAATGGGCATCGCGGTGATCAGCACGAGCAAGGGCGTGATGTCTGACCGCAAGGCCCGCGAGGAGAACATCGGCGGCGAGCTGCTGTGCACCGTCAGCTAAGAGAAGGAAGTTTACTGAACATGATACTCGTTACTCGCGGGGCGCCGTGTAGCTGAAACCGGCTGCGAGCATCAAGCACCCAGTATCAGTAACCGCACCGATGAAACGCACGAACGCGGGAAGCCGCCAACGCTGGTGAGTGCAGACCGCGAAGGAGTGACAATGAGCCGTATCGGAAAGAAGCCTGTCCCCGTCGGGAAGGCAAAGATCACGATCAGCAAACAGCACGTGGTGGCCGAGGGCCCCAAGGGCAAGCTCGAGCTGGACGTGCACCCGGTGATCAAGGTCACCCAGGAAGACGGGAACCTGATCGTCGCGCGCCCCAATGATGAGAAGCCGAGCAAGGCGCTGCACGGCCTGACACGCTCGCTGCTGGCCAACATGGTCGAGGGCGTGACCAATGGGTACAAGAAGTCGCTGGAGGTGCAGGGCGTCGGCTACAAGGCCGAACTCCGCGGCAAGAACCTGGTGCTGAGCGTCGGCTACGCCAACCAAATCACGCTGGAGGTTCCCAACGGCGTCACCACGACGGTCGAGGGCATTAACAAGATCCACGTGAGCGGTCCGGACAAGCAGAAGGTTGGCCAGTTCGCCAGCGAGATCCGCAGCGTGCGCAAGCCCGAGCCGTACAAGGGCAAGGGCATCCGCTACGAAGGCGAAGTCGTCAAGATCAAGCCGGGCAAGGCTTTTGCGGGTGCGGGAGCGAAATAACGAAGAGACCCAGCTGAGAGCGTAATCATGCCAGACAAAAACAAAGCCAAGCAGCAGCGCCTCGAACGGCGCAAGTGGAGCCTGCGGTCGCGACTTTCCGGCACGGTCGAGCGGCCGCGCCTGAGCGTGTTTCGCAGCGACAAGCACATTTACGCCCAGGTGATCGACGACTTGGCCGGCAAGACCCTCGTCGCCGTCGGCAGCACCAGTGCCGAAGTGCGCGGGCCGGAATTGAAGAACGGCGGGAATCTGGCCGCTGCCAAGGCGATCGGCAAGGCGATCGCGCAGCGCGCCAAGGCCGCCGGCATCACCAAGGTCGCGTTCGACCGTGGCGGGCGCCAGTATCATGGCCGCATCAAGGCGCTGGCCGACGCGGCGCGCGAGGGCGGGCTGCAGTTCTAACGGTAGATTGGACACCAAGACCCATGGCTGAAGAAAACCAGAACAATGAGCAGCAGCAGACTGCGGCGCCAACCGAAGCGCCGGCGCCCGAGCACGCCGCTCCGACGACCCCCGAAGGCGCTGCAGCGCCCGCACCGCAGCAGGGTGCCCCGCAGCAACCGCAGCGTGGCGGTGGCGCTGGCTACGGCGGCGGCGGGGGAGGTTACGGCGGCGGAGGCGGGGGTGGATATGGAGGAGGCGGGGG
>DASYWJ010000047.1:0-7638 GCA_035936155.1 Tepidisphaeraceae bacterium | reverse complement strand
AGGCTGGCCGCCGCGTGCGCCGCGTTCATGCATGAACGCAACCGGTCCGGATCCGGCGTGAACTGGCGCTTTACCACCGTCGACGCCCGCATCAAGCTAAAGCGGCTTTACCCGACAATCGAAGTGTGGTGATCCACTAGTAGGAGAAGCTGACGCCGATCTTGCCGATGATCTCGTTGTCATCGTCGTTGTTCGCGCTTTCCAACCCTTCCGCGAACAACTGCAGCCAGGTCACGCTCGCGTTCAGCGTCCAGTCGCCGTAGTTGCCGCTGCCCAACGGCATGCTTGCGGCGAGCCCGATGCTGCCATAGCCGAGGAATTCCTCGTCGCCCTCGTCGTCGAAGTAGTAGTCGTCGATGCTCGTGCCGATGGTGATCGGAACGGCCACGGCGATCGGTTGATTAGAGTTTTCGTCGAACGTGTAAACCGTGGGCGCGATGCCGAATTCGAGATAGGTGTCCTCCGAGCCATTCTGATCGTCCGTCTCGAAGTAGACGCCGAGGAACGGATTGAGCGCGAACGGAAGGCCCCACTTGTCAGTGTCGTCGTAGCTCAGCTTCAAGCCCACCTCTTCGATGGTGTCGAAGGCGCCATTGGGATAGGCGTAGACGGTGTAGATGGCCCCCAGCGTGAACCCTCCGCCCAGACCCAGGTCCACTCCGCCGACGAAATCGGCTTCATACCACGCGCCGAACGACCCTTCGTCGGCCCCGGTCTTTTCGCCGTGAAAGCTGTTCCACGTGCCGATGTACGCCGTCAGTGTCGTGTCGCCCTCTTCCATGAGGTTGAAGTACACGTTCAGATACGGCTGCGCGATCAGGTCCTGATCTTCCTGCAGGTAACCGCGGAAAAAATAATGGGTCGCAAAGTCAACCCCACCCGTGAGGCTGATGTTGCCGGAGTTGACCGCCGGCTCTTCGACCACGACTTCCGCTTCGGCATCCTGCGCGAACGTGGCTGGGGGCGCGACAAGCAGGGCCCCGAGAGCGAGGCCGCGGAACAGACGCTTCATGGACACTCCTTCACCTGGAAAGGACTCGTGAATGGCGGAACGTGCAGGTCCTAAAACAAACGTGGTGCCATGGCTGACGCTGCTCAAAGAATCACCCGCTGATGGGGAAAACGTGCGGTTCCGGGCCCACGTTGGCCCGAGTGGAATCTCCACATCCGCTTATGAACTGCGCAGTGCGCTGCGAAGCGGACACCTGGTGTCGCAAAACACGGCAACGAACCACGAGGGGTTCGCGCCAAGGCGCCACGGTGCATAGAATCCTGCGAGGAGCCCTTCCGGGGGCGGGAAGACCGCTCCGGCGACGTATGATCTTGCGAGTTGTTAGACGAAGGTAAACACCACGATGGCCAAGAGTTGGCAACAGCCGCTGCCGGAGATTTACACCGAACTAAGCGACGCAGAGCTGCGCTTGCGCATTGCGTCGGCCAAGGAAGCGCTGGGGTCGAAGCTGGCGGTGCTCGGCCACCATTATCAGCAGGATGCCGTGATCGAGTTCGCCGACTACACCGGCGACAGCTTCGAGCTCTCGCGCTTCGCCGCCGCGCAGAAGGACATCGAGTACGTGGTGTTCTGCGGCGTGCACTTCATGGCCGAGAGCGCCGACATCCTCACGGACGAGTCCGTGCGCGTCATCCTCCCGGACCTGGGCGCCGGCTGCTCGATGGCCGACATGGCCAGCCTCGATCAGACCCTCGACGCCTGGGCCCAGCTTCAGGAGACGTGCCCCGACCAGTTGATCGTCCCCATCACCTACATGAACTCCAGCGCCGCCATCAAGGCATTCGTCGGCGAGCATGGCGGCGCCGTGTGCACGAGCAGCAACTGTCGCAACGTGCTGGAGTGGGCGCTGCAAGGTGGCGCCGCGCCGGACAAAGCCCACGGCTCAGCCGTGGGCTTGGCCAAGAAGTTCAAGATCCTCTTCTTCCCCGACCAGCACCTCGGCCGCAACACCGCCTACGCCATGGGCTATCCCCTCGAGAAGATGGTCGTCTGGGACCCCACGCAGGACCTCGGCGGCAATTCCGAGCGCGACCTGCGCGACGCCGACTTCGTCCTCTGGAAGGGCCACTGCTCGGTCCACGCCCTGTTCCGCCCCGAGCACGTCGACCAGGTTCGCCGCGACCACCCCAACATGAAGGTGATCGTCCATCCCGAGTGCAAGTTCGACGTCGTGCAGAAGGCCGACATGGCCGGCAGCACCGCGTATATCGTCAAGCAGGTCGAAGCCGCCCCGCCCGGCACGGAATGGGCCATCGGCACGGAAGCGCACCTCGTCAACCGCCTCAAACACCAGCACCCCGAGCAGAAGATCATCGTGCTGAGCGATTGCCAGTGTTTGTGCACGACGATGTTCCGCATCGACCTCCCGCACCTGTGCTGGGTGCTGGAGAACCTGATTGAAGACACTGTGGTTAACGAGATCCGCGTCGATCCGCACACGCGAAGGTGGGCGACGGTCGCGCTGGAGCGCATGCTCGCGATCAAGGGGACGGGCAACCCACTGGCGAAGGTGCAGCCGGTGGGGACGACGGTGGATTAAGGCTGTTGTAGACTTAGACGCACCATGACGACCTTAAACGTCAATCTTCCGGACAACTTGAAGACGTTTGCAGAGAAGCAGGCGGCGGCTCATCAACTGTCGAGCGCGAGCGAATACATCGAGTCACTGCTCGCTCGTGAGGAACTGGAACTGGCGTTGCTGGACGGGCTCAACAGCGGGCCGGCGACCGAAGTTGACGACGGCTGGTTGGAGCGCAAGCGGCAGCAACTCGTCGCTCAAGCGCAGGCGAAGCCGTGAACCACCGCCGGTTCCGCATCTCGCCACTGGCCGATGCCGACATCGACGGCCACTGCGCTTATATCGGTCGGGGCAGCGTCGATGCGGCTCTGCGATTCGTCGAGGCATTCTACGACGACTGCATCAAGCTCTCGGCAATGCCGGGAATGGGCGCGCGGCGAGAACTCCATCGTCCCGAGCTGCGGGAACTCCGTTCCTGGCCGATTACGGGGTTCGAGAACCGTTTGATCTTTTACAAGCCTAGCGGCGATACGATTGAAGTGGTCCGCGTGCTTCATGGCGCCCAGGACGTTGAAAACATCCTCAACAGTTCCGCGCCTTCGACGTGATGCTCAAGATCGCATGGCAACCGCTTCGACCGGGCTGGGCTTGAAGCCGATTCGGTGCGCGACGACCTCGTACTCCGCGCCGGCATCGACCACCACCGGCTTGACATAGACGGACCACGCCCGCTCCCCCTCCCGTCGATAGCCGATCGATGCGCCGTCGGTCTCGCACGCTATCGTCAGCGTCGCCTTCCCCTCCCCCACCGGGGAAAAGGTCGCGCTTGGCGTCGCCGTCGTCGGCTGAAGCCCGTGGGGCGGCCAGAGCTTTGCCTTCACGAGCTTCGCCTCCGGCTGGATGAGACCGAGGTCATTCTTCTCGGCCATCCACTGATTCAATGCGGCCCGCAGCTCCTTGATCCGCGACTGATGCTCGGGCGCATTGATGAGGTTCCGCACCTCGTGCGGGTCGGACTGCGTGTCGTAAAACTCCTCGGGCGGCTTGGACGTGCTGACGATCTGCCACTGCGCCTCGGTGGCCTTCCCCGACTCGCGCAGCGCCTGGATATCGCACATCATTGTCAGCGTGTCGCGGTACGCCAGCGGCGGGAGATGGCCGATCTGCGGCTTGAAGTTGCGGATGTACTTGTAGCGGCCGTCGGTAACGGCGCGGATGGTGTCCTCCGTGGCGTCCATCCGATCGGCCGTGGCGAACACGTACTTCGGCGCGGCGCCGACGAACGGCCCAAGGAACGGAACGCCGCGCATGTACGCCGGCGGCTTGATCCCGGCCAGAGAAAGCGTCGTCGGCGCCCAGTCAATGAAGCTGACCAGCCGCTCATCGGTGGTGCCCGCGCCTTTGCCGTCGGGGAAGCGCACGATCAGCGGCACGCGCAGACCGCTGTCGTACATCGCCCGCTTCCCGCGCGGCAAGCCCACGCCGTGATCGGAGAAGAACACCACAACCGTCGAATCCAGCAGCGCGTCCTTCTCCAGCTCCGCCAGCCGCTCGCCCACCCAGTCGTCCATCGCGGCGATGTTGTTGTACGTCTGCGCCAGCGTCTGGCGCACGGTCGGCGTGTCCGGGTAATACGGCGGGACCTTCACGTCCTGTGACTTCACCACATCCGACCGCTTCTGCGCATCGGGAAACCCCCGGCTCTCGTGCGTGAAGTTGCAATTGAACACCGCGAAAAACGGTAGGCCTTCCTTGCGATCGCGCCAATGCGCCTTTCCTGATGATTCGTCCCACACGGTCGGCGGCGGCTTGAACTGGTAGTCGGTCTTGGCGTTGTTCGTTGCGTACCATCCCGCCGCCCGAAGGTATTCAGGAAAGCAGCGGACCTGCGGCGGCGGGACCGCTTCATACAGCGGGATGTTGTCATAGGCGCTCGGATTGTCGCGTTGCCCAGCCTTGCTGCGCGACCCGTTGCGCATGTGCATGGCGCCGGTGCTCGTCGCATACATCCCGGTGATGATCGTGTGCCGTGCCGGCGCGCATACGGGCGTCGTCGCAAAGGCATTGGCGTATCGCACGCCCTCTCGCGCCAGGCGATCGATGTTGGGCGTGGGCGCCGTTTCATCGCCATAACACGCCAGCCACGGACTCATGTCCTCGACACTGAGCCAGAGGATGTTGAGGGATTTTGAGGGCGCCGCGCCCATACACAGCAGCGCGACGAAGAGCAGGAGCAAATTTCGCATCATTGGCCAAATGTACCGTTTCGCCTGGTCTGGTACACTATGGGAGTCAGCTGCAAATGGTGGTGACCTACGACTGCTCGGGTGCTTACCGGCTCGAAACAGGAAATTGCGGCGGCTCGATACGCGAACCTGCTCGCTCGCGTCACGAATTCCGATGATCCCCAGTGCGCATCAGGTGCCTGCTGACGTTCGCATGAATGACTTCAACGGCTTCGGGATGATGGTTGTCGATCCGCTTTCAGTGCGAAGCACGTGAACCAGTAGGACGCATCAGCACGTCCGGTAGATCGCCAGCGGCGTGAACGATACGTTCGGCCACTGCGGCGCGCTGGCCATACGGAAGGCGTTGTTCATCAGCAGCGCGATCTGTTCGAAGGAATCCTCCATCCGATTGCCCGTGGGCAGCGGTTGCGCCGCCGGGGCGGGGTTGGGGACGTTGAGCTGGCCGAGGACCGTCCAGCCGGCGTCGACCTCAATGCCGTATTTCTGGCTCAGCGCCGCGGGCGTGTCGTAAAAATACTCGGCAGACGCGCTGCCCACCAGCACCGCCTGCGGGTGATCTGTCGGGCTGGAGCGGAGCTTGACGCGAACCACGTCGCCGTACAGCTTGCGCACGACGTCGCCCAACTCATCGGCCTTGAACTCCTCGACCTTCGAGATCGCCACCTGGTTCTCCTGGCTCCGCTGCTGCAGCGCCGATTTGCTCATCCGGCGGCCTTCCTCGCTGTTGCGCAGCGCGTCCATCTCCAGCTTGCTCATCTTCCTCAGCACCGCCGGGAGACCACCCAGCGCCGCGGACAGCCACGCGAAGTCGAGCAGCCGCATCACGCCGGACGCGCGAAGAAACCGCCCGTCCACGAATGATTCCGGCGTCCAGCGGGCGAAGTCGTAGTTGCCGTCGATCTCCAGCGCGTTGCCGCGCTGCGCGATCACCGGCTCCAGCGCCAGCAGAAGCCGCTCATCGGCAGCGCGATCTGCGCCCGCAGGCACATCCAGCCGAAGCTGCGCCGCCAGCGACCGCACGCGCGGGCCGTCGAGGTAAATGAAATCACGCAGGAAGGACGCGGCGGCTTCGCTCATGTCATCGAAGGGTCGCTCGCAGGGTCAACTTCGTCAACGGCGTTGCGGCAATACCGGCCCCGCTGGTGATTATCGGGGGCGGCGTCGTTGGTTCGGAGTTACATCCGAGCACGCTGCCAGACGCTGGTAAGCCCAGGTGTGAAGAAGGGGCCGCGAATCCGTGATAAGGACTCCCGGCCCCTTCGGTCAGCAACTCACCAGTTGTGGCCTACTGCTGCTTCTGCGTTCCTTGGCCTTCCTGCTGCTGGCCCTGCTGCTGCTGGCCTTGCTGCTGCTGGCGTTGCTGCTGTTGGCGTTGCTGCTGTTGGCCGGCGGGTTGGGCCTGGTCGCCGGGGTTGCGCGACTGGCGGTTGATCTGGACGAACTGGTCGCCCTGCTGGATCGACTGCGCCACCACGAGCGCCCTGTCCTTCACCTTCACCGGGAATCCGCTGAAGGTCAGGCTGGTGCCCTTCTTGATGTCCGTCTTCAACTGGTCGGCCGGACCCAGATCGACCGCGATCTTGCGAGTCTTGTCCTGCTGCTTGGCCTCGACCATCGCCATCAGGTGCTCCTTGCCGCGCACCTTGGTCTTGTGGGTGCTGACCACCTGGCCGGTCATGCTGCGCGGGTTGCGGTTTATCTGCTTCGTCTGCCCGTTCAGCTCAACCGACTTGGCGAGGATCACCTGCTGCTTACCAACCTGCGCCCGGGGGCCTTTGACGGTGATCTTGTCGCCCAGCTTGGGATTGACGTTCTTGAGGTCGTCAGCATTGCCCAGATCCGCAATGATCGTTTGGCCCTGCTGTCCCTGCTGCTGCTGCGACTGTTGCTGCTGCTGTTGTTGTTGCTGTTGCGGCTGGATGGCGACCACGATGTGCTGCTTGCCGCCACGCACCTTGACGAGCTTGGTCTTCTGAATCTGCCCGCTCACCGTCTGCTGGCGTGACTCCTTGGACACCTGGCTCTTGGCCTGCTGCTTTTGCTTGTCGGTGCCGAGGTCGGTGAAGGAATAGTAGTCGAAATCCTCGTACATTCCGTCGCCGTCCCAATCCGCGTAAGACGCATAGGCATCGTAGATGCCGTCGTTGTCGTAGTCGTAGTAGCGGGATGAGAAGTCGTACTGTTCGTTGTTATCGAAATCGTTGTAGGTGTAGGGGGTGGGATCGTAGTAGTCGTAGTACCAGTCGTTGTCGTCGCGGGCGCTGTAGCCGTACCAGCCATCGCTGTCGGTGTCGCCGCTCACGTCTTCCCGGGCTTGATACGTCTCATCATCCCAGCGCCACCACGCCTCGTCAGTGGGGTTGTAGTCGTTGCCGTCGAACCATTCGGTGATGTCGAGCAGCCCATCATCCTCGTAATATGGCGTCCCCTCGACGAATTCAGCCGCGTGGACTCGGGGAGCAAACCCGAAGGCCCCCAGGCCGACGGTCAGTGCGGCGCAGCAGAATAGTCGTGTGACGTTTCTCATGTGACACATCCTTTCGACGATTCCAAATCAGTCGCTTCCCCTCGCCGCCAGGCACCGTGCCTGGCCAGAAATCGAGGGGCACCATTCAGAACAGGTGCAGGCGCGGCAAGTCAACGCGTCCTCCGGCCTCGGCCGGACCCGCGCCGCCTCGCCGCGCCCGTCCCAAAAAGCGTGGGAGCAGACACCCGTTGCTAGAGCATTTCGTCGTTCCGTGTAGCATTCTCAACTGGTTTTAATCAGGAGGTCAGGCATGGAGGCCTGTTCATTGGATCTGAGGGAGCGGATCGTTCGCGCGGTGGACGAGGGGCAGTCGCGGCTGGCCGTCGCGGCG
>DASYWJ010000046.1:0-20083 GCA_035936155.1 Tepidisphaeraceae bacterium | reverse complement strand
CCGAGAGCTGGGTGCACCAGAATCGGCACCTCAAGCTCCGCTACGACCGGCGTGACGACATCCACGAGGCGTTCGTCGCCTTGGCCTGTGCATTGATCTGTCTGAACTGCTTGCATGACAGGTTTTGTTAGGAGCTCTAAGAGAATCTAAGGGGTCGCAGAATCTAAGGAGAATCAAAGGGGTCGGGAGAATCTAAGCAACACGACGCCCGCCGGGTTGATACAATCCCCATAGCGGCCGGTTCAGTTCAACCGACTTTATGCCGCGTGCGACCGGCCGCCCCCGCAAACCCTGGCCTGGCGGCGCACGCCGCGTAAAGTCCTATTCGTTATCCGGCCCGAACGCTCTGCCATGGGGAGGTCATCATGCGACCGAAGCTCCTCGTCAGCATCGTCGTCTGCTCGACAGCGCTACTGATGGTCGCCGCGGATGCGCGCAAACCCGCCGTCGTCATGGCGCCTCTGACGGTTCTGACGGGGAACGACAGTCACGTGAAGAAGCCGACGTACGAGAGGATCACGTCAGCCGCGGATTGGAAGAAGACTTGGCTCAACCACCTCGGAATGAAGGAGGACACAATCTATCGTCCGGCGATGGAGGTCGATTTTAGTCGCTGCGAAGTTATCGCCGTCTTTGAGGGCGAGTCGTGGAACAGTTGCGGCTTTCGGATCGATTCGGTCACAGAGCAGGACGACTCGATCGTCGTGCGGTTCGATGACATTTCTTATCAAACCGCGGGTCCCGACGGGGGAGGTGATCGCGTTACGCCGTTCGCGTTCGTGGTGTTGCCCAAGTCGCAGAAACTGATCACGCTCGAAGACAACGTTCAGCAGTACATTGGACATCCGCCGGAGTGGAAAGAAGTGGCGCGCCGGGCACACAAGAAGGGGTAAAGCATGAGGCGCTGCGGCCGATTGGCGGGGCCGGATAACCACTGCAACGGACCGGCCGGGCGAAACGGTCCTTTTGATTCCAACGCGGTTCGGCGCCCGGCCGGCCGTTGAATGCTGGTCCTTATCGACCAACATGAACCGACAAGACGGATCACTGTGGACTGCTGAAGCGAACCGGTGGAACGTCGGGAAGCTCCTCGCCGGATTCCTCTTTCTCGTTTGCTTCTGTAGGGCGGCGCTTGCGATCGTTATATTGTTCGGCGGGCCACACTTCAGCGCGTTTCCTGAAATAGCGTCTTCCCCGGCGATGGCTGCCGTTTGGTACGGGGCGTGGTCCCTCGCCCTCCTTGTAGCGTTTCGCTGGCTGGAGGCGCGGCGCAGGGCCATGCGCGGAAGTCGATAACCCGCACTATGACCGCGGGCCTGTCAAGGGGCTTTGGTTTTGGCGACACGCTCCCTGGCCAGAAGACAATGGCATTCTGCCACGGTGTCTTCCGGGGGGGAGAACCCTCAACTGTCAGCGACGCCAGTCGCTGGCCTTGCATTCACCTTCATCATGCGAGGCCGGCCGCTCCGGGACGCGCGTGTTGAAGTGGCACGAGATCCTTCACACCACTATTCGGGGTGTCTGCCCTTGGTGTGCCGTGGGCAGTCCCATTCAACTTCATGCGGCGACGCCGGCTCATTTCCAACTGACGCACTTTCAAGTGACAGCGGGGCCCTGCGCGCGACGTGTCGCGCACTTGAAGCGATCCCCGCCGGCGATGGCGAAGCCAAAATCATTCGCGGCAGGAAAAGGAAAAGAGCAGCGCCGACGGGCGCCGCTCTGTTTGAGCAAGGTCTTAATGAGATGTCGCTTCGGCGGCGGCTTATCACGCCCGTCGCTTTTCGACATGTGTGCTACTGAGCCCAGGGCTTCGGCCAGAAGTAGCCGGGCCTGGAGTTGGATACCGGCTTCTCCAGCACCACCTCGAGTTGCGAGCGCTCTTTGTCAAAGTCGTCGTAACTGAACCACCTGGCCGAGCCGTCCATCATGACGGCCTGCTGGCCAACCGCGGGGGGTGTGATTCGGGTGAACTGTTTTGGCCCGTGTCGTGAGTGCGGGATGTAGAACCACTCGAGCCTGGGGCTCAGGCGCTTGTCCTCCATTGCGTCGGCCCACAGCGCCATGTTTCCCTTCTGCCCCATCCGCCGCGGTACCGGATACTTGGACATCCACTTCAAGTCGGCGAAGAAGGCATCGTAGTTGCCAAAGTACATGTAGCTGGTGAGGTAGTAACCGCCACCGGGGGGCGGGACTGGCGCTGGCCAACCCTGCTTCCCGTAGGAGATGAGCAAGCCGGTGTTGTCGAGGGAGGGACAATAGAAGATCCGGTTGGGCTCATCGATGTTCCACCCCCTCAAGTACTTGGCGAACACCGGGCGCATGTCACGGCTGGCAGGGAGGCTGATCTGGTACAACGATTGAAGTGGCCATGCATAGCCGCGCCCGCGGTACGGGTACCAGCCTTTGTTCTCGGTGGCGTAGTTGATCGTCGCCTGCCCCAACTGGCGCAGGTTGGACAGGCAGTTGACTCGTCGCGCGTGCCGTCGGGCCCCTTGCAGGGTCGGGAGCAGAATCGCAATCAGGATCGAAATGATGCCGATCACGACGAGAAGTTCAACGAGTGTGAATCCGCGCTTGCGCATGAAAACCTCCACTGCTGTTCATTCACTGCACGTTGCGTCGGCGGCGACCGAGCAGCATCATGCCGCCAATCGCTGCCACTGAGAGCATGCCTGGTTCGGGCACGTAGGTCGCCTGAAGAATTTGGCCACTGCCGCCGGAGACAACGGCCAGCGACCAGTCATCGGTATCCGCTGGGTTGAGCGCGCCACCCGTGATGGCGGATGCGGTGAGCAGGTCGAAGGTCTGACCGCCGGACGGGATGTAACCGTCCAGGTTCATGTCGATGGTGATGCCGTCGAGGGTGGCGTTGCCGGCGACGTCGATGAGCGTGACGCCCGAGCTATCCAGGATCTCGAGGACAAGCGACTTCGTGCCGGCACCTGCGGTACCGGCGGTGAAGCTTCCGGCGGAGATGGAGCCGCTGGAGCCGCGGACCGTGAAGGTGCCATTGGCGGTGCCTGCCACACCAATGGTGATGGCGTTGGTGACGCTGAGGTCCCCAGCGGAATGCGTGTAGGCGCCGGTGCCGTTATTGCCGACCTGCATCGCGTTGGCATTGAGGGTTCCACCAGCCTGGGTGAATGTCCCGCTGGCCGTGCCATTGTTGCCAAGGATCAAGGCATTGGTGGTGGCAGACTGTGTAAGCGAGCCGCTGCCGGAGAGATTGTAGATGCCGGTGCTGCGCGCGCCCCCGCCGACGACGACGGCATTGCCAATTGTGAGGCTGCCACCAGTGTGAGTGACGGTGCCGTCCGCATCGGCTCCTCCGCCGACGAGCATGTTGTCGGGGGCAGTGAGGGTGCCGTTGCCGCTAATCGTGGCCGATCCGCGGGCGCGGTTGGCCGTCGCGCCGCCATCGCCGACGGTGAAGTCAGCGGTGGTGGAGAGGGGGTTGATGGTGACGGTGCCGCCACTCATGAGCAGCGTTCCGTTGCTGCCCGCGCCGATCCCGATGCGGACTGAATTCGTGGTGCTCAGTACGGCACCAGCGCGTATGTCCAGCGTACCGCTGCCACTGCCGCTGACGGCGTTGAGATCGACGAAGTTCGCCACCTCGTCGGCCTGATCCACTTGAATGGTGCCGCCATTGTTGAGGAAAGCGTTCTGGCTCGCTGTCGGCTCTGCGTTGGTGCTCCAGTTGGTGCCCGTGGACCAGTTGTTGTCGATACCGGACGCTCCGGTCCACGTCGCCTGCGCCTGTGCGTGCGTAGCTACAGCCGATACACCAGCAATTGCCGCAAGGATGGAAAGACGGCTCACTCGGATCTGCATGTGCTCCTCCAATTGATTGCCCACGGTGCAGGCACGACGCCTATCGTCGCCCTTCACCAACGCGGATATTCGCTCTCCCGCAGCCTCCTGAAGACAAAAAGAGCCCCACGACTGTCATCGTGGGGCTTTTTCTCTGTGTCTCTTAGCCCTTGATCACATTAAATGCTGCTGCGGGATGTTCGATGGATTATGCCGTCATTCCTCGCAGAAATCAACAAGGAGAAATCGAAGGTGACAGGAGAAATCGAAGGTGGGAGACCCTAAGCCGGACGTAGACGTAGCCTCTCATTCTTGTATTTGAGCTATGGGGTGACAGTTCTATATACGTACTACAGATTAGGAAGTCGTATGACTCCTGCTCTCAGCCGCCCCACCCGCCGCCGCCAGGGGTGAGGATGCGGAGGATGTCGCCTTCGCGCAGGGAGAGGTCGCATTTGCCGGAGAGTTTGGATTCCTTGCCGCCCGCGGAAAGCAGGATCATGTTGGCGCCGGCGGATGCGGATTCACCGCCGCGCAGGCCGTAGGGGCGACTGAGTCGGCGGTCGCTGAGGATCGTGCCCTCGGCGGGCGCCAGCGCTTCGATCTCGCGGATGATGCCGTCCCCGCCACGGTGGGCGCCGCTTCCACCCGTCCCCGGCGCGCGCTCGAAGCGGCGCACGCGCAGGGGGTATTGCATCTCCAGCGCTTCAGCGGGGGTCGAGAGGGTGTTGGTCATGTGGCACTGCACGGCCGACGCGCCGGTGGCGTCGGGGCTTGCGCCGCTGCCGCCGCCGATGGTCTCGTAGTAGGTCCACCCCAGCTGCAGCTCGCCCAGCGTTCCGCCGAGCGCGACGCTGCTCATGGTCCCGCAGCTGGCGGCGGGGATTCGCTCGGGAAGCAGCTGTGCCAGCGCGCCGAAGACCACATCGACGACGCGCTGGCTCGTCTCGGTGTTCCCCGCCACGACGGCAGCGGGGTACAGCGCGTGTGTAACCGTCCCCGGCTTCGTGAGCACCTGGATGTTCCGGAAACACCCGCCATTGAGCGGCACCTGCTCGTCCAGCAAACAGGCGAAGCAGTAGTAGACCGCCGAACGCGTGACGGCCGCGGGGCAGTTGATGCACCCGCCGACCTGGGCGTCGCAGTCGCCCAGATCGACGGTCGCGCGGTCGGCGTCGATGGTGACCCGCGCGCGGATCCCGACGGGGCCGAAGCCGGCGCCGTCGTCATCGAGCACGTCCTCGAACCGCGCCGAGCCGGCCGGAATCGCAGCGATCGCGCGGGCCATGAACGCCTGTGAGTAGTCGAGCAGCGCCTTGCCGTAGCGCTCGACGTCTTCAACCCCGTTCGCGCGCACCATCCGCAGCAGTGATTCGGCGCCGACTCGGTTGGCCGCGACCTGCGCGTCCAGGTCGCCCAGCCGTTCATCAGGCGTCCGCACCGCCGACAGCAGCCGCTGGAGCAGCGCATCGTTCGTCACCCCGGTGCGCTGGAGCAGCGATGGCTCGATGCGCACGCCTTCCTCGTCGATGTGTTTGCTGAGCGTCATCGAGCCCGGACTGATTCCGCCGACGTCGGCGTGATGCGCCCGGTTCGCGACATAACCGACGACGCTGCCCTGGAACAGAACGGGCGACACGATCGTGATGTCGGGTAGGTGCGTCCCGCCGGCGAACGGGTCGTTGACGATCGCAACATCGCCTTCAGAGAGCGTCCCGAGCTTCTCCAGCACCGCCGCCACCGAGGCGGGCATGGATCCCAGGTGCACCGGGATGTGGGCCGCCTGCGCGAGCAGCTCGCCCGATGCGTCGAACACGGCGCAGGAAAAATCGCGGCGCTCCTTGATGTTCGCCGAGAACGCGACGCGCTGCAGCGTGATGCCCATCTCCTCGGCGGCAGCTTCGAAGAGATTGCGCATCAGTTCGAGTTGGATGGGGTCGATGTCGGTCATCCGCGTTACTCCACTGGCGTTACCAACAACCTCCTCCCTCTCACCGGTACTCCGGGGGGAGGGAGGGCGGGTTACTGCTTCTTCAACCGCTTCAGCGTCACGATTCCGCTCGCCGACGATTCGGCGAACCAGCCGGAAGGGACGAATGTCGTCGCCTCCGGATCGATCAACAGCGCCGGGCCGGGCTGACGGCCCAGGGCGATCAGCTCGTCGCGGCGCAAGACGGACGCGGAGACGCGCTGGCCGCGCTCGTCGGTGAGCTGGGTGACCCGAATGCCGGTGTAGCGACCGGTGGCCGGGGGGATGGGCGAGAGCCTCACCGCCGGCTCGTGCCCGATGCGCCGTACCCGCAGGGTGACAATTTCGACAGCGCGTCCGCGCGGGGGACGGCCGTAGCGCGCACGGTAGGCGCTGTGAAACTGCCGCGAAATCTCCGCGATGCTCTGCCGCGCAACCTGCACCTTCAGTTCGTGCGACTGGCCGCGGAAACGCACATCCGCGTAGTATTCGATCTGCCTGGTGCGCGTGTCCGGCAGCGTCTGCGATGCCTGCTGCGAGAGCTGCGCGTACTCCGATTCCAGCTCCGCGTCGTTCAGGCTCGGGCCCAGGTGGACGACCGTGCGCGCGACGTCCACCACCGGCGCTGCCGTCACCATCCCTAGCGCGCTGAGCACGCCCGCAAACGGTGGGACGATCACGCGCGGGATCTCCAGCGCCTCGGCCAGCGCGCACGCATGCAGCCCGCCGGCGCCGCCGAAGCTGAGCAGCGCGAAGTTCCGCGGGTCGTGCCCCCGGCGGCTGGTGACGGCGCGGATGGCAGCGGCCATGTTCGCCTCGGCCACGCGAACGATGCCCAGCGCCGTGTCCGTCACGTTCTTACCCACCGCGGCTGCAAGCGTCTCGACGGCGGCGTGCGCCAGCTCCTCGCTCACAGACATCGCGCCGCCGAGGAACTGGTCGGGGACGATGCGGCCGAGGATGAGATTGGCGTCGGTGACGGTGGGCTCGGTCCCGCCGCGCCCGTAAGACGCAGGCCCCGGGACCGCGCCCGCCGAGCGCGGTCCGACGCGCAGCGCGCCGCCGGCGTCGAGCATGGCGACCGATCCCCCGCCCGCGCCGACCGTGCGGATGTCGAACATCGGCAGCCCGATCGGCAGGCCATCGATCGTGCTGCTCGTCGTCCACTGCGGCGCTCCGCCAGCGACGAGCGCGACATCGGTGCTCGTGCCGCCCATGTCGTAGGTGATGACGTCGGCGACGCCCGCCTTCTTCGCCATCCATGCCGCGCCCATGACGCCTCCTGCCGGGCCGGACAGCACAAGCTTCGCCGCCGATTCTGCCGCTTCCGAAACCGACAGCGTCCCCCCCGCGCTTTGGCTGATGCGCAGGTCCGTGATGCACTTCGGCAGGCCGCGCGCCAGCGCTTCGAGGTAGCTCTGCACCGTGGGTCGCAGCGAAGCGTTGATGGCGGTGGTGCTGGCGCGCTCGTACTCGCGGAATTCGGGGAGCAGATCGGAGCTGAGGCTCACGGAGAGTCCCGCCGCCGACGCGGCCTCGCCGATGCGCTTTTCATGGCTGGGGTTCACGAAGCTGAACAGCAGACACACCGCCACGTGCCGCAGCCCCCGCACCTGGATGGCGCGGATGAGCGCATCAATCGCCTCCTGCGTCAGCGACGCGACGACATCTCCCGCGGCATCGATGCGCTCGCGCACGGTGAACCAGTTCTCCTCCGGCGTGATGGGCGGGGGGCGGCGGATGCTCAGCGCGTACAGGTTGGGCCGATTCTGCCGCCCGATGAGCAACATGTCGCGAAACCCTTCGGTCGTCACGAACGCAACGGGCTCACCGGCGCGCTGAAGCAGCGCATTGGTCGCGACGGTCGAGCCGTGCACGAGCCTGGCCGCACGGGCGTCCGGGCAGGCGCGATTCGCGGCCTCGATCACGGCCAGGTGGAACTCCGGCGGCGTCGACGGCAGCTTCAGCACCGACAGCTTCGACGTTGCCGGGTCGAACGCCACCAGGTCGGTGAACGTGCCGCCGACGTCGACGCCCACGAGCAGCTCGGATTGTTCGTCGATCGGGGCAGGCATAGAATCGCGTCCGATGAATCACGCAGTCAAAGCGCTCCTGCTTTGGAGCTTATGGGTCGCCGCCGCGGGCTGCAATCGCGCAGCCGTCACCGATTCGCCTGATGCGATCGCCGCGTCGTCCCGCGCAGCGATCGCGCCGACGACGCAGGAGACGCTCGGCTATCTCGCCTCCGACGAGCTCGAGGGCCGCGGCATCGGCTCGAACGGCCTCGACCGCGCCGCTGAATACATCGCCGAGCAGTTCAAGCGCGCCGGGCTGAAATCGATTCCCGCGTGGAATGGGTATTTTCAGCGTTTTGACATGTCCACCGGCGCGTTCGTCGCCGACAGCACGAGCTTATCGTTCGATGGCCAGCCGCTGGCGCTGGAAGAATCGTTCCGGCCGCTGGGGTTTTCCGCCTCCGGGAACTTCGACGCGCCGGTCGTGTTCGTCGGCTACGGCATTTCCAGCGAGAAACACGACTACGACGACTACGCAGACGTCGATGTAAAGGGCAAGGTCGCCCTGGCCATGCGGTTCGAGCCGCACAACGACCAGGGCAAGAGCCGCTTCGTGCCCAACGGGTATTCCGACGAGGCGACGTTCAAGAGCAAAGCGGCGCTCGCCGCCGAGCGAGGGGCCGCCGCGCTGCTGATCGTCAATCCGCCGACATACCACCCCGAAGGGCTCGTCCCGTTCACCGGGCAGTTCACCGAAGCGCGGGCGAAGATCCCCGTGATCAGCATCACCATCGACGCCGCCAACAAGCTGCTGGAAAAGAGCGGCGCTGGGGACCTCAAGGCGCTGCAGGCGAAGATCGACGCGAGCGGGAAGCCGGCGTCGATGGAGCTGAAAGATGCGCGGGCCAGCGGCGACGTGCGCGTCGAGATCCGCCGCGTCCCGGTGATGAACGTCGCGGCGATCGCGCCGGGGCGGGGGAAGCTCAAGGACCAGTACGTGGTGGTCGGCGCGCATTACGATCACGTCGGCAAGAGCCGCCTGTTCAGCCGCGGCGGCAAGGAAGGGGAAATCCACAACGGCGCAGACGACAACGCCTCGGGCGTCAGTGCGATGCTCGCGCTGGCGCGTGAATACGCCCCCCGCCGGGACACCAGCCGCAATCAAACGCGCGCGGGCGACCGACGCTCAATCCTCTTTGTCGCGTTCACCGCCGAGGAATGGGGGCTGATCGGCTCGCGGCACTTCGTCGAACACCCGCCCGTGCCGCTGGAGCGGATCGTCGCGATGCTCAACATGGACATGGTCGGCCGGGTGCGCAACGACATCCTTTTTGTCAGCGGCACGGGGACGGCCAGGGAATTGGACGAGATCGTGAAAGCCGCGGACGAGGCGTCGCCGCTGGACCTGAAGCTGAACCCGAGCGGGTTCGGGCCGAGCGACCACGCGAGCTTCATCATGAAGAAGATCCCGGCCCTGTTCTTCTTCAGCGGCACGCACCCCGACTATCACCGTCCCAGCGACGACGCTGATAAAATCAATTACGACGCGCTGGGACAGGTCGTAACCGTCGGCCGCGACATCATCGATGACCTGGCGACGGTGCCGCGCATGGAGTACGTGGCGACGGGTCGCGGACCAGACCCCCACACGCTGGGGACGGGCGGCGGGCCCGGGGGCAGCGGCGTCACGCTGGGGGTCGTCCCGGACTATAGTTCGATGGAATCGACCGACGGCGTGCGCATCACCGGCACGAGCCCCGGCTCCCCCGCCGAGGCCGCGGGGCTGGCCGATGCCGACGTCATCACGCGCTTCGGCGACAAGCCGATCAACGACCTGCACGACCTCACCGCCGCCCTCCGCGCCGCCAAGGCGGGCGATCAGGTCAAGCTCAAGGTGCGCCGCGACGGCAAGGACATCGAGCTCCAGGCGACGCTGGCGGACCGCAAGGGTTGACGGCTCGCAACAAGAGTCGTTTTATCGCAAAGGCCGATGACGCAGAGAAACCAATGCTTGCACGCTGATCTTCTCCACGTTTTCCTCTGCGCCCTCTGCGCCTCTGCGGTGATGAAGGTATTTCAGGAGTCTAATGAGCGGGATGAATGTAATCGACAATGGAAAGCGCGACGATCGTCGCAACGGCATCGTGCTCGTTGACCACGGTTCCCGGCGCGGTGAAAGCAATGCGATGCTCGAAGAGGTCGCGCGCTTGTTCGGCGAGCGGTTCCGCGAGCGCTACGAGATCGTCGAGCCCGCGCACATGGAGTTGGCCGAGCCGTCGATCGCGACCGCCTACGCGCGCTGCGTCGCGCGCGGAGCCACGCGCGTGATCGTCTGCCCGTTTTTCCTCGGCCCGGGCAAGCACTGGACCGGCGACATCCCCCGCCTCACCGCCGACGCCGCCGCTCACTTCCCGCAGACCGAGTACCACGTCACCCTGCCGCTGGGGATCGACGACCTGATCCTCGAGCTGCTCGCCAAGCGCGTGGATTCCTGCGTCGACCAGGGGTTTCGCTGCGACCACTGCCGCGGCACGATCCGCAGCGGCGAGCCGTTGGCGGCGCCGACGATCGCGCAGCAGTAATCCCCGCCCCCGCCTTTGCGCATTCATGCGCACGATCGCGCAAAGGGACTTACAGCAATCCCGATGGATTGCAGAAATAATTCGCCCATTTTTCCGGGCATTCTGCGACGTCGCCACGTTGATCAGCCGCGCGTGTGAGCACGAACGCGCACGGTCCACCCGCTATGCGGCAGCGCGCGCCGCGCGTGTGGCGCGCGCCGCCCGCCCGTGAGTCGGGCGCGGCGCCGATCGACCTCGTGGTGGATCGGCCGGTGATCCACTGTCGCGTATACGAAAGCGAGGTTGTGATGTCTCACAATGTCCCAGAATGTCTCACTCACGAGGCCCGTTCTACCGAGCCCGCAGCGCAAATGCTGGCGGGACTGACTCCTGCGCAAGCCACCGCGCTCGACGCGCTTTTAAGTGGGACATCGGTCAAGGCGACGGCGGAACTCGCTGGCGTCGATCGGCGGACGGTGCACCGCTGGCTGACCGAATGCGAACCGTTCCGCAACGAGCTCGCGCTCCGCCGGCGCGAGATGTGGCGCCGCGCTTCCGATCGGCTTCGCGCGCTGGTCGGGCCCGCGCTCACCGTCCTGCGCGACCAGCTCGACGTCATCTGGGAGAACACCAGCTTCCGCGCCGCCAGCACGATCCTCCGCCTGGCCAACGTGAAGAAACTGGCAGAGGACGAGATGAAAGAGGCCCGTGAGTAGCGGGATGGCGCCTCACCCTCACCCGGTACTTCACAATGTGTCCAGTCTGTGCTGCAGGCCAGGTGTCGTCCTGGGTCATCAGAGTGAATTGCACCTGAACGCAGCATCGCATCGCGCGGACGTCATCCTGAGGCACGACCCGCCTATATCTTTCAGCACCAGACACCGGCGAGTTGAAACGTGCCATAACCGGGGCCGACGCGCGTGCCGACGCAGCGCGCTATGAGACAACGATTCCCTCCGTTGATCGGCGGAGCGCATCGCCTATGATGCGCCGCTTGCCCCGCAGCGGGGGCGCGAAAATGATCGAATTTTGAGGCAATCTATGGCTACGCAACCAACCGGCAACGCGGTGATCGGGCAATCCGGCGGGCCCACCGCGGTCATCAATCAGTCGCTCGTCGGCGTGATCGAGGAACTGCGCAAGACAAACCACGTCAACCGGCTGCTTGGCGCGCGGCACGGCGTGCGCGGGATCGTCGACGAGCGGTTCATTGAGCTCAATGACGTCCCCGACGAACTGCTCGCCCGCATCGCCAAGACCCCCGCCGCCGCGCTGGGCAGCACGCGCGACAAGCCCGACCAGACCTACTGCGAGCGGATCTTCCGCTCGTTTGCCAAGAACGACGTCCGCTACTTCTTCTACATCGGGGGCAACGACTCAGCCGACACGGCGCGCATCGTCAACGACCTGGCCAAAGCCGAGGGGTACCCGCTGCAGACGTTCCACATTCCCAAGACGATCGACAACGACCTGCGCGTGCACGACCACACGCCCGGCTACGGCAGCGCGGCGCGCTGGGTCGCCTGCGCCATCCGCGGCGACAATTTCGACAACAAGTCGCTTCCCGGCATCAAGGTGGACATCATCATGGGCCGCCACGCCGGCTTCCTCACCGCCGCCTCGGTGCTGGCGCGCCATCGCGATGATGACGGGCCGCACCTCATCTATGTCCCAGAAGCGCCGGTCAGCGAGGACAAGTTCCTCGCCGACGTGGACGCGATGTACAAGAAGCACGGGCGCTGCCTCATCGCGTGCAGCGAGGGCATCACCGCACCCGACGGGAGGACGTGGTTCGAGAAGCGCGCCGAAGCGCATGAGCGCGACAGCCACGGCAACCTCCAGCTCTCCGGCTCGGGCGAGCTGGGGGACTACATGGCGGAGCTGATCAAGAGTCGCCTCGGCACCAAGCTTCGCATCCGCGCCGACACCTTTGGCTATGTCCAGCGCAGCTTCCCGCTGCAGAGCGAGACCGACGCGCAGGAGGCCCGCCTCGTGGGGCAGGTGGCCGCGCGCGAGAGCCGCGAACCTGGTTCAAGCGGTTCGGTCGCCATGCGCCGGGTGGGCAGCGGCGACTACCAGATCGAAACCTTCCTCACCCCGCTGCACACCGTCGCGAAGGAAACCAAGCACATGGAAGATCGCTACATCGAGAACGGCAACAACATCACGCAGGCGTTCATCGACTACGCCTCCCCGATCGTCGGCAAGCTGCCGGAGGTCGGGACGTTTGACGAACTGACCCGCTAACAGAAGAGCGGATCCGCCGATTCAAACCGTTGCAGAAGCGTCAACGCCTCTTTCTTTGCGAGGTCCTCGAAGAGAGTCCGGTACCGTTCCTCACAATGAAAGTCGCAGGCGTAGCACCAGAGGGAATACAGTGGCGAGTTTGATGATGTAACGTCTGTCCCAACTGCGCGGTTGAGGGTCTCGGCGAGCAGAGAAACGTGCAGCTCGTTCTTCGCAACCGCTTGAACGACTGGAAGCGCACGCTCTCGAAGGATTTGATCGCGCGAACGCAATGCAACCCCCGATTCCTCGAGCGCATCACGAAACAACCGTTGCGGGTCAAGCGCAGACGCCAGCGTCCATCCGGCAAGCATCCGCAACTTCGGAGAATCGAGCCCTTCCTCAAGTGCCTCGATTGCCACGGCGGATAGATCTTCCTCGTGCAGCGCGCCCAGGACCCACTGATCTGCCGCAGCGTGTAACCTGTTGCAGGTCATCAAAGAGAACCCTTCGTCGACGGCACCTGGTCGCCCGCGCGCGGGTCGATCGACAGCGCCTGCCGCAGCGCCTTGGCGGTGGCCTTGAAGATGGCTTCGGCGATGTGGTGGTTGTTCGTGCCGTAGGGGACGTTCACGTGCAGGTTGCACTTGGCGTTGGTTGCGACGGACTTGAAGAACTCCTCGACGAGTTCCGCCGGGAACTGCCCGATCATCGCCCCGCGGAACGGCGCGTTGAAGACGAACGCGGGACGCCCGGACAGGTCCAGCGCCACCTGCGCCAAGCTCTCGTCCATCGGCACGATCGCCCAGCCGTAGCGGTGGATGCCGCGCTTGTCCCCCACCGCTTTTTCGATCGCCTGTCCCAGCACGATGCCGACGTCTTCGACGGTGTGGTGCGCATCGACGTCCAGATCGCCGTCGGCGTGAACGGTTAGATCCAGCAGGGCGTGCCGCGCGAGCAGGTCGAGCATGTGGTCGAAGAACCCGACGCCGCTGCGCACGGCGCACTTGCCCGTGCCGTCGAGGTTCAGGGCCAGGCGGATCTTTGTTTCCTTCGTTTCTCTCGAAATCTCAGCGCTGCGCTCGGGCATGGAGGCAGATGATACGGGCAACGGTTCGCGGGCGGCAAATCAACTCTCCATCGGAGGATACACCGCGTCTCCACAGCGCATCAGTAGTCATGCCTCCCAGGCACGGGTCCAGATCTGCAGGACGTGACCGCGCGCGAGGACGAATGATTGACCGGTATGCGAGAAGCCGCAGGCGCGCGGCGCTTCAGTCTCGGCAAGCTTGAAGCAGTGGCGGATCTGCGTCGGCTCCCAGATAGACAGCCCGCGCGGCGCGAGAACCACGCTGGCCAGGTACGGCCAATGGTGATGCACCAGTTCAACCGTCCACCCGTCGAGCGTCATGAGCGGCAGCCCCCCGCCGAAGAGGCCGCACACCCGGACGATCTTTCCCGCAAGTGGGCCGATGCCATGCGACTCCAGCCGGACCTCCTCTTCGGGAGTGATGGCGGCGTCGGGATCATGGGCGACGCGCTGCCCGGTGGCGCAGTCGACGAGGGACTTTCCGCTGGCCCATTCCACGAGCAGCAGCTCGCTGTCGAGGTCGAACCCCACGCCGCGAAGCCCCCGCAGCGACGGACCGGCTACGTCGCGCCACGCCGACGGCGCCGCGATCGGCATGCGTCGGACCCAGTCATGCGTCGGATCGTCCGTCTCGGCCACGGCTGCCTCCCCCACTCTCGTGCCTGCGCGCTACGCCGCCTTCTCCGCCGCCGTCAGCGCTTTGATTCCGCCCAGCAGCGCGTTGTTTTCCTGGCTCGTGCCGACCGTGATGCGGATCTTGTCGGCCAAGCCGGGCTTATCGAAATATCGGACAAGAATGCCCTGCTGCTTCAGCCCGAGGTACGCTTCGCGACCGCGCCCGTTGGGGGTGCTGGCGAGGATGAAGTTCGCCTGGCTGGGCAGCACCGTCCAGCCCATCTGCGTCAGCTCGCTGCTGATGCGCTGCCGCTCGGAGCGCACATGCTCCCAGGTCTTCTTCGCGTACTCCTGGTCGGTGATCGCCGCCGTCGCGGCGGCGATGGAGAGCGCATCGCACGGGTAGCTGTCGCGCGCCTTGTTCATCTCGCGGATCACCGACGGCTGCCCGATCGCAAACCCGAAGCGCATCCCCGCCAGGCAGTACGCCTTGCTCAGCGTCCGCGTCACGACGACGTTCTGGTGCTTGCGCACCAGCGGCAAGCAGTCATCCTCGGCGAAATCGACATACGCCTCGTCGATCAGCACGAGCCCGGAGAACTTCTGCGCCAGCTCGTCGATCTTCTGCGGCGAAACGAAGGTGCCCGACGGCGCGTTGGGGTTGGCCAGGAAGATCGCCCGCGCCTTCGTCGCCAGCAGCGCGTCCAGCGGCAGCGACCAGTCCGCATCCCATGGCACGGTGACGGTCTTCACCTCGTCGAGCTCGGCCAGCACGGCGTAGAGCGAGTAGGTCGGCTCCGGATAGGCGAGCGTGTCGCCGGGGCCAGTGAACGTGAGCACGGCGACGGCGAGGATGTCGTCGCTGCCGTTGCCGGCGAGGATCATGTCGGGCGTGACGCTCAGGACCTCAGCCGCGGCGGCGCGGAAGGAGTCGGCGGTGGGGTTGGGGTAGCGGCGGAGCGACTCGGCCTCGACCTCGCGAATCGCCTGCATCACCTTGGGGCTGGGCGGGAACGGGTTCTCATTGGTGTTGAGCTTCACGACGCGCTCGCCGACGCCCGGCTGCTCCCCCGGCGTGTAACCCTCCATCGCGCGAATCGCGGGACGGACAAATGTCGGAGCCATGAGCGACAGTGTAGCGAATTAATCGCGATGTGGCGATTAAGAAGTGCGCGCTCATCGGCGCGTGTCGTAGACGCAAAGAACGCAGAGATCGCAAAGACTGCAAAGAGTAAATCAAATTATTTTCTGCCTTCTTTTCTTTGCGACCTTTGCGCTCTTTGCGATCTTTGCGTCATCCGGATCGCGCAGCGGGCGATCAGTCCGCCGCACGCACGCGCACGCTCGCGGCGTGACCGTCGAGGTGCTCGGCTTGCGCCAGCGCGATGATCGCATCGGCGTCGGCGGCGAGCCCGCTCGCCTCGTAGCGCACGACGCTGCTGCGCTTGAGGAACTCATAGACGCTGATGCCGCTGGAGAACCGCGCCGTCGTGTTGGTCGGCAAACAATGGCTCGGGCCGGCGACGTAGTCACCCGCAGCCACGGGCGAGTGCGGGCCGAGAAAGACCGCACCGGCGTGCTTCAGCCTCGACAGCACGCCCTGATCGTCGCGCGTCTGCACGTTGACGTGCTCGGCCGCGAAGCGGTTGGCGAGCTCGATCAACGCATCTATCGATTGATCGATGACGATGGCGCTGACTTCCGTCAGCGACTTCTCGATCGCTTCAGAGCGTCCGAGGACGCTGGTCTGACGCTCAAGTTCCGCCTTCACGCGCTCCGCGAGCTGCGCCGAGGTGGTCAGCAGGTAACAGCTGCCGGGATCATGCTCGGCCTGTGCGATCAAGTCGGCGGCGATGGCGGCGGGATGGCCGGAATCGTCGGCGAGAACGAGGATTTCGCTGGGGCCCAGGAAGCCATCAACGCCCACCGCGCCGGACAGCGCCCGCTTCGCGAGCTGCACGTACATGTTGCCCGGGCCGACGATCTTGTCGACGGCGGGAATGGTCGCCGTGCCGAGCGCCATCGCCGCGATGGCGGCCGCGCCACCGGCTCGGTACACGTCGCTCAGTCCCAGCTCATGACACGCGGCCAGCACGACGTCCGACCGCCCGTACTTGCTCGGCGGGGTGCAGACGACGATCCGCTTCACCCCCGCCACCTGCGCCGGCACCGCCAGCATGATCAGGCTCGACGGGTAAGACGCCTTTCCGCCGGGGAAATACAGCCCCGCGCTGTCGAGCGGCATGAAGCGCAGCCCCAGCTCAACGCCTGGGCGGTGCAGCGCCGCCGGCGCGCTGGGCAAGATGTGCGCCTGGTACTCGCGCACCTGCGCAATCGACCGCCGGATCGCACCCATCACGTCGGGCGCGACGCGATCGACGGCCAGCCGCATCTCCTGCGGGGTCACGCGAATTTGATCGGCGGAGAAGCCCGGGTCGTCGAACCGGCGTGAGAGGTCAACGAGCGCCGCGTCGCCGCGCTGCGCGACGTCGGCGAGCATCTGCTGGACATTCGTCAGCGCTTCGTCCTGTCGTGTCGCCAGCTGCTTCGGATCGAGGCGAAGGTTCGCCAGCAGCGCCTCGACGCGCTGGCGATCGGCGGGGTTGGACAAGTGCAGAACGGAGATCATGTGCCGCCGATGGTACTGGCTGGGCGGCATTGGAACCAAACACGCGGGTTGGATAGGTGCGCTCGCCCGCGGATGACAAGGCGGGGAGAACAGTCCTCAAGCGTCTCCCTCACTGTCCGGCGGGAGCATGCCCTGGTCGCGCATCTTCTGCTTGAGCTTCGCGAGTTTGTCGGGATCGACCGCCGGGCGCGCGCCCTTTGGCTTGGGCGGCGGGACCTGCGGCTTGACGAGGAACTCCGCCGGCGTGCCCGGCGGGGGTTGGTCGGACGCGGGCGCGCTCGCGCCTGGCGCCTGCGTCGCGCTTGGCGCATCGACGGGAATCGCCGCCGATGTGGCATCGGCGATCCCGCCTTTGGGCAGCTTGCCGAATCCGCGCACCGGCTCGTGCCGCGGGGGCATCGTGGGTCGACCTGCCGACACCCGCGACGGGAAGAACCAGACCGTGAACGGCATCGCCAGCAGGACGAACACCTTGTTCCACCACGAAAGCTCGACGGCCTCCGTCGCCTGCTCGAACCAGCGGATCATCGTGACCATGACGAACACGCCGCCGACGAGGAAGAGGATCGTCGTGAAGCAGCCCATGGCGGTCAGGCGCTCCCGTAGAGGAAAATCGCGATGATGATGCTGACGGCGGCGGAGCCGATGCCCAGCCAGGCAAGGCCGCGGCCTTCGGTCGCGCCGGCGTTGCCGGGCCGCGAAAGCTGCCGCAGCGCGATCACCCCAAGCACGATGGCGGCGATGCCATCGATCCACAGCGCCCCGAGGTGCGTGAGGCTGAAGACGCCAAGCACGGTCGAGGCGACGGCGTAAGGGTTACGGCGCAGCAGCCAGTCCCGATACGCCGCGGCCTTGGCTTCGTCTCGCTCGGTCGGTCTGCCGAAGAGCGCCATGAGCGTATGGTAGGCCTGCGCGGTCCTGGGTTTCCCCCGAGGCATTCAGTGACGATCGCGCACAACCCGCACTTCGTGTAGCCGGCGAGCTAGCTCGCCGTCGGCGTGACGCGTTGGTGGTCGTAAATCTGAACGCGCTTCCAGTGCTGCTTATACCGCTTGATGAACTCCTCATGCTTCGGGTGCGTCTGGTACAGGTCATGGCCCTCGACGTCGTCGAAGACCACGCAAAGACCCACGTCATACGAGCTGTCGACGACCTCGCGCGGGCGGTCTGCGGGGACGCCCGACCAGATGTGTCGCACGACGGGGATCTCGCCGAGCAGGCCTTCGCAGTCGTTCACCAGCGCAAGCCGCTGCTCTTCGGGGACGCCGTCGTTCAGCCAGAAGTAGACGCAGTGGACGAACATGTTGTGATTCTCCGGAAGGTCATTTAGTCCTGTCACGACGTCATTAGTCACTTCTCACTCGGCACTGGTCAACGACAGGGGGAGTTTCGCCTTTTCCCTGACCAGCG
Organism: Tepidisphaeraceae bacterium; assembly: GCA_035936155.1. Taxonomy (GTDB): domain Bacteria; phylum Planctomycetota; class Phycisphaerae; order Tepidisphaerales; family Tepidisphaeraceae; genus DASYWJ01. The sequence goes on along the minus strand of DASYWJ010000046.1, from coordinate 1,755 downwards.
ACCACTCACTACTGACCAATGATCAACGCCTCATTCCGCCGGCTGGATTGCTTCGCCCTACGGAACGCGACCGATCGCTCTACCCAGCCGGAGCCGCGCCCTCGACCGCAAACCCCCGCCCCGCCTCCCTTCGCCGCTTCCGCCACCACCACACCGGCCCGATCGCCGTCAGCAGCGGGAGGAGCCAGAGGGGGAGGATGAGGTACTTCTGCCCCGAAGAGCCACCCCAGACCATGACCCAGGGGATGCCCTTCTCACCTCGCAGCTTGTGCCGAAACTGCTCGCGGATCCAGACGCGCGTATGTCCGCTGTGATAGTCCCAGTCGCCCGTGCCACGGAAGCGTGCAACGAAGACATATCCGTCGGCCTGAACGGCACGCGCGAAGGACCGCTTGTCAATTGGAATCGTGGCATAGTCGATTCGAACGAACGACCGCCCCACCCACATCGCCGATCCCACGCACACCACCGCCGACAGCAGCGTCAGACCGTTGGCGAGTCGCCTGGGCATCACCGGATTGTAACGGGCGGAAAGACTTACGCCGCCGCGGGCAGTTGGCGGAGGGGCTTGACGTCGGCCACGAATGAGCACGAATCGTCACGGATCATTCGTGCGGATTCGTGCAATTCATGGCCAATCTTCCCCGCCCTCCCCGCCGCAGGCAGGGCCCGGCTCACGTCGTACCGCCCGCTCGTCGCGGGCAGCGCATCGGGCGAACCGTTCATGCGCTGGCCGTTGACATGCTCCAGATACCGATCGCGCAGCTCGCGCGCCTTGGCGACCAACTGCGGGTCGATCCGTTCTTTGGGACGCGGAGTCTTTGCCGGTTCGGGCGGGGGTTGCGGCTGCGGATCCGGCGCGACGGGCACGGCCGGTCGCGCCGTCGGCACGCCAAACTGCACCGCCGCCCGCGGCTTCTTCGTCGGCTCCTGCGGGCCGCCCTTCTCGCCGACCTCCGGGCTGCGCACGCGATTGCGCGGCTCGCGCGGCGCTTCGGGGGTCTCCGACTTCAACACCGGCATCGGATCGCGCCAATGCACCCCTGGCGGAATCGGCAGCACCAGCCGATCCTCGCGCATCGCCCCCTGGTCCGTCTTGGCCGGGAACCACCACGGCGTCGTCGCATCCCCCTCGCGAATCCGCCGTTGCCAGAAGATATGCACGCGCCTCTTCTTCCCGCTCCCCCCACGAAACGCGATCGGCACAAAACCCAACGATTCCCAGAAGTAATTCGCCGCCAGATCCTGCGCGCACCAGCAGCAATACAGCCGACACCCATACGCCGCGCCCTCGAACACCGCCTTCAACAATGACGCCCCCACCAGCTTCCGCTGCACGTTCGGTGCAACGCAAAGCTGATACACGACCCCCAACTCATCGCGCTTGAGATACCGGTCGCGGGAGATGATGTAGCCCAAGTGAGAGGCACGAAGGCACGAAGGCACGAAGGCACGGAGGCACGAAGGGTGGGAAAAGGAGTCGAGGGATCAAGCGAATTCGCTTCCCCGCTCTTTGCCTCCTCACCCCCTTCGTGCCTTCGTGCCTCCGTGCCTTCGTGCCTTGCTTCAGCAACCAAGACGGCGCCAGCCTCAATGTACCCCTCAAACTGCTTCGTCGGAAAATACCCCAACGCCTTGTTGTGCTTCTTCTGCAGCGAATCAAGGAACGGAAGATCCGCCATCGTCGCGACGCGGATCGCGATCGCGCGCCGCGCTGCAGGCAGGGGCATGCTTGATGATGTTGTCGTCGTCAGC
>DASYWJ010000045.1:0-19684 GCA_035936155.1 Tepidisphaeraceae bacterium | reverse complement strand
GCGCATTGGCGCGACACGATGACGCTCTTCTTCTTCCAGTTGTCCGGAATTGCCGACGAAAAGAAGCGCGTGCGGTCGGACTATCGCCTACGACACGTTGACGAGTCGCGGTGAGGGCTCAATATCCGCTATGGCAAACCCAGCTTGCGCCGGGGCTGGTTGCTCACAGGTGGCGGCTGGATGGTCTTCAGGATCTGGCAGGCCTCGGTGACGGAGGCGGCGGTGACGACGTCGAGCCCGCCTATCTGCAGCAGCCGGAACATGGCGTTGCGGGTCGTCTCATCGTCCTCGACCAGCAGGACCCGGCCCTTGGGTTCTGACATGCTCCATCTCCTGCGACCCCGCAATTCACTCTTTTGCGCCCACCGCCGAGGGCCGGGCACAGAGCACGACGTTACATCAACATAGATTAAAGAGAACGTGAGTGGCGGCGCGGGGCGCAGAGCGGCGAACCGGTCAACCTTTTCCCGCAGCGGCGGAAGCGGCCGCTCCTGATTCGGGGGCCGTCCCGGAGATGGGTCCAATAAGGCTAGTCTAGACCGCGCCGGCGGGTAAGCTACTCGCGATCCGAGAGTCGGCTCGGTGCCGGCCCGGCCGGTGATCGGCTATAGGTTATGCGGCTGCACCCAAGCGCACCGGCCCCTTGGACGCCGGGGAGACCGGTGCGGCGCGGTGCGGGTCACGATACGGCTCGCGTTGCCAGCGTCGTCGAGGAGGGCCGCCGGTGAAGAAGAAGCAGTCGAAACGTGCGGCCAGTTCGCGCAAGGGAGACTCCGATGCACTGGCCGACATGATCGCGCCGATGCGGGGGCTGGTCGAGCAGCAGAAGAAGATCTTCGTCGAGCGGCACGAGTATCGCGACGCGACAGCGGCGGACTTCAAAGGCCGCGACCGCAAGTGGTACGACGGGACCGAACGGGAGCTGGCGGGGCTGGGCTACCGGCCGCTCGGGGACATGGTCGATGAGACTGTCGCGCGGATGGGACTGCGGGTCGTTATCCGGCGGTTGGTCTCTGAAGACAGTACCAACGCCGCCGCCGTCTACCAGTTCGTGCAGGGCAGCGGCTTCATGAAGATCGACCTGCGCGTGTGCGACGTGGAGACGGAACTGAGCGACGGCTCCTTCCTGACCACGAGCAACTCGGAGGCGTCGGCGGCCGCGTCGCTGCCGAAGCAAATCCGCAGCACGAAGTATCCGGCCGGCACGCCGATCGCCGAACTAGTCGCGCGGCACGATGAGGCAAAGCGCGAGCTGCTTGCGGGGCGACGCGGGGCCAAGCTGCGCGCGACGGAGATCCGCACGGCGGCGGACTACGACGCGATGCAGCACCGCCAGGAGGCGATCAAGGCCGCGTTCCGCCAGGGGATCGGCTACCTGGACCCGGCGGAGGTCCGGCGGATTGCGGAGCAGCGGGCGCCCGATGAGCCGATCTTCGCCGGCGTCGCCGCCGCGACCGCGGACGTCGCCCGGCGGCAGGCGCAGATGGAGAGGGACAACCCGGCGGCGGCGGGATTGATGGGGATGCTCTTCGGCGGCGGCGAGAAGAAGTCGCCGGCGGATCTGGCCAAGATCGCGATGGGGGCGGTGCTGCAGCAGCAGCCGGACGTCCCGGCCGATAAGCGGGATAAGATCGCGGCGACGATGACAAACCTGCTGAGCTCGGCCGACAGCGGCGACGAGAATGCCGGGATGAAGAGCCTGTTCGCGCTCATGGCGCAGCTCCAGGAGTTGGAGCCGAAGGAGCAGAAGGAGGCGAAGCGACAGGACTTCGAAAAGGCGATGGCGAGGGCCGCGGCCGAGCACGAGCGCCGCCAGGCGGCGCACGTGAAGAAGCGGCTGGCGAAGGGCCTCTCGGAAAAGGCCGGCACCGGCAAGCCGGAGCCGGAGATCCTGATCCACGGACTGCCCGTGGCCGACCTCGACTACAAGGACAAGCCGAGGCGATCGCTCGACGCAATGATCGAGGAACTCAAGGCGTCCAAGGACCGGCGCGACGCGAAGACGCTTGCCCGCCTGCCGCTCGGCCATTCGCGGGTCGGGGGGCTGCCCGACCTGCCACCCGACCGGCCGTGGCCGACGCACAAGGGCAAGCGGATTCCCTTCGTCGCGCAGCTCAACCTCGCCGAGTTCCCGAAGGACGCGCACCCCCTGCTGCCCGAGCGCGGCCACCTGTACGCGTTCGCGCTGATCAGCAACGACAAGAAGCACTGGCCGCCGCCCGTGAGCGTGTTCCTGTACGACGGCCAGAGCAGGTCGCTCGTGCGGACCACGTTCCCCGGGGACGACGAGATCTGGCCCGACTGGGGCGGCGAGCGCGTGTACGAGGTCCTTCCCGCGACGGCGAAGCCAAAGGGCCGCGACCCACGGAAGCGCTCGCGCGAGTTCGGGGAAACCCTCGGTTGGCTGCAGGGCTCGATGGACGAGGTCTTCGGCACCCCCGGCGAGATCGCCGACGATCGATTCGAGGACGGCAACGACTGGATCAACCTTCTGGCGATCGAGTCCGAAGGCTCGATGCAGTGGTCAGATGCCGGCCACCTCTACCTTCTGATCCGCCGCTCGGCGTTGAAGAAGCGCGACTTCTCCAACGTCCTCGCCGCCGCGTGCTCAAGCTGACCGGAGCGTCCGCCGCCGCCGCCTGGCGGGCCCGGAGACGTTCCACTTCGCCTACGCCGACGGCACGCGGGCACGACGTGTTACGCGTGAACGCATCAGCCGCAGGAGCCCCAGGAGCAGACGCGCAAGACGCTGGCAAGACGCTGGCCGTGTCGCCGTTCAACAAGCTGCAAATGGCCGTCGCAGTGTTTACACTTCGAGTTTTCTGACGCTGCGGATCGGTCGCGCGGGTGAGGCTCAGACCACTATTCGCTCCTTCACGGACACGGTTGTCTGATGCGGTTCGTGGCCCCATTCGAGTATGCAATGCGCCGGCTGGCTCACTCCGACTGGCGGAGTGCCGATATTGATCGGCTCCAGCGAGTTAGGTCGGAGTTCCGTCGGCGGCGCCGCGTAATCAGGCCGAGACCGATTAGCGCTGTTGCCGCCAATGTTGTTGGTTCGGGCACGGCGACCGTCGCTACCGCCACTTCCCGGGTTCCGTCGGTCAACCCGTAGCGGAAGGCAATCTGGCCGAGATCGTTCAAGCCGTCGTTGAAAACCAGTAGGTTCTGGACAATGCCGCCGAAAAGTTCGTCCCCGACCGCGATGACCCTGTCGTTCAGCGGGTCCGGTCCAGTGAAAATGCCGCCTGCAGCGCACGTGGACCGTCAACACCGACACCCGCTACGCCTACGACGAGCTGGGCCGGCTGAAGACGGTGACGTCACACGAGCTGAACAACATCGTCCACCCCACGCCGCTGCCGACGCGGTACGGCTACGACGCGGCGGGCCGCCGGGATCTGGTGATTCTGCCAAACGGCGTCACGACGGACTACGACTTCGACGCCGTCAACCGTCTGGAACTCGTGACGATCGAAAAGTCGGACGGGACGCTGCTGAGCAGCTACGACTACGTCGTCCGCGCCGATGGCCAGCGCGACGCGGCCACAGAGAGCGTCCGCCAGGACGATGGCAGCTACCGCAACGTATCGATTGACTGGGTCTACGACAACCTCAACCGACTGATGCGCGAGGTGTACGACGTGATCGGCACCACCGCCGGTGACTTTGCCGCCGATTACTCGTTGGACCTTGTCGGCAACCGGCTGGAAAAGAAAAACGACACCGGCAACGACGGCTCCGCCGATCAGATCATCACGTACCTCTACAATGCCAATGATCAGCTCACGGACGAGGCTGCGACAAAGACCGTGAACGGTGTCACCAGCGCCAAGTACGGCGTCGACTTCACCTACGACGCCAACGGCTCGCTGGTCGCGAAGGCGCGCACTGGAGAAGGGGCGGAAAGCTCCAGCTTCACGTACGATCTGCGCAACAAGATGATCACGGCCACGATCGGCGGCGTGGCGGCTACGTACAAGTACGACGACAGCGGCATCCGCGTGTCGGTGACGGAGAACGGGCAGACGACGTACTACGTCATCGACGCCAACAACCCCACCGGCTACCAGCAGGTGATCGAGGAGAAGCAGGGCTCGCCCACCGCCACGCCGAGCAAGAGCTACGTCATCGGCGACGATGTGATCGCGCAGGCGGTCGAGGCGGTGCTGAACTACCTCGCCGCCGATGGGCACGGCAGCACGCGACAGCTGCTGGACGCGGCGGGAGCGATCCTGCAGCGGTACCACTATGACGCGTTCGGCAACGCGCTAGGCTTCGAACCACACGCGGCGCTGACGACGCTGCTGTACGCAGGCGAGCAGTTCGACCGGCTGCTGAAGTGGAGCTACAACCGGGCTCGGTACTATGACGCCAATAGCGGAACCTTCCCCACGTTCGACGCGTACGAGGGAAGAACCCGCTCGCCGTCAACGCTGCACAAGTACGGGTATGGTCATGGGAATCCGATAAACAACTCTGACCCAACTGGCCATTGGTCGAAAGCGGAAGTCCTCGTAGTTGTAGGGATAGCGGCGATCCTCGTAAACATAGGCCTAACTGTATATAATGGAGTTCGCAAGGGCGCCTCTGCTAATGCCATCGCATGGCAAGTCACTCAGAACCTCGCAACCTTTGCAGTGATTTATGGGGCTGTTGCGCTGACAGGACCCATCGCAATAGTTTCATGGTGGGCCCTAGCTGGCGCCGGAGTGAAGGGTGCTTATGATTTGTACGTAGAATGGCCGAAGATGGATGCCACCGACAAGGCCATTGTGGTCGCCCTATTGGCGACCTATGGAGCCTTTGGAATTTCGGTGCGCCCAACACCGCAGTCCCCGCGCTGGGGCGAAGCATCAGTGCTTCCCGAATCTTATTTTGCGAATAAGGTCGCAATTGACATGCGCAACGCGCCAGCGAACAGCCCAAAGAACGCCGCCGGCTTCCCGCGGAACGGACCATGGTTTTGGGAGCAGCTGCTAGAAATGAAACCCGAGTGGTTCAGCGCGACGAACCGAAATCGTATCAATGGGATCGGCCAAAGAAAAACATCTCCGAGAGTAGATGAAACGTGGAGCAAGTATCATCCCGAACATGCAGCATTTGATCAAGCTCGGCTGGTACATCACCACATTGGCCAAGGCGCGTACGCTGCGCCAATACCTGAGCCGGTTCATCAGTCGTACCACGGAACACTTCACCCTGATTGAGGGGAGGTAAACAGTGACCGCGGAAGAGTTCGTCGATTGGCTCATGATTGATGAGCCTGTTGAATCGAAGGCCATAGACTGGTCTGCCACCTCAGTCGTGGCTTCAACCCTGCGTTGTAGCACAGACGAAATGGTTCGCGTTGCGACTGCTGCCAATATTGAGGATGTTGACATAGGGTACTTCCACTTCCGACAGCCTCCGGCCATAGTCGCGCATGATAATGAGGTGAGATGCCTCGTCGGCTTTTTAGAAGGAGACGTAGTTGCGGTGGATGAGCGCACTGGCCACGTGGTACTGTTAGACGGTGCTGATCAACGGCACGTGATGTGTCATGCTGCTCTCTCAGGATCGCATTTTCTCGATGCGCTGTTTACTCTGTCTGACGGGTGGAAGGCGGGCCTGCGTGGTGAGGACCTGCTTGAGAAGGTCGTAGGCGCTGCTCGCCATCCAGAAGCCAAAACCTTCTTTCAGCTCATGATATGAACTTGACCTCTCGCGAACCCGCGTTGGGCGTTCCGCAGTCGTTCACCGACGTCCGCGGCACGAAGCAGAAAGACCCGTTCCGGAGTCTGGCAGGACTATGCCGTCAGCCGTACCGACTACCACACGCTCAACCGCGTCGTGAAGATGGTCGACCCGCGCTGACTATTCCAGAAGCCCAGGTCGACGCGTGCGGCAGACGAAGACGATCTTTCACGACCAGACGTTTACCCAGACGGGCTATGACGAGCTGGGTCGCACGGTCAGCGAGACCGATTAGCTCAGCCGCACGACCAACTACGAGTACGACGTCGCCGGCAACTCCCCGCCGTCGTGCAGCCGGCGGTGACCGACCCGATCACCCCCAGACAGACGCGCCGCCCGCGATACGAGTATGCGTACAACGCGTTCGGCCACCTCGCGATCCAGCGCGACGCCATGGACGATGACCTCGTCGCCAGCGGCCAAAACCGGGAGACGACGTTCACCTACGACGACTTCGGCCGCCGCAGGACGCGGACGCTGCCGATGGGCCAGAGCCAATACCATGGCGGTTTATCGCCGCCGTGACCGCGATCCACCAAAGGTGCCGGAGTTTTTGCACACCGTGCAATTGGCCCGACCGCCTCGGCCCGCCGGCCTCCCGCCGCCGAGGGCCCTCTAACTAAACAACGCTCTACCTTTGGAGAGACGCCAGAGGTGGGCAGCGTAGCCGGCGGCGCAGTTCCTGCCCTCCGAGTCCGCTAGTCACTGCCCCCACAACTGCCTGTTAACTGGAGCCCATCAGCGTAAATCGCTTGGGCGAATCGCGTTATGGCACGCGCCTCGGTTAGCCCTTGCTGACCTACCCGTCTGCCGAAAACAGAGAACAGTTCGTAAGAGGGTTTTCGACCGGGGAGCTTCCTCAAAGGTTACGGAAACCCGTAGCCCACCAGTTAACGCAAAACCCCGAGAGAACGCCTCTCGGGGTTCTCGCGTTTTCGGGCACGAATTACCGGTGTTCTGAGAGCGGCGGCGGGGCGAGAGAGCGCGGCGCGAGCACGGGCGAGGCCGGTCTGGCCGTCTTCGGCGCCGGCGGCGGGCCGGGACTCTCTGATTCTCTGTTGGAGCGGCCGCGCCAGTTAACAACACCGTGTCGACCGCACCGCGGTCGCAACCCTCTTACGGGACAGAGAGCGCTCAACCCGCGGGGTGGCAGGAGAACATGCAGGGCGTTTCTGGTCAAATCCGCTACAGTGTGTGCCGCGAGGTCGGCTTGCCTAGCCCAATCACTGGGGAACTCCGCGATGACACAACCATTGCAGGTCGAGCACCTAGAAGCTCGCCGGTTCTTTGCCGCTGGAGACTTCGACACGTCGTTCAGCGGCAATGGCGTCGCGATTGCTACCTTTGGTGACTTCCAAGAGCCGCATGACTTGGCTGTGCAGCTGGACGGCAAAACGCTCGTCGTGGGCAGCGGCCGCGTCGCACGCGAGGGCACCCACAGCGTCGATTTCGCGCTGGCCCGCTTTCGCGACGACGGATCGCTCGACAGCACGTTTGGTACCGGTGGGAAGGTCCTTACCGACTTCGGGAGCTCGGAAGACGTCGCTTATGCCTTGGCCATCCAACCTGACGGAAAGATCGTCGTCGCGGGGAAGGCGAACTTGCCCAGGGGCGACGGGAAGTTCGGCGGTGGGATCGGGGTGGCGCGGTACCTGCCCGAGGGCTCACTCGATCCCTCCTTCGGCGGCGGCGACGGATTGGTGACGGTGCAGGTCGGACCGCTGAGCTACGCGCGATCCATCATCCTTCAGCCTGATGGAAAGATCGTGCTGGCCGGCAGCGCGCACGCTGACACGCGCGTGAGCGATTCCGCGTTCGCGCTAGCGCGGCTCGACGCCGAAGGGCGGCTCGACGCCGGTTTTTCCAACGCCCGCTCGCCCGCGGGCACGCCGGCCGGCGTCGTCATCAGCGACTGGACCATCGGCTACGACCACGCCTACGATTTGGCACTCGACGCGCGGGGACGCATCGTCGTCTCCGGCGAGACCGGCGCGTCGCCCGAGCATTTTCTCACGCTCGCCCGCTACCTTCCCGACGGTGCACTAGATCGCTCGTTCGACGGCGACGGGGTGCTGCTGACGCACACCCCCGGCTCGGGCGGACAGGCGGTCGGGATTCAGTCGGATGGTCGCATCCTAGCGGCGGGGCAAAACTTCAAGCTCCTTCGGTTCCGTGAGGACGGCACGCTGGATCGACGCGCGGGCGACCGCGGCATTCACAACGTCGCTGGCACCATACCGGGGGGCTGGTGCAGCGACTTGCTCATCCAGTCGGACGACAAGGTCCTGCTCGTCGGCCAGTCGACGGGCAAATTTACCATCTCCCGTCGCTTGGCCCACGACCTTGGGCCGGATAGGTCTTTCGCTACCACTGATCCTAACCGGCCTGGGCAGGTGTCAGTCGACTTGGATCCGGACGCGCCGAGTGACACGGCGGTTGCCGTCGGCATGGCGCCGGACGGCGCAATTGTCGTCGCTGCTAGCCGTTGGACACAGGCCTTCGTAGTCGCGCGGTTGGAGAACACAGTCCTGCCAAAGGTCGAGGTGATGGCCGAGCAGCCGTCGGCGGTGGAGACCAGCGCCGCCGCCGCGACCTTCCGCTTCACCCACGCGGGACCAACGGACGCACCCCTGCGCGTCAACTTCCGCGTCGGGGGCTCCGCGGAGAACGGCTTGGACTATCAGGCGATCTTCAGCTCCGTCACCATCCCTGCCGGATCGAACACTGCGATCCTTTCGATTGTGCCGATGAACGATCGGATTTGGGAGCCTACGGAGTTCGTGACGCTAGCACTGCTCGGTGGTGCGTATTCGCCCAGCAGTGAAGAAGCGGTTGTGTCGATCGATGATGACGACAATCGGCCCATTGGCGCATCCATTTCCGGCCGCGTGTTTGAAGATGCGAACCACGACGGGATCCGCAGCCGCGGTGAGATTGATCTGCCGCGATGGCGCGTATTCGTCGACTCAAACAACGATGGGCGGTTTGGCTTCGATGAGCCGCACGCATTCACCGACGCCTACGGCTTCTACACGATTCGCGGCATTGAGGCGGGGGTGCACACGGTGCGAGCCGACGCGGCACATGGCTGGCGTCGGACTCGGCCTCTGCGCGGCGCGCACGTGGTGGAGTCGAACGGGGCGACGGAGGTCCTCGGCAAGCACTTCGGGTATACGCAGGACGTCTACGTCACCGGCATGGTGTTCCACGACCTCAATGCCGACGCGCGCCTGAGCGCGGGAGAACCACCGATTGTGGGGGAGCTCGTTTACGTCGATTACAACGACAATGGGCAGTTTGACACCAATGAGCCGAGCACGCGCACCGGCGACGATGGCACGTTTGTCTTCGCCCACTTGCCCACCGGGTGGCTGCCGCTGCGCACTGGACGGAGCGGTCCGGTAAAGCAAACGTTGCCCCTCATCCACGCCGGTTACGACATTTCGAGCACGTATGGTGGCACTGTTCACCCCGAACGTGACTTTGGTTACGTCTTTACCGCTCGGATCCTGGGCTCGGTTTTCGCCGATCAGGACGGCGACGGCGTAAGCAGCACGGGCGACTACAACCTCGACGGCTTCCGCGTCTTTCTCGATCGCAATGGCGACGGTCACTTTAGCGGTCGTGAGCCCTATGCGCACACGGACGCAGCAGGACAGTACGTGTTCACCGACATCCCCGTCGGTGAGTATTGGCTACGCGTGTCGTCCGGCAAGGGCTGGCGAGTGACAACGGGTGAGGGCTATGTCGTTACCGTGGACGCTGGCGGCAGCATCCTCCGCCACTTCGGCGTTACCCGAAATGTGCTGATCCTCGGCAACGTGTTTATGGACGCGAACGTCGATGGTGGGAAAGACGAGGCGGAGGATGGGTTATCGGAGTGGACGGTGTTCGTCGATGCCGACCGTGACGGCGTGTTGGACCCCGATGAGATCAGCGTCCGCACGGACGCGGCTGGACGCTACGCGATCCGCACGCTCGCGGGCGGGACGCATCGCATCCGCGTCGTGGAGAGCTCCAACTATCGCCGCACCGCGCCGGCCGCAGGGTTTCGCGAGGTGTCGCTTATGCCGGGCGAGATCCTGACAAAAGCCAACTTCGGGCAGAAGCGCATCCTCGCGCGATGAGCCTGCGGTGGCTTGGTTCGAGCGAATCTCGTAGCCGACCAGTTAACGCAGCACCCAAGAGGACACCTCTCGGGGTTCTCGAGTTGTTCGCCCAGTAATCCCACTCATTCTCCCATCGTCGGCCGAGGGAGAGAACACGGCGCCAGCGCACGCGGCCGCCGACGAGGCGCAAAAGTGCGGGACGCGGAGGCGATACTCTCGACTTTTCTGGTCGGGCCTCGCGCCAGTTAACAGCACCGTGTCGACCGCACCGCGGTCGGAACCACCTGAAAAAGCTCTTCGGGAAGGCGCGGGGGGGGGAAGGTGGGTACGACGTCGCGATACTCCTATGCCATCCGCACGCTCATGCCGTGCTTTGACATCCGTACGATGCTAACGGACAGTCGCGTCCTTCACGGATGCAACGAGAGAATCCCTCGTTGTCATCGCAGAGACGCTTCAAGGAGAGCTTGTGTCCCGACTGACTGATCTGATCGCAAAAGCGAAGGCCAAAGACACGCAGTTCGGCGCCGACTTGGAGCGCGAGTTCCGGGCGCTCTCTTCGCGGCTGTCCTTTGGGTTGAATTTCGAGCGACACAGACCGGAAGCCATTGAACTGCCGCAACGTCCGGTGCGCCGGGGCGACAAGGTGCGCGTGCTCCCGCGGCGAGGTTCGACTGCCCGGGGCGATCAGCGGCTATGGCTGGTGAAGGCGATCCATCGGGCTAAGAAGACTGCCGATCTGGAATTACTGGACGCGCCCCAACCCGAGACGCAGAGCGCGGTGCTGGACGACCTGATCGTCGTCGCCGAGTTCCGCGACACCATTTACCCTGGCCTCGTCTCCACCGGCAAAGTCGCCCGTGGTGGCGATGACAAGCCATGGCACACGGTCATGAACGGCGAGAACTACCACGTCCTCAAAGCCCTGACCTGGACCCACCGCGGCAAGATCGACGCCATCTACATCGACCCGCCATACAACACTGGCGCGAAGGACTGGAAATACAACAACGACTACGTCGAAGGCGACGACCTGTACCGTCACAGCAAGTGGCTGGCGATGATGGAGCGGCGGTTGCTTCTGGCAAAGAAACTATTGAACCCTGCGGATTCAGTGCTAATCGTCACCATCGACGAGAAGGAGTATCTCCGGTTGGGGCTGCTGCTCGAGCAGACCTTTCCGGAAGCGCGCATTCAGATGGTGACCAGCGTCATCAATCAAAGCGGCGTCGCGCGAGCCAAGGAGTTTTACCGCGCTGATGAGTATCTCTTCTTCATATTCATGGGCGATGCGGAGGTAACTCCAACGGGCGACGACATGCTGAATCCGCCTGAGCACATGGATGGGAAGCGGATCGATATTTGGAACCGCCTCCTGCGTCGAGGGACAAACGCGCGACGCAAAGACCGTCCAAATCTTTTCTATCCGTTTTGGATCGATCCGAAGAACAAACGGATTCGTTCGGTGGGCGAGGAGCTCCCCCTGACGGTTAGCAGGGAAACAGTGAGCCCGCCCGAGCCCGGTCTCGTCGCTTGCTGGCCCCTGCGTCTGGATGATTCTGAAGGTAACTGGCAGGTCGGTACGGCAAGAGCGCGCAAGGGAATCGAAGAAGGCACCGTTCGCCTCGGTACGTACACCGAATCGCGAGAGCGATGGTCTATCTCTTATCTCAGAAATGCAGAGATCGAGCGGATAGAGCGTGGCGAGATCGAGATTGCAGGTAAAGACGAAAACGGCGCATTGCTCTTAAAGCATTCAGGGGAAGTCACACGCGTCAAGAATCCCGTGAGCATCTGGAATCAGCGGTCGCACAACGCTGGTGCGGGCGGATCGAACATTATCCGAGCCGTTGTGCCGGGGCGGAAGTTTCCCTTCCCAAAGTCGCTCTATGCCGTCGAAGACGCGTTGCGCTTCTTCGTGAAGAACAAGCCCCAAGCCGTCATCCTCGACTTCTTCTCCGGCTCCGGCACCACTGCCCACGCCGTGATGCGGCTCAACAAGCAGGACGGCGGCAGGCGTCAGTGCATCAGCGTCACCAACAACGAAGTCGCCGCGGAAGAGCAGAAGGCGTTGCGGGAGAAGGAGCTTCGCCCCGGCGACGCCGAGTGGGAGCGCTGGGGCATCTGCGACTACATCACTAAGCCACGCATACAGGCGGCCATCACTGGCAAGACGCCGGACGGGCAGCCGATCAAGGGAGACTACAAGTTCACGGATGAGTTTCCGATGGCGGACGGGTTTGCGGAGAACGCCGAGTTCTTCACGCTGACCTACGAGACGCCGATCGCGGTGAGCTACCAGACGGCCTTCGCGCGGATCGCGCCGCTGCTGTGGATGCGGGCCGGAAGCGTGGGCAGTAGCATCGAAAAAGTGCCCGCGGCGGGATGGGCGATGGCCCACACGTACGCCCTGCTGATCGAACTGGACAAAGCCGCCGCCTTCCTCAAAGCCGCCCGCAAAGCGCAGGCGCTGCGAATCGCGTACATCGTCACCGATGATGAGCGCCGCTTTCAGGCGCTGGCCCGCCACCTCCCCGAAGGTGTGGAACCGATCCGGCTGTACGAGTCGTACCTGACGAACTTCGCGTTCGCGAACGGGGACTGATCCATGAAGTTCACGCTGAATGATGAGTACCAGAAGGACGCCGTTCGCAACGTGCTGGCGAACCTGAAGAAGGCCCGCAAGCGCTGGCGCGAGGATGCGGAGATCAACGCCTTTTCTTTGACCGCTCCCACCGGCGCAGGCAAGACCGTCATGGCAGCGGCAGCGCTGGAGGCGCTGTTTCATGGTGAGGACGCGAATTTCCAGTTCGAGCCTGACCGGGGCGCGGTAGTGATCTGGTTCAGCGACGACCCGTCCCTGAACGAGCAGACACGTTTCAGACTGATGGAGGCGTCGGATCGGCTCAACGGCACGGACATGGTTGTGGTGGAGAGCACCTTCAACCAGCCGAAGTTCGACGCGGGAAAGATCTACTTTCTCAACACACAGAAACTCAGCAAGAACAGCCTGCTCGTTCGCGGTTTCGACGGGGAGGGAACCTTCCCCGAGATGCGCCCCGACCTGCGCAGCCACACGATCTGGGACACGATCCGCAACACGATCGAAGACCCGGCGCTGACGCTCTATCTGGTGCTCGACGAAGCACACCGCGGGTTTGGCAGCGATGTCCGCGAGAAGTCGACAATCGTGAAGCGACTTATCAACGGCGAAAAAGGCGTCCCGCCAATTCCCGTCGTGATGGGCATCTCCGCGACGATCGATCGTTTCAACAAGGCGATGGAAGGCTCACTAAAGCACGTTATCCGTCCGGCAGTGACGGTCGATGTCGCCGCGGTGCAGGAGTCGGGATTGCTGAAAGACTTCATCCTGCTGGACATTCCGGACGAAGCGGGCGACTTCGACACCGCCCTCGTTAAGCGGGCGACTCGCAAGCTGAAAGAGAGCACTAGGGAATGGGGGGCGTACAACACGCAGCAGGCTACCGACAAGATTGTGCTGCCGCTGATCGTGTTCCAGGTGCCCAACACGCCGAACCACAACGACATCGGGCACCTGCTCGATGCGATGTTTCAGGAGTGGCCGGAGCTGCCGCCAAAGTCGATCGCGCACGTGTTCGGCGAACACACGACGCAGACCTTCGGCAACCACAGCGTGCCTTACATCCAGCCGCAGCGCGTGCAGAACGACACATGGGTTCGCGTATTGATCGCCAAGGACGCCATCAGCACCGGCTGGGACTGTCCGCGCGCCGAGGTGATGGTGTCGCTCCGCGCGGCGAGTGATCAGACCCACATCGCGCAGTTGCTTGGGCGTATGGTACGCACGCCATTAGCGCGACGGATTCCGGGTAACGACAGATTGAACTCCGTCGACTGCCTCTTGCCGAAGTTTAACAAGAAGACGGTCGACGCGGTCGTCAAAGCGCTCACATCGGGCACTGGCGACACGCCGCCGCCCGGTCGCATCCTGATCAATCCGGTCGAAGTGCGACCGAGCGCGGATGTACCGGAGTCGGTGTGGGAGAAATTCGTTTCGCTGCCCTCGCAGACGCGGCCACAGTGTGGAGCAAAGCCGGCGATCCGCCTGACCGCGCTTGCGCACGAGCTAGCGTCGGATGGGCTGCTGCCCGACGCCGGCGCGAAGGCGCACGCCGCGATGCACAAGGTGCTGGACGATTTCATTGCCAAACGTCAGCAGATGTTCGACGCGATGCGCGCTGCGGTGATGACGATCGAAGGCCGCACAGTCATCGCCAGTGTGAAGACAGGCATGATGCAGGATGCGTTCTTCCAGGAGGACGCGGACGACGACGTGGTGGACGACGCGTTCCGTCGCACCGCACGTATTATCAGCCCGGACATCGCACGGACGTATACCATCGAACGTGCGAAGCGGAAGGAAGAAGAGGATTTCGATGACGCACTGATTGAGGCCCGCGAAGACGTGGCTGCACTGCATCTGTTGGAGAACCTGCAAGTCTTGTTTGATGCTGAAGCCAAGAAGCTTTCTGATGCGTGGTTTGCTGAATATCACGAGCGGATCAAGCGACTCCCGGATGACCGGCAAGAAGCGTACCGGCAGATCGTCGCGCTCAGCACGGAGCCGCAGGACGTAGACTTGGCTCGGCCCGTCTCGCGATTCGAGCCAACGAAGGCACGTGAGGAAGATGGTTCAGAAACGGATATTCCCACCTACAGGCAGCATTTGCTGTGCGACGAACAGGGCTTGTTCTTCGCTGGGCTAGGGTCTTGGGAGGTGCCGGTTCTTGAGGCGGAAATGAAGCGGGAGGGCTTCAGGTTCTGGTATCGGAATCCCAAACGCCCCAGTCAGGATTCTCTGGGGATTGCCTACGTCGGGGGGGACGAGACGAGAATCGTCAGGCCGGACTTCGTCTTCTTTGCGGAGCAACATTGCAAGATTGTCGCGGATATCGTTGACCCGCATGGTTTTCACCTGGCGGACTCATTTTCTAAATTGAAGGGGTTGGCGCAGTACGCCGAAACCCATTCGCACATTTACCGCCGCATCGAAGCCGTCGCGAAAGTGGGGAGTACATTTCGCGTGTTGGACTTGACCCGCGCCGATGTTCGTCAGGCGGTCATCGAGGCAACGAGCGCGGAAGTTCTCTATAAGAGCGCGGCGGCGGGTGATTACGTTTAGCTGTGGCAGGAGAAGAAAATCACGACCTACACGCGGCGGGAGACATCTTCGCGGGGTTCGTCTCGCGCAGAAACGTGCCGCCATGGTAGATGTCGAACTCCGTATCCTTCACCCCCCGTGCAGCCGCATGTTCCCGCGCGCCAGGTCGTTGATCCCGCGCAGCGATTGGAGCCCGGACCACAGCGCCCCCATAGCGCCGACAAACGCGATCGCGAACCCGATCAAGCGCATAAAGAAGACGGCGGTCTTTTGATAACTGTTCATTGCGAAGAAATGTCCACGTCGTAACCAATCTGCCTTCGAACTGCGTATATACCAGTTAACAGGACCCGCGTCGCGCGAGTCCGACCTCTGACGCCAGGCAGCTCACCAGTCGCACAGCGAAGGTCGTTGCGGGCATCGAACCTCCACCCGGAGCACCGATGGCCGAACCCTTCGATCCGACAAGTCCCCGACACCTCACGCCCGAGCAGCGCCTCGACGAGCTCACGCTGATCCTCGCCACTGGTGCACGCCGCGCGCTCACTTTACGCCATTCCCCGAACTGTCCAGATTCTGACCCAAATCGACTTGATGTGTCGGCGGAGAAGAGCGTTCATGTGCCCGTGGAGTTAACGCAAGCAGAGAGCACGAAAGGAGTTGAGACATGAGCACGAGAACGCCAAGCATGGAGCAGACGATCGCGGCGCTGCGCACGATGAGCGCGGGGCAGTTGCGGGAGAAGTACGTGGAGGTGTTCGGGGAGCCCTCCCGCTCGGGCAACAAGGACTACCTGTTCAAGAAGATCGCCTGGCGGGTCCAGTCGCTCGCCGAGGGCGGGCTGTCCGAGCGCGCCCGGCGCCGGGCGGAGGAGCTCGCCCGCGACGCCGACATCCGCACCACCATCCCGCGCCCGCCGAAGGTGGCGGTGAATGCGCCCGTGCGCACAACCACGCTGAAATTGCCGACGCCGCACGACCGTCTCCCTATCCCCGGCACGCTCCTGACCCGCACATACCGCGGCAAGCACGTGGCCGTAACGGTGCTTGCGGATGGCTTCGACTACGAGGGACAGGTGTACCGCTCCCTCAGCGCCGTCGCCAAGGTGGTGACCGGCTCCCACTGGAACGGCCATCTCTTCTTCGGCCTCACCACCCACAAGCGGGATCGAATATGAGAAAACGTGATACCGGCAAACCGGTCGAGCCTCCAAAGGTGATCCGCTGCGCCATCTACACGCGCAAGAGCACGGAGGAAGGGCTGGAGCAGGAGTTTAACAGCCTCGACGCCCAGCGTGAGAGCGGGGAAGCCTACATCGCCGCCCAGAAGCACGAGGGGTGGACGTGCATTCCCGACAAGTACGACGACGGCGGCTGGTCGGGCGGGAACATGGAGCGCCCCGCGCTCAAGCGCCTGCTCACCGACATCGAGGCCGGACGCGTCGACTGCGTGGTGGTGTACAAGGTGGACCGCCTCTCCCGCTCCCTGATGGACTTCGCCCGCATCATGCAGGTGTTCGACGCGAACAAGGTCTCGTTCGTTTCCGTGACTCAGGCCTTCAACACGACGCACTCCATGGGTCGGCTGACCCTGAACATCCTTCTCTCCTTCGCCCAGTTCGAGCGGGAGATCATCTCGGAGAGAACCCGCGACAAGATCGCGGCGGCGCGTAGGAAGGGGAAGTGGTCCGGCGGCAAGCCGCTGCTCGGCTACGACATCCTCTCCCTGCCCACCGGCGCCAAACTGGTGGTCAACGAGGACGAGGCGCACCGGGTCCGCCAGATCTACGAGCTGTACCTAAAGCACCACGCGCTGATCCCGACGCTCAAGGAGATCACCAGCCGGGGGTGGACGAACAAGCGATGGATCACCCGCAAGGGCGGGGATTGGGGCGGGAAGCCCTTCGATAAGGGGACGCTGTACAAGCTGCTGACCAGCCCGACCTACGCCGGGATGGTCGCCTATCACGACGAGGTCCACCCCGGCGAGCACACCGCGATTGTGGACAAGGCGGTGTGGGAGAAGGTCCAGGCGGTGCTCAGCCGCAACGGCAACACTGGTGGGGCTCCGGTGCGGAACAAGTACGGTGCCCTGCTCAAGGGGCTGATCAGTTGCGCCTGCTGCCGCTGCTCCATGATCCCCACGTACACGAGCAAGGGTGGCGCGGGCGGGAAGCGGTATCGCTACTACGTGTGCCTCCAGGCGCAGAAGCAGGGGTGGCACAGCTGCCCGAGCAAGAGCGTGCCGGCGGGGCAAATCGAGCAGTTCGTGGTGGAGCAGATCAGGCGGATCGGGAAGGACCCGCTGCTGCTGGAGGGGACGATCCGGCAGGTGAGGCAGCAGCAGGCGAAGGAGCAAGCTGACCTTGAGGCGGAGCAGCGCGGGCTGGAGCGGGAGCGGAAGCGGCATCACACGGCGCTGCAGAAGCTGTCAGGCTCTCCCGACGCGACGCGACTGGCGGACGTGACGGAGGCGCTGGGGAAGGCGGAGCAGCGGATGACGGCGGTGCGCAGCGACTTGATGAAGTCCAGCAGGAGCACGTGGACCAGGCGGATGTGGCGAAGGCGCTGGCCGCGTTCGACCCGGTGTGGGGGCAGCTGAGCCCCAAGGAGCAGGCGCAGGTGCTGCAGCTGCTGGTCGAGCGGGTGGCGTACGACGGGAAGCAGGGGACGGTGTCGATCACATTCCATCCGAGCGGCATCAAGACGATGGCGGCGGAGAACAACCTTGAGGAGGCGGCATGAGCATGATGACGCAGGGGCTGACGCACACAACTCGCTTCCACTTCGAGCGGGAGGAGAAGGGGACGCTGGTGTCGCTGCGCGAGTTCGGGTTCCGCCAGCCCATCGTCGTGGACGGCGAGGGTGTGATCATCGTCGGCCACACCCGCTGGCGCGCCGCGAAGCAACTGGGGCTCGCGCAGGTGCCCGTGCACGTGGCAACCGACCTGACGCCGGCGCAGGTGAAGGCGTATCGCCTGGCCGACAACGCCACGAACGAACTGGCGGAGTGGGACTACGACCTGTTGCCGATCGAGCTGAGCGCCCTCCGCGACGAGCACTTCGACCTCGGCCTGCTCGGCTTCGACCCGGAGGAACTCGAACGGCTGCTCAGCGGCGAGGTCGCGCAGGGATTGACCGATCCCGACGAAGTTCCCGAACTCCCGGAAGAAGCGACCACGCGCGAGGGCGACCTGTGGCAACTCGGCGACCACCGCCTGCTCTGCGGGAACTCCACAGTCGCACCGGACGTCGCGGCGCTGATGGGACGCGAGCGTGCCCGCATGATGTTCACCGACCCGCCGTGGAACGTGGCCATCGGCTCGGACGCCAACCCGAAGCACCGACAGCGCCGCGGCCTGGCGAACGACGACCTGCCGCCCGAGCAGTTCGCCCAGTTCCTCTCGACGTTCGTCGGTAACGCCAAGCCCCACATCGACGGCGACGTGTACTGCGTCCTGGGCGCATCGGAGTGGCCCACGCTGGACGCGACGCTGCGGAGCCACGGCTACCACTGGTCGGCCACCGTCATCTGGGCGAAGGACGCATTCGTACTCGGGCGCAGCAAGTACCACCGCCGCTACGAGCCGATCTGGTACGGCTGGCACGGTAAGGGGCAGAGCTCGTTCAATGACCGCCGCGATCTCGATGACGTGTGGGAGGTCCCGCGTCCGCGGCGGAGCGAAGAACACCCGACGATGAAGCCCGTGCAACTGCCGCTGCGCGCCATCGCGAACTCGTCGGTGCGAGGCGACGTCATCCTCGACCTCTTCGGCGGGCTGGGGAGCACGCTCATCGCGGCGGAGCAGGCGGGGCGTCGCGCCTACCTGATGGAACTGGACCCGACGTACTGCGACGGGATCGTGCGGCGGTGGGAAGCCTTCACGGGCCAGAACGCCGAGCGGGTGTCGCCATGAGCCGATGCGCGCGATACGCTCTGCCGATCAAGGGTGGGCTCCCGCATGAACAACTCTTTGCTCTGGCTCGTCGTCGGCTTGGTCGTCCTGGCGGCGCTGTCGGCATTGATGAAGCGCATGGGCACCGGCGGGGGGCCTCGCGCTCTGGAAGGCGCGCTGCCGTACCGCCGCAAGGACTACCTGCTCAGCAAGGCCGAGCGGTCCTTCTACGAGGTGCTGCGGCAGGCGCTTGGGGAGAGCGACGTGCTTGTCTTCGCCAAGGTGCGGCTGCTGGACCTGCTGTGGCTCCCCAAGGGGACGGCGAAGGCGCAGTCGCTGCGGAACCGCGTGATCTCGAAGCACGTCGACTTCGTGCTCTGCGACCGCCGCGAGCTGCGGCCACTGCTCGTGATCGAGCTGGACGACAAGTCGCACGACGAAGAGGAGCGGCAGACGCGGGATGCGTTCGTGGACCGGGTGCTCGGTGCGGCGGGGCTGCCGATCCTGCACCTGTCGGCGCGGTGGACGTACTCGACGCGGGAGTTGTCGGAGCAGGTCCGGGCAGCCATCTCGGGCGCAGCCGTAGCGAGCGGCGGCCGGACGCGCTGAATGCACCAGCAAGACACCCCGGCTCGGATGGCCGGGGTGGAAGGTGTGGGCTCAGAGGCAGGTCAGGCGGGCTTGGGCTCCTCGCGCAGGGCATGGAACTCCACCATCGCGTCCAGATGAACGCTCTGGCTCGCCGGGTAGCAGCGACGGTGACGCACCTCCACCAGCCCCCGCTCCTTCAGGAACTCCAGG
>DASYWJ010000044.1:0-72456 GCA_035936155.1 Tepidisphaeraceae bacterium | reverse complement strand
AGACGGCGAGCAAGCTCGCCGGCTACACCGAATAGCGCATAATCAGTCAAGGCCGCGGGAACTGCCGACCTAGATTCGCGCCCGACTCCTGCCCGATTCTCAAGCACACGATCCGGGTCAGCGTCCAGCCGCCGCTCAGCTCCTGCCACTCGAATTGCCAGCTCGTCGGGAACGGTTGCCCCGTGAAGCCCTGGTCGCTCAGCACGTCCAGATCCACCGTGATCATCGTATCGTCCTGGCGGCTGGTGAGGGACGTGATGCGTATGTTCTTCAGGCCGTACTGCTCCGTTGCGAGTTGCGCACCCGTGAGAATCGCATCGCGGTCGCTGTAGATCGTCGCATCGAGGACGGCGACGCTGGTCTTGGGGTCGAGCAGCGACCGCAGCGAATTCCAGTCCTGCTTGTCGACGGCGGTGGCGATCTGCCGCGAGCGGTCCTCGGCGATCTCGCGGTCGGTCTCCATCACCCGCCCGATCACAAACAGCGCCACCGCCAGCAGCGCGATGCCCGCGCCGGCGGCGCGGACTTTCGCGTCCTGTCCGCGATTCCCATGAATAAACAGGTAAATCCCAAAGACCGCGACGGCGGCGGGCAGGTACCACGGCGGGTCGAAAAACAGCTCGGTCATGGGAAGCCTCAACTATTTGCAGCCATGGGTCCGATAACAGGTTATGTCCCGCCAACCGGCGGGGTGACGCTAATTCGATCGAACGATGACTGCAAGAACCGACCCCTCTGGCGACCACGTGCTTTCCGGCGATGCGCCGCTGGTGCGCAACCTGGCAGCGCTGTGGGCGACAGAGCCGCGGCTGGCGCGCGAGATCGAAGCGCTCGCTGAGGGGCCGTATACGATCGAGCCGTCGCGCTGCGGCGCGCCGACGGTGGTCGTCGCATCGTCCGGCCGCGACATCTATCTTCACAGTCGTCACCAGCCGGTCGATGAGGCGAACCGCCTTGTGGCGCATCTCGATTGCGACGAGCGCGTCTGCTTCTTCATCCACGGCTTGGGACTGGGCTATCACGTCGAAGCGATCTTCGATCAGGCGAGCGACGAAGCTGTTATCTGCATCGTGGAGCCCGACCTGCGCATGATCCGCACCGCGCTCGAAGCCCGCGACCTCGCGCGCCTGATCGAAAGCCGCCGCGTCATGCTGTTGACGAAGGTGGACAAGTCGGAGGTGTTCGTCCGCCTTGCGCAGCAGATGGCGATGTTCAGCATGGGTTGCGAGACGATCGAGCATGGCCCCAGCGTGCGGCTGCGCCCCCAGGAGCACGCACAATTTCGCGAGTGGTTGGAGGAGTTCACGCAGTACAGCCGCACGAGCATCAACACGCTCGTGATCAACGGCCGGCGCACGGCGGAGAACGTGGCGCGGAACATCGGCTGGTACGCAGCCACCCCCAGCCTGGCGCGGCTGAAGGACAAGCATAAAGGCGCGCCGGCGATCATCGTGTCGGCGGGGCCGTCGCTGCGGAAGAACAAGCACCTGATCAAGCACGCGGCCGGCAAGGCGGTCATCGTGGCGGTGCAGACGACGCTCCAGCCGCTGCTGGAGCTCGGCGTCGAGCCGAACTACGTCACCAGCCTCGATTACCACGAGATCTGCACCCGCTTTTTCGAGAAGCTCCCGCCCACGCTGCGCACGGAGCTGGTCGCCGAGCCCAAGGCGACGACGGCCATCTTCGGGATGAATCCCGGCCCGATTTCGCTGCTGGGCAACGACTTCGCCGAGAGCCTCCTGCGCGAGATGAAGCTCGACAAGGCCAGGCTCCCAAGCGGCGCGACGGTGGCGCACCTGGCGTATTACCTCGCGGAGCATCTGGGCTGCGATCCGATCATCTTCGTCGGCCAGGACCTGGGCTTCTCCGATGGGCTGTGCTACGCGCCCGGCACGAGCTACGACGACGTCTGGCGGCCGGAGCTGTCCCGCTTCCACACCCTGGAGATGAAGCAGTGGGAGACAATCGTCGGCGACCGAAAGATCCTCCGCCGCATCCCGGATCACCAGGGCCGACCGATGTACACCGAGGAGCGGCTGTTCACGTACCTCCAGCAGTTCGAGCGCGACTTTCTGAGGACCAGGACGCGCATCATCGATGCCACCGAAGGCGGAGCCCGCAAGCGCGGGACGACGCCGATGCCGCTGGCGTCGGCCATCGAATCGTTCTGCAAAACCACGTTCGATACGACCGCTGAAGATCACCCCGGCCTGCGCTGGGATTTGCTCGAAGAGTGCATCGGTTGCCTCCAGCGCCGCCACGACGAGGCCGTCGAGGTTGAGACGATCTCGCGGGACACGATGACGCTGCTCGAAGAAGTGCGCGACTCCCTCGCCGACCAGGTCCGCGTGAACCGTGTCATCTCGCAGATCGACGCGCTGCGCGCCCGCATGAACACGTTGGGACCGACCTATGACCTGATCATGCAGCTCTCGCAGCTGACTGAGCTGGCGCGGTTTCATGCGGATCGTAAAATCACGGCCAGCCGCATCGAGGGCCTCGAGCGGCAGCGCCGGCAGGTCATGCGCGACATCCACAATGTCCGCGGCGTGTCGGAGGCGGCGCGCGAGTTTCAACTGCTCATGCGTCAGGTCATCGTGCACCTGTCCGAGC
Organism: Tepidisphaeraceae bacterium; assembly: GCA_035936155.1. Classification (GTDB taxonomy): domain Bacteria; phylum Planctomycetota; class Phycisphaerae; order Tepidisphaerales; family Tepidisphaeraceae; genus DASYWJ01. The sequence goes on along the minus strand of DASYWJ010000044.1, from coordinate 69,843 downwards.
CGCTGCGCGAACTGAAGCGGGGGGCCGCCTGATGGAAACGACGATCGAGCGCGTGACGGCGGTCCTGTCGATGATCCACGAGTCGCCGCAGCGCAACAGCGCGACCCGGCTGTTCCGCGGCGAGCCCGTGCTCGCCTGGACCCTTCGCCGTATCGCTCGTGCGCAGAAAATCTCATCGATTGCGATCCTCTGCTGGGAAGACCAGCTCCCCGCGATCGAGCCGATCGCCGGCGAGCACGGCGCCGACGTGCTGGCCAAAGGTCCGCGCGTCGCCATCGCCGGAATCGACGCCATCACCGCCGCGCGACGCTGGGCGGACGGGTGGCGGGGCGGCTTGCTCGCCACCTGCGATTTCGATCTTGGCTTCTACGCTCCCTGGCATCGCGAGCTTGCCGAGCGCGTCGAGGCCGACGCCATTCTTCTCGTCGATCCCGCGGCAGCGCTGGTCGACGCGACCCTGGTTGACAGGCTCATCGACCACGCCGCCTCGCGCCAATCGATCGAGCTGTGCTTCTCCTCGGCAGCGCCGGGATTGAGCGGAACGATGCTGCGCAAGCCCATGCTCGACCGACTCTCGGTCGTCAAGGCGCATGCGGGGCGGCTCCTGCACTACATGCCTGATCAGCCGATGCGCGACCCCATCGGCGGCGAAGGGTGCGCTTCCGTGCCGACGCCGGTCGCGCGGACCGTGTATGGCTTGAAGCTGGATTCCGACCGCCAGCTCAGCCGGCTCAGCGCCGCGACAATCCCGCTCAATGGGCAACTCATCTGCAGCGAAGCCGAGGAGCTCGTGCGGCGCATGGCGGGCTCGGAAGAGGTCGACAACCTCCCGCGCGAACTGGTCCTGGAGATCAACACCGACCGTGCCACGAAGCCCATCTACTGGCCCGGCCGATATCTCGACATCTCGCGCGAGCCGATGTCTGTGAAAACGGCCACTCGGATCTTTGCGGAGCTGGCCGCAGCCGATGATATGCGCGTGACGCTGGGGGGTGTTGGTGATCCGCTGCGCGCGCCGGACGTGTTCGACATCATCACCGCCGCCGCAGAATTGGGCATTTCGGCGGTGCACATCGAGACCGACCTGCTCGCGCCAGAGGATGTGATCAAGCGCCTCGCTGCCGCGCCGGTCGACGTTGTCTCCGTACACATCCCCGCGTTCTCGCAGCCGACGTACGCCGCCGTGATGGGCGTCGACGCCTACGTTCGCGCGCTCGACAACGTCCGCATGTTCCTGCTCGAGCGCCAGCGGCTGGAGCGCGGCACGCCGCTGATCGTGCCGACGTTCACGAAGTGCGCTGCGAACCTCGCGGAGATGGAGCAGTGGTACGACCAGTGGATCCGCGCCTTGGGTACGGCGGTGATCAGCGCCCCGAGCACCTGCGGGGGGCAGACGCCCGATGTGTCCGTCGCCGATATGTCGCCCCCGCGCCGCCGGCCCTGCGGCCGGCTGTCGTCGCGAATGACGGTCCTGTCCGATGGCCGCATCGCGTCGTGTGAGCAGGACGTAACCGGCATCCAGATGCTCGGGGAAGTCGGCAACATGCCGCTGACGCAGGTCTGGCGCGAGCGCTTCGGCGCCATGCGCACCGATCACCGCGCCGGCCGATGGGTCAGTCTGCCCGTCTGTGGGAGCTGCACGGAATGGCATCGACAATGAGGCGCGGTCGAATGGTGCAGGGCGACGATGTGCGCTCTCCCTCTCCCCCGAGTACGGGGAAGAGGGAGGGCGCTTGTCGAGCAACGGAATGGTCATGAGAACTCTCGGCGTCATCCTCGCCCGATCGGGCAGCGTGGGCCTCGCGAACAAGCACATGCTCCCGCTGCTGGGCCGGCCGGTGATCGAATACACGTTCGACCACGCGCGCTCGTCGCTGCGGCTGACAGATCTTGTGGTCTCCAGCGATTGCCCGCTCATTCGCCGCGCCGCCGCCGGCGCCGGCATCCACACCATCGCTCGACCCGCGGAGCTCGCGACGGCCGACGCGTCGGTGCAGGCGGTGCTGCTCCACGCGATGCGCACTGTCGAAGCCGCCAGGAACGTCCGCTTCGACGCGATCGTCACGCTGTACGGCAACGTCCCGCTCCGCGGCGACGGCGTGATCGACCGCGCACTGGAAGCGCTCGAGAGCAGCGGCTGCGATTCGGTCCGCACGTTCACCCCCGTCGGCAAGTGGCATCCGGCATGGATGTCGCGGCTGAACGACGGCAACGTGGAAGCGCTGCACCGCGGCAGCATCCACCGCCGACAGGACCTCGAGCCGCTGTTCCTCCACGACGGCGCCGTCGTCGCCGTGACGCGGGCATCGATGCTCCTCGGCGAGTCCAACCCCGACGACCCGCACGCGTTCTTCGGCATGAATCGCCGCGGCATCCAGACGCCCATGGGCGAGACGATCGAGATCGACCACCTGCGCGACCTGTACTGGGCAGAGGCGACGCTGCGCGAGCGGCAGGCGGTCGAGGAGGCACACACGACACGGAGGATCGCATCGTGAAACCCATCCACATCAACCGCCGCAAAGTCGGCCCGGGCCGAGCGACGTTCGTGATTGCCGAGATCGGCGTGAACCACGATGGCTCGCTCGTGCGGGCGCTGGAGCTCGTGCGCCTCGCCAAAGAATGCGGCGCCGACGCCGTCAAGCTCCAGGTCTTCTCCGCGCGGTCGCTCATGCATGCGTCGAGCAGCTTTGCGTCGTACCAGAAGGACCGCTGCGCCGACGCCGACCCGTCGGCGATGCTGCGAAAGTACGAGCTGCCCGACCACGCGCTGCGCGAGATCGTCGGCGCGGTTCGCAACCTCGCCATGGTGCCGCTGGCCACGCCGTTCTCGCCCGCTGACGTAGAAACCATCGAGTCGCTCGACCTGCCGGCGGTGAAGATCGCCTCGCCCGACCTGGTCAACCGCGTGCTGCTGCAGCGCGCCGCCGCGACAGGCCGGCCGCTGCTGATCTCCGCCGGCGCGGCCACCATGGACGAGGTGTCGCAAGCGGTGGGGTGGTTGCGTTCCTGGAACACCCGCTTCGCCCTTCTGCACTGCGTCAGCAGCTACCCCACGCCCACCGACCAGGCCAACCTCTGCTGGATCGGCGAGATGGCCAGTTGGTTCGATGTGCCCATCGGGTACTCCGACCACACCACCGAGGTCCACAGCGGCGCGATCGCCACCGCCTTCGGCGCCTGCATCATCGAAAAGCACCTCACGTACGACCGCACCGCCCCCGGCCCCGACCACGCGGCCAGCGCCGATCCACAGCAGTTCGCGCAGTACATCGCGCTGATCCGCAGCGCCGATGCCATGCGCGGCGCCAGCGGCAAGCGCGTGCTCGACATCGAGCGCGACGTCCGCAAGGTCAGCCGCCAGAGCCTCGTCCTCGCGCGGCCGCTTGGCGCGGGCGAGGTGGTCAGCGAATCCGATGTCACCGTGCAGCGCCCCGGCACCGGCATCCCGGCGGCCAAGATCACGATGGCCATCGGCAAGCGCACCGCTCGGCCGCTGGCCGCGGGCACGCTGCTCACGTGGGACATGCTCGCCGACGCTGCGTAGATCGTGGTCATGCCAACGCCCGCTAGCTTCAGGATGACGCGTCGCCGCCCGCTGGCTACTACCGGCCGCAAGATCTGCTTCGTCACCGGCACCCGCGCCGAGTTCGGCTTGATGCGCTCGACGCTGTGCGCGATCCAGTCGCATCCCAAGCTCCAGCTCCAGCTCGTCGTTACGGGCATGCACCTCGACCGCGAACATGGCCGCAGCGTCGACGCCATCCGCCGGGAGGGCTGGGCGATCGCCGCCATGGTCGCATGGCGATCCTCCGCGAAAGATCCCGACGCCGTCGCCGCCGCAACGGGCGACGCGCTCGCCGGTCTCGCCCGCACGTTTGCAAAACTCCAGCCCGACGTCGTTCTCGTCTGCGGCGACCGGGTCGAAGCGTTCGCCGCAGCAGCGGCGGGGCACATCGCACAGCGCGTCGTCGCCCACGTTCACGGCGGCGACAAGGCGCAGGGCCAGGTCGACGACGCCCTTCGCCATGCGATCACCAAGCTCGCGCACCTGCACTTCGCCGCGACCCGCCAGAGCGCCGCGCGCATCGCAAAGCTTGGCGAGGACCCATCGCGCATCCACATCGTCGGCGCCCCCGGCCTCGATGGGATCCTCGATGAGCCGCTGACGCTCGCCGAGCTCCGTGCGATCGTGCCCGGCATCCGCCGGCACTCGTTCGCGCTGATCGTGCTGCATCCCGATGACCCGGACGAGCGTATCGCGTTCCGCCGCGCTTCGATGCTGCTCCGCGCCGCGTCCAACATCGGCTACGAGCGGCTCGTCATCGTCGCGCCGAACAACGACCCCGGCGCATCCGGCATCTTCCGCGCCTGGGACGCCGCGGCCAGGCGACCGAACGTTTCGGTCCACCGCGACCTCCCGCGGTTCGCGTTCCTCGCGCTGCTGCGCGACGCGGCGGTGCTCGTGGGCAACAGCTCCGCCGGCATCATCGAGGCCGCAAGCTTCGGCACGCCCGTGGTCAACGTCGGCCCGCGTCAGCTCGGCCGCGAGCGCAGCGGAAACGTCACCGACGTGCCTTACCGTGAAGCCGCCATCCGCAAGGCGTTGGCAAAGCTGTGGAACCGTGGAAAGCCGGGCCGTTTTACTGGCCGCAACGTCTACGGCGGCGGCGGCGCGGGTCAGCGCATCGCCTCGATTCTCGGACGCACGCCTCTGGACGATCGGCTGCGTCGCAAGCTCATCACGTACTAGGACCTCCTTCGGCGGTCATCGCCAGCAACCGATCGACCGCTTCTCAAGTGCACCGGCCCGCATTCCGATAAGACGACGGGTTCTTGACCGGGAGCGGGTGGATGATGGCAGCAGCTACGGCAGTCGCGGTTGATCCAAAGCAATACGTTGACGAGGCGGTGAAGAAGATCACTGGCATCGCCACGCTCCCCGAGGTGACGAACAAGATCATCGCCACCGTCGAAGACCCCAAGGCGTCGGCCAGCACACTGCATAAGATCGTCTCGCATGATCCGGCCCTCGTGTCGCGCATCCTCAAGGTCGTCAACAGTTCGTTTTACGGGCTGCCCGGTCAGATCGGCTCGGTCGAGCGCGCCATCGTGCTGCTCGGGCTCAACGCGGTGAAGAACATCGCCGTTGCCGCCAGTCTCGGGCAGATGTTCCGGGGGGTGAAGCTCTGCGAGGAGTTCACCGCCAAGGACCTCTGGACCCACTGCATGGCCGTCGCCGTCACCTCGCGCGAGCTGGCGAAGCAGATGAAGCTCCCGATCGCCGATGAGGCCTTCCTCGCCGGCATGATCCACGACCTGGGCCTCCTGGTCTCGCTGCAGGTCTCGCCCGAGCTGCTTCGCGCCGCCTGCGAGCGGGCGAGGACGAGCGAAGCGACCTTCTGCGAGATCGAGCGCGAGGTGGTCGGCGTCGACCACCAGCAGCTCGGCGCCGCCCTGGCGGAACACTGGAAGTTCCCGCGCTCCTGCCAGCTCGTCGCCGGCCACCACCACCATCCCGCCGCGCTGTCCGATGGCCACCGCATGCTCGTGACGCTCGTGTACGTCGCCGACACGATCTGCTGCCAGGCCAACCAGGGGTTCAACCTGACGGCCCTGCGACAAAAGCTCGACGATGCCGAGCTCGGCGGGGTCAAGCTGGACCTGGTCCTGATCGAGCACACGCGCGCCAACCTGCCGGCTCTGCTCGACACCGCCGGCGCCATGATGGGGTGAGACGCCGCAAGTAAGCTGGAAACGCAACGCCTGGCTCGCTTCTCGCTCGCCTGCTCAGGCACCATCATTTCGCACCTCTTTTTGCGAGATTTCTGCCTCGACTCGCGACCGCATCGAGTAGAATCACGTCCGTCACATCTGTTGTTTTCCGACATTCTGGAGGCCTCATGAACGAGCAGCGTCCCCCCACGTCTCCCGCAGCCCATCCCGCCGGACAACCGCAGCGCGCGATGCCCGCGCAGCCTGTCCCGCACGGTCCGCAGATGAACCGCGGCGGGCCCGGGCTTCAGCAGCCCGCGCGTCCGGCGATGCGCCCGCCGCCACCGACCGATTCGCTTCCCCTGGACGATGAGGATGACGGCCTGGTCGTGCTCGACGACGCCCTGCCCCTGGACGATGATGCCCAGGTGACGGCTCCCAAGGCTGCCGCCGCGCCCGCGCCGACGCCGAAAAAGATCACCTTCGGCGCCGAAAACACGGTCCGCAAGCACGAGTGGAAGCGCAAGCCGCACCTCGGCGGGCAAGGCGCCTGCCGCGTCAGGACCTTCCACGGCAAGTGCAGCGACCAGGGGCTGGAATACCTTGATGACGCGATCAACGTCTTCCTCGACGAGCACCCGGACATCGAGGTCAAGTTCGTCCAGTCCAACGTCGCGATGTTCGACGGCAAGTTCAAGGACTTCGCGTTGATCGTGAACGTCTGGTACTGAGCCGCCGGTGCCCAACCTCAGCGGCAGGAACGCCCACCGCGCAGAGAAAGCGGAGGCACGCAAAGCGACGATCACCCGCCGATGACAGCGGATACGAGCGCAATGCATCGTCTGCTCTTCGTTCATCCGCCTTCATCCGCGTTCATCCGCGGCTCCTGTTGGCTGTTGAATCTCGGCTAAGGTTCAGTCGCTGCCCCTCCGTTGCTCGCGGCGCGGGGCCGGGTCCTTGCTCGGCACGAGTTTCGTCGGCTCGACGATCTCGACGTGGCGCGCTCCCTGCTCGCAACCCATTGCGCCGTCCGCATCTGCACGCGATCGGTGCGAATTGGGTTCGTTTTGCGCTGTTGCGCTGACGTCGGAGCGGATGCCGATCGGAGCCGCCGTGCCCGCGGGCTGCTCCCGCGCTGGCGGAGTGGGTTCAGTGACGCCGTCCGCAGGCACCTTTTCCGCAGCCACCACCTCCTCCTGCCGCCCCGGTTCCATCTCCTTCTCCCGCCCGCGCTCCTCCCGCGCCTCCCGCGTCTCCCTTCGGGCATGCAACTCGCGCAGCTCGGCGACATCCGCCTCATCCCCCACCACCTCCAGGAACGGGCAGGTCGCGAGCGTGGCGATGTCCACGCCCTTGTCCTTGCGCACCTGCCGCAGCTCGCGCAGCGCGCGGCTGGCACTTTGCTCCAGCCGCTGCTGATACCGCCCGACGCGCTCGTACGCCCCTTCGCGCCCGCCGCCCCCTTCGGCGTTGCCGATCATGCTCAGCGCCAGCGTCGTCGCCACCGGCACCTCGCGCCGCTGGGCCATCGCCGAGAACAGCATCCGGCTGTTCTGCCGCGCCGCGTCGCGTGCCGCCTCATCCGCTTCGTCCGCCGCCTCATCCTCCGCCGCCTCCGCGTCGTCCGCTTTCTTCACACGGTCGAACATGTTCAGCGCGTCCAGGTCGCCGTAGATGTAGCGGTCGTAGTCGCCCGGATCGACGATCCGGTTCACATCCGCCAGCCCCTGCGCGGCCTCTTCATGGATGACCTGCTCGGCCGACCCGATCCGCCGCAGCTTCCAGCGCGCCAGCACGTACTGCTCTGCCAGCGACAGCTCGACATAGTCCTGCGGCATGAGCACCCGCGACGCCAGCAGCAGCGCCCGAAACGCGCGGAACTCCAGCATGCTTTCCCCCGGCAGCACCGCATCCTGACAGAACAGCCCGTGCGTGATCGCATTGCGGCTGGCCGCGCGCTTGCCCTCGGCGCTGCGCGGCCCGGAGGACCGCTTCGCATTCCGCCGATTCGCCCGCTTCTGCGCCGGCGACGCGCTCCTGGACTCAGACGAATGGGAGGAATGCGACAAAGCGGCACCACCCACGCCATCGCGCGAGTTCGACTCGATCATGGGACACCTCGAATTGAAAAGGGGGTGACAGCCGTGCAGGCGCGCACGGCAAGCATCAGCCGGCGGCGTTGGAGGCAATTCGCGCATCGCCCGCCACGGCGAATGAGGCGATGCGCAAGACAGCACGACTAGCCTAACAAATTGCTAACCAGCAAACAACCGAAAAAAGGGGGTTGCGGCGCGGTCGGCAGGGGAACCGCGTGCTCGCGGAAGCGTGGGTGCGCCGTCTGAACCGATGAAGCAACCCGCGCCCTCAGGTGGACGAGGTCCTGTGACAAGAACGCCTCATCCGGCTCGTACGAGGGGGATCGCCGGTGAGCGGCGACTGCGATCATTGCAAAGAGCTACGTCCTGCTATGTCCCCATTCATCTACGCCAACTGGACAAGAGCTCAGGCTCACTTCCGGGTGGCCGAGAAGCGCGGTTGGCGCCGTTCTTTACCTGCGGCCAGAGGGGATTCAGCCGAGCGCGCGGCGGGCGCCGCCGTGGGTGGATTGGGGTGAGGGGCGAAACAGGGGGCGATCGTCATCGCCTGCCGCATCGTCCCCGGCGCGGCGGAGCGCGAGGTCGTGCGCCTCGTCGACCGTGTGCGTCCCCCAGCGCGTGAGCAGCCACAGCCACTCGTCGTACGTCGCCTGTTGATCGGGCGTGAATTCGGCGGTGTCCGGGTGTCGCATAGGCGGCCTCATATACCCGACCCGCCTCCCGCTCACAGCGCTGAATTTCTCCCGCGGCAAGGACGTCGCACAGGACGCAGAGGTCGGCGCGAACTTGCCTTTCCGCATTTTTTCCTCCGCGACCTCCGCGCCTCGTGCGGTGAATCAGCCTTTTCGCTGAGCTTAAGAAGGAGTTTCAATCTCGCCACCCACGGGGCGAATTCGCCCACAGGCGGAGCTTCCCCGCGTGGTCCGGCGAACGTTGGCGGCGTAGGATTGTCTATACGAGCGGGGGCTGCTCACGCCGGGGTGAACGCATGCGGAAATTGACCCTCATCGTCGCCGTTGTCCTTGTGGCCGTGGGTTCGTTCGCGCGGGCGGATATCGTGCACCTGAACGACGGCACGACGCTCGAAGGCAAGGTCAAGAAGAGCGCCCAGGGGTGGATCGTCACCGACGCCGAGGGAAAGGTGACTGCTGTGCCGGCGGGCACGGTGAAGAGCATCGAGCTGAAGCGGGGCGCTGGTGGGGGGGATGCGCCGGGGCAGGAGGTAGCGGAGCGGCGGCTGTATTCGCTGCGGCGCAGTGTTGAGAACGTCAGCGATCTCCGCGATATCGTCGCGCGCTACCAGCGGTTCGTCGAACAGAACCAAGGCACGGAAGTGGGCAAGGCGGCCGAGGAGGAGCTGGCGGTCTGGACGGATCGGCACAACCGGGGGCTGGTGAAGGTCGGCCAGCAGTGGATCACCGAGGAGGAGAAGGCGCAGCTGCTCGAGCAGACCTTCGCCGTCGTCTCCGAAGCGCGGCAGCTGATCAAGGACGGGCGCTTGAAGGAGGCCGATGCGGCGCTGGTCAAGGCGATGCAGGTCGATCCGGCAAACCCTTCGATTCAGTATCTGCGGGGGGTAGTGAAATACCGCCAGAACGAGGTGCCGGCGGCGCGCAAGGCATTTGAGCTCGTGATCGACCAGATCACGAACCACGCCCCATCCCTGAACAACCTGGCGGTGATCCTCGCTCGTCAGAACCACCCGGCGGCGTCACTGGGGATGTACGACCGCGCGATGCAGGCCCAGGAGCAGAACCGCCACATCCTCGACAACGTCGCCGAGGCGTTCTACGCGCTGTCGCCCAGCGAGCGCAAGGCGCCGATCGTCCAGCGGGCGGTGAAGCGGTTCCTCGAGCAGGACGAGCAGCTTCAGCAGGAGATGGCGAAGAAAGGCCAGTACCGCTGGGGCTCGACATGGGTGAACCAGCAGCAGCTGGATGAGCTGAAGGTGGCGGAGGAGGGAATCAAGGGCCGGCTTGATCAGCTGGCGGCGGAGTTTGATGCGGCGCAGGCGCGGATCAACACCATCCGCCAGGACATCGCGGCCAATACCAACACGATGCGGCAGCTCGAAGCCCGCCGCCACGGTTACGGCGCGGGGGGCAACCTCGTCAGCGGGACGCTTCCGGCGCGGTACTACGACCTGCAGGCGGACAACGCGAGGCTGGAAGAGGAGCAGAAGCAGCAGGTGCAGAAGATGCAGCAGCTGCGCGCAGCGGCGAAGGAGGTTGAGAAGCAGTTACCGACGCCGCGCTACTCGGGCGTGCAAAAGCTGATCGAGACGGAGGGAACGCCGATCGAGGCGCCGGAGGTCGAGTTCGAAGGTGATGCTGCGACGACGCAACCGGCGGCAGCGCAGGGAACGGGGTCGGGTGGAAGCTCAAACTTACAGATTCCAAATTCCAAACCCGCAAGTGGAGAAAATGAAGAAGGCATCGAATGAGCCCCCTCGTGTTTTTCCTTTTAGCCTGCTTTGGAGTTTGTTTGAGATTTGGAACTTGTGATTTGGAGCTTTCACGGCCGCGCGCAAACCGACCCGTCCCCCAGGTGCTCGGGCGCGGGGCTCTGCCGCGGCCGATGGCGCTTCAGGCCAGCGCCTGCGGGCGGAGTTGGTGTCGCAGCTGGGCGTCGTGCTCGAAATCGATCTCGATCGACTCCTGGATGCAGGAGGCGTCGAGGCCGAGTCGGGCCTCGTCGCGATGCGTCGCAACCATCAGCTGCAGCGCGTCGCGCAGGTTTTCCCGGCACTCGTGAAGCGACTTGCCTTGCGTGATGGTACCGGGGATTTCTTCGACCCAACCCACGAACCATCCGTTGGGCTCCGGCTTGATGATGGTGTGGTATCGCTGCTTCATGGGCGGCATTGTGAGCAACTATTTCCCGCCGGGTCAAGAAAAACTTTATTTCCGACCGGCGTCATATTCGCCAGAATCTGTTGCCCTTGCTTTACTTCGCGCGCGGCGGTGGGTTACGATTTGATGAATCCGTTCGCCTACGGAACGCGCGCCGATCACCTCGCGATATCACGACGCGCGGCGGACGGCACGCTGCGGCGCGCTGCTGTGGAGTGTCCATATGGCCACGACCCTCGCCCAGAATTTACGGACTGACCCGGTCAGCCGACTCCCGCTCCGCCCGGTCTGCAGCGTCGACGTCGCCACCCCGATCGAACAGACGCTCCGCTGCATGCTCGACCGGCGCACCGGCTGCGCGCTGGTCACCGACAGCGACGGCCGGCTGGTCGGCATCTTTACCGAGCGCGACTTTGTTGACCGCGTCATTGCCGCCGACCCCATCAATATTGCGCGTCCGATCGGGGACGTCATGACGCGCGATCCCAAGACGATCAAGAACAACCAGAGCATTCAAAGCGCCATCGAGATGATGGAGGGCGGCGGGTATCGGCATCTGCCGGTGCTCGGCGAGGACGCCCACCCGGCGGGCGTGTTGTCGGTCAAGGACGTCGTCCATTACCTCGTCGGGTACTTCCCGGCGAACGTCTATAACCTGCCGCCGTCCCCGCAGATCACCCAGCCCGCACGAGAGGGCGCGTAGCAGCGAGGAGTTTCGAACTCATCATGAGCATGACAACGGGCAGTGCGGCGACGGAGGGGTTGTCGGATCAGTCTGGTCGTGAGAGCGGCGCAGCCGGGAACGGCCACGCAAAGCACGTGACTACGCTGCCCTCCGTCACGATCCGCTTTTGCGGCGACAGCGGCGACGGCATGCAGCTGGCCGGCACGCAATTCACCGACACCTCCGCGCTGGTGGGCAACGACATCAGCACCCTGCCCGACTTCCCCGCCGAAATCCGAGCCCCCGCCGGCACGCTCGCGGGCGTCAGCGGCTTCCAGATCCACTTCTCCTCCACCGACATCTACACGCCCGGCGATGAGGTCGATGCGCTGGTGGCGATGAACCCCGCCGCCCTGCGCACGAACATCGGCTCGGTGAAGCCCGGCGGGATCGTGATCGTCAATGAGGACGCGTTCGCCGCCAACGACCTGAAGAAAGCGGGGTACGCGAGCAACCCGATCGAGGACGGGACGCTGTCGCGCTACCGGCTGATCAAGGTACCGGTGAACAAGCTCACCACCCTCGCCGCCAAGGACAGCGGGCTGGGCGCCAAGGACATCGACCGCTGCAAGAACATGTTCGCGCTGGGGCTGTGCTACTGGCTCTACGGGCGGCCGCTCGAACCGACGCTCGATTACATCAAGCAGAAGTTCGGCAAGAAGCCGCCGGTGATGCTGGGCAACTCGGCGGTGCTCAAGGCGGGTTACCACTTCGGCGAAACCACTGAGCTGTTCGCGGAGCACTACGAGGTTCCCAAGGCCAAGCTCGCGGCGGGCACGTACCGCAAGATCACCGGCAACGAGGCGGTGGCCATCGGCATGGTCGCGGCGGCGGAGCTGGCGGGGAAAGACCTGATCTACTGCAGCTATCCGATCACGCCGGCCAGCGACATCCTGCACAACCTCTCGACGATGAAGAATTTTCGCGTCGTGACGTTCCAGGCCGAGGACGAAATCGCCGCGGTCGGCGCGGCCATTGGCGCGAGCTTCGGTGGGGCACTGGGCTCAACCGGAACCAGCGGCCCGGGCATCGCACTGAAATCAGAGGCGATCGGGCTGGCGGTGATGACGGAGCTCCCGCTGGTGATCGTGGATGTCCAGCGCGGCGGACCGAGCACGGGGCTTCCGACCAAGACGGAGCAGGCCGACCTGCTCCAGGTCATGTTCGGCCGCAATGGGGAATGCCCCGTCCCGGTCATCGCCGCGTCGTCTCCGGCCGATTGCTTCAAAGCGGCCATCGAAGCGTTTTCGGTGGCGACGCGCTACATGACGCCGGTCATCCTCTTGACCGATGGCTACCTCGCCAACGGCTCGGAGCCTTGGATGATACCGGACATCGGCAAGCTGCCGCCGATGACCGTCAGTCACCCGACCGCGGTCAACGATGATCGCGGGTTCATGCCGTACAAGCGCGACCAAAACCTCGCCCGCCCCTGGGCCGTCCCCGGCACGCCGGGTCTGGAGCATCGCATCGGCGGGCTCGAGAAGCAGGACGTGACGGGCAACGTGAACTACGAGTCGGCAAACCACGAGCACATGGTCCGCACGCGCGCCGCGAAGGTGGCGGGCATCAAGCCCGTCGGCGCGGACCTGCTGTGGACGGGCCCGGAAACCGGCGAGGTGCTGCTCGTCGGCTGGGGCAGCACGTTCGGCGCGATCAAGGCGGCGACGCTGGACTTGCAGAAGGAAGGATTGTCCGTGGCAGCGTGCCACATCCGATACGTCAATCCGCTGCCCCAGCGGCTGGGCGAGTTGATGGCCGGCTTCCGCCACGTGCTGATCCCTGAGATGAACCTCGGGCAGCTCCGCATGCTGCTGCGCGACAAATTCCTCGTGGATGCCAAGGGGCTGAACAAGGTTCGCGGCCAACCCTTCACGATCGGCGAGATCGTCCGCGGCGTCCATTCGCTGCTCCGCGGCGACGTAAGCGGCGCCGAAGTTCCCTTGACCGCCGACGACACCCTCGATGCCAACATCGCCGGCACCCCGGGTGGAGGATAGAAGATCTGTTCACCGCTCAGACGCGGAGAACGCGGAGAAGATAAGAGAAATGGTTTTTGAAATTCGTCTTCTCCGCGCTCTCCGCGTCTCCGCGGTGAAAGTTGTTTTTGAGTGGATTCTGAAATGAGCATTGCACCGAACGCGTCATCGCTTAACGTCCTGAAGCCCGCCGACTTTGCCTCCGATCAGGACATCCGCTGGTGTCCAGGTTGCGGCGATTATTCGATCCTGGCGCAGACGAAGAAGGTCTTTGCCAAGCTCGGGCTCGACCGCACGAAAACCGTGTTCATCTCGGGCATCGGCTGCTCCAGCCGGTTTCCCTACTACATGAACACCTACGGCTTCCACTCGATCCACGGCCGCGCGCCCACGTTCGCGACCGGCCTGAAGCTCGCCCGGCCGGACCTTCAGGTGTGGATGGTGACCGGCGACGGCGACGGGCTTTCCATCGGCGGCAATCACCTGATGCACATCATCCGCCGCAACGTCGACGTCAAGATCCTGCTGTTCAACAACAAGATCTACGGGCTCACCAAGGGCCAGTACAGCCCCACCAGCGAGCAGGGGAAGAAGACCAAAAGCACGCCGATGGGCGCGCCCGATCACCCGATCCGCCCGATCAGCATCGCCATCGCCGCCGAGGCGTCGTTCGCGGCGCGCAGCGTCGACGTGGACGTGAAGCACCTCGAGTACGTCCTGGAACGCGCCGCCAAGCACGTGGGAACGGCGTTCGTCGAAATCTACCAGAACTGCAATATCTTCAACGATGGCGCCTTCAACTACGCCACCGATAAGGCCACCAAGAGCGACACCACGCTGTACCTCGAGCACGGCAAGCCGCTCGTGTTCGGCAAGGAATCCGACAAGGGCATCCGGCTGCACGCGATGACGCCCGAGGTCGTCGACCTGAAACTCACGGGCCGCGACGACCTGCTTATCCACGACGAAAAAGCCCCCGAGCCCAGTCTCGCGTTCCTGCTCAGCCGCATGCGCTACCCGGACTTCCCCGAGCCCATGGGCGTGTTCCGCGATGTCGAGCAGGAGCGGTACGTCAGCTCCGTCCGAAAGCAGAACGAGGCCGCCGTCGCCAAGCTGGGGCGGGGTGATTTGCAGAAGCTCATCACTGGGGATGAGACGTGGACGGTGAGCTGAGTCGCCTCCTGCCCCCTCTCCCTCCGGGCGAGGGTTGGATGCGGGGGCTTTTCCCCCTCTCCCTCCGGGAGAGGGTTGGGGTGAGGGGGCGTGGGAGTCGAATCGTTCTCGTCTGCTGGCGCCCCCTCATCCCAACCTTCTCCCCGAAGGAGAAGGGACCAGAGGCAGAGCAGTCGCGAAGAGGCTCTCTCCGTCAGTTGATTTCCTGCGCTGCGACGTCTTCCTGGGCCGGATTTTTCGCAACCGGTGAGTTCGGCCGCAAAGTAGAATCACGTCCGTCAAGCCGGAGGATTCGCCATGGCCATCAAATGTCCCAGCTGCGGATCGAAGAACATCGAAGGCGTCGACGAGTGCGCCAACTGCGGCGCCGAGCTGCGCACCGTCGACCTTCCCAAGCCCGTCTCCAAGCTCGAGCAGGCCGTCATGCTGCTGCCGCTCACCAGCCTGCAGCTTTCGCAGCTGCCGGCGGTGGACGCGGCGACGCCGATCGAGCAGGCCGTCCGTGAGATGGCGGACAAGAAGCTGGACATGCTCGCCGTCGTCGACGCCCAGCGGCTCGTCGGCCTGTTCTCCGTTCGCGACATCATGACCCGCGTTGGGACGGAGTACGCGGCGAAGCGCGCGCGACCCGTGCGCGAGTTCATGACGAAGAACCCCGAAACCCTCCCGCCTGATGCGCCGATCAACTACGCGATCAACCTGATGGACGTCGGCGGCTACCGCCACGTGCCGGTCGTGCGCGACGGGTACCTGGTCGGGGTGGTGTCCGCGCGGGACGTGCTGAAATACCTCGTCAAGCAGGGCCGCGGCGCCAGTGTCCCGACTGCGCATCGGACAACGAGCCACGGGGTCGCTGCCGGGACGTAGCGCTGCCAGGGACAACCCACATGCTCGCCACGAGGTCCCGGAGAACACGGAGCATTCGGAGATCTTCTCGCTTTCTCCGTGCACTCCGCGTTCTCCGTGAGTCTGTTAAAAGTTCTCAGGCGACCGACGCCGCCTCCCCAGCGCGTCGGAGCAGGCAGATGGCGTTCCGGCACCGCCGTCGCGGGGTCGCTTGCGTCATCGCGATGAAATATCACGGCACCGGCTGCGTCGCCGCCGCGCGCAGTCGTAGCGCAAGCTCGCCGGCGGTTCCCAGTTCGCGCAGGGGTAGATCCTTCCGCTGAAGCAGCTTGTCGCGGTCGAACAGGTAGAAGCGGCGCTGTGGCTCCATGCGCGCGAAATACTCGATGATCTCCATGTTGCGCGGCCCAAGGTCGTGCGCCAGGATGATCGCGGCTTCGTCAGGCCAAGCAACATTGGAGTTGTAAACCGGCTCGTCGTGGGGGTTTTCGTCCTCGCGGTATCTCACGAGAACCACGGCCGGCGCGGTGACGCGGGGTCGGACGAAACTCCGGATGATCGTGCTCGTTGTGCCGAACATCCGATCATCGCGCACGCGCGGATTGACTTCGGGCAGCGATGCGAGCGCGACGACCACCAGCACTGCCACCATCACCCGCTCCGCTTTGCGCTTTGCGGCCGGCTCCTTCCACATCGCCGCGATGCGCTGGGCGCCCAGCACGACGAGCAGGAGGATCGGCGGCACGATCGGCAGGACGTAGTGCTCCATGTAGAACGTGTAGGGAAGGTACAGCAGGAAAAAGACCAGCGGGACCGCCGCGATCACGCGCCGCGGCGCGTCCGTCAAGTTGAACAGCCCCGCGATTACCAGCACGAGCAGCAGCTTGGTCGAGAGGGCGACGTCGACGGTGAGCATCAGCCGCTCAAGGGCGCTGTGAACGATCCGGTCGGGGCGGTGCTTCTGGACGTCGGGCAGCATGAAGTTGCGGTAGTAGATCTGCTTCTGGAGCAGCTTCGATTGCGGCCGCGCGTGCGGGTCGTAAGCGTGGAAGCCGTAGGTCGTGTTGGGCTGGTCGGTCTGAAGGTACAGCGTGTGCGGCGCGCGGGTGAAGCTGCCCGTGGTGCCCTTGTTCAGCGCGAGCTGGAGCGACAGGAACGGCACGGCCGCGACGATGACGATTGCGCACGTGATGGCCACGCGGCGCAGCGGAAGCCGGCGGAAGTCCAGGAGCATCGCAACGCCGATCGGGATCGCGAACGCCAGCGCGTCGACGGGCCGCACGATCGCCGCCCATCCGGCGCATGCGCCGATCAGCGCCGCCCATTTCACGTCCTTCCCCTCGCGCCACCGCAGCGAGGCGAGCAGTATGCCCAAGCCGAGCACCATCATCGGCGACTGCGACATCACGAGGGTCGCGTTCATGCGGAACCAGTGGCTCGCCAGCAGCAGCAGCGCGACGAGCAGCCCGGCGAGCCCGTCGATCAGGCGCGTCGCCAGCAGGTACGACAGGCCAGCCGAGAGCCCCGACACGAGCACGGGCATCACCCACGGCGGCAGCGACAGCCAGACGCCCGGCGCGTACATCAGCGCGGACCCGGGGAAGTAGATCGATGCGTACACCGGTCGGGCGAGCATCTGGAACGATTCGAAGAAGTCGGCCAGCTCGTGCTGCGGCATCCACAGCTTGCCGCGGGCGATCATCTGCGTCTGGATCGCGTAACTGTGCTCATCGTGCGACTTGGGCAGCAGGTCGCGGCCGTTCCATATGGTGGAGCCGGTCAGGTACAGCGCAGACAGAACAGAGACGGCGGCGAAGGCAAACAACTTCCCCCGCGGCGACGGGTGGCGAAGCCGCCCAAGCACGCCGGGGCCGGACATGTCCGGGCTTTTCTTCTTGCTGGACATTGCGCGAGTGAGTCCTCACGTGGCTGCGCCATACGTACGAGCAATGAAAAAGCGATTATGCGTTCTTACGTGCGTCGCCGGAAGCGGCCGCTAGCAAAATGGATTCACCGCAGAGGCTTTAACGCAAGTCACTGGAGCAATCGCGTGCAGGGGCGGTGATAACGCGCGCGTCGAGTGCGGCGCAGGCCGTGCGCGCAGGTCGGATAGAGCCCGTGCATGGCCGGGCCATCGCCGTCTGATACAATCAGCGCACGATGACCGTCACCAGCACGATGGATGGCAAGATGAGCGAAATGGCGCATGTCCGGGGCTTTCTGGTTTGTCTCAAGGGCGATCTATGAGTTCGTCGCAGCCGCGCATCCTCACCGGGGACACGCCCACCGGAAAGCTCCACCTCGGCCATTACGTTGGCAGCGTCGAGAACCGCTTGGCGCTGCAGGATGAATACGACTGCTACTTCATAATCGCCAACAAGCATGCGTTCACGACGCGGGCGGACAAGCCGGCGGAAATTCGCGAAAGCGTGATGGAGATTGCCACCGATTACCTAGCGGCGGGGATCGATCCCAACAAGAGCACGATGTTTGTCCAGTCCGAAGTGCCGGCCATCGACGAGCTGACATTCTTCTTCGCCATGCTCATCCCGTACCCGCGGCTGATGCGCAACCCGACATTGAAGGACGAGATTCGCGACAAGGGACTGGGCGAGAACTACCCATTCGGGTTCCTGCTGTATGCGGTGGGGCAGTGCGCCGACATCCTTGCCTTCCGCCCGCAGATCGTGCCGGTGGGGGAGGATCAGCTCCCGCACCTGGAGCTGACGCGCGAGGTGGCGCGGCGGTTCAACCAGATGTACTGCAACGTCGACCCGCACACGGCGGACAAGGACTACGTGAAGGCGGGCGGATTGTTCCCGATCATCGAGCCGAAGCTGGGGCGGGTGAAGCGGCTGGTGGGGACTGGCGCGCCGTCGGGGGAAACCGGGCAACTGCTGAAGATGAGCAAGTCGCTGAACAACGCCATCTTCCTCGCGGATGACGCCGACACGGTGCAGAAGAAGGTGATGGGGATGTACACCGACCCGAAACGCGTCACCGGCAAGGAGCCGGGCGAGACGAACCCGGAGAAGAATCCGCTTTGGGCGTTCCACGAGACGTTCAACCCCGACGGCGCGTGGGTCGAGGAGCACCGGGCGCGCTACGCCGCCGGCACGATCGGCGATGTGCCGGTCAAGCGGAAGCTCGTCGAGGTGCTGAACACCATTCTCGAGCCGATCCGCGCGCGGCGCAAGCAGTACGCGTCGCGGCCCGACGACGTGCTGGACGTGCTGCGGCAGGGGACGAAGCGGGCGAACGCGGTGGCGGAACAGACGCTGGCGCTGGCGAAGGCGGCGATAAAGCAGGATTACTTTGGGCGCGACCTGAGGATCGATTGAAGTGCGCCCCCTGGTCCCTTCTCCCTCCGGGAGAAGGTGAGGATGAGGGGGCGTCCGAAGACCAAAACTGTTCAGACTCCCACGCTCCCTCACCCCGACCCTCTCCCGGAGGGAGAGGGGGCAAAGCGCCTCACCCCAACTCTCTCGCCGAGGGCGAGGGGGAGGTGCGGGGCTGCTGGCGCGCGAGATCGTGGGCGACCTGCGACAGCTTCTGGTGGGCTAATTCGCAGGCGTAATCGACGCGAATGACCCGTCGATAGGCTTCGATCTTCCGGATCGGATCCACCTCAGCGTCGGCAGATGCGAGGAACGGCGCGTGCAGCCGTTCCCACATCCCCATGACTTCGGCATAGGTCTCCCACGTCCCCTTGCGGACGCCCTTGGGCACCGCTTCTTCCGCCACCACGATGCAGTGCGGCGGAAGCCGCGTGATCAGTTCATCGACCGAATGGGGCCGAATGTCCGGCAAGGCGACATCGTCCGTGGGCGCGATGACGATCACATGCCCCTCGCCAATGGGGTACGCCGCTGCCAGAAAAGTCTCCACATACAACTCGTGCTCTTGCTGCAGCCGGCGCACCTCCTGCGCCGGGGCGATGGTGCCCCACCCGGCGACGAGCAGCTGCCCGTGCGGGTAGTTCTCGACGACGCGCCGGCCTTCCAGCGCGTCCTCCGGGCCCGATGCGATCAGATCGAGCACGACCACCCCTTCCCCGCAGCGCTGGCGGCGCTGACGGCGGGCTTCCTGGAGCGGCATGTACAGGCGCGCGAGCGTGTCGAAGTCGCGATTCGCCCAGGCATGCTGCTCGGCCTCGGCCAGCGTGGCCTCCGCCTGCAGGTACTTCATCTGCATGAGCAGAGACTGGCCTTGTTCACACTTCGCCTGGAGTTCGTCGCCGGACATGGCGGCATTGTAGGAGCGGGGAAGAGGAGAGGATAGAACGTAGAGGATGGAGGATGGAGGAATGCAGGCGATCGGGGCGCTTTTCCTCGTCCTCTACCCGCTCTTCCCGCCGATCGTGGCCTTCATGGCGTCGATGGCGCTGCGCCACTGGGCGCTGGTTTGAGTCGTTTCATAGAGCAGCAGGTCACAGAGCGTGACGAAGTCCCGGTTCTCGAGCGAGAGGCGGATCTGCCGGATCTGTCGCGAGAATTCCTGAAACAGCTCGGCCATGGTGCCCGCGCCGGCCTGGATTTGCGCCAGGTCGATGCGGAGCAGCTGCGCCGTCTTCAGCACCGATTCCTGCGCGTGCTGCCAGGTGGTGAAGCAGCCGGCGAGCTTTTCCATGGCGGGCGCGTTCTGGTTCCGCTGCAGCAGCTCGGCGGCCTCAGTCTTGAGCCGATCGGCCTCGTCCAGCTGCGATGCGACCTGGTCGAGGACCTCGACGGCCATTTCCCGCGGGTCGGCCGTCTCGATGAAGACGGTGTGGCCACTGACCGGCGCCGCCTTGACCTTGCCCAGGTGGTTCAGGTCCGGCTCCTCGCCATCGATCAGGACGTGCACGACCAGCCGGTTGCTGTCCTTCTGCAGGTGGGCGAGCACCTGCCCCAGCGTCTTGAGTCCCAGGTTTTCCGCGGCCAGCGGCCGGTGATCGACGGTGACGGACATCGGAAGTGCACTCCTTTGCAGCCCACGAGTGGCATCATCGGCCTCCGGTGAGCGAAACCTTGACGCCAGTCCTATAAATTTTCCGCCGTCCTGTACCGCGCGTTTGCATCGCTTTCGATAAAATCGTTTCCGCATGACCACGACCACCCCGGCCACCGATCAGCAGCGGCTCGAGCAGCTTTTCCGCGCCGAGCACCCGTGTGTGAGCATCACCACGTTCGAGGAGGACGAAGCGCTGGCGCTGGTGCGCGCCGCGGCCGATGAACTGCGCCTCGACCTGCTGATCTGGTCCGTGGCCCAGGGGCTGCGCGACGGCATGATCGCCGACGGCCCGACGATCACCGGCACCGAGCACCCCGCCGCGGCGCTGATCGCGATCTCCGACATGCCGCGCAAGGTGACGGTGGTGATGCTCGATCTGGCCGAGCATTTGAAGGACGAGCGGACGATGCGCTGCCTGCGCGAGGCAATCAGCGCCGTCGCAAAAAAGGGTGGGCACCTCGTGCTCATCGATCACTCGACGAATGCGCCGGCGTGCGTGCGCGCGGTCGCGACGCAGTTCGAGCTCTCGCTGCCGGACGAGCCGGCGCTGGAGCAGATCGTGAAGGACACGCTCCGCCAGCGCAACGCCGTGTGCCGCATCTCCGTCGAGATCAGCAAAACAGACCTGCAGGCGATTGTCCGCAACCTGCGCGGCCTGACGCGCCGCCAGGCGCGGCAGGTGGTCCTGGACACCGTCTGCGAGGACCGGCGGTTTGATGTCAATGACGTTCACATGGTGCTCGCGCAGAAGCGCAAGCACCTCCAGGGGGTGGGGCTGCTGGACTTCGTCGAAGCCCCGACCAGCATCGACGAGATCGGCGGCCTTCGGCGGATGAAGTTCTGGCTCGAGCAGCGCCGCACGGCGCTGAACGACGAGGCGAAGGCATTCGGCATCACCCCGCCGCGCGGCGTGCTGATGCTCGGCGTGCAGGGTGCGGGCAAAAGCCTCGCGGCCAAGGCTGTCGCCACTGCCTGGCAGCGGCCGCTGCTCCGCATGGACGTGAGCGCGCTCTATGACAAGTTCATCGGCGAATCCGAGCGCCGCCTGCGCGATGCGCTGCACCAGGCCGAGATGATGGCGCCCATCATCCTCTGGATCGACGAGATCGAAAAGGCTTTCGCGTCCGCCGCCAGCCAGAGCAGCGACGGCGGACTCTCCAAGCGCATGTTCGGCACGCTGCTCACCTGGATGCAGGAGCACGAGGCGCCGGTCTTCCTCATCGCCACGGCCAACGACATTGAAGCCCTCCCGCCGGAGCTCCTGCGCAAGGGCCGGTTCGACGAGATCTTCTTCGTCGATCTTCCCGACGCCGAGGCCCGACAGATGATCTTCGCCATCCACCTCCGCAAGCGCGGCCGCGATCCGAAGAAGTTCGACCTGGCGAAGCTCGCGCAGGTGTCGGAAGGCCACAGCGGCGCCGAGATCGAGCAGGCGATCAAGGCCGCGCTGTACAGCGCCTTCGCGCACAAGCAGGAGCTGATCGACCAGCACCTGATTGACGCGATCCACACCTCGCCGCCGCTGTCGGTAACGATGGCGGAGAAGATTGAGGACCTGCGCAACTGGGCGACGGGCCGCTGCGTGCCGGCGGACTAAAAATATGACGATGCGATTGATTCCACTGATCGTGCTGTGCGTCACGGCCTCTTCCGGCCTGGCTCAAACCACGCGGGCCTACCACGACGAACGGGAAAAGTTGCTCAGCAACGTTGTTCAACTGACGCGCGGGTTCGCCCGCGCCGGCGAGTCTTACTTTTCGCCGGACATGAACTGGATTATCTTCCAAGCCTCCATCGAGCGGGACGGCCACTACCAGATGTATCTTGCCCAGCCCCAGTGGTTGGGGGACTTGATCGGAGGGCTTGGGCGGCCCGTTCAAATCGCCCCGCCCAACTCCCGAAATACCTGCGGATTCTTCTCGCCGGACGGGCGGAGGCTGATGTTCGCCAGCACGGTCGGCAAGGAGAAGGCGGACGAGCCAATGGGCGGGTACCGGCGCGAGGGACGCAGCTACAGTTGGTCGTTTCCGACCGGCATGGAGATCTTCGTGGCGGACGAGTGGCCGCAGGCGCTGCCGAAGTCGCGGGTGATGGATCTGAAGCTGAGACCGCTGACGGATAACGAAGTCTACGACGCCGAGTGCGCCTACTCGCCCGACGGCAAGTGGATCTGCTTCACCCGCGGGGCGGGCAAGGACGCGGACATTTATGTGATGCGCGCCGACGGATCAAACCCCGTGAAGGTAGTAGCGACGGAGGGGTACGACGGCGGGCCGTTCTTCTCGCCGGACGGGAAGCGGCTGGTGTATCGGTCCGACCGCAAGGGCAACGATCTGCTCCAGATCTTTGTGGCCGACCTCGCGTTCGACGATGCCGGAAACATCACGGGCATGTCTGAAGAGCACCAGCTGACGAACGACAACAACGTCAACTGGGGCCCATACTGGCACCCCGGCGGGAAGCACATCATCTACGCGACCAGCGCTCACGGACACCACAACTACGAGCTGTACCTGATGCGCGACGACGGAACGCAGCCCACGCGTATCACCTACGCCGCCGGCGCCGACGTGCTGCCGACGTTCTCGCCGGACGGGAAGTGGCTGTTGTGGACGAGCAAGCGCACGGCGGACGGCACGACGCAGGTGTTCGCGGCGCGGTTCAAGATGCCGTGATCCCTCGCGTCCACAGCAGCAAGTCGGAGTCGCCCACGAATCTCACGAATCTGCACGAATGGGAGGGGAACCAAAACCTCTTGCTCCGTTCCGATTCGTGCAGATTCGTGAGATTTGTGGGCCGATTGCTTTTGTTCTACCTCGTGGAAGAACCGGCGGGGAGCATCGGCAGGTAGATGCTGAACGTCGTGCCGCGACCGACTTCGCTGGTGACGTCGATGCGGCCCTTGTGGTGCTCGACGATTTCCTTGCAGATCGCCAGCCCCAGCCCCGTGCCCTTCGATTCGCCGCGCTGGGCGGTGCCTTTGGTGGTGAAGAACGGGAGAAAGATCTTGCCCAGCAGTTTCTCCGGGATTCCGGGGCCCGTGTCGATGACCTGAATCCTCAGCTCGCCCGTTCCCTCACACGCCATCGCCTTGATCGTCAGCGACCCGCCCTTGCCGAGCATCGCGTGGCGGGCGTTGATCAGGAGATTGAGCAGAACCTGCTCGAGCTGCACCGGATCGGCATGGACCCTCAGATCCGGCTGAACCTGCACGCGCAGGGCGATGCCGTCCTTCTGCGGGTCGCGGGCGAGCACGAGCAGCACCTCATCCACCAGCTGCTGCACATGCACGTCCGAAAAGAACGACTCCCCGCGCGCCAGCCCGAGCATCGACTGGCAGATCTTGCCGGCCTTGCTCGAGCTCTGAAACGCCTTGGACAGCGCCTTTTTGATCAGCGCCAGGTCCGGCGATTCGCTCTCGGCGCTTTGCAGGGCGTACTGCGAATAGCTGACGATGGGGGTGAGCAGGTTGTTGAACTCGTGCGCGATGACGGCCGCGATCGTGCCGATCGTGGCCAGCCGCTGCGACTCCGTGAGTTGTTCCTGGAGGGCGTCAAGCTGATCCTGCGCGGCGACGAGCTGCATAACCAGAACGTCGGTCGCGGGTGCGGCGATGGGCTTTTCACTCACGGTGATTGACTTATCGGCGCAGGTATGGGGGGCGCTTGATAAGCAGTGACGATCGCGGCGGCTTCGATTTATTGGACGCGCGGGCGTCTGGCCCGCCGTGCACCCGCGCGATCGACCGTATCCGCCGCACCACGCTTGCGGTAAAACGTAGTCGTGCGAGCCACACCCACCCGCTACTGCGTCGTTGCGACCATCCTGCTGGCGCTGGTCGCGATAAACTGGTCGTGCGCATCAAGGGCCAGGCCGACGGCAGCGGAAGAAATCCCCTCGTTCGCCGCGCCCGAACTGGCCGCGGGACCTGCACCCGCACCTGCACCGGCGCCGGCACCGGCAGCTGCAGAGGCACCTGCGCCGGCGACTGCGCCTCGCGTTGCCGGACCGCCCGTGCGCGTCCTGTTCATCGGCAACAGCTATACGTTCTATAACGGCGGGGTCGACGCGGTGCTCCAGGCGCTGGCCCGCGCCGCCGGGCGCAACTTTCACTGCTCCGCGTCGACCTCCGGCGGAAAGACGCTGGAGTGGCACTGGGAAGAGGGCGACGCCCGCTCGGCTATCGCCCGCGGCGGGTGGGACTATGTCGTCCTCCAGGAGTTCAGCACCCGACCAATAGAAAACCCCGAGCTGATGTTCGAGTTCGGACGCAAGTTCGACGCCGAGATCAAGGCCGCCGGCGCAGAGACGGTGTTCTTCCTCACCTGGGCCCGATTTCACCAGCCCGAGAACCAGCGCGTCATCACCCGGGCGTACAACAAGCTGGCATTCGAGCTGGGCGCGCTGGTGGCGCCGGTTGGGCCGGCGTTCGAGCGCGTCCTCGACCTGCGCCCCTCGATCCGCCTGCACACCCCAGACCGCAGCCACCCCAGCGAAGCCGGCACATACCTCGCCGCCTGCGTGTTCTACGCCACCCTCACCGGCGACTCTCCCGAAGGGTTGCCGCCGACGATCACGACCGCCAGCGGCAAGACCATCACCCTCGACCCCCCCGACGCGACCGTTCTCCAACACGCCGCCCACGCCGCCACCGCGCGCTCGAAGCCGACGCAACAGCTTCTGCGCGAACCGGGGACGTGAGCGGCGACGGTGTGCTTCTTGCTCAGCATCGCGGCGGCGGCTGGCGCCGATGCGCAGCGGGCGACAGCAAAACGCTCGGATGGAATTTCGAGCGGCCCACTCTCGCAGGGGTGACCCGCATTCGGGCGGAGAAACTACGCCTTCAGCACCGAGTCCGGCCAACGCAGCTCGATGCCCTGGGCGATCAGCAGGTCCTGGAAGTGGTGCAGCAGGTCCGCGTCAGCATGCACGGCCTGCGGCCTGGTCTTCTGCGACAGGCAGAACCCGGCCAGCAGGCCCGCGGCTTCCCCGACGTTCCATTCGACCGGATGCAGCCGATAGCAGCCGTTGGTCAGGTGGGTGACGCCGAGGTTCTTGCACGCCGGGAGGAGGTTCTCGACGCGCTGCGGGACGAGCGAGCCGAGGGGGATCTGGAACGGGAGTGATGCGATGTCGATGTAGTTCCGCCCGCCGGTGCTGGGGTGCAGGTCGATGCGGTAGTAGCCGACGCCCACGCTGTCGGGGAACTGCTCGGCGGTCTTCGCGTCCTTGCCGGCGGCCTTTCGCGCGTCGACGCCGATGTGGTTTTCTGTAACGGTGAAGCGTGCGCGGATGCGGCGGGACTCGCGGATGTATGGGTACTTCGCCAGTCCATCGGAAGTGCCGACGATATCGGGGCGGAGGTAAAGGCCGGGGTAGCCGGCGCCGCCGTCGGGGCGGGGGGCCTCGGTTTGCAGCCAATAGAAGAAGCTGAGCGACAACTGCTTGGCTTCGTGCAGCGCCCGGCTCACCACCTCCTGCGGCTGATCGATCATGCTGGTGACCCAATAGTCGTTCTGCGGCCAATTCACGAGGGTGACCTCGTGGGGCGCGATCTCGGGCGGGTAGTGATCGCTGGTGACGATCTTGCGGTAGGGCCAGAACGACCCTTTCCCCTTCGTGGTGTCGGCCGGGAACAGCACGCGCGAGATTGGCTGGAGCGTCACCGGCATCGAGTAGGTCCAGCTCAGCAGCTTGCCCGGCCAGGGCGGGGTGAGCTGCGGCGTGTAATCGCGCCAGCGATCGTACTGCTCAGGCTTATCGATGACGTGATTGGCGCCGGGCGCCGGATCGAACGCCATGGGAAAACACCACGTGAATGACTGGACAGTGTTCGGCTCCGGCGGGCCGCCAATGGCGTGGGGCTCGTTGGTGTCCTGGCGAGACTCGGCGCCGACGACATATTCCGTCTTCGTCAGCGGCAGCAGCTTGCCAAGCTCCGTCGCGTCCAGGATGTAGTCGGCGGAGATGACATAATCCTTGTTCGTCTCCAGGTCACGCATCGTGACGCTGCGGACGCGATCGCCGGCGATGTCGGCGCCGACCGGCTTGTGGCGCAGCAGCACGGTGAGCAACCCCTTGGTGCGCGGCCACTGAAGCATGGATTCGATGACCGCCACGCCGACGCGCGGCTCGTGACAGAGGCGCGACACCTGGCCGCCGCCGGGGTTGAGCGTGGGATGGTTGCGGGCCGCTTCGGTGAGCGGGTAGTGCTCGCGGTAGTACGAGCGGACGCCGTCGCGGAACGCGCGGTAGCGGCGCGTGCAGCCGAATTTCTCGATCCACTGGTGCTCGTCGGGGGGAACTGCCTGGCTGGTGAGCTGCCCGCCGAGCCAGTCGGTTTCTTCCGTCAGGACGACCTTGTAGCCCAGCGCCGTCGCGCCCAGCGCCGCCGCGACCCCCCCGGTGCCGCCGCCGACGATCAGGATGTCTGTCTTGCGTTCGTTCACGGTCTATTGCTCAGCTCCTTCAGGGGGTTGATGACCATTCCCGTCGCCAGTTTCGGGGAGAAGTAGGTGCTCTTCTGCGGCATCACCTCGCCATGCCTGCCCAGCTCCTCCAGTGCGTGCAGGGGCGTAGGGCGGAGCATGAGGGCGATCTGGTACTTCACGCCGTCCACCTGCGGCGCGACGGCGGCGGCGTCGGCAGTGTAGCCCTTCGCCAGTTCCTTTCCGGCGGCGAACTTCGGCTGGAGGATCTCGTCGAGCAGGTAGCGCTGGAGAATGGCGACATCGAGCCGCCGCCACGCGTCGCTCTGCGTTGGCTCCAGCGGCTTGAGCACGTCCGGGTCCTTCAGGTGCAGGTTGTACAGCTTGCGCGAGCGGCCGTCGTAGAGGCCAAACGTGTGCGGCTGCGGGTTCGGGTTGGTCTGGTGATGTTCGTCGAAACGATCGGGGGTGAGGCGCGATTCGGTGACGTCGAACGCGCCGCCGACCGCGGCGCGGAACGCGTCGATGCTGAACCCTTCGAGCCCGCCGATCAACCGGTGCGTCGGGAGGATGAGCAGCCCGGGATCCTGCATGCCGACGAGGACGAACATACAGTAGTTGGCGGGGTGACCGGGGGGCAGCCTCCCGCCGGCTGCCTGCTCGGCCTCGCGCTGGAACTGCAGCGCGGTCGTGTAGCGGTGGTGCCCGTCGGCGATGTAGATGGGGCGGGCCTTCATCATGTCGACGACCCTGATCTCGACCTCGGCGTCGATCACGCTCCACAGATCGTTCTTCACGCCGTCCATCGTCCCGCTCAGCTCGGGCCGTCCGGCATTCTTGTAAAGCAGCCCCGTCACCTCGTTGCGCGGGTCGCTGAACAGGCCGAAGATGGGCGAGAGCTGCATCTGCGTCGCGCGCATTAGCTTCAGCCGGTCTTCGATCGGGCCCTGGTACGTCTTCTCGTGCGGAATGACGTCCTGCCCGAATGGCGTGAGCTTCACCAGCGCGAAGAATGCGCGGCGGCGAAACGTCTTGCCCCCGTGCTCGTATGTCTGGCAGTACGGATACAGCGCCGGCCGGCTGTCCTTCACGAGCACGCCGGTTGCGAGCCACGCCTGCAGGGTCGCGCTTGCCTGCTCGTAGACCGCGTCCGGCCCCACCGACTTAGGAGGCATGAACGGCAGGTCGATGTTGACGATGTTGTTCGGATGCTTCGCCTGGAGCTTGGCCTTGCCCGGTTCATCCAGCACGTCGTACGGCGGGGCGATCATCGCGGAAATGTCTGGATGCTTCTTCGAGTATCGAATCCCTGCGAAGGGACGGATTTGCGCCACGGCGGTCTCCTTTATGCTCGCTGACGAGAATAACGATTCCTTTCACAGGTTCCATCGCGCGCGCACGTGGAGAGGCGGTCGATCAGCCGATACAATTCCACATTCGCATGAAAGTGATCCTCGCCAACCCCCGCGGCTTCTGTGCCGGTGTGAACATGGCGATCGACTGCGTCGATCAGGTGCTTGCGCTGCGCGGGCCGCCCGTATACGTCTATCACGAGATCGTCCACAACCGCCACGTGGTCGGGCGGTTTGAGCGGCAGGGCGTGACGTTTGTGGATGACATTGCTGAGGTTCCCGAGGGGGGCGTCGTGATTTACAGCGCCCACGGCATTTCGCCGGAGGTGCGACGCCAGGCGAAGGCGCGGAAGCTGATTGAAGTGGACGCGACCTGCCCGCTGGTCACCAAGGTGCACATGGAGGTGCTGCGCTACGCGCGCGATGGATACACGACGGTGTTCATCGGTCATCGCAATCATGATGAGGCCGTGGGCACCGTCGGAGAGGCGCCGGAATCGGTGATCGTGGTCGAATCTCCTGAAGAGGTGGCGACCCTTGATGTGCCCAACCCGGACAGGCTGGCATTTGTGACGCAGACGACACTGAGTGTGTCAGAAGCGGCCCGCACGATCGCCGCCCTCAAGGCGCGGTTCCCGAACATTCGCTACCCGGCCAAAGACGACATCTGCTACGCGACAACGAACCGCCAGTCGGCGGTGAGCGAGCTGGCGACAGAAGCGGACGTCGTGCTGGTGGTGGGCAGTCAGAACAGCTCCAACTCCAAGCGGTTGGTGGAGACGGCGAAGGAGCAGGGCAAGGGGGCTTACCTGATCGATGATGAATCGGAACTCGATCCCACATGGATCTCAGAGGCCAAGGCGGTGCTGGTGACGGCGGGGGCGTCGGCGCCGGATGATCTCGTGCAGGCGCTGCTCGAGCGGCTGCGCCGCGAATTCGGGGCGGTCATTGAGACGCGGACGCTGGTGGAGGAGGACGTCTCCTTCGAGCTGCCGAAGTCGGTGCGGCGGCTGCTTGTGCTCAACTGAAGGGAAGAAGCACTCAGTTTTGGCGTCTGTCTCGTCCCCCAGGGATTGGGCTACCTCTTCTCCACGCCGATAATCGCACAAGCGGGGGAACAAGCGGGGGGTACGTCGAAGCCATTGGGCTTCCGATCCCGGGCATTTACCGATAAGGTTTCGACCCCATGCAGCTCATCGAGACCGAGATTCCCGATGTGAAGGTCCTGGTCCCGAAGAAGTTCGGGGACCACCGGGGCTTCTTTTCGGAGGTGTACAGCGAGAAGCTGCTCGCAGGGCTTGGGGTCCAGACGCATTTCGTCCAGGACAACCACTCGCTCTCGGCCGAGACGGGCGTAGTCCGGGGGCTGCATTACCAGCTTCCGCCGATGGCGCAGGACAAACTGATTCGGGTGGTGCACGGGGCGATCCTGGACGTGGCGGTCGACATCCGCCGCGGCTCGCCGACGTTCGGCAAGCACGTGGCGTGCGTGCTGTCGGCGGAGAACTGGACGCAGATGTTCGTGCCTGCCGGCTTCGCGCATGGATTCGCGACGCTGGAGCCGAATACGGAGGTGCTCTACAAGGTGACGAATTACTACTCGCCGGGCCACGAGCGCGGTATCCGATGGAACGATCCGAAGCTGGGCATCGACTGGCGCGTCGCGGAAGACGCCGCCGTGCTGTCCGAGCGGGACCGCAAGCACCCGATGCTGGCTGAAGCGACCGAGCTGTTCTGAAAGCTGGTAAAGTTCCAAGACCAAGATCTAAGAACCAAGCAAGAACCGAAGAACCAGACCAGAAAGCTCCAAACCGAGCGAATGTATTTTCTTCCTTTAGGTCCTTTGATTCTTGTTTGGCTCTTGGTTCTTGGAAATTGGTCCTTTCGACGGAGTCGTCATGAAGGGTATCATTCTCGCGGGTGGCGCCGGCACCAGGCTCTATCCGCTCACGCGCTGCATCAGCAAGCAGCTCCTTCCCGTTTACGACAAGCCGACCATCTACTACCCGCTGAGCGCCTTGATGCTCGCGGGTATCCGGGAGGTCTTGATCATCAGCACCCCCCGCGACCTGCCGCGCATTCAGGAGCTGTTTGGCGACGGCGCGCAGCTGGGCATGTCTTTTGACTACAAGGAGCAGGCGCAGCCAAACGGGATCGCGCAGGCATTTGTGCTGGGCGCCGAGTTTCTTCGTGGCTCCCCCGTCTGCCTCATCCTCGGCGACAACATCTTCTACGGCGCCGACATGGGCGCGATGCTCGAGGACTCGGCCAAGCTCACATCCGGCGCGCGCGTCTTCGCCTACCAGGTGAAGGACCCCGAGCGGTACGGGGTGGTGGAGTTCGACAAACAGCACAAGGCCCTGAGCATCGAGGAAAAACCCAGGCAGCCCAAGAGCAACTGGGCCGTCACGGGTCTGTATTTTTACGATCGTTCCGTGGTCGACATCGCGAGGAATCTCAAGCCGTCGGCGCGGGGCGAGTACGAGATCACCGATGTCAACCGCGCCTACCTCCAGAAGGGTCAGCTCCAGGTCCAGTGCATGGGTCGCGGCATCGCATGGCTTGACACGGGCACGTACGACTCGCTGCTGAGCAGCAGCGTGTTCGTGCAGACGCTGGAAGAGCGGCAGGGATTAAAAGTGGCGTGCGTCGAGGAGATCGCCTTCGCCAAGGGATTCATCGACGCGGCGCAGCTACGAAAGCTGGCGGACGCGGCGGGCAAGAGCGAGTACGGCAACTACCTGCTCCGCGTGCTGCGTGATGCGGGGGTGCAATAGCGACATCCAGCGATTGAAATGAGTGATATGATCTCTACCACACAGGTGCCTCGCGTTTGAAGCGGCGCAACCATCCAAGTACGATGGGAATTGATTCAAGAGTGCAATCATGATCGCTGTCAAAGCCAGATTTAACGGGAAGCAGGTTGTTCTTCCGGACGGATTCCAGCCGCCGCCGCAGCAGGAGGTCATCGTCATTTTCGAGGAGGGGAAGTCGATGACGTTGCCGGACACTGATTTCTGGGCGCGCGCATCCGAAGATGCGTTGCGCAAAATTTGGGACAACGCGGATGACGAAATCTACAACAAGCTTTGAACCTGGCGACGTCGTCCTCGTCCGATTTCCCTTCACAGACTTGTCCGATTTCAAGCAGCGTCCCGTCGTCGTTCTCAGCCCGAATGAGTATTGGTCCCTGCATCGGGATTTAATTGTCATGCCCATCACGAGTCAGCAGCAGGTGGACGCTCAATTGGCGCTGAACGATTGGGCTGCTTCGGGCCTGCTCAAGCCGAGTTGGGTCAAGCCGCTTCTTGCTTCGGTGACAGAACGAGCTGTGAGCCGTGCATTGGGTCGCCTGAGCTCCTCCGATGCGACTTCCATTCGCCACGCCCTGCGCTTGATGATCGACGCGCAATGGCTCTCTTAATGTGGGTGCCGACAATGCGAGTCATCCTTGTCACCGGCGCCGCCGGGTTTATCGGGTCGAACTTTGTGCGGATGCTGCACGGCCGCGGCGAGGACGTGAAACTCGTCGCGTTCGACAAGCTGACGTACGCCGGCAACCTCGCAAACCTCCAGGGGCTGCTGGACGACGGCCGCGTCGTGTTCGTCAAGGGCGATATCTGCGATCCCGACATGGTCGCGGCGGTCTTTGAGGATCATGGGGTTACGGAGGTTGTGCACTTCGCCGCCGAGAGCCACGTCGATCGCTCCATCATGGGATCAGGTCCATTCGTGCAGGCGAACGTCGTCGGGACGCAGGTGCTGCTCGACGTGTCGCGCGCCAAGAACGTGCAGAGATTCCTGCAGGTGAGCACGGACGAGGTCTACGGGACGCTGCCCGAAGACAAGCCGGAAGTGAAGTTCACCGAGGAAACGCCGCTGGCGCCCAACAGCCCCTACAGCGCCAGCAAGGCTGCCGGCGACTGTCTCGTGCGCTCGTACTTCCATACCTTCCACATGCCCGTGCTCACGACCCGGTGCAGCAACAACTACGGGCCGTACCACTTTCCCGAGAAGATGATTCCGCTGTTCGTCACCAACCTCATCGAAGGCAAGCAGGTCCCGCTCTACGGCGACGGGATGAACATCCGCGACTGGCTCTATGTCGAGGACCACTGCGACGCGATCTGGACGGTGCTCAACAAGGGCCGCTTCGGCGAGGTCTACAACATCGGCGGGAACAATGAGATCACCAACCGCAAGATCACCGAGACGATCCTCCGCGAGATGGGCAAGGATTGGGACAGCTCGGTGAAGTACGTGAAGGACCGCCCCGGCCACGATCGCCGCTACGCGATCGACGCGACCAAGATCCAGCGCGAGCTGGGGTGGTGGCCGAAGCACCAGTTCGAGAACGCCATCAAGACGACGATCCAGTGGTTCAAGGACAACGAGCCATGGTGGCGATCGATCAAGAGCGGTGAATACCTGAAGTACTACCAGACGCAGTACGCGGGGCGGTGACGGGTGGCGCCCGGCCTATACAGTTCCGTCCTGATCACCGGGGGTGGAGGCATGCTGGCAGCCGCGCTGGCGCGGACCTTGCGCGAGCGCGGTCACGCGCCGGTTCTGCTCGATCGTGGGGGGCTGGATGTCACGAATGCCGGAGCGATCGGAGATACCTTTGCCCGGCATGTTCCGACACTTGTGTTTAATTGCGCGGCGTACACGAAGGTGGATCTCGCGGAGCAGGAGCCTGAGATTGCCAACCGCGTCAATGGCGAGGCGGCGGGACGACTGGCTTTCGAGGCGATGCGCTGCGGCGCGAAGTTCGTCCACTACAGCACCGACTACGTCTTCGACGGCACGCTCCGCCGCCCGCTGCGCCAGGACGACCCGGTGGGGCCGCAAAGCGCGTATGGCAGATCCAAGCTGATCGGCGAGCAGGCTATTCAGGATCTGGCCGTGCTCGATCATCTGATTCTGCGCACCGCCTGGCTCTATGGTCCGAACGGGCCGAATTTCGTGAAGACGATGGTGACGCTCGCCAGAGCGGGAAAGCCGCTGCGCGTGGTGAATGATCAGGTGGGATCCCCGACCTACACGCTCGACCTCGCCGCCGCCACATTGGATCTCATTGACCGCGACGCGTCCGGCGTCTGGCACTTGAGCAACTCCGGCGAGACGACCTGGTTCCAGTTTGCGAATGCAGTTTTTGAGGAGTGGGGGCTTCAGCCGGACCTCCAGCCCATCACCAGCGACGCCTGGAAGGCGCAGCGACCGGAGAGCGCGCCGCGTCCGCCTTACAGCGTGCTGGACGTCACGCCGTTCGAGAAGGCGGTGGGCCGTCCCATACGGCACTGGCGTGAAGCACTGCGGGCGTTCAAGGTGGAATCGGATCGCGCCGGAATGCTCTGACCCAAGGATGGGACAGAATTTGGGGTGGGACAGAATTGCACCAGCCGTCATGGCCAAAATTGGGCGCAAAAAAAAGCCGTCCCGGGCAAGGACGGCTTCCAATGGGGCTGTTGAAAGGTGTTTCGGGTTGTGGGAGGGAAACACCCTTCACATCGGGGGGAAGAATGGGCTAAGTTAAAAAGAACACTCGTCTTCGCAGTCTACACGGTCACTGCTAGGACGCCTGACATAGAACAACCTGCGTGCCGCTCGTTGAAAATTCTCTCCATGATGCCTTCAAAAAGACGTAAGTCGTTATTGATGCGTCATTTGCAGCGTGAAAATCAGGAATCATCAAAGGTTCTCGATGAGAACGGTCTGCTGACACGGTGTCGCGGTTGTCGTAGTTGGGTGTGACAAACGACCGATTGTGTCGTAACGGGCCGGAAACAGTAACCCCCGCGGTAGCAATGGGTTGTAGAAGAGCCCGCTGGTGGACACGGGTGAGATTGACGCGGTTGGGGCGGACTCCTAGGTTTCCGCCCTTTTCGGGAGGTTCAGCGTGCGGATTCTCGTGACGGGCGGGGCCGGGTTCATCGGCTCGAACATCGCCAGGCAGCTCCACCGTGACGGCCACGATGTCGTCGCCGCCGACAGCTTTCTCTCCGCCTCCTGGAACACCCTCAGCGACTTCGGCGGAGACGTACTCACGCTCAAGGATCACGAAGATGTGCAGTCCATGACCGACTTGGGCCCGTTCGACGTCATTTTCCACCAGGCCAGCATCACGGGCGTCATTCCGGAAGCGGGGGGGACCACAGACCCGCACAAGATGATGCGCAACAACGTCGAAACCTTCCGAAGGCTGCTCGACCACGCGATCGCGACTAAGGCCAAGGTGGTTTGGGCGAGTAGCTGCAGCGTGTATGGCCGGGGGCCGGTCCCGATGAAGGAATCGCAGCCGCCGGATCCGCTCAACGCCTACGCCTTCAGCAAGCTGACGATGGAGCGGATGGCGGGACGCTACGCCAAAAAGCTCGCGTACCCGATCGTCGGCCTGCGCTACAGCAACGCCTACGGCCCAGGTGAAGCGAACAAGGGCAAGCTCGCGAGCATGATCTACCAGCTTGCAGCGCAGATGAGGCAGGGAAAGCGCCCGAGGATCTTCACGCCGGGCACGCAAAAGCGCGATTTCGTCTACATCGACGACGTCGTTCAGGCGAACCTGAGAGCGATGAGCGCAAAGGAGCCGGGCGTCTACAACGCCGGCGCCGGGAAAAGCTGGTCGTTCAACGAAGTCGTCGCGGAGCTCAACCGGGTGCTGAAAACCGATCTGCAACCGGACTACTTCGACAACCCCTACGGCTTTACGCAGGACTGGACGGAGACCGACCAGTCGCTGGCCCGGCAGAAGATCGGTTACGAGCCGAAATACGACCTCCGCGCGGGGATCGAGGCATACCACGCATCGGGGAAGCTGGGCATCGCGCCGTGATCAAATGGTCCATTCTCATCCCCTCCTGTTCGTCGTATGAAAATCGATGTGCCGGCGAAGGTGAGCGAGTATCCGACGGCCGAAGCGTTTCTGCCGGAGCGGTTGACCCTCCCCCAACTGCGTGAAGCCTCCGCAGGCTGCCGAGGCTGCCCGCTGTACAAGAATGCGACGCAGACGGTGTTTGGGGAAGGGGCCAAGGGCGCGCAGGTCGTGTTCGTGGGCGAACAGCCGGGCGACCAGGAAGACCTCGCGGGCAAGCCATTTGTGGGCCCCTCCGGTCAATTGCTTGATGGCGCGCTGGAGAAGGTGGGCATCGAGCGAACCACGACGTATGTCACCAACGCGGTGAAGCACTTTAAGTTCGAGTCGCGCGGCAAGCGACGCATCCACTCAAAGCCCAACGCCCGCGAGATCCAGGCGTGCAAGCCATGGCTGGTCGCCGAGATGCAGGTGATCAAGCCCGCGATCGTGGTCGCCCTGGGCGCAACGGCCTCGCAGGCGCTGATGGGAAGCGCCTTTCGGGTCACACGAGAGCGCGGCGTCCCGCGCGAGACGCAATGGGCGCCATTCACGCTCGCCACGTACCATCCCTCCGCGTTGCTCCGCATGCCCGATGAATCCGCACGCGAGCGCGCCTATGAAGAGTTCCTCAGCGATCTGAAGACGGTCGCGCGCCATCTTGATTCATTGAAGAAGAATTAACCACGAAGACACGAAGCGGTGCTTCTCGTCTCCAATGCATCCTGCGTGCTCACGCGATAGGGCGTGTGGAGCCAAAGGCAACCGCTTCGTGACTTCGTGACTTCGTGGTTAAACTGATTCTGAGGTACTACGGGGAAGGGATCGATTGGCCGACCGCAATGTTCACTACGAGGCCGCGTTCGAAGCGTTTCTGCGCCACAAGGGCGTTCCCTACGTCGCCGTCGATGAGGCAAAGAAGGCGCTGTTCGCCACCGCAAAGCTGAAAAGCTTCGACTTCGTCGTTTACAGCAAGAACGGCCCGAACCTGCTGATCGACGTGAAAGGGCGGCTTCTGCGCGACCGGGCAGCCAAGCGCGGGTTTGAGACGTGGACCACGCAGCGTGACGTCGAGGACCTCACGCAGTGGGAACAGGTCTTCGGCGAAGGCTTCAAAGCCGTCTTTTCGTTCATCTACTGGATCGAGCCGCCGCTGACGGCCGAGCCGGGGATGTTCGAGTATCGCAACCGGTGGTATCTGCTGATGGGCATCGATCTCGCCGAATACCGCGGCGCCATGCGCCGGCGGTCGCCCAAGTGGGAGACGGTGTCGCTCCCGGCGCAGGAGTTTCGTCAGCTTGCCCGCCCGCTCGAAAGCTGGTTATGATTCCCTTCCATGAAGCATCGGATTGTTATGGCATGTGCTGCGCTGCTCGCGTGGCTGGCGAATCCGCTTTCGGCGCTGGCGCAGACGGAGGATCGTGAGATCCTCGACGCGCGGCTGGAAGGATATCCGGATAACGTCACGCTCGAGGGCGGCTCGAGCGCGTTCACCTGGATCCTGTTCGTCGTCCTCGCGCTGCTCGCCCTCGGCGGCCTGTTCAAAGACGCGAAACGCACCCACCTGGATTAGCGGGCACACTTACACCTCTTAACGGAGTTTTCCATGAAAACCGTCATTCTCTGGGGCCTGGTTGTGCTCAATGTGCTGCTGCTGGCGGCGTTCGTCGGCCGGCTCAGCGGGAGTGATGCCGCCATGGCGCAGGCGCGCGGCCGATCGGATTACCTGCTGATCCCGGCGAGCATCGCCGAAGACGCATCGAGCGCGGTGGTCTACATGCTCGACACCGACAACAACATCCTCGGCGGGATGACCTTCGATGACTCCCGCAAAGAGCTGCTGACGATGCAGCCGCTGGATATTGAGCGGATCTTCAAGACCGGGGAAGGCGTAACCACCGGCACGGGCAACAATCGCGAAGGAACCTCCCGCAACCGCGGCCGCGTCAATGAGCCCGGCCAACGCCGCAACGACTGAGCCCGTGCCACCCCGGCGCAATCGCTCAGCCGCTCCAGCTTGAGAACCCCATTTTGAGGCGCATCATGGACAACAAAACCTTCAGCATCGGAATCCTGTCGCTGACCGGTCTCGTGCTCGTCGTAGCCAACTGTCTCGTGCCGCCCAAGGCCTCAGCCGAGCTGTCAATCACCGGCCACGGCTACTCGGTCGTCACCGCAAAAGTGCAGAACGGCGGCGACGCCGTATATATCCTTGAGAACCAGACCGGGCGATTGGCGGTGTTCACCTACGACAACGGTTCGCGCCGTCTCGAGCCGCGCACCGTCCGCCCACTGACCGATGCGTTCATCACGCGGCCGTAAGCGTCGCGCGCACGACTCGACCGGACGACATTTGACAGCTCGATCCGCAGGGGCGAACCTCGTCGCGCGTTCGCCCCTGGCGTGTTTCTGGGGCGGGATTCGTTTCGCCAGGAGGAGGATCGCCCGTGCAAGCTCGTATCACATGGTTGGCCGAGCGCGTGCTCGGCGGAGAACTGCTCGATCGCGATGACGCCGCCTCCCTCGCTGCCGTGACCGGCGACGACGTCTACGACCTGTTCTACTGGGCCAACAAGATCCGCATCCGCTTTGCCGGGCGCGACGTGAAGTTCTGCGCCATCGTTGCGGCCAAGGCCGGAGGATGCAGCGAAGACTGCAAGTTCTGCGCGCAGTCGGAGCACTTCACGACGGCGGTGGCGGAGCAGACCAAGCTGAGCGACGAGCAGGTGCTGGAAAGCGCCTGGCACGCGGCGGAGGTGGGCGCCGACAGCTTTGGGATCGTCAACAGCGGTCGTGGTCCAACCCGGCGCGAGCTGGAAGATTGGCTCCAGCCGCTGATGAGCAAGATCGCCAGGGAGGGCAAGACCCGCGCCTGCGCGACACTGGGCGCGCTCACCCCCGAGACGGCCCGATTCCTTTACGACTGCGGCATCCGTCGGATCAACCACAACATCGAGACGAGCGAGCGCCACTACCCGAACATCGTCTCCACCCACCCGTTCGCCGAACGCATCAATACGCTGAAAGTCGCCAAGGCCGCGGGACTGTCGCTGTGCAGCGGCGGGATCTTCGGGATGGGCGAGCTCTGGGAAGACCGGCTCGACATGATGTTCACGCTGCGCGAGTTGGGCGTGGACGTGATGCCCATCAATTTCCTCAACGCGATCCATGGCACGCCGCTTGAAAATCAGCCGATGCTGGCGCCGATGGAGTGTTTGAAGATCATCAGCATCTGCCGGTTTGTCCTGCCCGGCGCCGAGCTGAAAGTGGCCGGCGGGCGCGAGAAGGTGCTCCGCGACCTGCAGAGCTGGATCTTTTTTGCCGGCGCCGACAGCACCATGATCGGCAACTACCTCACGACCTACGGCCGCAATCCCCAGGCCGACCACCAGATGGTGATGGACCTGGGGCTGCAGTGGCGCGCCTACGACGGTGGGGGCGTCGAGCCGGCGAGCGAGCGCCCGCAGCTCAGCAGCGTGTCCCACACGGGCAAGCACCGCATCCCCATCCTCTACGAGCGCGAACTGACCGCCCCGGCGCCGGCGGTCACCGCCTGAGCGGCTCAGCATAACGACATGACCGACAACGGCGATCCGCAGAAGGCGCAGGCGTATTTCGACCGCGGCCGTGACGTGGCCGACGCGGGAAATTTCGATTACGCCATTGATCTGTTCCTCCACGGGCTGTCGCTCGACCCGGACAACATTTTCGCGCACAAGGAGCTGCGGTTCATCGCCATCGAGCGCAAGGCGCGCGGCGGCAAAGACATCGGATCATTCGAGAAGATCGAGCTCCGCAAGGCGATTGCCACGTCGAACGATCACAAGCGTGCACTGTTCATCGCGGAGAAGTTGTTCGCATACGACCCGGGCAGCATCGAGTGGATCACCGCCGCCTCGATCCACGCCCGGAAGGCGGGCTTCGAGGGCGCAGCGAAGTGGCTCGAGCAACTCCTGGAGATTGCGGCGGGGGAGTAATCTCGCGCTGCAGACGTTCACGATGCACACCGACGCACTGATCACGGCCGAACCCATCGCATCACACGCGGCGAGTCGTGCATCGCAGCGAGTCGAATCGCCGCGCGTGGTTGTCGCGGGATATGGGCTCGTGACGCCGCTGGGGAGGTCGGCGGCGCAAACGTGGGACGGCATCTGCGCCGGAAGCGCAATCGACAATCATGCCCGGGCAGTGATGGAGTCCCGCGCCGGCGAGCCGCGCGTGACGACGCTGGCGATTGCTGCCGCGCGCGAGGCCGTCGCGGCGGCGGGTTGGACGCGAGCGGATCTTCCCTGTGAAGCGACGGCGGTGATCGTCGGCACGAGCAAAGGCCCGGCGGAAATCTGGTTGACCGCCCCGCCGCAAGACATGGCCAACTATCCATATGTAGCGGCGGGGCGGGACGATGTTTTCGGACTGGCCGGGGTCTGCGACGCCGTCGCATGTGGCTTGGGAGCGGGCTCGGGCCCGCGCTTGACGCTCTCGGCCGCATGCGCCAGCGGACTGCACGCGCTGGGCCGTGCGTGGATGATGATTCGCTCCCGCGAGGTCGAACGGGCGGTCGTCGTGTCGGCCGAATCGTCGCTGCACCCCTTGTTTCTGGCCAGTTTCAAGCGGCTCGGCGTCCTGCCGGCAGAGGGCATCGGATGCCGGCCGTTCGACCAGACCCGCGACGGCTTCCTCATGTCCGAGGCCGCGGCGGCGGTGTGTCTGACGGCGCGGGAAGTCGCCGCATCCCACCCTCATTCGGTCGAACCGTGCATCGATGCGCCCGGCGAGGTGTTCGTCGACCGATTCGCCTTGGGCGGTGACGCGACGCACCTCACCGGCGGGGATCCGCACGGTCGGTTGCTGCGACGGTTGATCGGGCGCGTCGCCGGAGATGATCCGATCGATCTGGTCCATGCCCACGGGACTGGGACGATCACGAACGATCCGGTCGAGCTGGAGGCCATCGACGAAACCGTCTGCGGCATACCGAACGTGTTTTCGCACAAGGCCGCGCTCGGCCACAGTCTGGGCGCCGCGGGCCTTGTCTCGATTGTGCTGAACTGCCTCATGCACGAGCGCGGGATCATTCCACCAAATGCGCGCACGGCGCGACCACTGCGTGCGAGTCACGTGAAGATCGCACGAGACGCCGTGCGGCGTGACGTGCGCAGCAGCATCGCCATCGCCGCCGGATTCGGCGGTCCAACGGCCGTCGTGCGGCTGGTCAGTTGAACGCCCCAAACGCCCCGAAAACAGCAGAATCCCCCCGCGATTACGCCCACGTCGAGCTTTACATAACATGGATTATCGGACGTAGGGCGGGTAAGTCGCCTTCCGAAATCCAGTTACGGACGTTGCATAATTGCAACGCCGCGAATGTGCCAAGCCTTCGCCGCCAGGAATCCAGCGACGAAGGTGAGACGACCGCCTGCCCGTGAAACGAGGCAGACAGCCATGATCGGATTATAGCAGCGGATGCCCCGATAGCCAGTTTCACTCGTTTCACTTTCCGGTCAGGGGGTGTCTCACGCCCACTGACCTTACTCTCGCCGGATATCTCACGTCCGGTAAGATTCGCGAAGGATACGACCCTTCCGCCCGCTGTCAAGCAGAATAATTTTTGTCAACAAGGATTTTCCTTGGTATTCCTATCAACCCATGACCGATCCACTCGACGATCTCGCCGCCGCCGCACAAGCACACGCTGATCGTAAGCGAACCCTGCGCACCTCTGGCAACACGCCACCGCCCGTCCTTCCCGCAGCTCACGCGTACATGCCAGATAACCGACGCGCGCACACCACACCTTCAACCACCACCCGCCTTTCCAACCCCGCCGAAGCCGGCTTCAAATTCGCTCTCGGAGCAAGCGCCGCCGCACTCACCGTCGCCATCGCAGTCACACTCGCCATCATCCTCGCCATCATTCTCGGTTGTGCCGGATGTCTCACGATGGCCGGGCTCGCCGGCAAGGCCACACAGCAAACGCCGCCGCCCGTGAGAACCCGCTAACTACTTCCACGCCTCTCCTCCCACCGCCTCACCTCCCGCTCATACCTCCGTTTAAGCCAGTAACCCAGCGCCACATCCAGGCAGCGACACACAACGTACCACCAGAGGAATTGATTAAATGACATTTGTCTGCCCTTTCTTAGGTAGCCCGATCCGGGAAGGGTCCCGTTGCCCGAAAGGCAACTCGCCGTCACGTTGACCGGAAGGCAACTCACCGGCACGTTGACCTTCAGGCAACCTCGATCGCCAGCACGTCCAGCCAGGAGAGATTGAACACGTGCACGTCCATGATGCCGTGCCGGGCCACAAACTGCGAGGCGGCCTGCTTCGTCCGCCATCGGTACATCAGATCGGCATTCTCCGTGACCCGGAGCGGGCGAAGGATATCCAGCGCTGGCCCTTGCTCGATTGCCATCAACACGATCCGATGCCCAACGAGCCTCATCCCGCCAACCACGTAGCAATGCGTCGTCACATCGCCGCGGCGTTTACGTTGAGTCAACGCGGCCGAGGCCATACCCGGAGGCGTCGCGATCCACGCTAAACGTTGTTGACGGTTCATTCCGACACCCTGGCCACGTGGATTTTCCTTGATTGACCGTTCAGCCGCGCCTCCATAGCACCACTCCCGTCAGAATCAGGAGGTGGAGGAGATAGCAGCACAGTGGATAGCGCCCGATCAGCGCGAGACCAGAGGACGCCCACCGCACACAGTCCCAGAATATGCCCTGGTTCATAGGTCGCTCCGCCGAAGATGGGAAGATAGAACGCTTGCGAGAAGCCGCATACCACGGACGTCAGCGGGTAGCTCGCCGAGAGCCTCGCGGAAAGCGCAACGAGCGCAAAGACAGCCAGGATATCCGGCTGCGGGAAGCCCAGCACATGCATCACGACGGCAGACACCGACGCGGCCCCGCACAACTGCACCCACCGCACCCACGGAAACGGATTGTCGGCTTTTACGTGCCATAAGTAACCCGCTACTAACATGAAAATCG
Source organism: Tepidisphaeraceae bacterium (assembly GCA_035936155.1). Classification (GTDB taxonomy): domain Bacteria; phylum Planctomycetota; class Phycisphaerae; order Tepidisphaerales; family Tepidisphaeraceae; genus DASYWJ01. Next base: position 27,838 of record DASYWJ010000044.1, on the reverse strand, counting down.
GCATTGCCGGTCGCGTCACCGTCACACGCAGGAGATGCCAGCCAGGAAGCCAGCCCCAATGCAGCAGACCAACCGCCAGCACGTGATCCAACACCATCAGCAGAATGGCGCAGCCTCGCAGCACGTCCAGACGATGCATGCGCGTCATGCTTCCCCCGGCCTGAGCCGTTGCCAGAAAGCAGCGTGATGCTCAAAGATTTCCCACTCACGCTCAAGCGCACGTTGCACCCAGGCCGACGTGTGGCCGACGTCGCGATCCGACAACTCCGCCGCCGCCACGCGAAGCGCGTGGACAACGCCGCCGATACTCGCGTCGGTCATAACGACGGTTTCGCGATCATCCTCACCCATGCCAATGGCCGCGACCCTCGCCGAGATAAGACCGGTTTCGGCCAACTCGATGATGTCCTCGACCGGTGCGGCTATCGTCCCAGCCCACTTCCACTCGCCTTGGCCGGTCTCGATGTCACCGGAGAAGTGAAACACCGTCGCTTTCATCTTGCAGCGCGCCATGCGGTACAGCAGTACCGTCCTGGCGGAGCGAAAGGGCAGATTCATTTGTTCGCCCGGATCCAGCGGCTCAGCAGGCGCCGCCGGCAGCTTCCCCGTCAGCGATCCAATCGCTTTCGATGCACCCAAGAACCGCAACGCCCTGGCCCGCAGCAGCACCCACGGCGGAACGGCCTCCGGCGTTTTTGTCAGATACTTCGTCACATAAAACACCGCGTGCTCACGGTTCTCCGCTGTGATCCGGCATTGCAGATCCAAGCCGCCGAGCTTCCAGCGGTCCCGCCAGAGCTTCCACGCCCGTTTCAGATCCAAGAAGCCGCCGACGTCCGAGAGATCCACAAGGAAATGCCAGTGCGGCCAGCCCTCGCCGCTTTGCGTCTGGAACTCCAAAACCCAGAACCATTTCTTTATCCCGAGAAGCCGCATCAGCCGACGAATGAAGCCGCCCTCCGTGATGCGATCGTGCGCCGCCTCTGGACTGGCGAACCTGCTGCGATCAATCGTCAACGTCAACAGGTGCGGATCGGTGAACAGATCAGCCTTCGCCAGAAGATTCTGACGAATCAGCCAGCCCTGATACGGCCCGCAGTCCGGGCACGTGCGACAACGGCAGACGCACGGAATGATCGGATTAACAGTCATGATCCGGCCGCGCCTTACCGCGCAATGAACGACACACGGCGAAGAATGCCCCGCGCCAGTTCCTCCGCCTGCGCTGCCGGCATCGACACGGCCGCCATGTCATCCGTGCCAAGCGTAAGGATAATCAGCACCGCCCCCGGTTCATCGTCGCCGGGCAGCACCACATCGACCTTCGAGCCGTCGCACATCTCACAAGTTCCAACTTTCATTCGGACCTCTCAGTTCCACTTATTGTGTAATGGTTCAAGTCTATAAGAGCGGCGGGAGGCGGCTCCGCCGCCCCACCGCCGCCCATCTTCCACTCGCGAGGCGCAACCACGACACAACGCAACCGGCTCAGCGTAGCGCAGCACTCGACTACAAATCAGCATGACTCCCCGACACTGGCGTTTTTCGATTTTCTTCATCAATCCACCCGTACGCACACCTCTATTGCTTCCCCGCTGCCCGCCGGGTCGATGTCGAATTGTCGGAAAGCCAAGCTAGCTCCGACATCAGCCCCCTTGATAACCACGACGCGGCACCACCGACCACGTTCGCCGTCGATCTGGAGCGGGAAGTCGATAACGTCACGATCAGTCCCTTTCCGCCCGGTGAATGAGGACACGGAGATTCGACCATCGAGGCGGAACATCCCACCAGGAAGGCGAGCGGCAAGAGCACCCACCTGCAGACCCGATTCCTTTTCGCGGAGTTCGAGGCGCACGACGGTTGCATTCGCTGCATTGGCATCTTGTATCCCTTCGAAGTACGTCCGCGAAGAAGTCCGCGACCAGTTCGACATGACGCCATCGGGCACCGACGCAGTAAACACGGTCCCGTCGCCACCTATCCCCAGCGCGTCAGGCGTGACCGCCGCGGACACGCGACGAAAACGAACAGCCATCTGAACCATCGGCCGCGCATCGAGCGGTGCCCTGGTTGGCGTCCCTGGGCGCCCGAACGCATCCGGCGAATCAATCGAATGAGACGCACGCGCTTCATAGAACACGCCAGCTTCCACGTCGAACACCCAACCGGTCGCTTCCTCAACGGCCCGGATAGCGTCCGCCGCCGACGTCTGACCCTCGCTCTGGATGAACTCCACCGGGATTCCCGAGATCAGGCCGCTCGGCGGAAGGCGCGAAACCACTTCCATTTTTCGCAGGTGATAGATCAACTCCGCGATTGGGACCTTGCCCGCGACCGGTAGAATTTTCTGCAGAGAAGGGGTACGGGACAGCAAACCGCCGAGAGGTGGTGCCGTCGTGTATGTCGGCGAAGGTGGCCCCGAACATCCCGAGAGTAACACCGTCGATAACATCGCCAGTCGCCATTGCATACGTCACCCCGTCCACGCTCACGCCCACTCGATCTCCCGCGATCCACAACAACCGAATCTCTGGCGGCTTCGGAGGCGGCACGGCCTCGGCTTCCGGCGCGTCATTCCACGAAGGCCGAGACGTGGGGAACGGCCTCGATGGCGGCGGCGGTTCACTTAGCCTCGCCGGTTCCTGGCGGCTCGACGAGTACCCGCGCCACGCTTTGCAGCCGCCGATAAACGCGATGACCACCAAGATCAGCGCGATCCATTTGCCCTTACGCGACGGCGAGAGCGGCGGCGCCATGCCCTCACGGTAATCCGGCTGCTCGACCTGCTTCGCCAACGTCGCTGGGTTCAACATCGCATGCTCCCACTTTCAGCACTTCGCGCCGTTCACTTGGATCCAATTGGTCCACGACCGCCCGCGCCTCCTCCATGGTCTTTTGCAGGTTTTCGGCGTGACGCTGGCGGTAAAAGTTGAAGTCGCCGAGAAGCTGCTTCGTCTCATACCAGCCGAAGAACACCGACGCTTCGTTGTAGCTGTAATAACCGTCGCCCCGGTGTGATCCTGGCTCAAGCTTCTCCGAACCGAACTCCGCCCGAATGAATCGAGACAGGCTCAATGCCCGCTGCTTGCCCAAGGCGAGCTCGATCCAGCGGAACACCCGCAACGTCCGATACGTGTGCTCGCAGATGATAAACCTCGACGCGAGCCGCCGAATCCGCACATACAAATTAGGCACGTTCTGCACTATGTAAATGATGTCCCAGCCTACTTTGCGGATCATTTTGTGGGCCGCCCTAGCGTCTTTACCCATCTTGCTATTGTCGGTGCAGTCAAAATATAGATCGGCCTCATCGACGACGATCAACGCGCCATCCACTGCATACTCCCACCAAGCGCAAACTTCGTTCTCTGTTTTGCGTTCTCGAAAGACAGGCCATTCGGGCGTGTCGATCAGCGCCACGCGATCATGGAACGGACACGCAGGCAGGAGGTTGATGTTTGTGTAGATCGGACGGCCCATGCGCGCCGCGATCTGCATCATGTCCATCGACCACAAGGACTTGCCCGATCCTAAATCTCCGCCCACAACGTAAATCATGATCCAGAACCCCCATAAATGCGACCGTAAAGGTACGTTGCGATTTTCACCATCATGACTGCGACCCACGTCAGCATATAGATGGCTCCAACCTTCATCATGATTGCCGAATCTATAAAGGGATCGACCATCCATAGTAACGCTGACAACAACGACCGTATGGCATCGGACTGTAGAAACGTCCCGATCTCCGTCGCCTTCTGTGCGACTTCCTGCGGGAGGAAGCCCGCCGTGGACACCATCAGCTTCCCGAGGATCGCCGCCGCCATCTGAATCCACGTTGTCGGGTCGATCAGCCACAGGATGAAGCCGTGAAATACGTTCCACCAAAGAATGGAACCGTCCACGATCGCCGTGAAAATCGCAGTGAAGATGTCACCGATGCTTGCCATGGTTCAATCCGCAGAAGTAAGCGCCAGCGGAGGACGCACATTCTCGGGGTGCCGCATGCCGAGACCCCACGCGAGCTTTTCCAGCACGTTGAGCGCGCAGTAAACGCACATGGTGATCGTCGAGAGGAGCCGAACCCACGTCAGCAAAGGCGCCGCCCACGCCGTGCCCCATTCGTATTTCGCGAGCACATGCCCGTACAACTCGGAGAGGTTTTCCATGCCGAGAATCTGGATCTGAGGATTCCCGAGACCCAGGCCCGCTCGAAACTTGTCCAAGCCGAGCTTCGCCATGCTCCAATCAGGCGCAGCCGTCGCACCTTCCCACGCTCGCGGCCCGAACAATTGCTGTTCCGTATCGGCGGGTAACGCACTCCCTGCCGCCGCTCGCGCCGCGTCGATCAGACCTTCCGACGACGTATCTTTCCCGCGACCGAAGAACAGCCCGCCGGCATCGCTCAACCACGGCGATGGCTGCGACGTCGGCATGCTCGGCTGCGACGTAGGATTCGTCGTCGGCTGAGTCGTCGATTCCAGCGTGGGCTGAATATTCCCGTCAAGGTAGCTCAGCTTGCAGGCAACGTAGTTCGTATACGTGTACCCCTTTGCCAGCGGATGCGCAAACATCTCGCTCAGGTTATTCTCACCGTACCCTTCCGGATAAATCATGCCGTTCCCGCCGCCGGTTGGCGTTGCGCCACCGTAGGTCGTGCCCGACACCCCGTCCCCCATGAACTTGCAGTAGGGCAAATCGTCGGCTGGAAAATGCACCTGCACGGTGATCTTGCGAATACTGCTGCTGCCGACCTTTCCCTGATAGAACGTGCCTTGGTAGTACGTCCCGAAGTTCAGCAGGAACACCGTCGCCTGCCCGTATGCCCCCTCGAACGCGGTGGTGACTGGCCCACTCCACATCCCATCGTGTGTAAAGTTCGACCACCCCGAGGAAAAGTTTTCGTCCCTCATCACGTATTTCCAGCCGCCGCCGTCATTTGCCGGAAACACACCGGGATCATTCGGACCGCCGTCGAGGATCGAACCCTTCATGTAGCGAATCGACAGCTGCGGACCGTTGTTTTGGTATTGCGCGAGCGTCACCGACGGGGAAAGCAGAAGCAGCGAGTAAAAGAACCAGCGACCGCCGAACACCATCCGCCGCACCGGCCACCACGCCAGGAAGCCCACCACGACCCAGATCATCCAGTACGAACCCATGGCCCTGGCCCTCATGTACTGACGCGGACGCTGCAAACAATCCGCCCCGACGCCCTTCGACGACGGGACGGAGGGGAGAGGGTGGATTAGCCGCCCTTGGTGAGCCGCTTCCCGCCGCGCTTGAGGCCGAACATCGCCGACGCGAGCAGCCCCACGAAGAACGTCGTCCCGGCAACCGCGAGGATCGTCGCGGCATTGTTCTCAAGAAGCCCCTGCACGATCGCCTGCAGCGTGAGCCCGTTGATCGTAACCGGCGCTGCCGTAGCCATGAGACTCATCATCACGCACCTACCTATTCATCAGGACGCGGCCCGGATTAAATTTTCAGCCTCGCGCCGCGCCCCGGCTATCGCGAAGCCGAACATACACAGGAGCAAATCCACCACGACTCCCAACCCCATGCCGAACGTGAACATTTTCAAGATGCGGTCGAAGTCGGTCATATACCCGTAGTCCGCATCGAGCACCGCACAGGAGAACGCTGGCGAACCGCTGAACCGAAAGACCTGACCGACGATCCAATCCGGCGATGTCACCGTATCCACCGTCGCACTCAACGCGGGCACGTCGAACCAGACATACGGCAGACCGAGATCGGGATCAGCAAACAGACGCAGTTCCTTGCCGTCCGGCGCGAATCCGATCCACGCAGCGTACGCATCCCACCATCGCATCGTCACCCGCTCGGCGCTTGGGCGCGTCGTCGGCGTGAAACTGCCCTGGTAAAACTCACAATGCAGTGTCCACGGATACCCTTCCGGGGGACCGGCAGCCGCAACGGCCGGCAGCGTGAGTATGAGCATGCACGCAAGACGCATCGGAGCCTCGACGTTACCGACGCACTCGACGGACCAAGATCACACCCGCCACGCCCAGCAGCGCCATGGATGATGGCTCCGGCACGACCCCCACCGTCACGCCCGGCGTAGTGCTGCGCAGAAGAAACGAGTCGCCGTCCCACGTCGCAGCAAGATTCCCCACCGGTCGCGCTTCCCAACTCAACCAACCGGCCCACTCCTGATCGTTCAACTGTTCGAAGAAGCCGCCATAAACGTCCCACCCGTCACGGTGGGTGAACTCATATGCCCTGGGCGACTGCCCCGAAGGCGACAGCAGGAACTTCTGAACTCCATCCAGTTGGGTACCCGTCCCGTCGATCTCTACCAGCAGTTTCGAGGGGTACTGCTCCGCCATCGCTGGCCGAGCACCGAAGAACGCCGCCCACAAGAACGCGAGCAATCCAAGAACACGCATGACAACCTCCGACCCGAGAGACCCCCTGCAAAATCCCGCCGAGCGGCGTTATCAGAGACCGCGTGAAAGGTGGTCGCCTATCGCACGGCCAGAGACACACCGCCCGGCGAGAACGTCAAGACGCATCGTTAAACGCCATCCGCTGCACCCGCCGCACTGACCGGGTAACCCGGAGCACCTCCGTGGACGGATGCAACGGATAGGATCGAGGGGGATCAGGAAGCGACAGCCGCCGCAGCACCCTTCACTTCCGCGATCGACCGAAGACGCAGATTGATCCGCCCGCCGCTACCCGTGTCGAGTTCATATCGAACGTCCACGTTCTGCCCCTCCGTGACGGCGGGCTTGAAATCACTCGCCACCATGAACTCCGCCTGACCGCCGAGCGACTGCACCACGACGGAACGCATGTGCCACCGCTTGCCGTTCTTCTCACCGTTGCGGTCGCGTAACTCTTTGAACACCCCCACATATTGCCCAACATTTTTGAACACCATCACGATCTCCCGAATAAGGACGGCTCCCGCCGGCCCGACGCACGCGCGACGGAACGAGGGTGAGCAGATGAAAGCGATTTGGATTCAGAGGAAAAAGGCGAGGACGCCGCTGACGCGGCGGCGAGTGTGTGGCTCCCCTCCGACAGCGGTCCAGAAATACCCCCGCCGCCTGCACACTGTTGGGCTTGGACCTGACTCGCTTCGTGCGGTCCCAGGCGGCTACAGGCGAGCGCGAATAGCGCGGCGACGTACTCCTCCTCGCACTCGCGGTGCATCCGGCACCACACGAGATCGACGACGCCGTAGACCGAGGCGAACGCACGATTGCACCAGCCGCAGCGGCAGGGATGGCTCATCGGCTACCTCCCGAAGCGCGACAGCTTTGCGCAACGACTACGCAATTTGTCGCACTTGCAATCAATGGAAAGTGTGATACACTTTCTCTCATGGGAAGCGAATCACACGTCGTCCATGTCCGACTTCGCCCGCGAGAAATCGAGGCCCTCGATGCGATCTGCAAGAGCGGCAACGGTGACCGCAATCGCTCCGAACTCATCCGCCTCTTGATCCTGCGTGAAGCAAGACGCCGGCGAACTGGACGCAGCGTCGTGCGGGCGAGCGAATACTCATCCGAACACCGAACAGGCCGACCGGCCCAGGAGAAAGCATGAAGCGGAAGAAAGCGAAGAAGCCGATCCTCCGGAAGATCACGATTACCATCGGCGGGAAGCACGTCCGCACGGTGAGGCAACGAATCACCCTGCGGCAAGCCATCCGCGAATGCGGCGACGACCGATGGCACAGCAAGGGCGAGGAGTACCACTTCACGGCCGTTGCACGCCGGCTCGTCCGAGTTCGCTTCTCTTACCTCGCCGCCGAGGAGTTGATCGACGACCTGAACCACTGCGTGGACATGAACACAGGTGACGCCGTGATGATCATCCGCAAGGGATTCGTCGGCTAAGGAGCGATCTTGACAAAGCGTCAACAAACGTCCCGCGAATTCGTCGTCGGCGAATACCGCACCCTCGGCGGCGGCATCATCGCCATCCACGCGGCCGACGAGTCGCGGGAGCTCGGCTTCGACTCGACCTACTTCAAACGCTTCAGCAGCCGCCAGGCCGCCAGCCAGTGGCGCGACTACAGACGGCAGGCGATGATGGACCGCGACCTCGCGGACTACGCCGTAATCGCACTGCCGATTCCCCAGGACGACTGACCTCACGGCAAGCCGGTCGCGATCTGAGACTTGATTGTCTTTTGGAGCGTTGCAAGACTTAGCACTTCATGGATTATCGGACGTAGGGGGGTGGCGCTTCGCAACGTCGCCGGAGGCTCATGCTACTGGCGCGTCCCGCTACCGGCGGTTCTGCCGGCGACGAGTTCTTCGACGCGCTGGTCGATCGCGTTACAGGCGGAGACGGGATCGAACCGGTGCAGAATGTCGTTAACCGCCTGGTCGTACCCGTCCGGCGGCGCCAGGTGCCAGAGGTCCTGCAGGCGGCTGGCCAGGGCGCTGGCCGAGCCGTCGTACAGACATGAGCTCTGCAGCAGGTCCGGGATCAGCTCGGGATAAACGCCAGCGTCGGGGACGATGAGCGAGCAGCCGGCGGCCAGGGCGCGGACGGCGTGGCTGTCCGCGGGCGCATCGATGCGGGTGCTGATAAACACGCCGCACTGCATCAGCGCGCGCACGTGCGATCTTTCGTCATTCTCCGGCAGGGCGGTCCGGGGGTACGTGTCGTCCAGCTCCTCAACCGGACCCACGGTCACCAGCTCGAACTGCTCCTTCCGCCGCACGAGCGTCGCCAGCGCCGCGTTCAGCAGCTTCATATGCGCGTCGCGCGTCTCGACGAAGATCTTGCGCTTGTTGCGAATGATCGTGTCGCCCAGCGACAGCTCGTGAACGACGCTGAAGTCGACCGGCGGGAGCATCAGCTGGGCCCTGGCCGCCAGCTCGTTCATGGGATTGCGCCCGAGCAGCTCGTCGTGGCGCAGGACCAGAGCCGTCGCGCGGCTCAGGAACTGCCGCAGGTGGTACATCGAATTGAACCAGATTTCGTTCGCCGCCTGGGCGGTGTTGAGGTTCACCATGTCCAGCGGCGACCGCTCGAAAGTACGGACGTCGGGGAGCTGATTGCTGTGGAAATAGACAACCGATGGCTTGCGCGACAGCTGCGGCATGAGCCGGTAAAAATCGGCGAGGTTGAGCGCTTCGCTGGTGAACAGCAGGTCCATCTGCCCGACCCAGTGTCGCGACAGCTGCTCCGCGAACCAAATGGCGGCGGCTGTGAGTCGACGCTCGATGCGGCGCGGCGGGAGCTTGAGAAGCGTCCAGCGGTGGCGGCTGCAGCGGATAATTGTTTCCAGCATCTGCCGTCGCGTACCGCCGTAGAACGGCTCGAGGGCGAGGATGTCCAGTTGAGCGGCCACGATGTTTTGTATGCGCGCCGACCAGCGGGCGTTGGAGGGAATAGTGGCCGGGGGCAGCGCCGATGGCAAGCGAGTCAGTTCGCGCCGGCGCGGGCGGCGCAGTGGAGGCCCGGGTTTGCGGCGATCCCGCAGAAAAGTGCCGGTCGTGGCGCGGCTTTCGACTATCGTGCCTCGCTTCGCCCAGGCTCGATAACAGGTTACGCGATGAGCCGCTCCTGCACGTACGCGCGGACCTGATCGATGCCAATGCGCTGCTGGGCCATGGTGTCGCGCTCGCGGACGGTGATCGTCTGGTCCGCAAGCGTCTGCCCATCAATGGTGACGCAGAACGGCGTGCCGATCTCGTCCATCCGCGCATAGCGCTTGCCAATCGACTGCTTGGCATCGTGCTCGCATGTGAAGTGCTGCCGCAGGTCCAGGTACAGCTTCTCGGCGACCTCCGGCATGCCCTCCTTGTTCACGAGCGGGAAGATGCCGAGCTTCACCGGCGCGAAGCGCGGCGCAAATGAAAGATACTCCTCAGTCCCCTGCCGGCCCGGCTCGTGTCGGTAGCCCTCACAGAGCAGCACGAGGACGGCCCGCGTCAACCCGCTGGCGGGCTCGATGACGTTGGGGATGTACCGGCTCCTGGCCTTGATCTCGTCGGCGCTGGCCCCCTGCTCCTTCAGCTTGAGCTGCAAGTCCTGGTCGAAGTAGTCCAGCTTCTGGCCGGAGTGGTGCTGGTGCTGGGTAAGATCGAACTCGCCGCGGTGGGCGATGCCTTCTAGCTCGCCGAAGTCCGGCGCGGTGAACGGGTACAGGTACTCGATGTCGACAGTCATCTTCGAGTAGTGCGAGAGCTCATCCGGTGCGTGATCGCGCAGCTGAAGGTTCGAATCCTTCACCCCCAGCGACAGCCACCATTTCAACCGCTCGGCCTTCCAGAATTCGTACCAGGTGCGGGCCTCGTCGGGGTGGCAGAACCACTCCATCTCCATCTGCTCGAACTCGCGCGAGCGGAAGATGAAATTGCGCGGCGTGACCTCGTTGCGGAAGGACTTTCCGATCTGGGCGATGCCGAAGGGGACTTTTACCCGCGTCGTGTCAACGACGTTCTTGAAGTTCAGGAAGATGCCCTGCGCGGTCTCGGGACGCAGGTAGGCCTTGTTCTCTTCGTCCCGGATCGGCCCGGGGTACGTGTCCAACATGAGGTTGAACGCGCGCGGCTCGGTCAAAGTTCCGGGGGCTTTGGTATCTGGGCCGACGATCTTCCCGTAGGCCTCGAGCGGGAGCGTCGTCAGGACGACGTCGTCGTAGTCGGCGGGGTTTCGCTTGGCGTCGCGCTTGATCTTCTTCTCGGCCGCCTCGCGGTCGTCGACGTACGCGTAGCTGTTCCCCTGCCCGTCCTTGGGGACGAGCACTTTGACGTGGTCGGCGCGGTAGCGGGCTTTCGTATCGCGGTCGTCCACCATGGGGTCGTTGAAGTTCGTCGTGTGCTGCGACGCCTCCCAAGTCTTGGGATGCTGGATGATGGCGGTGTCGATGCCAACCACGTCGATGGGGTGGCCGTCCGGGCCGACGGGGGGCGCTTCGACCATGTTCCGCCACCACCAGTCGCGGATGTTGTTCTTCAGGAGCACGCCCAGGGGCCCGTAGTCCCAGAAGCCGCGGATGCCGCCGTAGATTTCGCTGGCCGGATAGACGAAGCCGCGGCGCTTGCAGAGGGAGACGATCTTTTCCATGACGGGCGCGTCAGCGGACATGAGTCAGCTCCAGATTCGTGGGGACGGGATGGTACAGGGAAACAGCGCGGGCCACGAGGGGACGTATGTCCTGGATCTGGCGCGCGCACGGTGCTCCGCTTGCGGATTCGCGGACCAACTGGCGTCGATCCGCAAAGCCGCGAGCGGGCAAATCGGTTCGGCTTGTCGAGATTGAAAGAAGCCGCGCAGGACGCGCAGCCCCTCAGGCTTTTGCAGTGGCGCCCTTGGCGCCCCCGCCGGCCTTGAGGACGTTCAGCCGCTTGGCTAAACGGCTGCGCTTGCGCGCGGCCGTGTTCTTATGGATGGTGCCTTTGGCGGCGACCTTGTCGATCCTGCGGGTCGCCGTGCGGAACTCCGTCTCAGCCTTGGCCACGTCCCCGCCGCTGATGGCGGCGGTGAAGGTCTTGATCACGTCCTTGAGGACCTCTTTGCGGGCACGGTTGCGCGCGCGGCGACGTGCGTTCTGGCGGACTCGCTTCTTGGCGGAAATGCTGTGGGCCACGGTGTTTGCTCCTCGGGAACTCGTCGTACGCGTCGTCAAAAATCGCAAAATCGCTCAGGCGGAACGACGAGGGGGCGATAGTGTAGTCACGACAGGTCAAAAGTCTAGCAACAGGTACCCCGCACCCGATTCAGCACGATTATTCGGCTTTTCCCAGTATAGCCGCCCCGCTCGCAGGGCGATTGTCTTCGCTTCAAGGAGGAAAGCGCCTGGCAAGCCGAGCCGCCAAACGCGTCACGTAAGCGGTTCCTTCGGGGGCTGCTGCGCGCCGCTGCGCAAGCGCCGGATGCGCACCTGCACGTCGCGGAAGCTCGACTCCCACTGAAACACCTGGCTGTACGCCTTCAGGGCCGCGGGCAGGTCGGCCTTGAGTTCCAAGGCGCGGCCATACCAGTAGTACATTTCCTTCGACTTCGCATCCCCCTTCAGCTCATAACTCTCAATCATGTCGTGCAGCGTGTCGATTGCCTCGTCGACGAAGCCGGACTCGAGAAACGCGCGCCCCAGGTAAATGGCGGCGTCGCCACGGAATTTCGGGTCCTGCCGAGCCTGCTGGAAAACGGGGATGGCTTCATCGAACCGGTTGAGCTGAAAGAGCCGCTGCGCCGCGTGGAACTTGTAGCTCATGTCGGTCGGATAGTTCTCCGCAGCCAGCTGGAACTCCTTCAGTTCCTGCTCGGCCTTGTCTTTCAGGAACGCGACGTACTCGGCCTTCAGTTCCGCGTCGTTGGGGTTTCGCTGAAAATCAGCCCGAAGCGCGCGTTCCTTGCGGTTGAGCTGATTGATGCGGATGCGCCCGATGGTCGCGCGGAAGCGGAACTGCTGCGTGCGCTCATAGGCTTCCTGGAGGACCTCGATTGCCCGGTCCTCGTACGGCTCTTTCTCGGTACGCACGAGGGCATCGACGTACTTCATCAACTTGCTGGGTTCCGTCGGGTCAGCGGTGTACTCCGCCTCGGCGTCGGCGACGGCGCGCTGCAGCATGTCGGCGCTGCGCACATCCTTGTCCTGGTCCAGCAGCTTCGCCTGCTTGTCCATGTCGCGGATGCTGTCGCGGAAGCTCTTGCCGCTGGCGTACTTGCCGGCGGACATGGTCTGCTGGGCGCCGAGGTTCTTCAGTTCCGTGCTCAGGTTCATCTCGTCCGGCCGCAACATCGCCGCCCGCTGGCAGGCCTCGACAGCGAGCTTCCACTGCTGAAGGTCCTTGTAGATGTCCTTCAGCTTGATGAACGTGTTGAAATCAGGCTTGGCGGAGTCCTCGTTGGCTTTTTGCGTGATAGGCCCGATCCAGAGAACCGTATCGTAAAACCCGGCGCGGTAGGCGGATTCCGTGAGCGTGAACATGGTGCTCGTATCACCGGGGTTGTAGGCGAGCAGCGTCTCGGCCAGGAGCATCGTCTCCTTGGGGTCTTTGCTCTTGGCCATCGACCCCTTCAGGCTCATTTTCTTGAGCATGCCCAAATCCTTGCCGCCGCTGACCTTCCGCCGCAGGCTGATGTCCCGCAGCGCCTGGTGGGCATCGGTGTTCTCCGGATCGATGCGCAGCCCCTGGATGTACATCTCGATGGCGTACTCGTAATTGCCCGTTTCGGCGACAGCCCTGCCGCGGTCAAAGAAGACGTTGGCCTTGCGCTGATCTTCTTCGGGAATCCCTTGATAGCCTTCGGGGGGTTCAACCACGGATCGTTCCTGCCTGCTAAAGTGGATGGCGACGCGTCAGCAAGATTCGAGACGGGACGGCGGAAACCGTCGGGGTCGGTATCTAATCCGATGGCGTTGATGCTGTCAACAAATTCGCCTAGTGTTTCGACTCACAACGACGCATGGATGACGATCTTAGAATCATTTTGTACCCCGATCCACGCCTGAAAAAAGTCAGCGCGCCGGTCACGAGCTTCGACGATGATCTCAAGCAGCTCGCCGCTCGGATGTTCGAGTTGATGCGCGCCAACCGGGGGGTGGGGCTGGCGGCGCCGCAGGTCGGGATCAATACCCGGCTTTTCGTCATGAACCCAACGGGCGAGCCGCAGGATGACCGCGTTTACGTCAATCCAAGTCTCTCCGAGCCCGCCGGCTCGGAGGAGGCCGAAGAGGGGTGCCTTAGTTTGCCCGGCATTCACGTGAACATCGACCGAGTTAAGTCCATGCGCATGCAGGCGCAGGACCTTGAGGGCAATCCGATCGACCAGGTCGAAACCGGCTACGTCGCACGCATCTGGCAGCACGAGTTTGACCACCTCAACGGCACCCTGCTCACCGACCGCATGGGCGCCGTCGCCAAGATGACCCACCGGCGCGTGCTCAAAGAGCTGGAAGAGAAATACCGCGCCGGGCAGGGAAGGAATACGACCAGGCCGGACAAGCGGAACATGTGATGATCGTTGGCAGCCACGGTCGCCCGATCCCGGGAGGGGGCATGTTCGGCTTTGAGCTCGGTGGGAGTGCTTCCCCCCACGAGTTGGCGCTCGTGGCTGCGACGAATGGATCAGGATGTCGCGTTCTCTTCTTCGGATTATCTTCGCCGGTAGTGGGGAATTCGGACTTCCGACGCTTGGCGCGCTGTCCGACGCGGGACATGAACTGGTCCAGATCATCAGCCAACCCGATCGCCCCGCGGGTCGCGGACGAGAGCTGACGCCGACGCCAGTCTCGAAGTTTGCCCTCGAGCGTGATCTCCCACTCCTGCGCACGCAGAACATCAACGCCCAGCCACCCCCGCCCGCCGACCTGCTCGTCGTCATCGCATTCGGTCAGAAGATCGCGCCACACGTGGTCAGTCATGCCCGGTTCGGGGGGATCAACCTCCACGCGTCGCTGCTGCCGAAGTACCGCGGCGCGGCGCCGATCAACTGGGCGATCATCCGCGGGGAAACGACCACCGGGAATTCCGTCATCCGCCTCGCCGATCGCATGGACGCCGGCGCCATTCTGGGCCAGTCCGAGCTGTGCATTGGCGACACCGAAACCGCGGGCCAGCTGCACGATCGGCTGTCACAGGACGGCGCGCCGCTCATGCTCCGCGTGATCGAGGAACTTGCCACCGGTACGGCCAACGAGCGAGCGCAGGATGAATCGCTTGCGACAATCGCGCCAAAACTCTCGCGCGAGGCGTCGCGGCTCGACTTCACCCGCCCCGCTGGCGAGTTGGCGAATCAGATTCGCGGCTTGTCGCCCTGGCCGGGTTGCCGCGTGCGGTTGCTATCGCAGGACGGCTCGGAGGTGGTCCGCTTGACGCTCGTCTCATGCACCGCCGCGCCCGCCGACGTCTCCGGCGAAGCGCCCGGCTCGCTCGCCGACGATGGCGGGATCGTCGCCGGCGATGGCCTGCTCCACGTCCTGCTGCTCAAACCCGAGGGCAAGCGGCCCATGACCGTCAAGGACTTCCGCAACGCTCGTCCCTGGACGGCGGGCATGAGGATTGAATCCGTTGCGTGATCGGCAACCGCTGTTCCTGGACCGTCGCTTCTGCCGATGAGCAGGATGGCATGATATGGATCCTCGTGGGCGGCGCCATTCTGTGCGGCTGGGCGATGCTTCGTACGATGGGCAGCGAGCGCGAACGGCGCATCGCGGAGCAGCGCCTTCTTGCCGCCCCGCCACCGCCGCCCGTTAAGCCGCCGGCATCCCCGCACAAAGTGCCGTCGAAGTGGCAGCAGTCGCATCGCTCCCGGCAAGCAGCCTGAGCGTTGACAGCTTTTCCGCCTCCGGGCTACACTCGATCGCCAGACGTCGCGAACAATTCAGCATGCAGCCCCTTTAGCCCACCGAGGTGGTCGTGGAGAAGCGGAATCTTCCCTCGTTCACATGGATGTACGTGGTCGTGCTGGTGCTCGTCGCCGTGCCCACGTTCATCATCGGTATATACCTGGCGGCGTTCCGCGCGGAGCCGTCGTACGCGATGCTGGCAGCGGGGTGCGTGAGCATCGTCGGCGTGCTGATCAGCTGGGCGCTGGGACGCTCGCTTGACGCGACGCGCGACGCCAACCTGCGCGTTTTTGAGCAGGCCATGGCGCCGCTCAATGAGCGCGTCCAGCAGATTTCCGTGATACTTAACCAGATCAGTGAGCAGCAGTTGCTCAGCGACCGCGCCAAGGCCGTGGCGTATCGCGACAAGGACCGCGACGCGCTCCGCCGCGCCATCCACGAGGACATCGCCAAGCGGGATTGGGAAGCGGCCATGGCGCTGGCCAATGACATCGAGACGCAGTTTGGCTACAAGCAGGAGGCGGAGCGATATCGCGCCGAGATCAGCCAGCGCTGGCAGGAAGCACAGCGGCGCGAAATCAGTGAAGCCGTCGCCGGCATCGACCGGCTCACCCGTAGCGAACAATGGCCCCAGGCGCTGGCCGAGGCCGAGCGGCTCAGCCGAATGTTCCCCAACGATGCGCAGGTCAAGAACCTCCCCACCGAAATCGAGGGCCGCCGCGCGGCGCACAAGCGGCAACTGCTCTCCAGTTGGAACGAGTCGCTTGCCCGCAAGGACGTCGACGGCAGCATCGACATCCTCAAGCAGCTCGACCCCTACCTCACCCCGGCCGAGGCCGAGCAGATGCAGGAACCGGTCCGAAACGTATTCAAGGAAAAGCTGAACAACCTGCGCACGCAGTTCTCCTTGGCGGTGCAGGACCACAAGTGGGCCGAGGCGATCCGCTTAGGCGACGTCATCAGCCGCGATTTCCCGAACACAAAAATCGCCCAGGAAGTCCGCGAAAAGATGGACGCGCTGCGGCAGCGGGCGGACCAGGAACAACCTGTCGGCGCATAAAGCCTGCTCTGGTCCCGTCTCCCTCGTGGCGAAGGTTAGTATGAGGGGGCGTTGGAACTGCGAGAGCATTCGACTCCCAAGCCCCCTCATCCCAACCCTCTCCCAGAGGGACAGGGGGTAAGAAGATGCCCGATGTGACCATCATCGGAGCCGGCCCCGCCGGTAGCGTTGCGTCGATCCTGCTCGCCCGCCGGGGGTGGCGGGTCACCCTGCTGGAGCAGCATCGGTTTCCGCGCGACAAGGTGTGCGGGGAATGCATCAGCGCCATCGGCATCGACGTTCTGGCGCGCCTCGAGCTTGCCGATGAGATCGCCGCGCTCAAGCCCGCGCGCCTCCGCCGCTCGATCTTCGTTGCGCCTGGCGGGCAGACGGCGGCGTTTGATTTGCCGCGGGAGATGTGGGGCCTGCCGCGCAATGTGCTGGACGAGCGGCTGCTTGCCGTCGCGCGCGACGCCGGCGCAACCGTTCACGAGCTGCACCGGTGCGAGCACGTGGCCGGCGGCGTCTGCCCGCTCGTGCGCGCTCGCGACCTTCAGACGAATGAGTCCCGGCATTTCTCGCCCCACTACGTCATCGTTGCGGACGGCAAGGGTGCGCTGGGCGACGTTCGGCCGGAGGTGACGGGGGACTTCGGGCTCAAGGCACACTTCGCCGCCGTTGACGCGCCCGCCGACGCGATCCTGCTCGTGGGGGCGCGGGGCCACTACGTCGGCATCGCCAATGTCGGCGCGGCGACGTGGAACGTGGCAATGAATGTCGGCCAGCCGCGCCTGCGCGCGTGCGCCGGTGACGGGGATCGGGTGCTGGAGCTCATGCAGCGCGAAAACGCCGCGCTGGCCGACATGTTCCGCCCGGCCCGGCGCGTCGGTGACTGGCTCGCGGCCCCCCTGCCGCGATTTGACGTGGCGCGGAAGTGGCCGCGCCGCGTCATCCCCGTCGGCAACGCGGCCGCGGCGCTGGAACCCATCGGCGGGGAAGGCATGGGTCTGGCCATGCGCAGCGCCGAGCTGGCGGCGGCGGCGCTGGATCATGTTGCCGAATGCAACGCCGAGCCCGATGTGGCTGCGCTGCGCCGGGCATACTGCTCGCTGTGGAAGACGCGCGCCCGTGCGAGCCGCGCCACGGCGCTGGCGATGTCGTCACCGACGTTCGCGGAGCTGGCCGTTCAGGCGGCGTCGGCGAGCGACGCGGTTGCGCGCCTGGGGATGCGGTGGGTGGGGAAGTGAAGGGAAGGAGAAGACCCGACCGCTGAAGCGGCCTGGCCAGTCACATCCTCGAGAGTTAAATTTTCGCGAGGAGACGTTCGCGCGCGGCGAGGAACTCCTGCTCGGTCAGGATGCCCGCCTCGCGCAGCGAGTGAAGTTTCTTGAACTCCGGATGGTCCGCCGTGAGCGGCTTCTGCTTGTGCGCCGGGGCACTGGCTGACTGCTGCATCTTCGCCTTGTTCGCCCCGCTGGGCGCTTTGGGCGGCAGGTGCACCCTGGGCTGAGGTTGTTGCTGTGGCTTGTGCTGAGCGGGCGGCGGCGCCTTCCCGGGCTGCGGCGCCGGCTCGCCGCGCTGCTCGCGGTCGTAGGCCTGGCGCATGAGGTTCTTCAGCACCATCAGCAACGTCTCGGCTTCCATGAAGCTGGCAGGCATGCGGAGGTACACGGTCTGCGCATCGATCACGCGCAGGGTCCCCGGCGCCCCCGCCAGCGCCGCCTGCGCGCGGGCGGCGTCGCGAACGGTCAGGATCACGTCGGGGTCCTTGCGGATGATGCTCTCGATGCCGAAGAGACCAGACAGCAGCCGAAGTTCCGTCAGCGCAAACAGCAGGATCGCCTGCCGCGGCGGCTCGCCGAACGCGTCCTTCAAATCCTGCTCCAGCATCATGAGCATCTCGACGCTCGTGCAGCGCGTCAGCCGGCGGTACACGTCCATGCGCTGGCGGTCGCCGGGGATGTAGGTCTTGGGGATAAAAGCGCTGATGCCGACGTCGACATGCGCTTCGGGCTTGGTCGGCTTCTGCTCGTTCTTCATCTGCCGGACGGCATCCTCCAGCAGTTGGCAGTACATTTCGTACCCGACCGCCGAGATGTGCCCCGACTGCTCGGGTCCCAGGATGTTGCCCGCGCCGCGGATTTCCAGGTCGCGCATGGCAATCTTGAACCCCGCGCCCAGGTGCGAGTATTCCTCGATCGCCTTCAGCCGTTTGGATGCAACCGGCGTGACCGGACGATCGGCCGGCAGCAGCAGATAGCAGTACGCCCGGTGCTTGTACCGCCCCACCCGCCCGCGGAGCTGGTGCAGCTCGCTGAGGCCGAAGCGATCGGCGTTGTTGATGATGATGGTATTGGCGTTGGGGATATCCAGGCCCGACTCGATGATCGTCGTGCACACGAGGATGTCCGCTTCGTGGCGGATGAAGCGCAGCATCGCGTCTTCCATCTCGCCCTCGGCCATCTGTCCGTGCCCGATGAGGATGCGCGCATCCGGCACGAGCTTCTGGACCTCGTCGGCCATTTCCTGGATGTTGGCCACGCGGTTGTGGACGAAGTAGACCTGCCCCTCGCGATTCAGCTCGCGCAGGATCGCCAGCTTGATTCGCTGCTTGTCGTAGGCCATCACCTCCGTCACGATGCTGCGACGATCCTGCGGGGCCGTCGTCAGAGAGCTGATGTCGCGCAGCCCGACCATGCCCATGTGCAGCGTGCGCGGGATGGGCGTGGCCGACATCGTCAGCACGTCGACGGTCTTGCGCATCTGCTTCAGCCGCTCCTTGTGCGTGACGCCGAAGCGCTGCTCTTCGTCGATCACGACGAGGCCAAGATCGTTGAATTTCACGTCCTTGCTGATCAGCCGATGCGTGCCGATGAGGATGTCGATCTCGCCGGCGGCCAGTTTCTTCACCGTCTCCTTCTGCTCGCGCGGGGAGCGGAATCGGCTGATGGAATCGATGGCGAACGGGTAGTTGACCATCCGCTCCTTGAACGACCGGTAATGCTGTTCGGCAAGCACCGTCGTCGGCACGAGCACCGCGACCTGTTTTCCGTACTCGACCGCCTTGAACGCAGCGCGCATGGCCAGCTCGGTTTTTCCATACCCGACGTCGCCGCACAGCAGCCGGTCCATCGGGCGGACCTTCTGCATGTCCTGCTTGATCTCCTCCGCTGACGTGACCTGGTCCTCCGTCGGCTCGTAGGGAAACTCCGCCTCGAACTCGCGCTGCCACTCCGTGTCCGGGGGGTACGATGTGCCTGTTTCAGCCTGTCGCGCCGCCTGCACTTCGAGCAGGTCCGCCGCCATGTCCATGACGGCTTCGGAGACCTTCGCCTTCTGCTTCTCCCACGCCCCGCTGCCCAGCCGCGAGAGCTGCGGATGGCCTTGAAACCCGCCGACGTACTTCTGGATCAGGTTGATCCGCGCCGCCGGCACGTGCAGCGTTGCATTCTCGGCGAAGCGCAGCGTGAGGTACTCATCGCTCTTGCCGTCCTTGCTGAGGGTCTGAATTCCCGTGAACTTCGCGATGCCGTGCGCGACGTGAACGACGTAATCGCCCGGCTTCAAGTCCAGGAACGAATCCACCGGGCGCGACGCGATCACCTTCCGCACGCGGCGGCGCTGCTCGTAACGGTGGAACAGCTCGTGGTGGCCGAGAAGGGCGAGCGGTTTTGTCTCTCCAATAAAGCCGGCGATGTCATCGCCGGCCTTCTCACCATCACCGGCGATATCATCGCCGGCTTTATTGAGAGAAGGATCCCATACGAACCCCCGGTGGAGATACCCAATGGGGATCTCAATCTTCCCGCGCAGTCCCGGCGCATCCTGATCGAGCAACTCGCCGAAGCGCTGGGCCTCGCCTGCGTTTTCACAGAACACGGTTAACTGGTGCGTCCTCGACAGCTCCTCCAGCTCCTTGATCGCCTTCTTCGCCTCGGTCTCAAAGCGCTGGAGCGACGTGATGGGCAACCGGACTTGCGGGACTTCCTTCCCGCTGACCAAACTGGGCATGGCGCTAACGCCCTGTTCGAACTGGCTCAGCTCCAGCCGGGCGAAGCGCTCGGCGTTCTTCAGCACGGCGCTCAGCGGGTAAACGCCCTTCACGTCCGGCAGTCGGTCGAGGTAGCTCTTCGCCTGCTCCGCGATCTCCAACGGCGCCCAGAGCATGACGATCGCGTCGTCGGGCAGGTACGTGAACAAACTGGTCGAGTCGGAGCTTTCGAGCTTGCCCTTCAAGTCGATGAGCTGCACCGACTCGATCGGCTTGCCCGATCCGAGCGTGTCGAGGTCGAAGGTTTTGATCGACTCGATCTCATCGTCGAAGAAGTCGATACGGACGGTCAGGCCTACCTGGTCGCCTGATTGTTCGAACTCGCCGGGGACGTAGACGTCGACAATCCCGCCGCGCACCGCAAAATCGCCGGGAACCTCGACCTGCTCGAGGCGGTTGTAGCCGTGGTCGGCGAGCCAGACGATCAGCTTCTCGGGCTCAAGGGTGTCGCCGGCTTTGAGGGTGCGAATGAGGTGCTGGAGCTGATCGCGCGACGGGACGGCCTGCATCAGCGCCTGAATCGGGGCCACCAGTAGGGGCGATACTTGTGTTGCCCTTTTTTGCTCGGAAGAGGGCGAGACAAATCTCGTCCCTGCATTGCGGTGCGCGAGGTCTGCGATCAGGCGCATGCGGTTGGACACGAGCTCTTCCGACAACCGCCCAAGCGTTCCGCCCATCTCCAGCGCCGGCAGCACGTCCGGGCGGCGGCCTGTGAAAAGCTCGATGTCGTCGGCGAGATCGTCGGCCTCGTCCAGGTGCCCGCAGATGAGCAGGATCGAACGGCGCAGGTTCGCCTCCACCCCACCGACGACCGCCGCGACGCCGCTGCCCCACAGGCCAGACACGGTGGCGGCGCCGACATCGCGCACGAAGTTCGACAGCGCAGCAAGCTCGCGCGCAGCAACAAGCCGCCGAACGCCGTTCGGAGGGGTGGGAATACTCATAGAGAGCGAATAATAGCGCCCGAAGCAGGAGATGTCACGCTCGACGTTTGCGGGGCACGCGGTGCGAGCACCGCGGCTACACGGGCGCTGGAAAGCGCTGTTGCTCCTTGCGGCGCAGCTGCCCGCAGGCGGCGTCGATGTCGCGCCCGCGGGACTTGCGGACATGGGCGTTCACGCCGCCCTTGCGCAGGATCTCCTGGAATGTGACGACGTCGTGCGCTCTGGGCCGTTTGAACGGGAGAGATTCAACTTCGTTGTAGCGGATGAGGTTGACGTTGGCACGGATTGTCTTGCACACGCGGACGAGCTCCCGCGCGTGCTCGGGCTGGTCGTTGACACCGCTGAGCAGGATGTATTCGAGCGTGATCTCGCGGCCCGTCTTCTCGAAGTAATAGCGCGCTGCTTCAAGAATCTCCGGCAGCGCGAAATGCTCGGCCCAGGGAATCAGTTGTTTCCGCAGCGGCTCGTTGGGGGCATGCAGGGAGATAGCGAGGTTGATGGGCAGGTCCTCGCGGGCCAGCTCGCGCATCTTCGCGGGCACGCCGACGGTCGAGATGGTGATCCGGCGGGCGCCGAGGCCCAGGCACTGCGGGTCGTTCATAATGCGCACGGCCTGCATGACGTTCCCGTAGTTCGCCAGCGGCTCGCCCAT
Organism: Tepidisphaeraceae bacterium; assembly: GCA_035936155.1. Classification (GTDB taxonomy): domain Bacteria; phylum Planctomycetota; class Phycisphaerae; order Tepidisphaerales; family Tepidisphaeraceae; genus DASYWJ01. The sequence goes on along the minus strand of DASYWJ010000044.1, from coordinate 5,854 downwards.
GCCCATCAACACGACGTTGGTGATGCCCTCAGCGCGAGAAGCGAGAATGCGGTTGAAGGTGTAGATCTGCTCGACGATCTGCCCCGCCGACAGATTGCCCTTCACCCCATCGATCCCACTCGCGCAGAACTGGCAGCCGACGGGACAACCGACCTGCGAGCTCACGCAAGCCGTCCGGCGCTGGTGGTCAGGAATCATGACCGTTTCAGCGGTAGACCCGTCCGGCCAATTGAGGAGCAGCTTGATCGTGCCATCGCTGCTGTGCTGCTCTGTCGTTACAGAAGCGCCCGCAAAGATCATCGCATCGGCAAGCTGGGCGCGTTCGGCCGAGGGCAGGTTGGTCATCTCCGCAGGATTGGTGATGAGCTTTTTGTAGACCCAGTCACGGATCTGGTTGGCGCGAAACCTGGGCCACCCCAGGCGCATGATGGCGGCGTCGAACTCGACGGGTGCCAGATCGAAAATTCGAGGCTTTTCCAGAAGGGGCACACTCAAAGGCATATCATTTGTTTGAAATGGAGCGCGGCGGACAGATGCGTAAGTCGCGGCGGCGCGGGGGCCCCTGCTTATTACGCGTTTAACTGTTGACGGTTCGGACCTTAGCTGGTTCACTTGGAGGTGGCAAGATGAACGTGAGCACGCCACACAACCGCGACGTCCATCGCAAAGGTGACGGGGACGGCAAGCACACCAATCCCGATCGCCCCAATGGACACGCTGCGCCCGGTGGCGCGAGCGCCGCGGCTGATTTCCCGCGTGCGGCGACGGGCGCGGAGCGGACCGACGAGCAGCTCCTGGCGGAGTACCGACAAGGCGATCGCAATTCCTTCACGCAGCTGATGGCCCGATACCAGCGCGAGCTGTACCACTTCCTCGTCCGCTTCCTTGGCGATCGCGCGGCCGCGGAGGACGTGTTCCAAGAGACATTCCTGCAGGTGCACCAGTCTGCCGACCAGTTCGACCTTGCGCGCCGCTTCCGCCCCTGGTTGTTCACGATTGCCGCCAACAAGGCGCGCGACCTGATTCGATCGCAGGCGCGGCGCCCGACCAACCCGCTGTCGGCATCGATCAGCCCCGGCGACGACGAGTCCGGCGAGTTCATCGACCTCATGCAGAGCACGGCCGCCATGCCGGATGACTCGATGCAGCGGGAGGAGTTGCAGGAACTGGTGAAAAAGACCGTGATGCACATGCCGGAGCATCTTCGAGAAATTTTATTGCTCTCGTACTTCCACCAGTTTCCTTACAAACAGATCGGTGACATCCTCGATATTCCGCTGGGAACCGTGAAATCGCGGCTCCATGCAGCGGTCGCCCATTTCGCAGACCGGTGGAGATCTATGAACCGCGGGCGCTTTGCGTCGTAACCAGTGAAAGAGCGCCGGGACGTTTCCGGCCGCTTGCAAACGCCGGTGGAGCCGTTTGTAATGCAAGTCGCAGGTTAACGATGGGGGCAGGCGTCGGAGCCATGTCGATCCGGCGCGACTACAAGTCAGGGGACGTGGTATGACCAGACGTCTATGTGAGAGTGACCGCCGCGCCGTCGATTTGCTGCTCGATCGGTCGGTCGGAGCGGGCAATGGGAACGGGAATGGGAACGGAAACGGGAACCGCTATGTGGCCCACGCCCAGCCAACGACGGAGCCCGGGCTCCAGTCGGTACAGCGTGTGCTTAGCCTGCTCGAGCTTCTCCCCGCCGTCGAGCCGCCGGCCGACCTGCTGGCGCAAACCATGGCGCGGATCGAATCGCGAGCGGGCGTCGTCGCCCAACCGATGCATCCGGCCGCCGCCGCAAGCATGATCAACCGCCCGCACGCGTAAGCTGCGGCGGCGACAGTCGAGGCGAATACTTCAGCAGCGTCATCCCCAGATGCTCCGAAGGATCTCCACCCGAGATCGTTCGGAGTGCCTCATCGGGATGACGCGCTTTTTTGCGCCAGCGCGTCGATCAATGCAGACACCTGCTCGTCGGTGTGCACGCTGGAAAGCGTGATGCGCAATCGGCTGCTCCCGCGCGCAACCGTCGGCGGGCGCATCGGCAGCGCCAGTATCCCCAGTGCCATCAACCGGTCCGCCTCCAGGACCGCGGCCTGCTCGCTGCCCAGGATGAGCGGAATGATTGGAGAATCGCCCGAGGGAACAGCAATTCCCTGTTCGCGCAGCGCCACACGGACGTGGTTCGACAGCGCCCGCACGCGCGCCTGCCGCTGCGGTTCGGAACGTAACACGCTCAGCGCCGTTTCGACGGCAGCGGGAACGGTGGGCGGAACGCTCGTCGAGTAGATGTACGCGCGGCCGAAGTTCACCAGCCCGTCGCAGAAGTCCGCCGATGCGCACACCACCCCGCCGATTGCACCAAGCGCTTTGGAGAGCGTGACGACAAAGATATCGATCTGCTCCGCGATTCCACACTCCGCTGCATATCCTGCGCCGACCTGGCCGTATACGCCGCTGCCGTGCGCCTCGTCCACGACGAGGACGAACGGTTTTTGCCGCTTCAACTCGGCGATCGACCGAAGGTCCGCGGCATCTCCGTCCATGCTGAAGATCGACTCGGTGACCACGACCTGCAATTCGCCGGCATCGGCTTCCTCGAGCAGGCGCTGGAGCTTCTCGATCCCATTGTGCGGAAAGACGCGCATCGGCAGCCCGCTGGCGCGGACGGCGTCGATCAGCGAGGCGTGCACGAGCTTGTCGAGCAGGAAGCGCACGGATGCGCCTGCGGCTTCAGCGCAGGCTGCGAGGGTCTGCACGACGGCCTGGTTTGCCTGATAGCCGCTGGGAAGCAGGACCGACGCCTGCGTCCCCTTCCATCGCGCCAGCGCCTGCTCGGCAGACGCGTGAGCCGATCCATACCCCCCGACGAGCGGAGATGCGCCGCTGCCGGCGCCATGCTTTCGCGCCGCCTCGACGACGGCATCGATCATTGTCGGATGTGTGCGAAGCCCCAGGTAATCATTGGACGAGAAGTTGACGTATGGCCTTCCCTCGTACTCGACCATCGCGCCGCCCAAGGGGTCGATTGTGCGTCGCCGGCGCAGCAGCAATCTGTCCTGGCGCTCGTCCAGCGCCGCCCTGAGCAGATCCGCAAGCCGCGCCTCGTCGGACATGACTTTACCGGCCATCAAACGAAGCGAGGCACGGCGAACCGTGCCCCGCGGGGGTGATTGTGATCACTCAAACGAGACTGCCTTACGTCTCATCCGACGAATCGTCGTCATCTCCGTTGGCGTCCGCCATCTCGGCGACATCGCCGGCCTCGTCGTCTATGGCGACGCCGGTGAGGTCGCCAAGCCGCTGCTTCATCAGCCGGCCGACCTTGAACTTCACGGTACGCTTCTCGGGCACCTCGACGGGGGCAAGGGTTTTGGGGTTCTGGGCCTTGCGCGCCTTGCGGAGCTTGGTCTCGAACACGCCGAAGTCGCGGAACTCCAAGCGGTTGCCCTTGCCGAGTTCGTTCACAACCTCGTCAAGAAACTGCTGGACAATGCGCTTGACCTGTACGCGTCGGCCGCCCGTGCCGTCGGCGATCCGGTCAATCAGTTCCTTCTTGGTGATCGTGGCCATGATCCCTCTCAGTTCACCGGTTGAAAGGTTGTTAACACCCGATGGGAAACAGACTTACTCAACTATGGCGGCTGGTTTGCGGAATATCAAGAAGGAAATGGCGCCTGCGACAGGCACTTTGATAGGCAGCGGAGGCAATCTGGGGAAGCTTTAGCGGTAGCTGACACCAAAGCGTTCGCTGATCGCCCGCCGCTCGTACCGGCCGGCGTCGTCTCCGTAGATCACCTGGCGATCGTCGTAGCGAAGGTAGAAATGGGTCGTAATCACCGTGTCGAACCCGACATAGGCCACCTCTTCGCGCCCGGCGCGAGCCAGGTTCGGCGTGATCGCGCTGGCGACGATGGGCGGGGGAAAGGCCAAGGCCGAGGCGCTGTTGGCTTCGTACCAGTAGTTCACGCGGTCCGGCTGGTCTGAAGCGTCCAGGCGCTGAGACGTTTTAGCGCGGCTGGCGCACCCGGTAAGCAACATCCCGATGACGAGCAGGGCGAGGCAACGCATGACGTCCGATAGACAAACGCGGTGCCAGCGGAAGCAACCGTGGCAAGACGCATCTGTTGCGGTGCACCCCGCGATTCTCCAGCATCGTCCTCCAGCACTCGTGCCGGATGTTGCGGCAAATCAACAGACACCGTTGTCCGGCGGCATCGGACGGGCAATCGCGTCCCCTTGATCAGCTCACCGCAGAGGCAGACGATACAGGGCGAACCGATCTTGCCCGCATTCCGCTGCATCCTCTGCGCTTCTGCAGTGGATCGGTCTGGATCTCAGCCGCGCGTGACGACCAGGGCGCTGTTTTTGCTCCCGAAGGCGATGCAGTTGCACAGGGCCGCGTGGATGTCGGCGTGCCGCGCCGGGCCGGGGATGTAATCAAGATCGCATTGCGGGTCGGGCTGGTGCAGGTTGATCGTGGGGTGGGCCAGACCCTCGCGCATGAGCAGGACCGTCGCCGCCAGGCCGGCGGCGCCGCAGGCGCCCTGGGGGTGGCCGATCATCGACTTGGTCGAGCTCATTGGGATACGCGCGGCGCGACCGTTTCCGAAGAAAGCCTTCATGGCGGCCGTCTCCATCCGATCGTTCATCTCCGTGCTCGTACCGTGCAGGTTGGCGTAGGCGATTTCGTCCTTCGCCAGTCCGGCGTCGGCCAAGGCTAGCTCCATCGCGCGGACCGGCTCGGCGAGATCGGGTGCGATTTGCACGCGATGGTATGCGTCGCACGTCGATCCGTAGCCCGCCAGTTCCGCAAGGATCGTCGCGCCGCGCGACAGCGCGTGCTCGCGATCCTCCAGGAGGAACATCCACGCCCCCTCGCCAAGCACGAACCCGTCGCGATCGCGGGAGAATGGGCGCGACGACTGCGCCGGATCGTCCCAGCGGTGCGTGGAGACGACGCGCATCTTCTCGAACGCCGTCAGGATGCCGCGCGAGATCGGCGCATCGGCGCCGCCCGCCACCATCGCGCGGACGAGGCCGGCGCGGATGAGCATCATCGCGTAGCCGATCGCGTCCGTGCTGCTCGTGCAGCCGGTCGAGAGCACGTGCGACGGCCCCCGGAGCTTCAGGGCAATCGACAACTCGCTGGACAGATTGCCATGCGTGCCGGCGGTGATAGAAAAGAGCGACCCCTTGCCGTGGAGGAAAAATTCCCGGTACTGCTCCTCGACGAACGCGAGTCCGCCCCCGCCCGTGCCGAGCGCCACGCCGATGGCGCGTTGTGCTTCCAGGTCTTTGTGATCGAACCTGAGGTTCGCCTGGTGCATCGCTTCGCGCGACGCGGCGATGGCCATCGGCACCATGCGCGGGACGCGGCGGGCCTCAATGGGGTCGATGTGATGTGCGGGATCGAAGTCCAGCACCTGCGCGACGGCCGAGGTGCGCAGGCCGGTAAGGTCGAGGTCCTGGGGAGCGCGGATGCCGCTGACGCCATCGCGGCAGGCGGAGGCAAAGCTCTCGGCGCCAACACCGCCGTTGGGGCTGACCGCGCCGATGCCGGTGATGACGACGTGGTTGCGGTCGAAGCGCGGCACGAAACTCCTGGTCTGGCCCCCCTCCGGGAGAGGCTGGGTGAGGGGGCATGGCAGCCGAATCGTCTCCGACTCCAGACGCCCCCCTCATCCACCTTCTGCCTGAGGGAGAAGGGACCAGAAGAGTCTAGAGCATTTCGTCGTTCCGTGTAGCATTCTCAACTGGTTTTAATCAGGAGGTCAGGCATGGAGGCCTGTTCATTGGATCTGAGGGAGCGGATCGTTCGCGCGGTGGACGAGGGGCAGTCGCGGCTGGCCGTCGCGGC
>DASYWJ010000043.1:0-76504 GCA_035936155.1 Tepidisphaeraceae bacterium | reverse complement strand
GGTCCGGAGAGCGCTCCGGACCCGCAACTCCTGCAAACTTGCCACTGGCTTGTCCCATCGTTGTTTCAGATGCGGTTGCATTTCCTCTCCCTGCGGCTCCTATCATCCGTTGTTTAAAGATGGGAGAGAGTTTTCGTATGACCCACCCCCGCCCCGCAACGCTTGGGCAACTGAAGGAAACGGGATATCAGCCGTCGTCGGTCAAGGACGAGCTGCGCCGAAACGTGATCCGCAAGCTCAAGGCCGGCGAGGAGCTGTTCCCGGGGATCGTCGGGTACCGCGACAGCGTCTTGCCGCAGTTGATCAACGGCATTCTTGCGAAGCACGACCTGCTGCTGCTCGGCCTGCGCGGGCAGGCGAAGACTCGCATCCTGCGCATGCTGCCCGAGCTGCTCGACGAGTGGATGCCGGTGCTTTCCGGCGTCGAAATCAATGATGATCCAGTCGCGCCGATGACCAAAACGGGCAGGCGGCTCGTGGCCGAGCAGGGCGACGACGCGAAGATCGAGTGGGTGCACCGCAGCGACCGTTACAAGGAAAAGCTCGCCACGCCTGATGTCACGATCGCGGACCTGATCGGCGAGATCGATCTGGTAAAGCACGCCGAGGGGCGGTACCTGTCGGATGAGTCGACGATGCACTACGGGCTGATCCCGCGCTCAAACCGCGGCATCTTCGCGATCAATGAGCTGCCGGATCTGGCCCCGCGCATCCAGGTGGGGCTGTTCAATGTGCTCGAAGAGCGCGACGTGCAGATCCGCGGCTACCCGATCCGGCTGAACCTCGACGTGTGTCTCGTTTTCAGCGCCAACCCTGAGGACTACACCAACCGCGGGCGCATCGTGACGCCACTGAAGGACCGTATCGGATCGGTCGTCCGCACACATTATCCCGAGAGCGTATCGGAGGGCATCGAGATCGCCCAGCAGAACGCGTGGATCGATCGCAACAGCAACGGCTCGGACAGCGGCGTGCATGTCGACACGCCGCGCTTCATGAACGAGATCGTCGAGGAGGTTGTGCGGCTGGCGCGGCACAGCCCACACGTGTCGCAGGCATCAGGCGTGTCGGTGCGGACGAGCATCGCCAACCTCGAGACGCTCGTGAGCAACGCCGAACGCCGCGGCATCACCACCAGCGAAAAGCGAGTCGTCCCGCGCGTCAGCGATCTCAATTTCCTCGTCGCCAGCTGCCGTGGCAAGATCGAGATGACGCTGGCCGAGGAGGAAGGGGCGGAGGACAAGCTGATCCGCTCGCTCGTCGGCGAGGCGGTGAAGGCGGTCTTCGCGCGCAACGCCGACCCCGACGCCTACGACGTCATCACCGAGCAGTTCAAGGGCAACCTGACCTTCCCGGCAGGCGACGATCTGAGCGCCGATGAATTCGTGGCCAACATGAAGGCAATCAAGGGATTGCCCCACGCCGCGGCGAAGCTGGCGAAAGAGATGGAACTCGACGGCGGTGACACCGCCACGCTCGCGAGCGTCGGCGAGTTCCTGCTGGAGGGGCTTTACGTGAACAACCGGCTGAGTAAGTTCAACGCGCGCGGCAAGACGTTCTTCAAGAAATAGCCTCTTCCCCCTCTCCCGGCACGCCCAGGTTCCCATGCAGTTGCGACGCCTGCGTCGCCTTCGCCAGAACACCCGAAGCGGCGACGCAGGCGTCGCAATTATCAAATCACCCTCATCCTGGCCTTCTCCCGGAGTACTGGGAGCAGGGACTGGATATTATCTCAACCGAATGTCGGGCTTCGCCGCAACGTAATCGGTCATCGTGATCGACGCGTCGGCGTGCGTGCGCAGCAGGCTCGCGGGACATGCGCTGGTGATCGGACCATGCAGGACGCGGCGGACGACGGCGCTTTGCCAGGGGCGGTTACAGTACAAGCGAAGCTTCCGCGCAGCCAAACATTCTTTCATGCCCAACGTCACCGCCCGATGCGGGATGATCGCGATCTCGCCGCCAACCGTCACCGAATTGATCGTCCGCGTCTCGCGCGTCAAGCTCAGCACGCGCGTGGGCAGCTGCGCGAACGTCTCGACCGAAATCTCCTCCCCCGGCTCCGGCGGCTCATTAAATGCGATATGGCCATTGATGCCGATCCCGCCGAAGCACACGTCGACCCCGCCGCGCTCGTCGATGAGCTGCTGGATCGCCTGCGGATTCTGCGGGTCGGGGAATACGCGGTTCTCCTTCCCCGGCGCCAGCGCGGGGTCGAGCCGGTCGTAGAAAATCCGGTTCATAAACCCCCGGAAACTCAGCGGGTGCGACGGATCAATCGGCCGGCCGTCCTCGGCGAGGTATTCGTCCATGTTGATGAGACACGCGTCGCGCAGCTCGATCCGCTGCTGGTTCACTACCTCTGCGAGGATGGGGAATTGGTCGACCGGACCGACAGGGATGATCAGTGTTGCGGCTTTACTGCGCTGCTGCGCAGCTCGGATCTCGTCGAGCATCACGTTGGCCATGTCGCGCGCGATTGACGCCGTGTCGCTCAGCACGCGCACCTTGACCGGCGTACCCCTCCCGAGCTGCTCGGGCGGCACGTCAAGATAGCTCGGCATTTCCACGCTCATCACAATGACGATTCGGCCGCCAACCTCGCCAGGCATGCGAGGAGAGACGAAAGCCAATCAGAGTGTCTTGGCTTACCTGGCGTCGCTTCAGTTTTTGCGGCGGCTAATCCGATGACTCCACGATCCCGATAGACACGTGCTTGGTCTCCAGGAAGGCGTCGAGCCCCTCGCTGCCCAGCTCGCGCCCCCAGCCGCTGTGTTTGAACCCGCCGAAGGGGGCGTTGCTGGTGGTCGGAACTCCGTCGTTGATCCCGATCGTACCGGCTTCCAACTGCTCGGCGACGCGGAACATGCGATCGAGGTTGGTCGTAAACGCGTAGGCGCTCAGGCCGAACGGGGACGCATTGGCCTTGGCGATCGCCTCTTCCTCCCGCTCGAATCGGGCGATCGGCGCGATCGGCGCGAAGGTCTCCTCGTTCATGCAGGCCGCATCGTCGGGCACGTTTTCCAGCACCGTCGGCTCGAGGAAAAACCCCGCTCGATCAAGACGCCGGCCCCCCGCCAGCACGCGAGCGCCGCGTCGCTTTGCGTCTTCGATCTGCGCCAGCGCGAACCGGATCGCCTTCTCGTTCACGACCGGCCCAACGTCCTGCTCCCCTTCCAGGCCGTCGCCGGTTTTCAATTGCTTGACACGGTCCACGAACGCCGCGACGAACCGATCATAAATCCGCGCCTGCACGTAGATGCGGTTGGCGGCGATGCACGATTGCCCCGTGTTGCGGAACTTCGCCGCCAGCACGCCCTCGACCGTGCGGCCCAGGTCCGCATCATCGAACACGATCGCCGGCGCGTGGCCGCCCAGCTCCAGCGAGAGCTTCTTTACGTCGCGCGCCGCCCCCGCGATCAGCTTCTGCCCGACCTCCGTCGAGCCGGTGAACGTGATTTTCCGGCAGATCGGACTGGCCAGAAACGCTTCGCTGATCATGCTCGCCGAGCCGTTGATGAGCTGAAAAACGCCCTTGGGCAGCTTCGCCGCCTCGCAGCACTCGGCGAACGCGAGATTGCACAGCGGCGTCTGGCTCGCGGGCTTCAGGATGGTCGGGCACCCCGCCGCCAGCGCCGGCGCGATTTTGCGCACCGACAACACGAGCGGAAAGTTCCATGGTGAGATGGCGGCGACGACGCCGACCGGGCTTTTGAGCACCAGGTTTCGCTTCCCCGCGACCTGCTGCGGAATGACGCGCCCGTACGCGCGGCGGCATTCTTCGGCGAACCAGCGCAGGTGGTCCACCGACATCGCCACCTCGCCCTTGCTCTGCGCCAGCGGCTTGCCGTTCTCCTGCGTCATCACGCGGGCGACCTCGTCGCTGCGGCGGTTCAGCTCCGACGCGATCGCCAGCAGATAATCCCCCCGTGCCTTGGCGGGCAGCCTGCGCCATGGGTCGAAGGCCGTTTGCGCGTCGGCCAGCGCCTGGCGCACCTGCTCGCTCGTGACGCTCGACACCTTGGCGAACGGCTGCCCCGTCGCCGGATTCACGATCTCGATCGTTTCGCCGCCGCCGATCCACTGGCCGTTCAGATAGTTTTGTTTGATGTCCATCGCTCAGCTCCAGCGTATAGGCTGGAATTGCCAACGCAACCGGCCACCGCTTTTCGCTGGCGGCGGTTGCGCATTCAAGAGCAATGCCGGACCCCTCCGGGGGGGTCCGGCGATGACGCTGCGACGGCTCTTTTTGTGTGTGCTTATCGCTTGCGGCGCCGCATGAGCATCCATCCACCCAGCGCCAGCGCGCCGATGCAGGTCGGCTCGGGCGCCGACACGGCGAAGTGCGTCAGATCGGACCCGGCATAGCCCGAGACGATGTTCAGCGCTGCGTATCGGCGGAACGAGTCGTCATTGATGCGGGACCAGATGCCGTTCTCGTACTTCCATAGCTTCAGCACCGACTCGCTCAGCCCCTTCTCCTGCGCCAGCGCGTCGTCGTAACGGACGGCGAGGTCGACGCCGCTGAACTCCAGGTCGTGCGCGTCAAAGCTCCACACGCCGATGAAGCTGTGGCCGGCCGGCAGCGCGGGGATATCGGAGCGATCGAGGGCCAGCAGCGCGATATCGATCTCACCCGCGCCGGCGGCGTCCCGGACGTAAAGACGGACGCTGTTGACCAGGTCGGGCAGCGCATCGTTTGGATCTTCACCCCAGGAGTACGCGTTGGAGCCGGACGCAATATCGATCCCCGGGAGCACGATCGAGCCGCCGCCCGTGGCGAACCAGCCGTTCGTGCCGCCGAACGTCGCGTTCTCAATCGTGTTGGTGACCCCGGCGGCCGTCGAGAAATCCAGCGCCTGCGCGTTGCCGTAGCCGTCAGCAATGATGCGGCCGTTGTTGACGACGATGCCGGTGAGCCCGACGGAGCCCCAGCCCTGGAAGACTCCCGTGCCCGAGGCCTTGGCGCGGACGGCGAGGTCTGTGCCGCCGCGTGCCTCGACGATTCGTGCGGCGCGGTTGGCCGCGCCCATGCGGAAGGAGCCGGAGCCGGCGCCGCCGATGGTAATCCCCGCGTCGCCGTCGATCTGGCCTGCATTGGGGTCGAGCATCAGCACGCCGTCGTTCAGCACATAGCTGCCGAAGCTCTGCCGCGCCGAGCCGAGCCAGAGGCGCTGCGCAATGTTCGTGCCGCCCTCCTGAACGACGCTGCCGTCGCCCGCGCGGCCGATCGTCTGGTTGCCACTGATCAGGTCCCCGGAGTTGAGCGTGATCGAACCGTGGCTGCCCTGCTTGTCGGCAACGGTGACGGTGTTGAAGCGCGAGACGGGGTCGAAGACGGCGGTGCTCCCGCCGATGGTGGTCGCGATCTCTGCGCGGTTCAGGCCCTGCGTGAAGTGGCCTTCGCCGGTGAAGGCGACCTTCATCGTGTCGGCCGTCAGCTCACCCCCGCGGATCTGGTAGTAGCCGACGCCGTCATGCCCGACGACCAGCGCACCGGTGATGACATTTGCGCCGCCGCTCTGCGTGAAGCGGCCGGCGCCCTGGAGGCCGATGAGCTGATTACCACCGGTGCTCATCGTGCCGCCGGAGAGTTCGACCTCTCCGGTGGAGCCGCGGTGGCGTGCGACGGTGAGATCGTTGTCGATTCGGGTAGAGCCGCCGGTCTGGCGGAATGTCGCCGAGCCGATCTCGCCGACGGTCAAGCTGCTGAAATGGCGCGATTCCCCCGCCCGGACCACGTGCGTGTCGCGCACGCCCGGGTTTGCGCCCAGGACGACGGCGGGCGGCGCAGCATTCGCCTGCGGCAGCGGCCGCGCCGGGCCCGCCCGGCGCTGCTCGATTCCCGCGCCCGAGAGCGAGTACACCTGCGGCAAGCCGCTGCCGGAGGTCCGGCTTGCCCCCGCAGGCGCCGCCGAGCCCGCCACGGCGTGGCCGGCGCTTGTTATCGAGGAGGACTCGAGGACGGTCGTGCGCTCCGCCGCCTGCGTCAGCGACGACGCAACCGGCGCGGCGCTCGACGCAACGTCGGCCGTGTCGGTGGTGCGCTCGGGAGCCGAGAGCATCGTCGGCTGCAATCCGTTCTCGAGAAAATGACGGCCGGCGAGCGGGTCATACACCTGCCAGTTGCCCGCATACTGCACGGCCGAGTCGTCATCGGCTCCAACGCCGGCGAGCAGTTCATCCGCCGACTTCGGCTGCGCGCTGCTGAACTGAAGCGGTCGGATGAACGACCGCAGCGTGTCGCGCAGGCGCGAGGCGAGATCCAACGGGAGCGAGAAGCGCAGGTCGAGCGGCACGACGCGAGAGATCGCTTCCGCCCCACCGGCGACCGCCGTGCCGATGGCGATCGCCAGCCCGGCCACCACCTTGATCTTCGCCAGCGTCATTCCGCGCGCGATCGCGCGGGTGATGCCGAACACCTGATTCGCAAAGACGCCGGCGATGACCTCCGGCCCCCCGCCCACCCCGCCCGTGGTGGCGGCGACGGCAGTGCAGGTGGAGGTGATCAGCGATTCGTTAAACCGCAGGCTGATCGAGCCCGCGAGCATCAGCGACAGCGCCCCGCTGTGGATCGACAGCCCGCGCGCGGCAAGGCGCTTGCCGAGCAGTTCGCGACCCCGGTACACGCGCACCCCCAGCGTGTTGGGCCGCACGTTCAGCTCTTTGGCCATTTCATCGCGGGTGAGGCCGCCGAAGTAGTGCAGGATGAGGGGGAGGCGGTATTTCGAGGGGAGCTGATTGATCTCGTCATTGATCAGCCGCTTGAGCTCGTCCTGTTCATACGCGGCGTCGGGGGCATGTTTGCCGTTGCCGTGCCCGTTGCCGTTCGTGCCCTGAATTCCGTGCGTGCTGCGCATGATCTGGCCGACTTTTTCTTCCCGGGCCTTCTGGCGCTTTTTGCTTCGGCGGATGTCGAGGGAAAGCCGGTGAGCGACCTGCTGCAGCCAGGGGCCGATGTACCGGATGGGCTTGGCCGTCTTCCCTTGCACCGCCAGCGCCAGGAAGACTGCCTGGGTGGCGTCCTCGGCATCGTGGTTGTTCCTGGTCACGCGCAGGCAGACGCTGTAGACCATCCCCGCGTAACGGCGCACCACCTCCTCAAACGGTGCTTGCGCGCCCGTCGCGCGGAACTCCTCCAACAGTTCTGGCGCGCTCTTCGAAGCGAAGAGCCTGGCTTCTACCACACCCACCTCGACATGAATGACGCCACGCAAGCGAAGGAATTACAGGAAGTTCGCACCCATACGAACGGCTCCTGGCACGAAGGGAGCCCGCAGGCGGCGATCATACCACGGTAGGACAGTGGCCGGGGAGGCGCCGTTTGCAGGAACAGCAGAGTCATTTTGACTTGCGCACCGGGCGCGAGATACGATGAACCCTCATGCGGTTGCGCGCCCGACCACTGATCGCCAGCGGGACAGCCCTGATCATCGGCGTGGCAGTCATTGTGTGCGCGTGCGACACCCGCCCCGCGATGGCTGGCGCAGACGTAACTGCTGACACTCACGCATGTTGCCAGACCAGCAGCGCCCCCACGGCACCCACGAGCGACCATTCCGATCCCTGCCCGCATTGCGGTGATCTCAGCGTTGCGCCGGCGAAGCGGATCGACCACGTGACGTGTCCCCCTCTGGCACTTTTCGGCGTGCTCCACGATCGCGATGTCGCCGCGACTACTGAGGTCGAGCTGGCGATCAGTGCGTCGCCGAGCTCGCTTGAGGTTCTCACCTCTCCGCTCGACCCCCTCAGCCAATCCTGTGTGCTGCGCTTGTGATTCGCACCATCGCCCGCTCAACGCGCTGACGAATTCCAAGCTTCTTTGCAGGACCCCTGACATGATTGCGCGCTACAAACTGGTTCCCGTCATGGCACTGGCGGCGACGATTGCGGGATGTGCGTCCGCGTCACCGCATGGCGGTTTCTCCAACGTTCGACGAGCGGTCGCGGATGGTGGTGGGCATCGCGTTCACTGGAATCGCGGCTCGTCGGCCGACGCCGAGGTCGCCCATTCCATACGGCTGATGCTCGGCTACCCGCTTTCGTCCGAGACGGCCGTCCAGGTCGCGCTGCTGAACAACCCGAATCTCCAGGCGACGTATGAGGACGTCGGCGTCGCGCAGGCGGAGCTCGTCGGCGCCGGGCTGCTGCATAACCCCGTCTTCGATGCCGAACTCCGCTTCCCCGAAGGGGGCGGCTCGACCAAAATGGACCTTGCTGTCGTCGCGGACTTCCTCGACATCTTTCAGATTCCGCTGCGCAAACGGCTGGCGAAAACGGCGCTGCAAAGCGCGGAGCTGCGGACGGCGGACGCGGTGCTCGCTCTGGCGGCGGACGTTCGCGCCGCCCATGCCGAGGCGGTCGCGGCGCAGCAGCTGCTGGCGCTGCGGCAGACGGTGAATGAAGCGGCGTCGGCGGCGGGGGAGGTCGCCAAGCGCCTTCACGATGCGGGCAACATCACCGACCTGGCGCTGGTAAGCGAGCAGGCGCTGGCGGAGTCGGCGCAGCTGGAAGTGACGTCGGCCGAGGCCGAAGCACAGGCAGCGCGGCTGCGCCTGGGGTTGCTGATGGGCGTCGTCGACGACACCTGGCAATTGCCGCCGCAGCTGCCCGATGCGCCGCAGCAGACGTTCACCACCGGTGAGTTGGAAGCGATGGCGTTGAAGCGCCGGCTCGACGTGCGCGCGGCCGAGCAGCGCATCCGCAACGCGCAGCACGCGCTGGGCGGCGCCCGCCGGTTCGGCGGCATCGACGAAGTCGAACTGGGCGGCGGCGCCGAACGGGAGGAGGGCGAGTGGTCGTTCGGCCCCAACCTCGCCATCCCGCTCCCGTTCTTCAACCAAGGCCAGGCGCGCATCGCCGCGGCGCGAGCCGAGCTTCGACGCACTCGCGCGCAGCGCGACGCGCTGGTGCTGGCAACCCGCGCCCAGGTCCGCACGGCGGCCGCTCAGCTCGCGGCGGCCGAGTCGCGCGTGACCCGCTTCCGCGACATCCTCCTCCCGCTGCGGCGGCAGATCGTCGATCAGACGCAGCTCCAGTACAACGCGATGGACGCCGGCATCTTCGACCTGCTCCGCGCCAAGCAGGACGAAGTCAATGCGCAGGCCCAGCACGTCGCTGCGCTGCGCGACTACTGGACGGCTCGCGCCGAACTCGAACGGGCCGCCGGTGGACAGCTGCCCGGCGGAACACACGCGACACAGCCCGCGGCGACCGCGCCCGCTTCGGCGCCCTCGCCGGCTGACGCGCAGCAGCACCATCACCACAACCATTAAGGAACTCCCATGATCTCTCGACGCAACATGCTTCTCTCGACTGCCGCCCTCGCGGCGGGTGGCTCGGTGGCGACCGGGGCAGAGGACCGCCCGGCTCTCGCGCAGAGCGCCACGGTGCCGAGCGACTCACCCCCGCTTCCGCCCGGCGAGCCGGGCGTCCATTACAATCCTGTGACCGTCCCCAACGGCGCGACGCTCCCCTACCGCCTCGTCGATGGAGTCAAAGTCTTCCACCTCATCGCCGAGGAAATCGCGGACCACGAGTTCGCGCCCGGGCTGCGCTGCCGGGTGTGGGGCTACAACGGGCGCACGCCCGGCCCCGTCATCGAGGCCGTCGAAGGTGATCGCGTCCGCATCTTCGTCACCAACAAGCTGCCGGAGATCACGAGCGTGCACTGGCACGGCGTGCTCCTGCCCTCGGGCATGGACGGCGTGGCCGCGATTTCGCAGCCGCCCATCAAGCCGGGAGAAACGTTCAAGTACGAATTCACGCTCCGCCAGCACGGGACGCAGATGTACCACCCGCACGCGGACGAGATGATCCAAATTGCGATGGGAATGACGGGGATGTTCATCATCCATCCGCGCAACCCGCACCCGGATGTGACGCCGCAAGTCGATCGCGATTTCTCGCTGATGCTGCACGAGTGGAAGATCGAGCCGGGGGCGAGTCGGCCCGACCCGCTGGAGATGACCGACTTCAACGTGCTGACGTTCAACAGCAAGTCGTTCCCCGGCACCGCGCCGCTCGTCGTGAAAAAGGGCGACCGCGTGCGCATCCGGTTGGGCAACCTCGGGCCGATGGACCACCACCCGATCCACCTGCACGGATATCAGTTCCCCATCGTCGCCACCGACGGCGGGCCGATCCCCGTCAGCGCCAGGATCCCGGTGACGACGGTGCTCGTGCCGGTTGGCTCGACGCAGACGATCGAGTTCGTCGCCGACGAACCGGGCGATTGGGTCATGCATTGCCACATGACCCACCACATGATGAACCAGATGGGCCATGAGTTTACGAACACGCTGGGCATGGAAACGCAGGGCCTGGACGGACGCCTCCGCAAGCTCCTTCCCGGCTACATGACGATGGGTCACCACGGCATGGGCGAGATGGGCGAAATGGGCATGCCCATGCCGCGCAACAGTATCCCGATGATGGGGGCGCACGCGCAGTTTGGCTACACGGACATGGGCGGGATGTTCACGATCCTCAAAGTCCGCGAGGAGCTGACAAACTACGATCAGGACCCAGGCTGGTACCAGCACCCCGCGGGCACGGTCGCCGGTCCCGCAAGCCCCGCCGAGCTGGAAATGCTCGGCCAGCCGATCCCCCAGCGCAAGCCGGCGACCCTCCAGTCGCAGCAGCCGCTGTACGTCTGCCCCATGCATGAGGAAGTCGTCCAACGCGGCCCCGGGCGGTGCCCGAGGTGCAAGATGGCGCTGGAGCCGAAGACGCAATAGGGTTTCGGGTTTCCCAATGGGCGCCCGCTCCCGGAGCGCGTGAATCAGTCGTGATAGGCATCAAAGGGGGGCAGGCGCGGCTACACCCGCGCGGCTACACCCGCACGGGCATCGACTGGACCTTCAGCAACCCTTCGTCCTCATCGAAGTACGCGAGGTCGATGGTGTTGCCGTCACTGAAGACGGAGAGGAAGCGGCCGGCGCCTTCGGCGACGCTCTCGGTCGTGACGCCGTCGTGGAAGTGATCGGTCAATCGCGTGACGCGGTCGAACGTGCGGTTGTAGTAGTAGACGGTGGGCCCGAAGAACGCGTCGAAGGTCAGGTGCGTGTAGAGGCCGGCCACGCCTTGCGTCGAAAGGATGCGGGGGGTCCAGACGAGCGCGCCATCGCCGCTGGATTGGGTCAGCTTCAGGTCGGCGTTGTACGCATCGAAGTAGCTGATGGCGGCGCGCTGATAGACGCCGCCGGGCTCAGTTGATGGGTTGTAGGCGAGGGAAAGGAAATCTGCGCCCCCTGTGGTCGTGGCGGCAACTTCGATTGCCCAGGTCCGTGCCTTCGTCCGCCATGCGAGCTTCACGTCGCCCGTAGTCGTGTCGGTGTAGGCAATCGACCAGAGACCGACCGTGGGCTGTGCCACCAGCGCCGCGGAGCGTCCGACGTCGTTCATGGCATCGATCAGCTCATAAGTCCACTGCCCTTGCGGCTGAAGCGCCGCCAGCTTCAGGTCGCCGCCCGTTTTCTTGTAGTACGCAATGGTGGCGCGGCCAGTGGAGTCGAACTGAAGCGAGGGGTAGAGGCCGACGATGCCGGGTCCCTCGACGAGCTGCGTGCTCCAGCGGCCGTCGGTCGAGGAGAAGGCGAACTTCAGGTCGCCATGATGGCCGTCGAAGTAAGCGATGCCCGGCCGTGCGCCGGCATCAACGGCAATCGAGAGGTAATGTCCGGACTCGGGGGCGTCATCGACGGTGACGGTCGGGGCCCAGAGCCCGTTGGGCGCGCGGTAGGCGTACTTGAGCACGCGCTCGGTCGCATCGAAATAGGCCAAATGCACACCGCCCGCTGCGTCGCGAACGATGTCGTTCCCGCGCGCCTGGGCGAAGTGGTCGGGACGCTGGACGTCGACCTTGCCGTCGTCGAGCTTCACGAGCTGATATGCGGCGCTGCCGTCGCCCGGGCGGCCACCGATCAGGATATTGCCATCCTGCGCCACCGCGATTGCAGCCGGGCCGGCCTCGGCGAGATCGACCGTGTCCAGCCGGAGATCACTGGTCTGGATCGTGTTGCTCAGCTCACCCCCGGGGGAAATGTACGCAACCTGCAGCCCATACCCTGTGACGGCTTCGGCGACGCCCACCAGCATGAATCGCCCGTCCTGCTTGGTGGCCATGTCGAGCGGGATGCCGAATCCCGGCGCCGGCGCGGCGCGGTTGAATGCGACCACCCCGCTGGCGTTGAACTGCGCGTACACGAGCCGGTCGGTGTAGGCGGCCAGAGCGATGGCATCGTCGGTATCGCGGTGGGCGAATGCTGTAGCCGGCGCCGGAAGCGCAGCGGAGGCATAGACGCTGCGCGAGACGCCGCCGTCGCCGTACGTGGTGTCCGGCTGACCACTGGGGGTCAGCCGAGCGGTGGCAAAGACCGAGTCTCCGTACACGACGGGTCTGAAGATGCCCGCCTCGTCGTCGTAAAACTCAGGTGAGTACGCCAGCGAGCTGCCGGCGAGAATGATCTTGCCGCCGGAGAGGATCTTCAGGCCGGCGATGGTGTCCTTCTGAACGGGCGTCACGATGGGATCGCCCGCGCCGAGCTGAAGGTCGATGCTCGCACCGTTACCGAACGCCAGGTCGGCTGAGCCGTCGGCGCTGAGGCGGTAGACGCGGGCGCGGGCGCCGTCCCCGATGTTCGTGCGAACGGAGCCGGCAACGACCACCTTGCCGTCGTCCTGCACCGCGATGGCCGCCGGCGTGAACGTGGGGCCGACTGATATCAGGGTCGAGCCGCCGACGCCGAAGCTCGGATCGGGTTGTCCGCTGCGCGTGTAGCGGACGACGAATCCTCCGACATCGCTGGAGGCAAGCACATAGATCGTGCCATCGGGCGCCACGTCATGATCGCGGTAGATGGTGCCGGGAAGGGGGATGTTGCCGTTGTCGCCGAAGTCGGGGTCGACGTCGCCGTCGCTCGTCCACTGCACCAGGCCTCCGCTGCCGCCGGCGAGGATCGTGCCCTGGTCCGCAACGACCTCCAGCTCGTGCACTGCCGGGGCAGCGGCCGCGAGCGCCCCAATGGGCGTAATCACCTGCCCGCCCGACCCGAAGGATTCGTCGATCTGTCCAAACGCGAGCAGTTGGCGGGCTTCCAGGGGTTCGAGGCGAACCTCGCGGAGCGTCGAGAGTGTGTCCCCGGACATGTGCATGACCTTCACTTCGGCGAATCAGTGGCGGTTGGAGTCGGCCGATGCCGCCACAGTAGCACTCATCACACGGACGGAGGAAATCCCTGCCTCACGCACACTGCCCACAGCCCGCGTAAGGACGCCGCCGATGCGGGCATATTTCAACGATACGCGCGGGAAGTTAGCCCGGTTTGCATGAAATGCGGTGACAACGGGCGTTTCGCGACAGGGTTTGAAGCCCCTCGGGTCGATATATTCGGCATAATCGGTGCAGAAAGGTCCCAGCAGCGTGCCCCTCGTCAGGATCCAAAGCGACCCCCGCGCTCGGCTCAAGCCGTGCCTGCGCTGCGGCTACAGCCTGCGCAACAACCCCGACGCGCGCGTCTGCCCCGAGTGCGGCCTGAGCGTGTGGCTCACGCTGGGCGGGAACGATGATCTGGAGATGAGCAACCCGCAGTGGCTGCGCCGGCTGGCACTTGCCGCAGGCCTGCTCGCGGGCGCGAACGTCGCGCTGTTCGGCGGCGTCGGGATGATCCATTTCGGAAAATACCTCTGGAACGGGAATCCGCGGTTCACGACCTTTCTCTCCTGGCCCTATGACGTGGTGCTCCCGTGGTTCCTCGTGGCCTACCTCGGGCTCAGCGCGCTGGGGCTGTTCCTGCTGGGCGGACACGAAGGCCGCTATCCCGAACGAGCACGAAGCCGGCGCACAATGGCGCTCGCCGGCGCAGGGGTGGCGGCGGTGTTTGTGCTGTGGCTGATCGTGTGGCAGCTCACGCGCAACACGCGCCCGCCAATGTTTCTCGTCGTGGTGGCCTTGTGCGGGCAAGCGGCGGCGGGATGGATGTACCTCGCGGAGGTCGCGCGGCGCGTTCCAAGCCAACGGGCGAGGCGCCTGTGCCGGGGTCTCGCGATCGCGCTGGGAATCGCCGTGCTGGCGCTGATCTTCAGCGGGTCGTTTCGCCTGTTCCTCGCGCTGGTGAATCCATGGTCGCGCTTCGCGCTGGGATGGACGCTGTTCCTGCTGATCTACCCCCCGCTGGCGGTGGGGCTGTTGGCGTACTTTGCGCGCACGTTCCACAAGGCATCGCAGGCCGCGCGGAGAAACTGGGAGCCGGAGCCGGGCGCGACATAGCTACGTCCGCGACTGCGCGGCCAACCGCAGATCAAGACGCCCTTGCGCGTTCATCGCGAGCACGCGCACCGTCGTCCGACCCACAGGCGTCACTCCGACTACCACGACACCATCGATTCGAAAGTGATCGGTCCAGCGCTGGGTCCGCGGATGAAAGAGAGGCTCCGTCAGTCCCGTCAGTGGATCGAGTCCCGTGAGGTTCGGACCCTTGTGCAGGTTGCAGTGATGACAGGAGAAGGCGAGATTCCATTCGACGGTTTGTCCGCCGTGCTGGCGAGCGATGATGTGCTCGACGTGAAAACGAAAGAAAGGGTCGTCGCCCTGCCGGATGCCGCAGTACTCGCACCGATCACCCGCGCGGGATCGCACCAGTTCGCGAAGCGCTGCGCTGACCGCCATGCGTGCCCCGTCTCACGTGTCCGGGTGGGAGTCGAGCACCGCTCGCGCCTTGGACTGCAGGATGCCCAGCACGGTTGCCGCGGTGATCAGCGCGTCGTATTCGCTGCGTTCTTCGGTCGTAAGTTGCCCCTCGTTGGCGCGGTCGGCGAGGTCGTCAATCCGTTGCTGCACCTGTGCGTCCCCACGCAACCCCACCAAGCGTCGCGCCGCCTCCGGACCCAGCGCGTGACTCACGGGATCGAGCAGCCGGTCGAGCATCTGTGAGGTCGGCGACATCCCCGGCAGTGTACCACATCCCGCACGAAACTACCGTTCGCTCCCGGAATTCCCCAAGATCGGCAGCTGCACCTTGACGCTCCCATCGCGGCTGTCGTCGAGGCCGGGGGCGGCGCCGATGAACTGCTTGTCGATGCGGCGGACGTTGCGGACAGGGGGGGCGGCGAGCGGCATCAGGTCAGGGGCTTCCGGGCCGTCGTGGCGCTTCAGCACGTTGTAGTACTGATCGCGCTGGGCGGGGACCCAGCCCGCGTCGCGGATGAGGCGGCAGATCTCGCGCGCTTCGAGGCGATACGTCGTGCCGGCAGCGCTGACGACGTTCTCCTCCATCATGACGCTGCCCATGTCGTTGGCGCCGAACAGCAGCGCGAGCTGCCCGATCTTCGGGCCCATCGTTACCCACGAGCTTTGCAGCGACGGGATGTTGTCGAGGTACAGCCGGGCGATCGCGAGCATGCGGAGGTACTCGTCCGCCCCGGCCATGCGGACCACGCGGCCGCGGAGGATGTCGTCGTTGGTCGAGTCGTCGAACGGTCCGTGAATCTCCGGGTCCCATTCCTGCGCCCGCCCGAGCGGCGTGTTTTCGCGCTGGAAGGGCCAGTGGATGAAGGCGGTGTAAGAGCCGGGGTTCGGGTGTCGGGTATCGGGTTTCGGGAACGACTTTCCGAATACCCCTGGCCACCGCTGCTGGACGCGAACGATGACGGCGTCTTGCTCTTCACCCGAAGCCCGAACCCCGACACCCGAAACCCGATCCAGCGCGTGCGCGTAATCTTGCAGATCCCGCAGCGCCGCCATGTGCTCGATGCGCTCGCGGACGAACTCGATGTGCCCGATCAGCATCGTGCACGACGTGTTCAACCCCTCCTCGTGCGCCACGCGCATCACCCGGAGCCAGTCGTCGCCGCTGCACTTGCCCAGGCCGATGCGCCGCCGCACGCGCGGGGCGAAGATCTCCCCCCCGCCGCCAGGAATCGTGTCCAGGCCGGCCTTGTGCAGCCGGCGGATGATCTCGCGGACGTCCATGCCGAAGAACCGCTCAAACTCCACGAACTCCGGCGGGGAAAAGGCGTGAATGTGAACGGTCGGAAAATTCGTCTTGATGTACCGCAGCAAATTTTCGTACCACTCCAGCGGCAGCCGGTCGTTCATGCCGCCCTGCATGAGGATCTGCGTGCCGTTGATGGCGACGAGCTCCTGAATCTTTTCGCCGATCTGCTCGTAGCTCAGCGTGTAGCTGTCGGCGTCTTCGTGATCGCGGCGGAAGGCGCAGAAGGTGCACTTGGCGGTGCAGACGTTGGTGTAGTTGATGTTCCGGTCGATGACGTACGTGCGGTAGTCCTGCGGGTGCATCCGCTGGGTGACGGCGTGCGCCCACTGGCCGAGGTCGTGGAGGGACGCCTGGTGATAAAGCTCCAGCGCCTGCGCGTCGGTGAGGCGGGACTTGCCCGCGATGACGGGATCGATCTCGAAAGATAGTTTGCGCATGGACTCCATGAGTTTAGGGGACCGCCCGAGCGCCGGACAGCACTGCGGGTTTCAACTCTCGTGAAATCGCAGCGCTACGATTGGCGGCGGGTGTGGGCGGCGAGCCACACGGCCAGTTGCTCCTCGGTCAACGCTCCGGCGGCAAGGTCGAGAAAGATGGGGTACAACTCGGCATCACTCGCATCAAGCGTCACGCCGTTCAACTCGAGAAACGTTTCACATACCACGGCCGCCGTTCGCTTGTTGCCATCAATGAAGGGGTGATTGCGCGCAGTTCCGAACGCGTACGCCGCCGCCAGAGCGGGAATGTCGGGCGTCGGATCGGTGTACGCGAACAGATGGCGTGGGCGGGCAAGCGCAGACTTCAACAGCCCCGGATCGCGCACACCGTCAAGTCCGCCGTGCTCGGCGAGCTGGCGTTTGTGAATGGCCAGCGCCAGCGGCTCGGTAATCCAGATGGGGTCGTCCATCGATTACTCCGCCAGCTTCTTGAGGAGATTGCGCCGCTTACGCATTACCGCTTCGGCGACGTCCATCTGCTGAGCCATCTGGGGGTCAAACGACGTCAACTCGATCCCGTTGGGCGTCTCCAGCACGTGCAGCGTGTCCCCCTTCTGCACGCGCAGCTTCTCCAGCAGCTCCCGGGGGAGGATGATGCCCGTCGAATTGCCTACCGTGGTGAGCTTAACTGTGGTTGCCATAATGAAACTCCCGTTATAACCATTATTACATCGGTTATAACGGGAGTCAAGATTAGTTACTATCGGGCGGCAGGCGATCAGTGCAGGTCCCCCCGCGGCTGCGTGGCAGGCGTGTCACCGCCGTGGCGTGCAAGCATTTTCAGGAGCTCCTTCACGTCGCGATGTACCTCTTCCGGGGCGGTGATGATCAGCCGCAGATCGAACGTGCTGACGCCGGCAGAGCGGTTGCCCCACGTCTGCGGCTGGACGTTGCTCATGATGACGCGCTGCAGCTCAACGAGCTTCGACTTGAGCTGCTCATCGGTCCCGCTGCCGAGCAGATGGGCCACATCGTAGGCCTCGGTCACCAGCTTCGCCTGTTTCGCGACCGGCTGCGTCTGCTGCGCGTCGATAACGATCACGCCGTTCTCGACCTTGTATGTCATCGCGCCCTGACCCACGCCGCGCATCAGCAGTGACAGCACATCCCGCAGCGCCACGTCCTTCAGGCGCATGCTCACCGGCTCATCGCGCCCGATGCCGGCGGCCTCCAGCGCGCGCCAGTTGACGAAGACGTTCACTCCGAGCGCGTCGCGGAAGAAGTCGACGACGTCGCCCAGCGGGATTTGGTCGAACTTCACCTCCGGCAGCTTCCGCCCAAGCAGTTCCTTCGTCGCCGGGTCCTCCTGGGCAGCGTACATGCCCGTCGCAGGATCTCCAATGCCCATCATGGCGGGATCAAGGCCCCTTCCTTCCGCCATCATCGCTTCGTCTATGCCCATCCCTTCTGCGACGATCGCCCCCGCCATTCCGGGCACGCCGCCCCCCGCGGGCCGCCGGGCAAGCTGGTGCGATTCGCCGCGATCGGGGAGCGACACACTGCTCATGAACCGGCTATCGCCCCAAGGCTTTGCCACCTCGCGCTCGAGTTGCGCCGGCGTCAAGCCCGCCGCCTTCACCACGTGTCCAAGCGGGAGGCGGAGCTTACCGTCGGCATCCACGCGCGCAGTCTTCATAGTTTCAATGCCTTCGCCCGCGATGTGCATGACGGAGACGGTAATAAGTTCACCGATCTTGATCTTCGCGTCGCCCGTAGCGTCGGTTTGCTCGGCAGGGACGTAATTGTTCGTCGAGACGCGCTTTCCATCTCCCGTTTCAATCACCTCCTGTTGCCGCGCGGCCGGAACAGGACGCCTCTCGGCCGGTTGCTCCTCCGCCGCCACCGCGTCGGTCAGCGCGACCAAACCGAGCGTTAGGACGATCGATACGGCGGCGACGGTCCACGTACGGCTGCTCTTGGCGAATTGCGCGATCATGGTGATCCTCCGCTTCATTTGTGCCTTGCCTTCCAGGATGCCGACGCCGCCGGCGGGCAGCGCGGGGTGATTCCCCTGGCCGCGCGAGAACGTCTCGAGCAGCTTCACGATGGTGTGCCCGTACGCCCGGCGGTCGGTGTCGCTGGTGCGCGACATGACCAGCTCGTCGCACGCCAGCTCGCGCTCGATCCGCAGCCGCCACAGCACCAGCCACACGACGGGATTGAGCCAGTGCACGACCGCGAGCACGGTCGCCGCCCAGTTGATCGCGACGTCGCGGCGCTTCAGATGGGCCAGCTCGTGCAGGAAAATCAGGCGCAGCTCGGCGGGGTCGAAACTGGCAAGCAGGTCGCGCGGGACGAGGAGCCTGGGGCGGATGACGCCGACAAGCGCGGGGCTGAACAGCCCGTCGCCCGCGAGCAGTCGTGGCAAGCGGTGGACGCCCAGCTCGGTCGCCGCCGCGCGGAGGATGTCCTGGATGGCGGCGTCGTCCACGCGGTCGAGCCTGCGCAGCGTGCGCCAGACGTGCCACGTCGCCCAGGCGATGCGCAGCGCGAGGAGACTCGCGCCCAGCGCCCACAGAATTGCCAGCACCTGTGGCCATCTCGTCCACAGGTCGGGCGCCACCTCCGGCGACGGCGCGTGCGGCGCGTTCCCATCGACCGGCGTTTCCCGCTCGATCGAGATGCCCGCGATCTCCACAGGCGCTTGCACGACAACCCCGAGCGGCGCGTGCGCGGGCGCCGGCGCGGGCGCCAAATTGAACACGCTCACCGGACTGCTTGGCGCCACCGGCAGCGCCAGCCGCACGAGCACGAGCATCCACATCGCGTGCCGCCAGCGGGCGGGGAGGTGCTTGCCGAATGCGAGCTGCACCGCCATCACCATCGCCGCCAGCACCGACGCCTGCCATGACGCCCGCCACACCGCGCCGCCGACGCCAACCAGATGGTCCAGCATTTCCACGCCGTTCATGGGCCGCCTCCGCCGCTAAAGGAAATCTTCGAGCCGCAGATGCACGCAGATAAACGCGGATAAAAGAACAAGCTTTCGTCTGCCTGATCTGCGTTCATCTGCGGCTCGATCGCTTTGTCCTGAAGCACGATCGCATCGGTCCCCGCGTTTTATCTGTTCTCGCCGTCGAGGATCCGCCGCAGTTGTCTCAATTCGTCGTCGGACAATTTCGAGTGGGTGAGCAAGTGGACCACGGCCGGCGTGACCGAGCCGTCGAAGACGCGGGAGAGGAAGGAGCGGCTCTCGTGCCGCACGCATGCGTCACGCGAGATCTTGGCGCGGTAGAGGTATCGCTTGCCCTCGGGCTTGTAGGTCAGCGCCCCCTTCGCGACGAGCCGCGTGAGCATGGTTTTAACCGTCTGCGGGTGCCAATCGCGCTCGGCGGCGAGCCGGTCGGCGACGTCGCTGGCGGCGACCGGCTCGTGGTCCCACACGACCTTCATCACGTCCCATTCCGCTTCGGAAATTCCCGGGGCTTTGGCCATGGCGCTCGCCTTTCGACTACAGATGTAGTTTCATTATGACTACGGGTGTGGTCGGAGTCAAGGAAAAACTGCCGACCCCGAATGACCAGACCAGAATGACGAACAAATGACGAAGCCCCAATGACCAACGTGGTCGATCGGCATTCGGGCTGCGTCATTCGTCATTGATTCGTCATTCTGGTTTCGTCATTGGGGCTTCCGCAGTACCTTGCGGCCATGCACACCATCCTCACCGCCATCGGCGCCGATCGTCCCGGGCTCGTCGACGAAGTCTCCCAGTTCATCTTCGAGCGCGGCGGGAACATCGAGGACTCGCGCATGGTCAACCTGCGCGGGCAGTTCGCCATGATGGTGCTGATCGGCGGGAGCGACGATGCCCTTCGGCGGGTCGAGCACGAGCTGGATGCGCTGGCGCAGGGCAGCCGGCTGCACGCTGAAATCCGCCCCGCCGAGCCCGAGCGGGCGCCGGCGATGCGGGATGCGCTGCCTTACCGGTTGACAGCCACCGCCATCGACCAGCAGGGGCTGGTCCACCGCATCGCGCACCTGCTGCGGGAGATGGGGGTCAACATCGAGAGCCTCGACACCCGCCTGGCGGCCGCACCGTATACCGGCGCGCCGGTGTTCGAGATGGAGCTGATCGTCTCGGTCCCCCGAAACGCGTCGCTCAGCAAGCTGCGCGAGCAGCTCGGCCGGCTGTGCGATGAGCTGAACATCGACTGGCAACTGGAGCCGGCGTAGGGATTATCGCGCGTACTCCACCGCCCGCACTTCCCGGATCAGGGTGACCTTGATCTCGCCAGGGTACTGCATCTCCTCTTCGATTTTTTTGGCGATGTCGCGGGCGACCTTGGCGCCGGCTTTATCGTCGATCAACTTGGCATCGACGATCACGCGGACTTCGCGGCCGGCCTGGATGGCGTATGCCTGCCGCACGCCGTCGAAGCTGAGGGCCAGGTCTTCCAGGTCGCGCAACCGCTTGACGTAGCGTTCGAGCGATTCGCGTCGCGCTCCCGGACGGCTGGCGCTGATGGCGTCGGCGGCCATGATGATCGGAGTGTAGGGCGTGGTCGCCGGGACGTCCCCGTGGTGGCCGAGGGCGGCATTCAGCACCGCCTCGGGCTCGTTGAACCGGCGGAGGAACTCCATCCCGATCTGCGGGTGACCGCCCTCGGTCTCGTGATCCATGGCCTTGCCGATATCGTGCAGGAGGCCGGCGCGGCGGGCGAGCGTGCCGTCGAGGCCCAGCTCATCGGCGATCGTCTGCGCAAGATACGCGACTTCGAGGCTGTGCCGCAGGACGTTCTGCCCATAGCTGGTGCGGTAGCCCAGCCGGCCGAGCATCGGGAGGATCGGCTTGGCGACGTTGGGCAGGTTCGCCTCCGCAACCGCCTCCTTGCCGATCTTCGTCAGCTCTTCCTCCATCTCCTTGCCGGTCGTGGCGACAATCTCTTCGATCCGCGCGGGGTGGATGCGGCCATCGGAGACAAGCCGCTCGAGGCTGATGCGGGCCACCTCGCGGCGCACCGGATCGAAGCAGCTGACGACGACGACGCCGGGCGTATCATCGATGATCACGTCCACCCCCGTCGCTTTCTCGAAGCTGCGGATGTTGCGGCCTTCGCGGCCGATGACGCGGCCTTTCATGTCGTCGCTGGGGATTGTCACCGTGCTGACCGTATGGTCGGCGGTCTGCTCGGCGGCGTATTTCTGAATCGCCGCGAGGATGATCTGACGGCTCTTGTCCTTGGCCTCCTCCTGGGCCTGCTCGGTCATCCGCTGGATGAGCGCACCACATTCGCTGCGACACTCGTCCTCGATGCGGCGGAGGAGCATCTCCTTGGCCTGCTCGGCCGAGATGCCGGCAATCTGCAGCAGCCGCTCGCGCTGCTGGGTGAGGATGCCGCTCAGCTCGCTCTCCTTGGCGGCCATCTGCTTATCGCGGTTGTTCAAGCTCTTCTCGAGGTCGTCAAGCTTTCGCTCCTTCACCGTGAGCGTGTCAAGCTTGCGGTCGAGCACGTCCTCTCGCTTGTCCAGCCGCGCCTCGTGCTCCTGGAGCTTACGACGGGCATTTTCGTTCTCCTTCTCGAACTGCTCCTTCAGCTTGAGCTGTTCCTGGCGGTACTGAAGCTCGATTTCCTTGGCCTTGTTCGTGGCTTCGAGCCGGGCGTTCTCGCGGAGCTGTTCACCCTCCTGCCGCGCCCGCTGAAGCGCGTTTTTGCCCGAGAAGTGAATGAACGCAAAGACGCCGGCCCCGCCCAGGATGCATCCGATCAACAGGTAAACAATGTCCATATCGGCAACCCCTTCCGGCCCGCCGCGGGTTTCAGGCGCGCGTTATTCCGCAACGCGGCGTGCGGCGAGCCCAGAACTACTGGTGCGGAACAAGGGGAAGGCCGGATTTGACGCGAGTACGCGAGGATGAACGACCAAGGCGCCACGATGAAGCGGAGGGAATTTCTCCCTCTTCATCCATCGTTCATCCTTGTGACTTCATCCTTGCGCCAGGAGGTCCTCGTGAAGGCAGTGAGGCTGGCGATCGCCGGCGCGGCGGTCGGATGTTGTCCAGGCGCGTCGAGGGACGCGCCGCTGCGCACGGCAGCGTGATCGTGACGAGGCCCTGCGCCCCTTCCACGACCGCTACCACCGCGAGCAGCACCGCACCCAGCAGCACGAGCGCTGCCAGGAGCACGGTGGCCACAGCCTGCACGGTTTCAACTCCGAAGGATTCCACGGTCATAATCGAACCCCCGCGGCGGGTTGGACCGATCGTCTCGACCGCGTTCAACCGAGCCCGCGAGATGTTGCGCGTCAAAAGGCCTGACGGGCGCCGGTCATCCGCTAGTCGGCCGGCGTCCGCGATCCGCTCGACATCGTGTCCCGAGCGGATCTGGTACACGTGCAATATTATCTTTTGGGGGAAGCGTTTACAACCGCGCGGGAGTCCTCCGCAAACGCATGATCACGCTTAAGTTGCTGCCCCTGGCGGTGGGGTCCTGGCTGCGTCAAGATTGGCTTTCGGCTGCACGAGAACGCCGCCGGATCCCGGGCCACCGGGTGCGCGGCATTTCGCTAATCCGCGCGACCTCCGGCGCCGCTCGTTGCTCGGTATTCATCGCGATCCCGAGCCGCCGCGCCAGGTTCATTGCATCGAATGGCGCCCGCACCTTCACGTCATTGTCGAAGTACACGAACACGTCGCGCTTCCGGCATCGCCGGGGCTGCAGGCACGTCACGCAGGTCGCGTCATGCGGCTGTTCGCCACATCGCCACGTCTCAATTCGCTTGGCCCACCAGTCCAGGGCGGCGTCGGTGTATCCGCTGACGTACAGCTCCTCGTCCCCGTGCAGCCGCACGTAAATCCAGTTGGACGTGACATCTTCCATGTACGGCCAGCGACCGGCGGTGTCGGCGAAGACGAGGGCGATATCATGCTTGCGCAGGAGCCGGATGAACCGCTCGTCCTTGAACGAGTGGTGGCGGATCTCGACGCAGTGGCGCAGCGGGCGTTTCTTGTCCGCTTTCGTGAAACTCCGCCCCTTCAGACGGTCATCGTGCTCCTTCGCCAGCGCCGCGGCCGTCTGCGTGTCGCGCGGGAGCAGCTCGAAAAAAGCCGCAAAGCGCTCCTCGTTGAAAGCAAAGCCCGGCGGGAACTGCCAGAGGATCGGCCCCAGCTTTTCCTTCAGACACAAGATTCCCGATGCGATGAAGTTTGCCAGCGGCGCCCGCACATCCTTCAGCTTTTTCATGTGCGTGATGAACCGCCCGCCCTTGACTGAGAACACGAAGTCTGGCGGCGTCTGCTCGTACCAGGTCTGATAGCTCCTGGGCGTTTGCAGCGAGTAGAACGACCCGTTGATCTCGATGGAGTTGACCTGCCGCGATGCATATTCCAGCTCGCGCTTGTGCGGCAGCCTGGGCGGGTAAAACGTCCCCCGCCACGGACCGTACGTCCACCCGGAGATGCCGATGCGCGTCTGCTGGGGCACGTGAGGAATTGTAAAGGGTCTGCACTCGCGCCAAGAGCGCCCATTCCCGCGCTGGGCACGCTAGCGCTCGTCCAGCGCTTGCACCGCCCGCTCGTATGCCGCACGCGACTCCTTGCCGAAGCAGCAGAAGATCACGCGGTCGAACTGAGGGTAGGTCTGCAGGAAGCGATCCACCTCGTTGGCAGCAATGGCCGCCGCGCGGTTGAGCGGGAAGCGATAGACGCCCGTGCTGATGGCGGGAAAGGCAATCGAGCGGATTTGATGCCGCAGGGCAATCGAGAGGCTGTGGCGGTAACACGCCGCGAGCAGGTCATCCTCACCATGTCCCCCGCCCTGCCATACCGGGCCGACCGTGTGAATGACGTACTTCGCGGGCAGGTTATACCCGTTGGTCAGCCGCGCCTCGCCGGTCGGGCACCCGCCGATGGTCTTGCACTCTTGCAGCAGCTGCGGCCCCGCCGCCCGGTGAATCGCGCCGTCGACGCCCCCGCCCCCGAGCAGCGATTCGTTGGCGGCGTTGACGATGGCGTCGACAGCCAGCGTCGTGATGTCCGCCTCGATCACCTCGATTTGCCTTGCCATGCGCTTCCTTGCGGTACAGGCCCGGGACTGGAGCGTTGAGCGTCTTTAGGAGCTGTAGCGTATGCCAACCCATCCCGCACTGTCACCCCGATAGCCTCAGAACGCTGCGCGATCCGCCGCAGATTTGCTCCAGCATCGACATGATTCGTTCGCAGGCAATCTCGCGGTCGTAATGCCGATCGAACGCGTGCCGCGCGCGCCGGCCCATCGCGCGAGCGGCATCCGGGTCAGCCGAGAGCCGCTGGATCGCCGCCGTTAGTTGTCCCGCGTCGCCATTTGGGATTACGATGCCCGCATCGTGCTCTACAAGAATTCGGGCACACTCGGCCTCGCCAGGGCCGATCATGATCGTCGGCTTGCCGACGGCCATGATTCCGAACAACTTGCTGGGGACGACCAGCCCGACAAAGGCGGGGCCCTGGCTGACGAGATGCACATCGGCGAGGTTCAGTGATTGGTTCAGGACGTGGCGGTCCTTGTACGGCAGGATGTGGACATGCGGCCAATTCGCCCGAGCCGATTGCTCGCGGATCCGGTCAAACCCGTTGCCGCCGCCGATAAACACCCAGCGCAGCTGCGCATCGGCTGGCGACATTTCAATGGCTTGAATAATCGTGGTCACATCGTGGGCAACGCCGAGATTGCCGGAGTAGACGACGTTGAACGTGTCGCGCAGCCCCAGCTGCGCGGCCAGCGGATTGTCCGCGCGGGCGAGCGGGAACAGCTCGCGGCCGTCGGCCCACGGCGGGACGACGTGGATCCGTTCGTGTGAAACGTGGCGGCGATAGCGGGCGAGGATGCGCTGGCGCATGTCGCGGCCGAGCGCGATGACGGCGTCGGCGGCGCGAAGTGTTTGCCCGGTGATGCCGCCCAGCGCGCGATGAGTGACTCCGCCACAGCGGAAGAGCCCGGACGCGACGGCCGCATCGGGATAAAGGTCCATCACGTGGTAAACGAACCGCGGCCGCCGGCCCCCCTCCCCGACACGAAACTGCTTCTGCATCATCCCTAGCGCGGCGATCATCGGCGGGCTGCTCAGCGCGAGGATGACGTCCGGCGCGGGCAGCTGCTGCAGCTTTGCGCCGGCGGCGGCGTAGAAGCTGGCGAAATCGGTAGCGCGGGCGGCGAGGCTGCGCTTGCCCAGGCCCGTGCCGCGCACGCGATGGATCTCAATTGCACCGATCCGCTCGTGCGCCGGCCCTGCCGGGCGATCGGTGCCGTACAGCGTCCGCGAAGCCAGCGCCGTCACGCGATGCCCGTGCCGATCGAGGTGGCGTGCGAGGTCCCACATGTGTTGCGCGGTGGCGGCGACGTCGGGATAGAAGGTTTGGTTCAGGATCAGGACGTGCATGTGCGCTGTGCGCGCGAAGCTACCCCGGCCGCGCGCAGCGGGCAAGAGCGGCAGGTGAACGTGCGCCCCCTCTAGTTGATTACCACGCGCCGGCCCCCTAAAACGAATCGGGTGCGGGGGCGGTAGAGGCTTGTACGTTCCATGCCGCAGACCGATTGGCAGCAACTTCACGGCAAGCACTTCGACAACGTTCGCGTCCTGGTGACGGGCGGGGCAGGGTTTATCGGGTCGCACCTTGGTGAAGCGTTGCTGCGCCTGGGCGCGCAGGTGGTGGTGCTGGATGACCTGAGCACCGGGCGGCGCGAGAATCTTCGGCACATCGAGGGGGCACAGCTGGTGGAAGCGTCGGTGCTGGATGCCGAACCGCTCGCCCGCGCGATGCGCGGGGCACGCTACGTGTTCCACCACGCGGCGGCGGTTTCCGTCAGCCGGAGCGTCGAGCAGCCGCTGCTGTTCCACGAGATCAACGGCCGGGGGACGCTGAACGTCCTCGAGGCGGCGCGGGCGGCGGGTGTGGAACGCGTAATGTTTGCCGCCAGTTCCAGCGCCTACGGTGACAGCGAGCAGCTGCCCAAGGTCGAGACGATGCAGTCGCTGCCCAAAAGCCCGTACGCCGCGACCAAGCTGTACGGCGAAGGTCTCATGCGCGCCTACAGCCGCAGCTTTGGGCTGGACACCGTGAGCCTCCGCTACTTCAACATCTTCGGCCCGCGGCAGACGCCCGACAGCGCGTACGCCGCCGCTATCGCGGCATTCGCCAAGGCGATGCTCGCGGGCAAGCGACCGACGATCTATGGCGATGGAGAGCAGTCGCGCGACTTCACGTTCGTCCACAACGCCGTTCACGCCAACCTGCTGGCTGCGCGGCAGCCCAAGCCGGTGGGCGGTGAAGTGTTCAACGTCGGCTGCGGGCAGCGCATATCGCTGAACGTGCTCGTGCGGCTCATGGCAGAGCTCCTCGGCACGCCGCAGCTGACGCCCACGTACGGCCCGGAGCGCGCCGGCGACGTGAAGCACTCGCTGGCCGACATCACGCGGGCCCGCGAGCTGCTCGGATACGCGCCGATCGTCGATTTCCGCGAGGGGCTCGCCGCCACAACGGCGTGGTACCGCCAGGCGCTGGCGTAGCCTCGCTCATTCTCGCCCAGCCCCGTATCAGCCATGCGCATCAGATGTTGTTCTCGACGCTGGTGACAATGTCGAGGTCGTTGTCGACATCGCCCGAGTCGTCACCGGGGCCGCCTTCGATGGTGTCGCGCTGGTCGTCCTCCATCCAGAACAGGTCGTTGCCTGCGTAGCCGAAGACGTGATCATTGCCCGGGCCGCCGTCGAAGACGTTGGCGGCCAAGCCGCCGGTGAGCGTGTCGTCACCCGCGCCGCCCGTGAGGGTGACCTGCTTGCCGGACTCGACGCCGATCTGGTCGTCGCCCGCGCCGCCCTGAACGATCTCGATATCACTGTAGACGCTGTCTCCCTCGCCCAATTCGCCGTCATCACCCTGATCGTTGTCGATGTCGATCCGCAGATCATTGATGCGCTCGGAGTAGTCGACGAGGTCGCGCGAGCCGTCACCGCCGATGATCTCATCGGCCTCGCCGGCGGGGATGAACACGTCGTTGCCCGGCCCGCCGTAGAGGTAGTCATTGGCCGGTCCACCGTACAGCGTGTCGCGTCCGACCCCGCCCGATAAGGAATCATCGCCGCGGCCGCCCTTGATCTGTGCCCGGATGTCAACGTTCCCAAGGATCACGCTGTCATTGCCGAAGCCGACGTCGACGAGGATGACGTGGACGTCGCTGCGGTTCCACGTGTCATCGTCATTGTTGATGTTGACGACAATCTGGTGGACGCCGTCGCTGAACTTGCGCTGGAAAGTGACGACGTCATCCGCGCTGGTGCCGAGGACGGTAAGTACGCCGTTGCTCAACGTGCTGTCGAGGAAGCGGCGGGCTTCGAGGGGTTCGATGCAGGTGGGGCTTGGCATCTTCTGCTCCTGTGAGTGGGAAGTGCACGTTGGAGGCTAACGCGTTTCATCCCGTCGCAGGAACCCACAAACAGCAATGGCAGAGGCCGGTTGCGGCAGGGGCGTCGAACACGCTGCTACTTCTTCTCCGGTTGCTGAACGGCTTTGATCACGAGGTCGTCGAACAACGTGATGCTGTCGGCCTTCGTCCACAGGCCGACCTGCCCGGGGTCGCGGTGGGCGTCGTCGGCGGCTTCAAAGAGCATCACATCGTTGAAGTAGACCTGGAGCTGACGGCCCTGGATCACGAGCCGGAGCTTGTGCCATTCATTGGGGGCCACGGTGACGCCCTGGCCGGCGAGCTGCGTGCGCTTTCCCTGGACCACGCTGTAGAGCCGGACGTTGTCCTCCAGCGCGTTGGCGCGGGCGAGGTAGTAGTCGTTGCGGTCGATGTACCGCACGACGATGCCCCCGGCCTGATCGACTTCACCGGCGATGGCCTTGAACTGCACCTCGGCGTCGATATCGGCGGTACGCTCCCCGTCCACGGTGCACAGCGCGTAGCGGTGCTCGGTGTCGTCGGCATCGCGTTGGGCGAGCACGTTCTCCCCGCTGGGAGCCCCTTCGGACGGCTCCACGATCCACTTGCCTTCTTTGAAATCGCCCGTAACCGCCGACGTCATGAAGCGCGGCGGCTCACCAATTTCGTGGTTTTCAAAATCGATCCGTCGCTCGGCCAGCTGGGCGGCGAGGGATAACAAAGCGGCGGATGCAAGCAGAAGAATGGTCAACGAGCGTGCCATGCCGCCATTGTACCCGAAAAACCGTCCCCCTTTCACCGGTACTGCGGGGAGAGGGAGGACGCTCACGAGCGCTCCAAGTCAGCTCAGGATCTCGGGGTGGTAATTCAGCCCCAGCCGGATGATCTCCTGCAGGAGCTGCTCGTATTTCATCCCCGCAGCCTCGGCGGACTCGGCGAATTCTTCGCTCTTGCCGATGTGCGGGTTGGGGTTGGCTTCGAGCAGATACAGCTCGTTCTGCGGCGACAGCCGAAAATCCAGGCGCGCGTAGCCGGTCAATCCCAGGATGCGGTAAATGCGCTTGCAGAGCTTCGACAGCTCGCGCTCGGTCCCCTCCGGCAGCCCTTCAGCGCGGCCCGAGGTGATGCCCCATTTCTTCTGGTACGCCACGTCGAACTTCACCTTGCGGCTGGCGATGCGCGGCGCGTCCTCGGGGACCTTGTCGAAGCGCAGCTCCCACGCCGGCAGCGTCGTCAGCCGGAGGTTGCCCAGCACGCCAACGTACAGCTCGCGGCCCTCGATGTACTGCTCGGCTATCGCGTACGTTTCGAGCGACTCATGGATGAACCGCACGCGCTCCTCGAACTTCTGATCATCATGCACGACGGATGCCTGGGCGATGCCGATCGAGCCCTCGACATTGATCGACTTGACCAGCAGCGGGAACGGGAGCTTCTTGGGCCGCGTGATCTTCCGCCCGCGCGGGAACACGGCGAAGGCCGGCGTGCGGATGCGGTGGTAGTGCATGATCTTCTTGGTCAGCGCCTTGTCCCGCGCCAGCGTCATCCCCCGCGGATTGCACCCGGTGTACGACTGCCCGAGCAGCTCCAGGTGCGAGACGACGTGCTGGTCGTACAGGTGAATGTCGCGGAACGCCTCGGTCATGTTGAACGTGATCCGCGGCTTGAACTCGGCGATCATGTCCCGCAGCGGCGTGAGGTCGTCGTAGATGCCCAGCGGCCGGACTTCGTGGCCGAGCTTGCGCAGGTGGGCGCTGACGTCGACTTCAGCGCGGAACTTGTGCCGCTCGTCCTCGGGCAACTCCCCGTAGTTCTCCGGCGGCACGGAGTCACGGTCCATCAGGAGCAGGACGCGGAGGGGCGCGATGACCTTTCTGTTCTTCGCCATTCTTCCCGAGCACGGGTTTTCAACCCGTGATTTCTTCTGCCGCTCAGGACGCACGGGTTGTAAACCCGTGCCACGACATGTTCTCTACAGCGCCACTCGGTGGTTCCCCGCGTGCAGGTAGTTCATCGTCTGCACCGTCACCATCATCAGCGCCTCGGTCTTGATGCGCTCCGGCGGGCGGACGAGGCGCAGCCGCAATTCCCGGCATCGGTCGATGATGTCGTCGAGCACCTGTTCGATCGTGTATTGATACTCGCCCGTCCACTTCCCCACCATCTTGCGCAGCTCCGGCTTGATCCCGCGCAGGAAGCTGGCGGCGGTGGGGAACTTTCGGTGCTTGGGGTCGTCAGAGAACAGCCGTCGCAGATCGCGGTCGTAGAAGTCGGGGAACTCTTCGCCGTAGTGCGCTTTTTTCTCCCGGTAGTGCTCGCGGAGCGTCTTGTGTTGCCGTCGCAGCGGATGGTACTGCTTGCGGTCGTGCTTCAGCGGCGGCGTTCCCGCGATCTCCGACATCAGCTCGTCCACGTACTCCAGCTTCCGCAGCGCCGGCCAGCCATGGTAGCGCTTGCGCCACCCCGAGCCCGGGCGCAGCCAGACGGCAAACGTCTCGGCGAAGTCCTCGGCAGGGTGCGCCTGCGCGTACCAGCTGTCCAGGTGCAGCACGTAGCTCTTGGAGTATGGCCTGGGGTTGTAGAACTTCGGGTACGGCGTCGCCCAGCTTCCGAACAGCTCGCGGTAGCGCTTGCGGTGGTGCAATCGATAAACGTTGTCCAGCGTGTGCCCCACCTCGTGCCGCAGGATGCGCATGCACCACGCTTCGGTGCCGCCCTCGACCTCATACATCTGGTTGCGCTCCAGCCGCTTCAGCCGTGGATGCGCGAGGTAGAACGGAATCGCGATCCCGCTCGTGCCATCCGGGGTGAACCACTCGTGGCTGAGCCAGAAGTGCGGGCGGAATTTCGTGATGCCCGCGATTTCCATCTCTTCAAAAAGGCGGCCGATGCGCTGCTCGAGCTCCGTGCCCTCAATGCGGACCCCCAGGTCCTTGAGGCGCAGGTCGAGGAGCTGGTCGTCCGGCCACTCGACCCATTTCGGATCGCCGGGACGGCGGCGAGGATTGCGTTTCGGTTCGGGCACGGGGGAAATCTAGCGGGATCGGGTCACCGGACAAAGCGCGCAAAAGGACTTGCGCGAATCCGGACATTTTTTCGGCCTTCTTCACGCATAAAGGGCAGGTCGTGCGCACCTGTCGACACGATCGCGAACAGGTGGGGTGTAGGAGAAGGCGCGCGTGTTTTCGTTCTGGACGCGCTGTCGTCGATTGGGCATCAGCCGGTGGCGAAGAAGCCGAAGGGTGCGGGAATGTGCGGCGCAGACGTGAAAATGCAAAACGAAGCCAATTTGCAATAAGCGCTCCTTATTGGCGACGGGACAAGCACTTGCGTCACATCGGACTTGCGCGAAAGGTTCTGCGGGGAAGTTCCAGATGTGCCGGAGGTCAAAAATGACCGAACGAACCCACCGCGGCCTCGCGCTCGCGGGCTTGTCCCCGCACGAACGCTCTCATACCGTTCACCGAATGGCCAAAGTCCGCAAAGCTGTCATCACCGCCGCCGGTCGGGGGACCCGGCAGTACCCGGCCTCAACGGCGGTGCAGAAGGAGATGTTCCCCCTCGTCGACCGGGACGGGCTGACCAAGCCCGTCATCCAGATCATCGCCGAGGAGGCGCTCGACGCGGGCATCGAAGAGATCTGCATCATCACCCAGCCGGGCGAGGAGCCATCCTACCGCGAGTATTTCCGGCGAATGAGCGACGACGAAGCCAAACGATTTCGGGGGAAGGACTGGGCGATTCTGGAGAGCGAGCGGCTGGGGTCGCTGGGCGATCGACTGAGTTTCGCCGAGCAGCGGACGCCGGATGGGTTTGGCCACGCGGTGTACCAGGCGCGGGATTTCGTCAAGGACGAGCCGTTCCTGCTGCTGCTGGGCGACCACGTCTACATCAGCGACACCAAAGACCGCTGCGCCCGTCAACTCGTGCGCATCTTCGAGCAGTACCTGCTCGATGCGGCCACCGGCGTCCAGCCAACGCAGGAGCGGCACCTGCACGCGTTTGGCACCATCCGCGGCGCGCCCGTCCATCCCGACCGAGGCATCTACAAGGCCGAGCTGATCGTCGAGAAGCCGTCGATCGACGTTGCCCGCGAGCAGCTCGTTACCCCGGGGCTGCCGGCGGGGAATTACCTCGCCCACTTCGGCATCCATGTCTTCGGGCCCCGAATCTTCGACTCGCTGGAATACCTGATTCAGCACAACCTCCGCGAGAAGGGGGAGATCCAACTGACGGCGGCCCAGGAGCACCTGCGGCAGCAGACCGACAAGTACTGGGTCGTCATCAACCACGGCCAGCGCTACGACACGGGCGTGCCGTATGGGCTGATGGAAACGCAGCTGGCGCTGGCGCTGAACGGGGTGCATCGCACGGAAATCTGCGAGGCGATCGCGCGGATTCTGTCGATGCAGGTCAGAGCCTGAGCGCTGGCGCCTTCCTCAGCGTAAGCTCCACCCGCTCCAACACTTGCAGAGGCCCAGCGCCCCGCCCGGTAACGGGCCCTGGCGAAAAACTCTGTGACCACGTGAACTTATTCAACAGGGGCTACGTAACGCTGCCATCCGGAAACGCAACGTTTTGCGCACTGCGATCCGCAGGTCAGCACACAGGAGCCCAGCACATGTCGTTTGAGTTGAACACGATGAATCGTACCGAGGATTCCGTCGCCGCGACCTTTGCCGATCCGTCCGTCGGTGGCCGGCAGATCGAGTTCGCCTCCGGCGCGACGGTGTTCGAGCAGGGCGCCGACGCAGGCCATCTGTACTTCATTCAGCGCGGCCAGGTCCGTCTCTACCAGGAGGGTCCTGACGGCTCAGGCCGGCTGCTGGAGATCCTCGGGGCCGGGCAGTGGTTCGGGTGCTCGGCGCTGAGCGAGACCCGGCAGTTCCATGCCAAAGCCGTCGCCTTCGGGCGAACGGTGCTCATGCAGACGCCGGTGGAGAACGTGCTCGAGGTGGTGCGCCGAAGCCCGGAGGCGGCCGTGCAGCTGATCACGCAGCTGGCGGACAACGTGCAGGCGGCGCGCGAGGACTCGGCGCGGCTGGTGTTTGACGACTGCAACGAGCGACTCATCAAGACGCTGGTGCGCTTCAGCCGCACGGCGGCCGCGACCCCGCACGACGACGGGGTGGTGCTGCACATCACCCATGAGCAGCTCGCCCAGGCCGTGGGCGTGGCGCGCGAGACGGTCAGCCTGGCGCTGACGGAAATGCGCCTCAATCATCTCGTCCGTACCGGACGCAATCAGCTTACGTTCAACCCCGCCGCGCTCCAGCAGTTCGCGTCGCGGTCCAACAAAATCAACGGAAATGCCAAGGCGGCGCCGCGCGAGGAGCAGCCCGCGGAAGTCGCCGCTTAGGATCATCAACTGGTATTGTCGCGACCCCGGTGGGGAAACCGGGGTTGCGCGGGAGCGCCCGCGCTGAATGCGGGTGCACATCGGGTGGTTGACCGCGCCACGTGCGACGCATCGGGCAAGTGCCCGCGCGTGTGAATTGCAGTCGGCCGAAAACGTGTCCCCCGGCGCTTAAGCGGCGGGGGCAGATCGTGTGTGAGACCCGGCGGCGGCGGAGGGGTTCGTCGCCGCCTGGGTCTCCGCGAACAGGACGGGCTGGGCGACTGTGATCCGGTTCCGGCCGGCTTCCTTAGACTGATACAGCGCCGCATCCGCCCGCGCCAGCAGCTGCTCGCTTGACGACGCCCCCACGCAACGCGCCGACGCCACCCCAATCGACATGCTCACCCCGCCGTGCCCCTTCTGGAGCAGCGCCCCGGACGCCTGGCGATATTCGGAGCGAATGCGCTCAGCGGCCTGCGCGGCATCGGCGCCCATCGCGTGCGGGATCAGCAGGACGAACTCGTCCCCGCCGTAACGCGCCGCCACGTCCATCCGCCGCATGTTGGCCGCGATCACCTTCCCCGCCATCACCAGCAGCTGGTCACCCACCTGATGGCCGTAGCTGTCGTTCAACTGTTTGTATCCGTCGAGGTCGATCATGACACACGAGAGGTCGTTCCCGTAGCGCTGGGTCTCGGCGAACAACTGCTCGATCACCCGTCCGAAGTGCCGCCGGTTGTACAGCCCCGTGAGCGGGTCCGTCGCCGCCATCTGCTCGAGCTGCGCATTGCTCTCCTCGAGCTGACGACGGAGGTCCTCCTTCTCCTTGATGATCTTGGCGACGGCGAGGTTCTTCTCGATCACCAGCGGGATCGTGAACAGGTAGTCGCCGAATTTCACCACGTAGTCCGTCGCACCGGCGCGAATAGCGCTGGCGGCGATGTGACCGACGTTCTCGCCCGTGACCATGATGACGGGGGTTGAGCAGCGGCCGCGGATCTCGGCCAGCAGCTCGAGCCCGTTGGCGTCGGGAAGGTTGTAGTCGCAGAGGATCAGGTCGAACGATGCCAGGTCCTGCGCGACGGCGTCCTTGCGGCTGTCGACGCCGACCACCGTGCCGGCGCCGAAGCGCTCTTCGACCACTTCGCGAATGAGGTCGCGCTGGTCCTGGTCGTCTTCAATGATGAGAAGTCTCAATGCTTCCACAGTCCGGCTCGGCATTTCGGCTCCGACTCCCACACACAACGCTTCACATGCAGGTGAGTCACCCGACGACTATGACTTACAATTCATCCCCGCGCCGTACAAACCGGATTTCTTTTCGTCCGATAATTGCCCGATGCGCCGCGCTTTTCGTCCAGCCCCTATCGCCGGCACAGATCGGGCGGAAGGTGGTGCTCGGGGTACTGATGGATCGTCAGCCAGTAGTTCGTGCTGGCCAGCACCGTCCGCAGGAATTGCTCGGCGTTGGCCGGCTTGATCGTATAGCTGTTCGCGCCGTTGGCCGCCGCCGTCTTCATCTGCGCCTCGTCACAGACGCCGGTCATCATCACGACCGGGATATCGCGCAGGTGCGGGGAGGCCTTGATCTCCTTCAATGTCGCCTGCCCGTTCATGTGGGGCATCTCGATGTCGAGGTAGATCAGCCCGGGGCGCGGCGCATTGGCGTACTTCCCCCGCTTGTGCAGGAAATCCAGCGCTTCCTGCCCGTTGCACATCTCATGCACGTCGTTCGAGACCTTGCACTCGGCAATGGCGTCGCGGATGAGCATCCGGCAGTCCGGATCGTCATCCACGAGCAGGATGGTGATCGGCTGATCGTTGCGCGTGATCATCAGCCGCCGCTCGGCGTCGGAAATCGGTTTATCGTGTCTGATCGTCACCATAGGAGTCACCTCGTTATCACCCGTGCTGTTCGGTTGATTGCAACGTCTGTCGCAGCGCAGCACCCGTCCGCGCCGGCTCGGTGGAGGCGCTGTTGGCCAGCGACGTGGCGCACTGCGGGACGTACTTGCCGTTGATCGTGAAGCGGAAGGTCGTGCCGATCCCCAGCTGGCTCTCGACCCAGATCCGCCCGTTGTACGTTTCGACGATGCTCTTGACGCTCGCCAGCCCCACACCCTTGCCGCTCGTGTTCGCGCCGCAGTTCTTGCCGCGGCGAAAGACGAAGAAGACCTTGTCGATGTCCTCGGGATCAATCCCGATCCCCGTGTCGCTCACGTAGAACTCCGCCTCCGCCGCCCACACCATGCAGCCGATGTGGATCCGGTGATTGGGGCCATCGCCCATGTACTTGATGGCGTTGTCGATCAGGTTCTGAAATACCTGCCGCATCCGCGCCCGCTCGCATTCCAGCACGGGCAGCGAGCTGTCCACCACGAGCGCGATGTTCCGCGTCTTCAGGTC
This sequence comes from Tepidisphaeraceae bacterium, assembly GCA_035936155.1. Lineage (GTDB taxonomy): Bacteria > Planctomycetota > Phycisphaerae > Tepidisphaerales > Tepidisphaeraceae > DASYWJ01. Next base: position 40,908 of record DASYWJ010000043.1, on the reverse strand, counting down.
ATTCTCGAACACCCCGCCCAGCTCGTGCACCATCGCCCCGATATCCACCGGCTCGATGCGCTGCCGCCGCGTCTTGATCCGCGACAGCTCCAGCAGCTCGGCGATCAGGTCGGTCTCGACCTGCACGTTCTTCTGAATGCGCTCCAGCCGGTGAATCACATCCTCATCAAAGCGCTCGCGGTTTTTCATCAGCAGCATGCTCGCCATGCCCGCGATGTTGCGCAGCGGCGCGTTAAGGTCGTGCGAGACGGCGCGGAGGAAGTCCTCCTTTTCGGCAATCTCGCTGCTCAGCCGCTTGTTGGCCGTTTCCAGCTGCGTCGTGCGCTGGTGGACCTTCTCCTCCAGGTCGCGGTTGGCTTCGGCGAGCCGGTCATTTGCGTCCTCCAGCGCCTGCTGCTGCCGGCGGACGCGGATGACCATTTCGTTGAACGAGCGCGCTAGGGTCCCGATGATGTCCGGCCGGTCGATGGCGACGCTAGCGTCCAGTTCGCCGCCGGCGATCTTGTTGGTCGCGTCGACCAGCTGGCGGATCGGCTGGAAAATACGGTGCACGAGCACGTATGCCATCGGCAGGCTGATGATCGCGATCGCACAGCCGATCCCGACCACGATCAGGTTGATCCGCAGCAGCTCCGCCTGCTCGCGCGTCTGCGACACGCCCACCGTGACAAAACCGAGCAGCTTCGTCCCCCCCTGCGCGGCGGTCAGCGGTGTCGGACGAATCTCCTCCGAGCGCACCGAGCCGGTTGAAGCGGGGCCCATATGCAAAATGGGCGCGACCACCTCGATGTATTCCCCCATCGTCGCCGAGTGCATCGGCCGCACCTGCATGAGCGATTGCGTGTTTCCCCCGTCCCGCGTGTTCAGCGTGAAATCAGGGTCTCGGCTGGCCATCGCGACTGACCGGTTGTCGACGTCCGTGAACGCGACAAAGAGGATATTGCGGCTCTTGAGCAGGTCGTGCCCGATGCGCTCGAGTTCCGGGCGGTTGCGCGTGGTCATGGCCGACTTGCTCGCCAGCGCCAGCGCGGAGCTGATCTGGCGCCCCTGCTCGCCGATCATGTCCCCCAGCTGTCTTCGACTCTGGTTGAGGAACATGTAGGAGCTGGCGCCCAGGCCCAGGCTGATCAGCAGCATGATGCAGAGGACGAGCTTGCCCTGCAGCCCAAACCGGTTGGACACGCGGCGATACCATGGCGCGCGCCGCAGCCAGGAGCGCATGGCGTCCGTGTAGTCGAACTTGTCACCCGCCGGAGATCCCATGTTGGTTTGCGAACGACTTCCGCGCGCGGGAGCGCGCGGGAAGCTTGTCACACCGTCTTCATCGTCGAGGGTGGGGTGGGGGTTAACGAATGCGCAACGGATGACGATTAACGAGAGTGAATTGCACCTGAAGATCGCATTGCGCGCAGGTGCCTGGACGAGGCTGCCGTTCAGGTGCAGTTGGCTTTAGCGAGGCGGGCTGCGCCGTTATCGGACTACTGAATGCGGATCGTCACGAGCGTCGCACGCGTGATGCGCGCGGGCAGCTCGACGAGCAGCTGCCCCTCAGGCAGTCGGGTGGATCTTTCGACGAGCTTTCCCTCGATTGTGATCAGCGCCTTGCCCTCGGGCATGCCGGCGATTTGCAGCACGGGTCGCGGCACGGGCGCGCCCCGCGGGCTGATTGTCAGTTCCAGCCGTCCGCCGCTCGCCTGCAGCTGATAGGCGCCGAGCTGCTCATTGTATCCGTCGTTGTTCATGTCGCCCTGCGTACTGCGGTCTATGCGTCCCATGGTTTCCGGCAGCGCGATCTCCGCCGGTGCGGCGTGGGCGGCGGCGAACGTCTTGTCGTCGCGGACGTCGGCGCTCAGCGGCTGGTACACCCCATCCCAGAAGGAGCGTCCGTCGGCGTACACGGTCAGCGCCGTGGTTTCCCCGCTGGACGAGAAACGCGCGCGCAGCTCGTTCGCCTCCTCGACCTCCCACCCCTGCGGGGATCCGTCGCGCGTCACGACGCCCAAATTGAACCGCTGCTTCCGCTCACAAATGACGCGCAACCCTGCGCGCTTGACGGTCCAGCCCTCCGGGCCGGCGTCGACGAGCGTCTGCCGGTTGTTGATGAGCAGCACATCGTCAATGCGGACATTCCCGGTCGCCGGCTGATCCAATCGGAGTTCGAGCGTCGCCTCCCTTCCCGGCGGCACAGGGTTGGGCAGCGCCGCCAGGTCCAGCATGGCGGGCGACCAATCGCCCCCGGGCAGGCTCACGTTCCGCGCTGCTATTACGCGACCGTCGACCTTGCAGGAGAGCGTCGCGCTGGTTGGCTCATCCGGCCGCACGTACAGCCCCAGGAGCGTCCACTCGCCTGGAAATTCCCGCCCCGTAAGCAGTGACGACAGCTTGACCGTCAAGCGCCGAGTTCCCGGCGCGAGTAGCAGCATCGAATTGCCGGTGTGCGCCTCGCCCCGCTTTACGTGCGGCTTCGACGGCTCGGCCGCGACGAAAATGGCGTCCGCTTTGGTCTCGAAGTGCAGCAATCCGCTGAACCGCCTGGCGTGGAGCTTCTCAGTTGCCTCCAGGACCTGCCGGCGGAGCGGGGCATCCGGGGCTGTTGCCGGTGATTGGGTTGGCTGAATCTGTGCCTGATCCGTCGACGGAGTGGGGTCCGAGGTCGCGGGCGGCGAGGGCACCGATCTTGCGCAGCCGGCGAGGAGGAGTGAAATTGCAACCAGCAGTCGGATCCACATGTGCTGCCATGAGCCCTGATGCGAGGGATCGACACCCTATCAGGTGGCGGCACGGCGGCAACTAGGACCAGCCGTCGCGACAACTTGGCGACAATTACTTCGGTTCGAGGTTCACAGTGATGGTGGTTTCCTTGCCGTCGCGGATCAGCTTGAGTTCCGTGGGTCCGCTGTGGCTGGAAATGGCGGCGGCGAACGTCGGGAGATCCTCGACGGGCTCGCCGGCCAGCGCGAGAACGAGGTCGCCCGCCTTCAGTCCGCCCGCGACGGCGGGGCTGTTCGGAAACACCTTCACGACACGCAGCGCCGGCCGCGCCCCAAGCAGCGCAACCTGCTGACGGATGGGATCGTTCGGCTGCACCTGCCCGATCAGCACGCCAAGCTGTGCGCGCTTCACCTTGCCATGCGCAATGATCTCACCGGCGACGAATTTCAGGTCTTCCCCCGCGAGCAGCTGCCCCGGCCGCGCAAACCCGGCGATGCAGCCGGACAAGTCGATCACGACAGCATGGTCATCATGTCCTCCGCTCCACACCTTCAACACGACGCCCCGCCGGGCGGGCGCGAGCATCAGCACCAGCGCGCCCAGCGGCGGCTTGCCCTCCGCAACGGCCAGCGGGGTGCCGAACGGCTTGGACAGCTTCACGACCGTCACATTGGTCTGACGATCAGTGCCGACGAAGGCGGCATCAAGCTGCTCCTCCCCCGCCGTCACGCACAGCGGGCGATCGCCCAGCTCCTCTTTGGGGATGTACCCGGGAATCGCGACGTGACCGTTGTCGTCCAGGACAACTCCAATAAGCTCCCCCTGCCCCGCCGCCTCGCGCGGCAGCACCGCGACCATTCTGTCCGCCATCTCGTCGAGGTAGCTCACCGTCTTGGAGTCGCCCGGCGCGTCCGCAACGGCGTCCCGCTCGCGCCCGCCGAAACGCTGCATGTGGAGCGGCCGCGTCGCAGACATTTCCTGGAGCTTTCTCCACACGCCGTCGTCGAGAATCTGAGACCATTTGCCCATCGGGTGAGCATCTGGCCCCAGCAGCCGGGCGAATGTTCGCACGGGCAGTTGCACACGCACGGTGCCGGCGACGACGTCGGCGTAAAGTGCGCGGATCTCCGCGTCGAGCTGCGCCAGCGCCGGCCGCGTCGTCTGCGCCGCCGCGGGCGCCGCGACAACGATCAGCGCCAGCATGCCGTTAACGAGCAGCAACTTACGCATGGCGGTCTCCGCTTTTCTCGTGCCCCTCTCCCGGAATGCCGAGAGAGGGAGAAACAATCAGAACTGATCTTCCTGAGCCGTTGTCGACATGACGGGGGCGATGTCCAACTGCTGCTGCTCGCGCAGCCGCTCGCAATCGTCGATGAACTCGCGGGCGCGCTCGTGCGAGGCGAAGCGCTGGATCCCGAGCTGTCGTCCGCCTTCGTCGGTCAGGACGACTTCGACAAATCGCGTGTTGGGGTCGACGGCAAGCTGGTCAGCGGGCTTGCGGTTCAACACGCCGCTATCGGCAATGCGGCCGACGCTGAACCCGATGACCAGGCATGCCGCCGCCGCAGCCACCACGCGCAGGCGACCGCTCGTGCGCCGCCAGAACGATTCGCGATCGATCCGCTGGATCTCGCGTGATGCGTCCCGGTTGAACCGCTCGACGGCGGCGTCGTCCGGCTCCATCGAGATAAACGCCATCCGCCGCGCGGCGCGCTCGACGCGCAGCGCCTCAAGCGCCGACGCCAGCTCCGGCTGGATGTTCATTCGCTCGCGCAGCGCCTCATCCTCGGCGATGCTCAACTCACCATCGAGGTGCTCTTCGAGAAGCTCAAGATCGGAATCGGTCAACGACATGGGTATACCTACGTATTCGCATAATCCTTCAACATCTCGGCTAACTGCCGCCGCGCGCGAAAAATCCAGGTTTTCACCTGCGGCACACTCGCGCCCAGCGTCGTGGCGATCTCGGCGTAGGGCATGCTGTCGTACTCGCACAACACCAGCGCCGAGCGGTAGTGCTCGGGCAGCTTATCGATCGCATCGCGGACGCGGCGGACGGTTTCGCTCTCGAGCATCCCGCTCGAGGGGTCGTCGTCCCCGCGAGCGGGGTGGTCGTCCTGCACGATTGACATCTTCGGCTGGCGCAGGATCCGAAGTGCTTCGTTCACCACCGCCCGCTTCAGCAGCCCGCCCGGCTCGTGCCAGTCGTAGCGCTCGCGGTGCTGGAACAGGTTCGTGATCGCCTGCTGGACGACGTCTTCCGGACTTGCTCGCGTGCCCACGACCGCTCGCGCGATCGCCAGCAACCGGCGCGAGTGATGATGAACCGCCTCCTCGAAAAGGCGGACCGTCACCTCGCTGGGCGTCTTCCCACCGTTTCCGGTGCCGGAAGGCGCTCCCGCCGGTTCGAAGGCCTTCACATCGTCAGACATGCGCACCCATCCACAAGGTTACGGTCGCTCGCGTTATCGAGAATGTTAGGCTGCTCACCCCGGTGCCGCCGAATGCCACCGGTATAGTCGTCACGCACATTTGCCTAACCGCCGAATTTCGCGAATGAAAGGGTGGCTATGCTGATAGTGGAAGGAGGCGCGAACGCTCATGACCCAACTCCCCTACCAGTTTGCCCCGCCCACGCCGCCGATTCCGCACGATCGGCGGACGGGGCTGATCGTGTTCGGCATTTTCGCGCTGGTGATCGGTGGCATGTCGGCCTGCTTCGCCATAGTCACCCCGCTGATGCTCGTGATGACCGGGGCGCTGTCGCAGCCGCCTGGGACGAACGTGCACGTGCATAATGCCGGCTTGGACGCGCGAAGCGCCCTCTCCGCCGTCGTCGTCTATGGCGTGGTCGCGGCGGCGTTCATCGCCGGTGGGATCGGTTCGATCCGCACGCGCCGCTGGGCACGGCCGCTCATGCTTTCGGTTGCATGGACGTGGCTGCTCGTCGGCGTCCTCGGCATGATCATGCTTGCCGCGCTGCTGCCGTCCATGCAGGACATGATGTCTGTCAGCGGCGGCGCAGCGACTGGTCCCGGCTTCGCCCAGACGCTCATGTGGATCACGCTCGTGATCAGCTTCATCATGTACATCGTGCTGCCGGGCGTGTTCATCTTCTTCTACAGCAGCCCGCATGTGCGCGAGACGCTGGAGCACTATGATCCTGTCCCCGGCTGGTCCGATCGCGCGCCAGTCTCGGTGTTCACGCTGAGCGTGGCGCTGGCTGTCACGGCGCTGTTCACGCTCTCCATGATCACTTACGCCATATTCCCGCTGTTCGGCACGATGCTGATCGGTCCGGCCGCCATCGGGGCCAATCTTGCGGCGTCGGGCATGCTCCTGCTCGCTGCGTACCTCGTGTTCCGGCTGCGGATGAGCGGGTGGTGGCTTACGATGGTGATCTCGATCGTGCTGCCGCTGGCAATGATTGTGACGATGCGGCGGATTGGCATCGTCGCAATTTACGAGCAGATGGGCATTCCGCCGGAGCAGATCGTGATCGTGCGCGATAATGCGCTGGTACATGGTCCGCTGATTCCCATCGCCACGGCGGTGTTGGGGGTCGCGGGCGTGGCCTACTTGCTGGCGGTGAGAAAGTTCTTCGTCGCGCCGGCGGGGTCGGAGGCGCGCGGAACCGTCGCGAGCGTTTCCTGATTCGACCGCGGCCCGATGCGGCGCACCACAAAGCCTGCGAGCAGCACGACCGCCATCCCCGGAAGCAGCCACACCATCCGCCGCTCGATGAAACCCATCCAGAACATCGGCGCCGCAATGATCGTCGCGCCGATGTATGTCAGCAGCGCCCGCGCCGGGGTCAACTCGCTGGTGCGCGTCGGCACCATGCAGATCCACACGTAAGCGGGGAACACGAGCCCGTAAAAAGCCATGAAGAGCCGGTAGGCCATCTCCGAGCCGGCAAGCCCGCGGTAATCGGTCACACGGGCGGAGACGATCAACGCGCCGACGAGCAGCATGATGCAGGCGAGGATGAGCACCGTGCCGGCTTCCAGGCCGATCTCCCCCAGTCGTCGCCCCGCGTAGCGCACGTGCGCGGCGATCGTGAAGCCCGCCTGCACCGCCATGTGCACCGCGACGAGCCAGACCGCCATTGACGCCTCCGGAATCCCGATCGCGCTGGCCGATCCCGCGCGGCGGGTGATCAGGAGCTGGGCGTAGAACAGCGTGAGCAGGATCATTGCCAGAAAGAACACGCCGAACCCAACGCCGAACGCCAGCCGTCCGTCCGCGGGCGACGTGGCCTGGCGGGCGCGGTGAAAGGTGATATCGAGGTACGGGCATAGCGCAAACCCGAAGATCGATACCGGCAGCAGCCACAGCAGCGCGACAGACGACAGCTGCCCCTGCTGTGCCGGCACCGCCAGCGCCCCGCGCAGGCCCAGCGCCCCGAAGATCACGACCGATCCCGCGAGCGCAACTGCCGCTGCGATCAGCCAGCCGCCGCGCAGGTGTTGAGCGAGCAGCAACACAACCAGCACCGCCAGCAGCGCGATGGCCAGGATAAACCAGCTGCCCACCAGGGGCATCACTACACAGAAGAGGAAGAACAGGTGAAACGCGACCGTCACCAATGAGAAGGCAACGACCGCCGGCAGGTGGCGGCTCATCACGCGCGCGCTCGCATCGGCATCGCGCAGCACCCACGCCATGGCGGCGGCGCCGATGACATTGGGCGCCGCGAAGACGACGAACGCCCAAAACCCGTAGTCGCGCACGAGCAGCACGGGCAGGAACATCCCGATGCACCACGTCCACGATGCGCCGAGAAAGGCAGCCCAGCCCAGCGTCCGCAGGATGGGTCCATTGCCGCTCGCCCTCAGGATCGATTCATCGGCCACAAGAGAAGTGTAACCGTCAGGGGGCCATCGATTACATGCCAAAGCGGCTGTTGAACGATCGATGACGCGAAAGATCGTTAAGTTGGAGATCAAGTAGCGTTTCGACCTGAGGACCAACTACACCCCAACGGGGTGCCAGGTCGTTTTCACTTCCTGCGTGTCCAGGATGAAGTACGGGCTTTGCGCATCAGGAGAGATCCAGTCGGCACGGTCGTAAGCGATGACACGCTTGACGTTCAGTGCAGCTTTCGTGCGCACGGCGGCAAGGTGTTCTATTTCGTCGCCGCAGTAGATCGTCGCGTTGACATCCATATGGCTGGCGAAGTGCTCGAGGAGTTCGGAGCGGTCGCCGGTGAGCAGGTTGACGACCCCGCCGGGGAGGTCGCTGGTGGCCAGGACTTCGCCGAGGGTGACAGCGCAGAGCGGGAGGTCGCGCGGGGCGAGGGCGATGGCGGTGTTGCCGCCGGCAATCGTGGGGGCGATCGTGGCGACCAGGCCGATCAGGGCGGTTTGCTGCGGGGCGAGGATCGCGACCACCCCGGTGGGCTCGAGCATCGAGAAGTTGAAGTGCGAGCTGGACACCGGGTTCACGCTGCTGAACACCTGCTGGTATTTGTCGCACCACCCGGCGTAGTAGAGGAAGCGATCAATCGATCCGGCCACCTCGGCGCGGGCGTCCAGCGGCTCGACTCCTATCTGCACCATCTCATCGACGAACTGGGCACTGCGGCCTTCGAGCATCTCGGCGATGCGGTAGAGGATCTGACCGCGGTTGTAGGCGGAGCGAGCCGCCCAGCCCGGCTGCGCGGCGCGGGCGGCGACGACGGCGTCGCGGAAGTCTTTGCGGCTGCACTGGGAGATGTTGGCCAGGGGCTCCCCGGTGGGGGATTTAAGGAGGTAGTAGCGGCCGGACTCGGTGCGGGGGAATTTTCCGCCGAGGTAGATCTTGTAGGTTTTGAGGACGGGAAGGCGCGCGGGCGTTTGCTCCGGGGTCGGGGAGACGCGGGAGCGGGGGGTGGATTGCACGGCTTGGGTGTTGCCGTTGCGCCCGTTCGGTTTCTTGCCTGCGCGTTGCATTGGGTGTCCTTGCTTGGGACGGGGTCACTGAAATGACCCCGCCAGCGCTCGTTGGCGCGCGGGTTCGCGCGGTGGTTCTTTGTTCAGTTGAGGTTCAGGTAGGGCATGAGGCCGTGGAGACCTCCCTCGCGTCCCATGCCGGACTCCTTGTAGCCGCCGAAGGGGGAACTGGGATCAAACTTGTTGTACGTGTTCGCCCAGATCACGCCGGCCCTGATCTTGCTCGTGACTTTGAAGATCTTCGACCCCTTGTCCGTCCAGACGCCGCCGGACAACCCGTATGGAGTGTTGTTCGCCTTCTCGATTGCCTCCTCCACTGTACGGAATGTCTGCACGGCCAGCACCGGGCCGAAGATCTCTTCCTGGACGATGCGGTGGGACTGCGAGCACCCCAGAAAAAGCGTCGGACGGCAGAAGTAGCCGGCTTCAGGCAGGTCGCAGTTCGTGCACCAGGGTTCGGCGCCGTCACGTGAGCCCGCCTTCAGATACTCATTGATGCGGTCAAGCTGGGCGCGGCTGTTGATCGCGCCGATGTCGGTGTTCTTGTCCAGCGGATCACCCACGATCAGCGTCGCCATCCGGTCCTTCAGCTTCGTGATGACCGCATCGTAGATCGACTCCTGTACGAGCAGCCGTGAGCCGGCGCAGCAGACGTGGCCCTGGTTGAAAAAGATGCCGTTGACGATGCCTTCGACGGCTTGATCGATCGGCGCGTCCTCGAAGACGATGTTGGCGGCTTTGCCTCCCAGCTCGAGGGTGAACTTCTTCCGCGAAGACGCAAGCGACCTCTGGATGATCTTCCCGACCTCGGTGCTCCCGGTGAAGGCGATCTTGTCGATGCCGGGATGATCGACGATGGCGACGCCCGTGTCGCCGGCGCCGGTGAGGATGTTCACGACACCGGGCGGGAGGTCGGCATCGCGGATGATCTCGGCCAGCTTCATCGCCGTCAGCGGCGTGGTCTCGGCGGGTTTGAGGACGACCGTGTTTCCCGTCGCCAGCGCGGGGGCGAGCTTCCACGCCGCCATCAGCAGGGGGAAGTTCCAGGGAATGATCTGCCCCGCCACGCCTACCGCGGTGGGCTTCCTGCCGGGGAAGGCGTAGTCGAGCTTGTCGGCCCAGCCGGCGTAATAGAAGAAGTGCGCGGCGGCGAGGGGGACGTCAACATCGCGGCTCTCTCGGATGGGCTTGCCGCCATCCATCGATTCAATCACCGCCAGCTCCCGGGCGCGGTCCTGAATCAGCCGCGCCAGGCGATAGACGTACTTGCCGCGCTCTTTGGCGGGCATCTTTGACCAGGTGTTGTTGTAAGCCTTACGAGCGGCCTTCACGGCGCGCTCGACATCTTCCGGGGTCGCTGAAGCGACCTCCGCCAGCTTTTTCTCGGTGGCGGGGTTGGTGGTGTCAAAATATTCGCCTCGCGCTGGGGGAGCGAATTCGCCGTCGATGAACAGGTCGTACCGCGGGGCGATCTTGGCGTGCGCTGCGCTTTCGCGGGCGGGGGCGTAACTCCAACTGGTGGAGAAATTCAGCCGCACGGGATCCGGGTTCTGCTGGACCGCTTTGGTCATGTCGTGCTGCTCCTGGCAGGCGTGCGCACAGGGGTCGCGCGGCGGGCGATTCTATCAGAATGCAGGTATCGTTGCGCCCATGAGCAACCCGTTGATCCTGATCGCGTTTGGAGTCCTCGTCGGCGTGTTCAGCGGAGTCATGGGGCTGGGCGGCGGCGCCGTCATGATCCCGATCATGGTGCTGGTGTTCGGATTGAGCCAGCCCATGGCCCACGGAACCAGCCTGGCCGTGATGCTCCCGATGGTGACGCTGCCGGCGGTGATCGAGTACTACCGCCACGGTAACGTGTGCGTCGCGATGGCGGTGTGGATGGCGGTGGGGTTCATGATGGGCTCGTTCTTCGGCGCGTACGTGGCCAACGCGATGCGGAAAGAGGATCTGAAGCTGGTGTTTGGCTTCGTGCTGATCTACGTGGCGGCCTACACGGTCTTCGGGAAGGAGAACCTGGCGCGAACCACAGCGCTGTCGGCGCTGCTGGTGGTCATTGCGATGGGGGTGTTTGCGGCGGTGAAGTGGTACGACCGGTCGCGGCAGCAGGAAGCGAGCCCGGCGGGCGTTGAAATGCGAACGCCCGAGGCAGGGGCCTCGGGCGTTCGCGATATTTGACCTCATTCCAGCCCCATGCGCGCCGAGAGAGCGGCGACGGAGGCCCGAATTATTGGCGCCAGCCGACGGAGAGCTGGTAGTTGAAGAACTCTTCGGTGTCGCTGTCGAAGCCGATCACGTACTGGACCGTGAAGGCGACGAACGTCGTCGAGTTGACGAAGTACTTCACGCCGCCTTCCGGACCCCACACCCCGTCTTCGTCCACGGCATCGCCATAGGCGTACCCGACAAACGCGCCGACGAACGGCTGCCAGTTGTCCATGTCGAAGTGGTAGTCGAGGAACGCCGTCGTGCTGCCGGCAAAGTCGCTGCCGCCGCCTTCGGTATCCGAGAACGCAACCGTCTGGCGGATGCCCGCCTCGAGGTTGTCGTTGAAGAAGTAACCGACGCTGAACCCGACGGACAACGCGGTGTTGTCAAAATCGTCGCTGCTGCTACCGCTGCCGGCGATCAGGACTTCCCAATCCCCCTCATCGAACTGCGCCTGGGCGGCGGCGGGGACCAGGAACATCGCAAACAGCGCGACCAATACCAATTTCCGCAACATGCTTACCTCCTTCAGTGGAAAAGCGACAGACCCGAGAGCGGCGGCGCTTTTGCGGGTTGGGCTGACATGCCCCGGGCCGTTGCGGGAGAGTGGCCCGTGCGAAAGGTTTGACTTGCAGTACACGACTCCGCCCGATCCCTTTCGCGTCCGCGCCGCGGGAAACGTCCCACAGCCCGGCGTGCTAACGCGCCCGTCTTTATACCGGCAACCTGCCGGGCGGACACGTGCAGTTACGTTACCCGAGTAGATCGACCAATCACAACTGGAAACTTGTGAGGACTTTAACGAGCGTAGTGCCTGTAACGAGTTACGCCATTATCGGACCCCCCGAACCCGCTCGTGCCGCCCGACGCTAAACCCCTGTTCCCACCGCGGTTTGGGCGTACTGAACAGCATTGCGGAATACCCGCAGCCCCACCCCCTCAGCCACCTGTCGATGGCGCGTCCAGGAGGGGTGTTGAAAACTCCTCACGTAGCGTTCCGGATGGGGCATCAGGCCGAACACGAGACCGCTGAAGTCGCACACGCCAGCGATGTCATCGACGCTCCCGTTGGGGTTGTCGGGAAAGGTTCCATTAGCCGGCGAGCCATCCTCCTTCGCGTAAATCAGCGCCACCTGCCCGCTTTCATGCAGCGCACGACGGATGACATCGCTGGCGGGGACGAACTTCCCCTCCCCGTGCGCAATCGGCAGCTCGATCAGCTGTTCCATCCCCGCCGTCCAGATGCACTTGCTCGGCTTGGGCGTCAAGCGCACCCAGCGATCGATGAACCGGCCCCTGTCGTTGTTTGTCAGCGTGCAGGTCTGCCCCGCGCGGCCGCCGATCGAGCCGGGGAGCAGATCCGTCTTTACAAGCACTTGGAACCCGTTACAGATGCCGATGATCGGCTTCCCGGCATCGACGAAGCCGTGGAAGGCCTCGCGCAGGTGGTGCTGAATCTGATTGGCAAAGATTCGCCCGGCGGCAATGTCGTCGCCGTAGCTGAACCCCCCCGGCAGTGCCATGAGCTGATAGTCGCGCAGCATATCAGGCTTTTTCAGCACGCGGTTGAGGTGGACGCCCTCGGCAGTGGCGCCGGCGAGCTCGAATGCGTGAGCCGTCTCACTGTCGCAGTTCGTCCCAGCCGTGCGGAGGATAAGCGTCTTAGGGCGGCTCATATGCTCCGTATCTTACGCGCGAAGCGGATAACTTCGACCCTGCGGGAGCCTTCACGCATCAACCGGCTTTTGCGCGTCACCATGCACAACCCGCATAATCACTCGAATCTGCCCGGCCGCCCGCGCGATTTCACCTCCCTCCTGCAACAATTGCGCATTTCCCGCTCATGGACCGGGATCGCGCGCGGGTAACATCCGTCACTTGGCGCCGGGCTTGGGAATTCCTTCACAGGAACAAGGATCGGGGAGTGAGATGCCTTTTCGTCGCTTCAACTCTGTCGGTAAACTAGATCAAGCGGCCGTTGCACGCGCCGTGATCGAGACCCTCGAAGGTCGTCAGCTGCTGCACGGCGGCCACGAGCACCTTAACACGCCCTATTTCGGCACCCCATTCGCCGTCGGCGCCACACCGGTAACCATCGAGGCCGAACATTACGACTTCGGCGGCCAGGGGATCGCGTACCACGACACGACCGACGCGAACACCTGGGGCCAGTACCGAACGGGCACCGACGCGGGCGTCGACCTCCGGCAGTTCGCCACCGGCCAATACCGCATCAGCGACGCCTACGAAGGTGAGTGGGTCCTCTATTCGATCAGCGTTCAAGAAGCCGGTACGTACACGCTCGACCTGCGCATCTCCAACGCCGACCCCAACGCAAAGCTGCACGTGGAAGTGGACGGCCAGGATGTCACCGGCGCGGTAACGGTTCCCGATACGAATAACTTCAACACCCTGACGACCGTCAGCCGCACGATTACCCTCTCAGCGGGCCAGTCGGTGCTCAAGCTGTCCTTCGATGTGGGGGCCGGACCGACGCGCTCGGTGGCCGGGGTCGACTGGCTCCGCCTGACGCTCGACCAGCCGGCGCCCAGCGTCCCGCCCGCGGCACCAAGCGGCGCCGACGCGGCGGCGCTTTCCGCCACGCAGGTCCGCCTCCGCTGGGTCGACAATGCCGATAACGAAACCGGCCACCGCATCTACCGAAAACAGGGCGCCGGCGGAACCTGGGCGCTGATCGACACCCTCTCGGCCGGCGAAACCGAATTTCTGGATAACGCCCTCTCACCCGGCACGAACTACGTCTATCGCGTCGCCGCCTTCAATGCGTTTGGCCAGTCGGCGTTCTCCAACGAGGACGACGCGACGACACACGCCAGCGACCCCGGCGGGACGACGATCACCTGGCAGGCCGTCGCGCCCAGCCCGATCAACCGCGCCGAGTCAAATGGCGCGGTGGTGAACGGGAAGCTGTACGTCTTTGGGGGGCTGTACGTCCAGAGCGGCAAGATTCTCGCCACCACGCGCTGTGATGTGTACGACCCCGCCACCGACACGTGGACGCGCATCAGCGACTGCCCCGATAAGGTCACGCACAGCGGGATCGTCGTCGTGGGGGACACGATCTGGCTGATCGCGGGCTATTTCGGGGATCATCCCGGCCCCGCCGGGAAGAAGGTCCTGAAGTACAACACCACCACCAACACATGGTCGCGCGGTCCCAACCTGCCCTACAGCCGCGGCGCGGGCGGCGCGGCGCTGCTCAACAACCGGATTCACTTCTTCGGCGGAATGGGCTACGACCGCACCTGGGAGTCGAGCAGCCACTGGGTGCTGGACTTGGGCAACCAAAGCGCGGGCTGGAAATCCAAGGCGCCCCTGCCCAACCCCCGCAATCACACCTCGGGCGCGGCAATCAACGGGTTCGTCTACTGCATCGGCGGGCAGCACGGCCAGGAAGAGAACCAGGTTGCCCAGCGCGACGTGCATCGCTACGACCCCTCGACCGACACCTGGACGAAGGTCGCCGAGCTTCCCACCGTTCGCTCGCATGTGAACGCTTCGACCTTCATCATGAACGGAAAGATCGTCATCCTCGGCGGGGAAACCGGCTACGACCAGCCGCTGCGGAACGTGACCGTTTTCGACCCCCTCACCAACACAACCTATGAGATGAGCCCCCTGCCGGAAAAACGCAGCACCAGCGTCGCCGGCGTCCTTCCCGACGGCCGCATCATCACCGCCACGGGCAACACGCCGATGCCCAGCGCACACACCTATATCGGGAGAATCTCGTAGCTCCGGAGCGAGCACTGTTCACAAAACGAGCGGAGCAAGACGGCTGCGCCCCCCAGTCTCATCAGCCGCGGACGGCGGATCGGAGACGGGACGTGGCCCTTCGGCCTCAAACATGCCGAATGAAGACGACTTCGGTGAGATTGCGGTGCAGTTCATCCAGCGTCGCGCCCTGCGAGTGCGCGCCGGGAAAGCCGGGGACATGACCGACGAGTAGACGGGTCTCGGCATCGCGCTCGATGACGGCGGTGTAGGTTTTCATCGCTGGTCAGTATAGCAGGTCAACTCCCTGTCAGCTGAAGGTCCTTCACCGCCAGCTCAACACTCACACTGCCGTTGTACTCGTTGAGCGTCGGCTCGAACGCGACGTCGAGCACGCTCCCGGCTCGGAGCTGGTCGAACATGTGGGCGTAGCCGAAGGCAATGCACTTCATGCTGCTGCGGCCTTGGCGGACGTAGAGCTGGAGGTGATCGCCGGTCTTGCCGACGCGGCGCGGGGGCGCGGCCAGCTCCAGGCCGCGGGCGACGAGCAGCGGCTTGCGGTTGCCCATGCCGAACGGTCCGATGCGCTGCAGGTCGTTCACCAGCGCCGCCGTCACCTGGCCCAGCTCGGCCAGCCCGTCGAGCTTCAACTCCGGGATCAGTTGCTCGGGCTCGAGCACGCTCGCGGCGTATTGGCAGAACCGCTGGCGGAACGCCTCAAGGTTCGTCGCGTCGATCTTCAGACCCGCGGCCATCTCGTGGCCGCCGTAGCCGATCAACAGATCCGCGCACGATTCGAGCGCCTTGGTGAGGTGGAACCCGAGGATCGAGCGCCCGCTCCCCTGGCCCACGCCGTCGGCGTTGAGCCCGATGATGACCGTCGGGCGGTTGAACCGATCGACGATGCGCGAGGCCACGATCCCGATCACTCCCGCGTGCCACCCCGCGCCGTCGAGCACGATCGCGCGGCAGTCGTCGCCGTCCAGCTTCAGCTCAGCGATCTGCTCCAGCGCTTCTTCCAGAATATGCTTCTCGATCCCTTGCCGCTCGCGGTTCTGCTGCTCGAGGTACGTCGCGATCTCGATGGCGCGCGGCAGATCAGCCCGGGTGAGCATTTCCACCGCCAGCTGCGCGTGGCCCATCCGCCCGCAGGCGTTCAGCCGCGGGGCCAGCAGGAACCCGACGTGATAGCTGTCGAGCTTCTGACCCGTCAGCCCCGCCGACTCGATCAGCGCCCGCAAGCCCACCAGATTGCTCCTTTTCAGCCCACTGAGCCCAAAGGCGGTCAAAATGCGGTTCTCGCCCACCAGCGGCACGACATCAGCGATCGTCCCCAGCGCCGCCAGCGCCGTCGCCTCGACGAGAAACGCCTTGAACGGTTCCGACACCTTGGCCGTATTGCCGTTCATCGCCTGCCCGATCCCCCACGCCAGCTTGAACGCCACGCCCGCGCCGCACAGGTGCGGGTTCGGATAAGCCGGCTGCTGGGACGGCAGGCGCGGATGGACGATCGCGTGGCACTCCGGCAGTGCGTCGTCATGCCACTCGTGGTGATCGGTGATGATGAGGTCGACGCCGCATTCGCGCACGACCTTCGCCTGGGCCACCGCGGTAACACCGCAGTCGACGCTCACGATCAGCTGAGCCCCGCTGCCGCAGAGCTGCTTCAGCGCCTCTTCATTGAGCCCGTAGCCCTCATCGACGCGGTGCGGGATGTATGTTTCCACCGTCCCGCCCAGGAGCATGATGGCGTGCCAGAGAATGGCAGTGGCGGTAATGCCGTCGACGTCGTAGTCGCCGTAAATGACGATCTTGTGCTTTTCCCAGATTGCAAGGCCGATGCGCTGGGCGGCTCGCGAGAGGTTTGGGATCTTGGCCGGGTCGTGCAGACACTTGAGACTGGGGCGGAGGAAATCCTGGCACTCCTGCGCCTCGCGCAGGCCTCGGTTCAGGAGGATTTGCGCGATCAACGTGGAGGTGCGCAGCCGAGCCGCGAGTTCGGCGGCGCCCGGGTGCGGCTCGGCGACCGCCCAGCGCTTCGCGCGGCTCATCCGTGAACAGTTCATCCGTGAAACCAACTCCGTCGTCATGACGGCGGCAATTCTATTCTGCGCCAGCGCAGAAATCATCTGTAAGCGCGGCTGAGCCTCTCCCCGACCGTTGCTATAAACAGGCTCAGATATTGACCCACCTCTTTGCTCAATCGGCGACGCGCGCGCCGTGTAGCTCCTGTTCGAGCTTCTGGATCTCCATGTCCTTCGCCTCGATCGCCTTCTCGCTGATCTCGATCTCCTTCTCCTTCACCTGGATGTCCTTCTTCTCGCTGGTGATGTCCACGCGCAGCCGCGCGTACAGGTTCATGTAGGCATTGGCGACGAACACCAGCGCAAAGAACGCGATCACGTATCCCCGCCAACCGGGCAGGAGCAGTTGGTACTGCGTGAGGATCAGGAAGAAGATGGTCACGTAATGGCTGAAGCAGTACTCGCAGGTGAACAGGTAGAAAAACTTGCGCTGTGGAAGGCTGGGGCTGCGCTTGCTCTTGCGCCGGCAGTACTCGCGGGGCTCGCGGAACACCTCCTCGAACACGAACGTCCTGGCCACGCACGCGACGGGGATGGCGAGGATGAGCAGCCAGAACAGCTGCTGCCAGAGGTTGTGTTCTGTCGGTATCATGCGGTTGCCTTGCGCCCGCATTGGTCATAACGCGGGAGAGTCGATTCGAGGAAGGGGTGATCTGCTCTGCGCCATCGGCCCGAGCAAGGCCTTCCGCAGGTGGCGCGTCAGGTGTGGCGCCACTGCGCGGCGGGAGGTCACACGAGTTCCACGCCCTCATCCCCGCCGATCATCGTCAGGTTTTCCACCTGCTGCTCCAGGTGCTTTACCCGCTCGAGCAGTTCGGGAAGCTGCGTGAAGACGGTGTACACACGGCGGCCGTGGCTGGCGGGCATGGCGGGCATGCCCATGACGGCTGCGCGGTCGGGGATGTCGCTGATCACGCCGGACTTGGCCGCGACGGTAACCCGCTCGCCGAGGCTCAGGTTGCCCGCGATCCCCGCCTGCCCCGCGATGGTTGCGCCGGGGCCGATCACCACGTTTCCCGCAATCCCCACCTGCGCCACCACGAGCGAGCCCGCGCCAATCCGCACGCCGTGGCCGATCATCACCAAGTCGTCGATTTTCGTGCCCCGCCCGATGACCGTGCTGCCGATCGCCGGCCGGTCGATGCACGTGTTGGCGCCGACCTCGACATTATCCTCAATGATGACATTCCCCGCCTGCGCGATCTTGTGGTGCACGCCGTCGTGCGTGGCGAAGCCGTAGCCATCCGCGCCAACCACGGCGCCGGCGTGCAGGATCACTCCGTCGCCGATGACGCAGCCCTCGTAGACCGTGACGTTGGGGTAGAGGACGCAGTTCCGCCCGATGCGCGCGCCGGGACCAATATATGCGCCGGGATAGACGACCGTCCCGTCCCCTACCTCCGCGGACGAATCAACATGCGCCTGCGCGTGTACCCCGGCGAACGGGTGCTTGCGGTGCCCGTGCAGCCGCTCCATGGCCCTGGCGAACGCCAGGTATGGATCGCGCGCGCGCAGCAGCGCCGCTCGTCCGGAACCGATGGGCTTCATCGCGGCGGACACGATGACGGCCGATGCGCGGGTCGTCTCCAGCTGCTTCGCATATCGCTGGGTCGCCAGAAAGCTCAGCTGTCCTTCCCGCGCATCCTCGAGCGTGCTCACCGCCGTCACCTCGATGCCCCCGTCACCAATGAGCTCCGCCCCGATCTCCCGCGCCAGTTCGTCCAATCGCATGATGCGCACTCTACTTCGGCGCCGAACCGCCCGCCACGTCCGATGCAGTCGGCAGCGCCGGCGCACGGCTGACGTGAGGAAAAACGAAGGGCGCCCGTTTGCACGGGCGCCCTGTGAATGGTTCCTGTTTCCTGGCTGCTCGCTGAATCACACCCTGCGCGCGGACCGGTCATTCGTCATCATCGTCGAAATCATCATCGTCTTCGTCATCGTCGGCATCGGTGTCTGGGTCGTCGAACTCGTCGTCTTCCTCATCGTCCTCTTCATCCTCGTCGTCCTCGTCCTCTTCCTCGTCCAGCTCGTCGTCGTCATCGAGGTCGTCTTCCTCCTCGTCCTCCTCATCCTCATCCTCGACCTCGTCGTCGTCGACTTCCTCCTCTTCGGTCGTCTCCTCCTCTTCCTCTTCGGCCTTGGGCTTGCGCTTGGCTGCGGAGGGGAGGGCGTCGGGAGCGAACAGGTGCGCGACGGACTGCCCGCAGGCGCCGAGCAGCGACGTTTCGAGCGGCGAGAGCGAGCCGCCGGCGCCGCTCGCGTCGAGCAGAAGCGGCAGGCCGCTGGTGTGTATCGAAGAAGTCATGATTGCATCCGCCAGAAGTCAGGGACACGTGCCAACAGCAGCGGCTATGACAACCGGACGTTGACGCCGTCGTCAACGGACATTCCGACTGGTCCGCGCCTCCCTCGCAAGCGCGCAAGGGCGGCAAAGTCGCGGCATTGGACAGTGGACCCACCGGGGCGTCAAGGGGCAATTCAACCTCGTCTCCAGTGAGGAAATGGCGCGCCCATCAGCGCTTGAGGAAAGGCAAAGCAGCCACCGATGGGGCACCCATGCACGCCGATCAGGATCGGGTTGAGCACTCTTTTTCTACGCGCGTCACTCGATCCGCGTCCGCCGCAGCAGCAGGGCATTGCCGATCACGGTCACATCGGACAGCGCCATCGCGGCGGCGGCGATGTAGGGGTTGAGCAACCCGAAAGCGGCGAGCGGGATGGCGGCGACGTTGTAGACGAAGGCGAGAAAAAGATTCTGACGGATGGTGCGCATGGTCGCGCGCGACAACCGGATCGAGGACGCCACGCCGCGCAGGCTGCTGCCGACGAGGACAACGTCGCCGGCTTCCTTGGCCACATCCGAGCCGGAGCCGATGGCGATGCCCAGGTCCGCCTCGGCCAGCGCGGCCGCGTCATTGATTCCGTCGCCGACCATGGCGACGCCCCTGTTCCCGCGCACTGCGGTGACTGTGGTGGCGCCGTGTCCATCTGCTGCCGCCGCGGATTTCAGCTCGCGCACGACGCGTGCCTTCTCGGCCGGGCGGACGTCCGCGCGGACGTCGTCCAGCCCCACCTGCTGCGCGACGGCTTGGGCCGCGGCCTCATTGTCGCCCGTGAGCAGCACCGTGCGCAATCCCATGGCGTGAAGGTCGGCGATGGCAACAGCACTGTCTGTTTTGATCTCATCGGTAATGGCGATCAGGCCGATACGGCGCACGCTGCCATTTTGGCGCGTGGCGACGTGCACGAGTGTCCGGCCCGGCCGGGCGGTCGGGGGGATGTCTCCGGCCAGGCCGTTGCCGAGCAGGCCCGCCCCGCCAACGAGCAGCGTGCGGCCGTCGAGTTCGGCGGTGATCCCGAGGCCCGCCTCGCTGGAGAAGCTGTCGGGGCTGGGCAGGTCGAGATTCCGCCTGCGGGCGTCGGCGACAATGGCCTTTGCCAGCGGGTGCTCACTGTACTGCTCGGCCGCGGCGGCGAGACGAAGGACCTCATTCGCCGTGGCGCCATTGAGGGGGATGACTTCATCCACGACCGGCTTGCCGCGCGTGACGGTGCCCGTTTTGTCGAGGACGACCGTATCGATTCGCTCGGCGCTCTGGAGGGCATCAATGTCACGGATCAGAATGCCATGCCGTGCCCCCTGACCCGTTCCGACCATCAATGCCGCTGGCACCGCCAGCCCCAGCGCGCATGGGCAGGCGATGATCAAGACGCTGCAGACCGCCTTGGCGATCATGCCCCACGTATCCGCCGCTTCCCAGTCATTGGCAGCGCCGTAGGTGTACCAGCCGATGCCCGTCAGCAGCGCGATCCCGAGCACCGCCGGCACGAAGACGGCCGAGACGCGGTCAGCCAGCCGTTGCACGGGCGGCTTGCTGGACTGAGCGCGCTCGACGAGTTGGACGATCTGCGCCAGCGCGGTCTCGCTGCCGATCTTCGTGACACGGACGACGAGCCGGCCATCGACGTTGAGCGTGCCGCCGAGAACAGTGTCGCCGGGGCCGCGCGTGACGGGCAACGGCTCGCCGCTGATCATCGATTCATCGACGCTCGAGCGTCCGCCGGTCACGATGCCATCGATCGGCACCCGGTCACCGGGGCGGACGAGGACGAGGTCGTTGACCTGGAGGTCGGCAACCGGCACTTCCTCGGCAGGGGCCGGACTGGTCTCGCCCGGTTTTTGATCCCCGGAGGGCGGCACGAATTTCGCCCCTGCAGGGGAGGGGGTGAGGCGCAGCGCGACGGCGGGCGCCAGGTTCATCAGCTCGCGGATGGCTGAGCCGGCGGCGGTGCGGGCGCGATCTTCCAGCCAGTGGCCGAGGCTGATCAAAGCCAGCAACCCCGTTGACTCCATGAAGTACAGGTCCGGCAGCGTCCCCCACCACTCGGCGCGGTAGCCGACAAGTGCCGCGAGGCTGTAGCCGTAGGCGACGGTTGCGCCCATGGCGATGAGCACGTCCATGTTGGTCGTCCCGCGCCGCAGGGCCCGCCACGCGCTGCGGTAGAACGCGCTGCCGACGTAGGCAATAGCGATCGTGCTCGTCACCACCGACAGCCAGACCATCCAGCCTACGCCCGCTTCCCCATGGTGCGCGTGGCCGGACGAAAACAGCAGAAGCAGCCAGTGTGTCGCCTCCACGGGGAACCACAGCGCCAGCCCCACCATGGCTTTGCGAAACCAATTGGCAGCGTGAGCGTGATCGTGTCCGGAATCGGGTGCGGCAGTGACTCCGGCCGTGTGCGCATGCGACGGGTAACCGGCCTCGGTAACCGCCTGGGCGATCTCGTCGGGCGACGTCTGGCCGGCATCGAACCGCACGCGAGCGCGGCCGTTGGCGAGATTCACCTGCACCGACTCCACACCTCCGATGCGCGCCGCGGCCTTTTCCACGTGCGTAACGCAGCTCGCACAGGTCATTCCCTCGATCGCCAGCGTGGCCTCGGCGTTTACCGGATTTGTCGTTGGCGATTCATGTTGATGTTGTTCGGTCGTCGCAGACATGTTCAGCCTCTTTTCGCCCGCCCCGCTTCACCGTAGAAACCGATGGATCGTGTGGCGAACTTCGTGGATTAGCTCGTCCTTCGTGCGCGTCTTGGCCTTGCCGTGACCGTTGCCCTCGGTGTGGCCTGCGACGCAGTGCTCGACGTGGTCGGTGAGCAATTCAACGCCCAGCGCGTCCAGCGCCGAACGCACGGCGGCCAACTGCGTTAGGACATCAACGCAGTAGCGGTCCTCCTCCACCATCTTCTGCAGCCCCGCCACCTGCCCGGCGATCCGCCTGAGCCGGTTGCGGAGCTTATCGCGCGTCTGTGCCTGCATGAGACCTCCGATCTTTCGTCTCGCCCCAACCATATACCCCCACGGGGTATTTGTCAAGGGAAAGAATCGGCCCGGAACCTTCAGGTCCCGGGCCTTTGTGCAGCTGGGCGATAATCGGCGAGCGATTACTTCAGCGACGCCATGTACTTCGCCGGCTCCTCCTGGAACTTGGGGATGCAGTCCTCGCAGCAGAACCCGATGGTTTTGCCCGCATGCGCGACGGTCACCTCCGGGTCCACCTTGTGCTCGCCCATCACGGCGCAGTACTGATTCGCCAGGGTGAGGGACGCGCTGGCCTGCGTGGCCGGGACGGTGGTGGGAGGGTCAGCCATGTCCATCGTGTCCGTCTCGTCCGCCACCGGGGCCGGCGGCGCGGTTGCGGGATCGTCCGCGCCTTCGCAGCCGATCATCGCGCCGCAGACCAGGGCCAGCGCCAACATCATCACCATCCACTTCATCACGTTCGTCCTTCCCGTAAGGGGTTCCATGGCAGGGGCTGCGACCGTTCGCCACCCCGGCCAATCCGCGTCTCCGCGCCACGCAGGCTCCTTGGGGAGGGACGCGCCGGCGCGGAGCCGGCAGTGTTATTTCTTGTAGTACTCTGCGTTCTTCTCGATGAAGCTCGCCCACTCCGCCGGCAGGTCTTCCTGCGGGAAAATCGCCGTCACCGGGCACTCGTCCACGCACAGCCCGCAGTCGATGCACGTGTCGGGATCGATGTACAACATCTCGGCAGCCTCGAATTCGGCCTCGTCTTTGGTCGGGTGAATGCAATCGACCGGGCAGACCGCCACGCAGGCGGTGTCCTTCGTGCCGATGCAGGGCTGGGCAATAATGTGAGCCATAACGAAAGATCTCCTGTTCAGCCGGCGGATTATAGAGGGTCTGATGGGGGGAGCAACGGGTAGATCGAGCTCCGTGGGCTCAATACATCCTTTGCTCCTGCTCGTTGCAGTTCGGCTCAGGCGCCTGCGTGAAGGTGAAAGCACGAGTACCCCTGCAGGACCAGCTCCGCGCCCTCGTCGATGTTGAGCGACGCCACGCCCGCAACGACGCCGCCAAGACCTTCCACCAGACTGATGACGGCGCAAATTTGTGCACCGGTCTCGACCCATTCGTCGACGATGAGCACGCGTTCGCCCCGACGCAATGCGTCCTTGCGCATCTCCAGGCCCTTTGTCTGCCCGGTATAGTCGACGAAGGTCACGGGATTGCACGCCAGCGGCAACTTACCGCCCTTGCGGGCCACCACAAGCCCTTTCCCCATGCGCATCGCCATCCCCGTCCCCAGGATGAACCCTAGCGCATCGACCGCGACGACCAAGTCGAATTCCAGGTCGCCGATGCGGCCGAGAAGGTCGTCCAGCATCTGCGCAAACGCCTCCGGGTCAGCAAACAGCGGCGTCACATCGCAGCGGTTGCCGGTGGTTGTGCGGTCGATCAGGTCGAGGTAGTGGGTCATGCAGGGATCACCGACTGCCCATTCATCTCCGCCGGCCGGGGCAGGCCCATCATCATGAGCGCGGTCGGGGCAATGTCGGCCAACCGCCCACCTTCAGCCAGTTTTTTCCCGCGGAAGCGATCGTCGGCAACGATCAGCTCGACGTCGTAGGTCGTGTGGGCCGTGTGCGGGCCCCCGGTGGCGGGGTCGATCATCTGTTCGCAGTTGCCATGGTCGGCGGTGACGATCGCGACCCCGCCCTGGCGCTGGGTCGCGTCGAGGATCCTGCCGACGCAGACATCCACGTGCTCCACCGCGCTGACGGCGGCGGCGAGGACGCCGGTGTGACCGACCATGTCGCCGTTGGCGAAGTTCACGACGATCAGGTCGTCCACATTCGCATTGATCCGGCCGAGGACGATGTCGGTGACAGGGTAGGCGCTCATTTCCGGCTGCTGGTCATAGGTGCTGACCTGTGGCGAGGGCGCCATCTGCCGCT
Source organism: Tepidisphaeraceae bacterium (assembly GCA_035936155.1). Taxonomy (GTDB): domain Bacteria; phylum Planctomycetota; class Phycisphaerae; order Tepidisphaerales; family Tepidisphaeraceae; genus DASYWJ01. The sequence goes on along the minus strand of DASYWJ010000043.1, from coordinate 16,973 downwards.
GTTCGCCTGGGAAGGGCGCCTCGCGATAGTCGTTGAAGAAGAACGTGACGTGCGGGAACTTCTCCGTTTCGGCGCAGCGGAACTGGCGCAGGCCGAGGTTGGAAATATATTCGCCCAGGATGTTGGTCATCTTCGGCGGCTTGGGGTAGGCCACATGGACCGGCAGCCCCTGCTCATAGGCGGTGAGCGTGGTGAAGTGCAGGTCGAGCTTCTTGCCGCGGTCAAAGCCGTCGAAATCGCTGAGGACGAACGCCTTCGTCAGCTCGCGCGGTCGGTCGCCGCGGTAGTTGTAGAACAGGACCGAGTCGCCGTCGCGCACCATGCCGCGCGGGGCGAGCCCGTCGTCTTCAGTGATGACAGACGGCGTGATGAACTCATCGCCGCTCATGTTCGTCTCGGTCGGGTGGTCGTAATACCAGGTGACAGCGTCCTCGGCCGAGCGGAACCTGGCGCCGTCGCCGAATGCGATCGCGTGATATGCTTTCTCCACGCGCGGCCAACGGTGGTCGCGGTCCATGGCGTAGTACCGGCCGATGACGGTGGCGATCCGCCCGATCCCCAGCTCCTTCATCTTCGCCTCGACCTGCCTCACGTAACCCAGCCCGGAGTTCGGGGAGGTGTCGCGCCCGTCGGTGAATGCGTGCAGGAGCACCCGATCCCCCGGCACCCCCCGCCGGCGGGCCAGCTCAAGGCAGCCGTACAGGTGCTCGAGCAGACCGTGCACGCCGGCGTCGCTGACGATGCCAAAAACATGCAGATTCGACCGCTTTTCCAGCACATTTGTGATCGCACGATTGAGCTCGGCGTTGTCGTAAAACGCCCCGCTGCGGATGTCCTTTGTGATGCGGACCGACTCCTGATCGACAATTCGCCCGGCGCCGATGTTCTGGTGGCCGACCTCGCTGTTGCCCATCGTCCCTTCAGGCAGGCCAACATCGAACCCGCTCGTGTGAATGAGCACGTTGGGATATTCGGCCATCAGCCGGTCGGCCACGGGGTGGTGCGCGAGGTGGATCGCGTTGGCGTGGTCCCACTGCGGGAAGGGATTCTTTCCCCATCCGTCCCGGATGATGAGCACGAGCGGACGTTTTGCGATGGCTGCGGGAGCGCGGGTCACGGCGAATCCTTTCGGGTGAGAAGCGAACATCTTATTGCCGGCGCAGCGCGTCACAAGGAAATCGAGTTCACCGCGCGGGGCGTCATCGAATCGATTCACCGCCCAGACACGAACAGCGCGGAGGGAGCGAACGAGAACGCGGCGTGCGCGCGCTCGCGCACGTGCAAAAATAAAATTGCTTGTGTTCCATCTCCGCGCGCTGCGCGTCTCCGTAGTGAACTGTTTTCGCGCGGCGGGCGCGGGCGAAACGGGTCGCGCGCGGCAGCGCGAGCGCGAATCGCGCGTCAAGAAAAAAATGTTGCGGCAGCAAAAAAACGTTGACCTTTATTTTTGCAACTCGTAAATTCGCGCTACGAAAGGAGGTGACAGCGCCATGGCTAAGAAGAAAGCTGCTGCGAAGAAGAGCTCCGCGAAGAAGTCGACGACCAAGAAGTCGAGCAAGAAGTAACCCTTCTGCTCTGCCGGGCGGCGTGGCTCCTGACGCCCGGTATTCTGGTCTGACATCTCAGTCACCATTATCCGTTTTGGACCTTGGCTCCTAACTAGGTTGCAGAACAAAAAAGAACCCTTCCCAAGCCACGGCGGAAGGGTTCTTTTATTTGGTGAGGAGTTACTGGTTACTTGTGGCTCGTTACTCGCAGCCGGCTTCAGCTCGAGAGGCCCCGGCGAGTAATCAGTACCGAGTAACGGGCAAGTGCTTGTGAAATCCTCGCAAATCCCCATCATTTCAGCAGGACACGGAGGTCACGAGCCATGCGAATCATCGCGCTGATGAACCAGAAGGGTGGAGTCGGGAAGACGACCACGACCGTCAACCTCGGCGCGGCCCTGGCCGAGGCGGGCAAACGCGTCTGCCTCATCGACCTCGACCCGCAGGCGCACCTCACGATCAACTACGGCGTCGACCCCTCTCCCGACGTGATCTCTCTCTATGATGTCCTCGTCGACGGCCGGGGATTCCTCGAGGCCGTCCGCAAGGTCGATGAGAACATCGCCATCGTCCCCGGATCGATCGACCTTGCCGCCGCCGAAATCGAGCTCGTCTCGGTCATCGGGCGCGAGACCATCCTCAAAGAAAAACTCGAGTCGGCCCAGCACGACTTCGACTACATCCTCCTCGACTGCCCGCCCTCGCTCGGCCTGCTGACCATCAATGCACTGGCTTTCGCCACCGAGGTGATCATCCCGATGCAGGCGCACTTCCTCGCGCTGCAGGGGGTGGCCAAGCTGCTGGAGACGGTGCAGCTGGTGGGCCGGCGCATGAACCCGAAGCTCAAAGTGAGCGGCATCGTCCTGACGATGTTCGACGCGCAGACGAAGCTGACGAGTGAAGTCGTCAACGAGCTCCAGAACTTCATCGAGTCAGCCAAGGGTCAGCCGCTGCCCTGGGCAGGGGCGCAAATCTTCAAGAGCCGGATCCGGCGGAACATCAAGCTGGCCGAGAGCCCCAGCTTCGGTCAGACGATCATCGCTTACGAGCCGACGAGCAATGGCGCAACCGATTACCGCGCCCTGGCGCGCGAAGTCATGCAGATGACAGCGCCGGTCACGATCGCGCCCGCAGCGCCATCCGCGCCCCCGACCGCCACCCCCCCCGCCCCTGTAAAGCCGCCGACAGTGTCGGCGATCCCTTCGCCACCGGCGCCACCCCCCCCAAAACCACAACCCCCCGCGCCCGTCGCTCCCAAACCGCAACCGGCTCCTGCGCGGGTGCCCGCGCCAAATCCCGCGCTGCCGACCGCTACGAATCCCATAAAGAAGTTGGAAGCATCGATCAATCCCGCGCTCGACCCCACAAAACTCGCCGCTGCGAAGACCGCGCCGCCCCCCGCGCCCAAGGCGCCCGCGCACCCCACGCCCGCGCCTCCCCCGCCCGCTCCCGCGCACAAGCCCCGCGCCGGCGCCGAGGCCGCCGCGTGAGTGACCGCATCCGGCCACGCCGCTATAAAGCCCACCGATGACACCCCGTCGCCTGCGCCGCGCCGCCTGGACGATCACCGCGCTCTACGCCGGTTTCCATTTCGTCATGACGCACCTGCCGCCCGGCAACGTTCCGGCTCTGCGCACATCTGACAAGACGCTGCACTTCCTCTCCTACGGTTTCCTCAGCGGCTGCCTGTATCTGACGCTGTGGGTTTCGGGCATATCGATCAGGCGCGCGGGCTTGCTTGTCCTGTTCAGCAGCGCGACCTTCGCGGTGTTCGATGAGATCCTGCAGGCCCCGATCGGACGGGATCCGGAGCTGATGGACTGGGTGGTGGATGTCGCCGCCGCCGTGGTGGCCGTGGTGTGCTTCTCGCTCGTGCGGCTCGCCATCAGAAAACCCGCGGAGCCACCTGTCGCCCCCGCTCCAGGCGATTAGGATATCTCCACGATGGAAGCCGAAGGCTCGCCCAAGTCCCTCCAAGCCCCCTGGCGGATCGACTACATCCGCTCGCTGAGCAAGGATGACGACGCCGGCTGCTTCCTCTGCGACGCCGGGGCGGCGACCACCGACCAGCAGCGCCGCGACCGGCTCGTCCTCTGGACAACCGACCACTGCGTCGTCCTGATCAACCGCTACCCCTATACGAACGGCCACATCCTCATCGCCCCGAAGTCCCACAAGGCCGACTTCGAGGACCTGAGCGACCCCGAGCAGCTCGAGCTCGCCAGGCAATCCACGCGCGTCCTGCGCCTGCTGAAGCGCGCCTTGAGCCCGCAGGGGTTTAACCTGGGCACCAACCTTGGCCGCTGCGCCGGCGCGGGTGTGCCCGGCCATCTGCACCAGCATGTCGTCCCCCGCTGGGCGGGCGACACCAACTTCATGTCCGTCGTCGGCGACGTCCGCGTCGTCCCGCAGGCGATGAGCCAGCTCTACGAGGAGTTGATGCGCGTCCTGCCGACGGTGTGAAGCGATGAGAGCGTGGACCACCAACCCATGAAGAACACCAACCGGTTGTTTCAGCTCCACGTTCCCCGCGTGAGGACGGGGGTTGCTCTGGAGCTGCAGAAGATCGCTTTGGCGTCATTCGTCTCCTTCGTGTCTTGGTGGTTTCCCCGCTCTGTCCTTACAATCGCGCCAATGGACGTTGCACTCCGCCACCAGTTGAAGCCCGGGGCCACAGTGAAGGTCATCCAGCAAATCGCCGCACGCGACTACACACTGACCAGCGAGATCCGCGGCACGGTGGTCGCTTATGAGCAGGAGCCAACCGGCAGTTGGTTCGCCCACTCCAAGAACGACAAGCTCTGGCTCGACCGGCTCACCCTGCGCAAGGATGATGGCGAGCTGACCACGCTCAACCTCGACTCGGCAAGCCATGTCGAAGTCCAGGCCCCTGACGCGCCCGCCGTCGCGGGTGAGAAGACAAACGAATCCGAGCTGCCGGTGTAGTGCGAGGCTTGGCTCGCCCGGCTCGCATCACCACCACAATAGACGGCGCAAGCGCCGGCCCCACCCATGGACGCTGCCCTATTCGGACTGATCGTCGCGGACCTGATCGCTTCGCCAATGGACCTGCGGCATCCGCCCGCGCCAGGGGGAATGGCGGTCCTGGACACGCTGGAGCTGACGACCGGTGGAAACGTCTGCAACACGGGCATTGCCATGGCGAAGCTCGGGATGCGGGTGGCAGCGGCGGGGCTGGTTGGGAGCGACGTGCTGGGCGTTGCGATCACCGACCGACTCCGCCAGGCCGGCCTGGACGTCGCTTGCGTCTTCGCCGACGCCCGGGCGCAGACCAGCGCGACCGTCGTCGCAGTCGAACCGGGCGGGGAGCGCGCTTTCCTTCACACGCCGGGTGTCACGACGCTGCTCGATGCTGCCGTCTTCCGCCGGTGCATTCCGCTGTTCGCGAAGTGCGACCTCGTGCAGATTGGCTACTTCGGCCTGCTCCCCGCGCTCACGCCGGAGCTGCCGAACCTGCTGGCCGAGCTGAAAGCGACATCACCCAGGACCAGGATCGCGCTCGACACCGTCAATCCCCCCGCCGACGCGTCGTTGCTCGACCCGATCCTCCCCCACCTGGACGTATTCGCCCCCAGCCGCACGGAAGGGCAGGCCCTGACGGGCGAGACTTCTCCGCACAAGATGGTCGCCGCTTTCCGCGAGCGCATGGGCGAGGGGTTGATTGGAATCAAGCTGGATGCCGAAGGCTGCTACCTTGACGACGGCCGGGTCTCGGTGATCGTGCCGGCGTACAAGATCGAGTGCATCGATACCACCGGCGCCGGCGACACGTGGTTTGGCGGACTACTCACCGCGCTGGCCAAGGAGATGCCACTCGAGCAGGCGGGCAAATTCGCCAATCGCGCCGCCGCCGACTGCTGCACAGGTTTCGGCGCCAGCGCGGGCGTCCGCAGCTTCGACGAGACGCTGAAGCGGTTGTGACCTGCTCCGCCAGGATGCCTTTCATCCTGAAAGTACGTGACTCGGGTGCGCATCGGCCAGCAGAACCCTCCCTCTTCCCGGTACGCCGGGGAGAGGGAGAGCGGTGTCCGTGCTTCTCACAGGCGCTCTTGCATCACGCTCCCACGTACGCCACCACGTCGATCTCGAACAGGACTTTCCCCAGGCAGTCGGTGATCGTTGTCCGCGCGGGAAACGGCTCGGTGAAATATTCGCGGTACAGCCGGTTGTATTCCGGGAGGTCGGTCGCATCCTTCACGTACGATCGCACCTGCACGACCTGCCGCAGCTCTGCGCCGGCGGCTCCCAGAATGCGCTGGACGTTTTCCATCGAGCGACGGAACTCATTCTCGAACGTGTCGCTGATGATCTGGCCGGTTTTAGCGTCCACCGACGCCTGCCCGGAGACGAAGATGAATCCGCCTGCTTTGAGGGCTGGCGAGAAGGGGAGGTGGCTGGCGGGGACGTCGGGGCCGCGGACGACTTCGATGGGCATAAGATGTTCTCCGGTCAGGCGTTGAGCCGGGGAAGGTAGACCAACTGCCCTGCGGCGGCAATGCCGCAGGATTCTCGCCACCCTCGCAGGGCTCCTGCGGCGGATGGCGCTTGTCGTCTCCCGGTCGATCTTCCCGCCCGGGGCCGGCGTACTGATCCCAAGGGAAAGTCGACATTGAACGGTGTATCCTTGGCTGAGATGAATCGACTCACGTTCCTGATCGTGCTGACATCGTTCGTCGTTCCCGCGTTCGCGCAGGTGGACGAGTACGAGCGCGCGCCCATCCACTACAGCGAAGCGGTGCCCAACGACCCGATCGCCCACCTCAAGAGCCGCATAGAGCGCGGGGAAGCCAACCTGGAGTGGCACGACACGCTGGGCTACCTTCCCTCGCTGCTGAAGGAGCTGGACATCCCCGCCTCGTCGCAGGGGCTCGTGTTCTCGCGCACGAGCCTTCAGCGCGACAATATCTCTCCGAAAAAGCCGCGGGCGATTTATTACGGGGACGATGCGTACGTCGGCTATGTACAGGACGGCGGGCTGCTGGAGCTGGCCGGGCAGGACCCGACGCTGGGGGCGGTGTTTTATACCGTCGAGCAGACCCCGCCCGATGAATCGCGGAGTGGCTCAAGCGACCCCGCCGCACCGCGCAAGGGTGCGCAGATCGTCCGCCAGACCGACAACTGCCTCAGCTGCCACGGCAGCGGGATGACGGTGGAGATCCCGGGGCTGACGCTTCGCTCGGTGTTTCCGGACGAGCGCGGCTCGGCCATCCTCGCCGGCGGAACCAAGGTGGCCACGCACGCCACGCCGCTCGAGCGCCGCTGGGGGGGCTGGTATCTGACCGGCTCCACCGGCGTGCGCACCATGGCCAACACGCGCTTCAAGCCGAACAAAGGCCTGAACGACCCGATTCCGCTCGACGGCACGGGCGGGGAGTTGAGCGACCTTTCCAGCCACATCGACACGAGCAAATACCTCACGCCGCACAGTGACCCGGTTGCGCTGATGCTCATGGAGCACCAGGTCGAAGCGCACAACCGGTTGGCATACGCGGCGCAGGCCACGCTGCGCGCGCTGCACGATGAGAAGGTGATCAATGACGCCCTCGGCGAGACCCGCGCGCCCGGCACGCACAACGACAGCACGATGAGCCGCATTCGAAATGGTTGCGAGCCGCTCGTCGAGTACCTGCTGTTCTGCGAGGAAGCCGCTCTGACGGCGCCGATCACCGGCACGTCCGATTTCGCAAAGGAATTCCCCCGGCGCGGCACGCGCGACGCGAAGGGGCGATCGCTGCGCGACCTCGACCTCAAGACGCGCCTGCTGCGCTACCCGCTGAGCTATCTCATCTACTCCCCCACCTTTGACGGGCTGCCCGAGCTGGCGAAGCAGCGCGTCTATCAACGCCTCTGGGCCGTGCTCAGCGGCGCGGACACGAGCAAGCAGTTCGCGCACCTGTCACCCGAGGACCGCCGGGCGATCGTAGAGATTCTCCGCGAGACGAAGCCGGACCTGCCGGCGTACTGGAAACGCTCACCGTGACACGAGCGTCCCGCCCGTGCGCGTGTCACGGTTGAATGACTTGTGTCGTCGCAGCTTGTGCCGCACGGCGGGCGAGGAACCTGGCGCGGTGCGGCTCGATGAGCTTTGCCAGCTGGACCACAACGTTCGCCAGAGCGGGATCGGCGGCGAGGTTGGTGAGCTCCTTTGGGTCGTTCTCGTGGTCGTACAGCTCCTGCCCCTCCGCGCCGTTGCGGCCCCATTGCGTGTAGCGCCAGCGATCCGTGCGCACGCTGTAGCCCATGATCGGGCGCCTGTCGCGCCGCCGGGTCACTTGCGAGAACGCCGGGCGCTCCCACGCCGTCGCCGGCTCGTCCAGCAGCGGCGCCAGGCTCTTGCCCTCCAGCTCGTGCGGCGGTTTCAGGCCGCACAGCTCGGCGAGCGTCGGATAGACGTCGAGCAGCTCGACCGGCCCCGGCGCCACCCCGCCCGCGGCCTTGCGCCCCGGCGCCGAGATAATCAGCGGCACGCGGTTCGCCTCCTCAAAAAGCATCTGCTTCTGCCACTGCCCGTGCTCGCCCAGCAGGAAGCCGTGGTCGGACCAGAAGACCACGATCGTGTTGTCCGCGAGCTTCAGCCGCTCCAGCGCCTCCAGCAGCCGCCCCACCTGCGCATCCAGCGCCGCAACCGACGCGATATACCCGCGCACGCACTGCTTCAGTCCCTTCTCATCCAGGCCATAGTTGGGCGGGCGGATCATCAGCGCGATGTCGGGGATGTCCTTCAGATCACCCTCGGGCACATGGGGCAGCTTGATTGAGTCCAGCGGATACTTCTCGAACCACTGCCTGGTCGCGACGAATGGCGTGTGCGGGCGGAAGAAGCCCATGCCGATGAAGAACGGCTTGTCCCCATGCTGCTCGCGATGCTTCTCCAGGAGACCGATCGTGTGCGTTACGCCGATCGCGTCCGTCTGCTCCTCGTCGCTGCCTTCCATGTCGAGCCACGCCATCGCGAAGCCGATCGTCCCCTTGCCCGTCCCGCGCGTCAGGACGTGAAGCTTCTCTTCCTCGGTCTTATCGCGGCCGAGGGGATTGAACGTGTAATCCCACGACGCCGGATCATCCATGCCGTCCGTCCCGATCTCCCGCGGGACCCCGTAGTGGTACAGCTTTCCCACGCGGGCGGCGAAATACCCGTTGTTCCTGAACAGCTGCGGCAGCGTGACGATGTTAGGGACGGTGCTGCGGAAGTTCGTCCCCAGGTCATAAACGCCGATGGTGTCCGGCCGCAGCCCGGTCATCAGCGACGCGCGGCTGGGGTTGCACAGCGGGTACTGGCAATACGCGCGGTCGAAGCGCACGCCGCGACTGGCGAGGCGGTCGATGTTCGGCGTCTTCACAATCGTGTCGCCGTAGCAGCCAACGTTCATGTTCAGATCGTCCACCGAAATGAACAGGACGTTGGGCCGCTCGGCGGACAGCGCCGGCACCGCCAGAAGCGCGAGGATGAACACCGTGAACCAAAGACGCGCCATCATGCCTCCGCAGATGATTCTCCACCCCGACCGCGAGAAATGTACCGCTGGATCAGCGACCACGCGAACCGGGAGCATTGGCCTTATAATGCCGCCATGACCCAGACGTTGAAACCCGCCGCCGACGAGTCGATCGAGCAAGTCCCCCTGCTCTGGGGCGGGAAGTGGTCGGTCTCCCCGTCGGCGCGGAAGAGCGACGTGTTCAACCCGTCCACCGGGCAGGTCATCGCCCGCGTCCCGCTGTGCTCGACAGCGGAGGTCAATCAGGTGATCGAGACCGCCCACGCCGCCTTGCCGGCCTGGGCGAACAAGCCGGTGGTCGAGCGCGTCCGCTACCTCTTCGCCTTCCGCGAGCTGCTCGTGCAGCACGCCGAGGAAATCGCCCGCTGCGTCACGCGCGAACACGGCAAGACGCTGGCCGAGTCCCGCGCCTCGGTGCAGCGCGGGATGGAGGTCGTCGAGTTCGCCTGCGGCACGCCGTCGCTGATCATGGGCCAGTCGATCCAGAACATCGCGCGGGAGGTGGATTGCGAGACCATCCGCCATCCCGTCGGCGTCTGCGCCGGCATCACGCCCTTCAATTTTCCCGCCATGGTTCCGCTCTGGATGTACCCCATCGCCATCGGTTGCGGCAATACCTTCATCCTGAAGCCCAGCGAGAAGGTCCCGCTTACCGCCGTGATGATCGGCAAGCTGCTCCAGGAGACCGGCCTCCCGGATGGCGTGTTCAACATCGTGCACGGCGACAAGGAAGCCGTCGACGCGCTGCTCCACCACCCGCTCGTCAGGGCCATTTCCTTCGTCGGCTCAACCAATGTCGCCAGGTACGTCTACGAAACCGGCACGCGCCACGGCAAGCGCGTGCAGGCCGCCGGGGGGGCGAAGAACCACCTGATCATCATGCCCGATGCAGACCTCGACCAGGCCGTCAGCGCGCTGCAGACCAGCGCCTTCGGCTGCGCGGGCGAGCGCTGCATGGCCGGCTCGGTCGCCGTCGGCGTGGGCGACGTGGCGTCGCGGCTGGTGGACAGCCTCGTCGATAAGGCCGCGAAGATGACCGTCGGCCGCACCGACCAAGGCGCCGACGTCGACATGGGCCCGGTCATCAGCCGTGAGCATCTGAATCGCGTCGCCGGCTACATCGACACGGCCAGGAACGAGGGCGCCTCGGTTGCGCTGGACGGGCGCGCGGCGCCCTTAGCGCCCGCGGAGGGATTCTTTCTCGGACCGAGCGTGATCGATCGCGTTCAACCCGACATGCGCGTCGCCACCGAAGAAATCTTCGGGCCCGTCCTCTCCGTCATCCGCGCGAGGAACCTGGATGAGGCTCTGGCCCTCGGTCGCAACTGCGCCTACGGCAACGGCGCGAGCATCTTCACCCGCGACGGCTACGCCGCCCGTCAGTTCAAGCACCACTTCAACGCCGGCATGATCGGCATCAACATCGGCGTGCCCGCGCCGATGGCCTGGTTTCCGTTCACCGGCTGGAACAAGAGCTTCTTCGGAGACCTGCACATCCAGGGCACCGAATCGATCCAGTTCTACACGCAGCAGAAGATGACCATGACCCGCTGGTTCGCCTCCGCCGACGAGGCGCACCACGATCCGGTGTGGAAGCAGAGGTGAACGGGCGCGGATGAGTGGGTGACAAAGGTGACGAAGGACTGTGACGAAGGACCCTTCACCCGCCGTCGACGAGCCCGATGAACCTCCCTCGCGATGTCCCACCCCCGCGACGGTTTGCCGGCCGCGCCGCGCGCAACCCTCGGCCCGGCCACGCGCAACGGTCGTGAAGGCATTCGCCACGGCCTGCGCCGGCGGGACATTGTGGGACATTGTGAGACATCGTTGACCGCCGCTGCTCATCTCAACCGACCCGCGCACGTCCTGAGCCCGCCGACGGGCCGACTCGTCGACGCGCGCCTATCCCTCCCCCCCAGCCGTGCGCCTTCTTGCGCACGATTGCGAACGACGAGGCCGGAACTCTTCACAATGGCTCGGAAAAACGCACAAAATAATCTGCATTCCCGGCGGTTTGCCGTAACTCCTTTTGCGCGATCGTGCGCGCAATCGCGCACGGCTCGCCAAAGCCGCCGCGGCTCGATGCTTGAATGGCAATCACAGGCGCGGACAGTCAGGCCAGTCGAAAGGTGGATTAGGATCAGGAGGCCGTCAGTGCGTCGCCACGGGGATGTCGCTCATGCGCGCCCCGAGCAGGCCGACTTTCACGCCGTGGCGCTTGAGCAGGTTCGTCGCTTTTCCGTTCACCACCAGCAGCACGATCAGCCCCACCAGCGGAACGAGCGTAAGGATGCCCAGGAGGATGCCGACGGCGGTGGAGTACAGCGACAGCGAGAGCATGAAGACGAAGACCATCGCCGTGATCGACACTCCCAAAGCGGCGATGGCGAGGATGGGCCGCAGCTCGCGCGGAACGAACAGCTGAGCGACCACGAGCAGGAGGTAGGCGAGGATGCAGAAGATGATGCCCTTCTGCCGGGCGGCGATGCGCCGCAGGTCGTCGCGCGGCGCCGGGGCGTAGTCCAGCGCCGCCGGCTGGCCGGCGCCCCCCGCTTCGAGTGGAACGTGGGGCGGGAGCTGCGTCATGCGTCATCACCTTTCGCGCCGCCGTCTGAAGCCACGATGTGAAGCGTTGGCGGCGGGCGCGATGGACGATACCCGAGGCGGTTTCATCAGGCCAGGGTTGACTCGCTGCACGCAGGGCCTGCGGCGGCGGTCAGGGACCTCCGGTCTTGCCGTCGTCGTAGGGGCCTTCGGGCGAGTGCGGCGAGACCAGCGAGGCGGCCGTCGAGGCGAGAATCCCCAGCACGAGGTAACCCATCAGCCCCTCCAGCGCCGCCAGCGCACGGCCGGCGCCGGTGGGGTAAAAGTCGCCATAGCCAACGGTCGTGAAGGTGATGAACGAGAGGTACAGGCTGCGCCAGAAGTCGTAAACCGGAGGCGTGCCCGGCTGCGTGTTGTCAAGGATGCCCAGCCGCTGATAGATCGACGCGAACGCCGCCAACAGCAGCGCCGCTTCGGCCACGGTCGAACCCAGCTGCACCAGCAGGCTGGCGCGATTCCCCAGCGCCTTGCGCACGTGCCAGACGAGCACCACGAGGTACGCAGCAGCAACTCCGACGCCGACGATGATGACGGCCGCGTGATACGCCGTGCCCTCGGGCAGGAGCCGCAGCAATCCCGCCCAGACGGCAATAAGCAGCACGTACAGCCCGATCAGCCACGCCATTCCCCTGCTTCGTCGCATCGTGATGGACATCGTAAGCGCCGCCCCGCAGATCAGGCAGCGGCAACAACGCGCTTTCGGCGCGGGCGAATTGGACGCATTGGCGAGGACGGGCAAACTGCCAAAGCGGGAAAAGGAACAGGGACATCGCTGAGATGTCCCCGTCCCGCATCAGCGGTGGCACCCGAGAGGGGCTTACCAGCGGCTGATGGATTCATCGACCTCGCGTTCGGCTTGTTCGCGGGCGTAGCCGTAGCGTTCCTGCACCTTGCCGACGAGCTGTTCGCGATTGCCCTCGACCTGGTCGAGCTCGTCATCGGTGAGCTTCCCCCACTGCGCCTTGGCCTTGCCCTTGTACTGCTTCCAGTTGCCTTTGATCGTGTCCCAGTTCATGGCTGCTCCTTTCGGTTAAATGACCTGGGCGCACCCTAAGGCGCATGGGCCGGGCGCGTCAGGGTGAAAAAGGAAGAAAAATTAACGGCTCGCTTCGGTGCAGGCCGCAACCAGAGGACGCGCGGGTCACTCGGTCGCGGCGGGCGTCGGGGGTGGAGTGCTGGGGGTGGCACCGGTCCCGCCGGTGCGGGCGGCGTTGAGGGCGGCGCGCATGGTCTGGATCTGCTGGCGCATCGGTTCGGTCAGGTTTCCCAGTTGCTCCATCTCGCGCAGGGAGGTTTCGGCGGCATCGAAGTTGCCCTCGCGGATGTGCGTATTGGTTACGGACACCAATGCATCAAAGCTGGCCTGGGTCTCGTTCGCGCTCGTCTCCGGCGCGGCTGTCTCGGTGGACTTGCGTTCACAGCCCGCCAGGCCCACGATGAAAATGATCGCCGCCGCCGCCAATACTCGACATGTCATAATTGTCTCCTCGTGCGCCCGAGTGTACAGGCGTAGCGGGTTTGTCCGAAACGGCGGAATTGGCGGCTGGGGCCGCAGCGACAGCAGCAGCGGCGGCTGTGGGCGGGGCATCAGCTTTGCAGGCGGCATCGCCGCGCACCGGGCGCGGCGTCGCCGAGCGATCTGCAGTTCATCGGCCGATTCACTCCTGCCCGCGCACTTGCGGCATTATCCGAACAATGTTGGTGATTCACCCGGCGGTGGCATCTCCTCCGGCGGCTCCTCGTCCGGCGGGGCGATGCAGTCGGGCAGGTCATTCTTCGGGCTGTTCACCAGCGTCGACACCGGGCCGGCTTCCATGGCCTCATCCGGGTATGGCGCGAGCAGCGGGTTGAGCTCCTGCGGCGACCGTTCGCCCTCATGCAGCCACGCGGCGAACTTGTCGCGCGGGAGGATCACCGGCATGCGGTCGTGCATGGGCGCCATCAGCTTGTTCGGCGACGTCGTGACGATCGTGCACGAGCGGAGCTCGCTGCCATCGGGCGCGCTCCACGTCTCCCACAGGCCCGCAAACGCGAACGGCTCGCGCGAGCGCATGCGGACGTACATTGGCGTCTTTGCGGCCGTCGCCTTCCCCCCCGGCGGCGGCTTCTTCCACTCGTAAAAGCCATCGGCCGGGATCAGGCAGCGACGCCGGCGATAGGCGTTGCGGAACGCCGGACGCTCGGCCAGCGTCTCGGCGCGCGCGTTGATCATCCGGCTGCCGACGGACGTGTCCTTCGCCCACGGCGGGACCAATCCCCAGAAGAAAAAGTCGTAGCGGTCCGGCGCGTCGTTGGAGACAGCAAGCACCGGCTGCGTCGGCGCGATGTTGTACCGCGGCGGCGCATCTGGCGCGTCGTCGGTGATCCACGGGAACAGATCCCCAAGGTCCGCGAGACGAACGAGCGTGTAGCGGCCACACATGCTGTCATTGTATGACGTGGCACGGGCATCCTGCCCGTGGGACGTGCGACCCGCACGCTGGTGGCGCAGCCGCGAACGCAATCGCGGAGCGAGCAGTCTTCTCCCAAAAGGCGGAGGAGCCGCGCGGCGAGTTGGAATCGGGCTGCGCCCGATGCGTGAGCACACGCATCCATGGGCAAGATGCCCATGCCACGTTATCCTCCCGCCGCCCCAATGCAGCTCAACCCGCAGCAGGAACTTGTCGCCAATCACGTGCACGGGCGCATTCTCACGCTCGCGGGGCCGGGGTCCGGCAAGACCAGGACCCTCACCGAGCGCACCGGGCGGCTCATCCGCCGGGGGTTCGATCCCGCTTCGATTCTCTGCCTCACGTTCACCAACAAGGCGCGCGACGAGATGCGCACGCGCATCGCCGCCATTCACGGCGCGGGGGCTGAGAAGGTGTTCATCTCCAACTTTCACGGGTTGTGCGGCACCCTCCTTCGCCGCTTCGGCGCAGCGCTGGGCTACACGCAGCGGATGACGATCTGCGACGCCGACGACCAGATCGACCTGATCCTCCAGCTCGCCCGCAAGCGCGGCCAGCAGCCGACGAAGCCGGAGGCGCGCACGCTCGCGTGGCTGGGCAACGCCTGGCGCGAGAATTTCGAGACCGACGCCGACCTCGACGCCGCCGCCGCGTCGCGCAAAATCGCCAGAAATGAGATCAACATTGTTCGGGAGTACGTGAAGCTCCTCCGCTCGCGCAACCAATGCGACTTCTCCGGCCTGCTCAGCGAGACCGTGCGGCTCCTGCGCGAGCAGGACGACGTGCGCCATCTGCTGCGCCAGCGCTTCCGCTTCGTCCAGGTCGACGAATATCAGGACACGAATCGCGCGCAGAACGAAATCGTTGAGCTTCTTGCCGGCGAGGAGGACAACGTGCTGGCGGTCGGTGATGGCGATCAGTCGATTTACGAATGGCGCGGCGCCTCGCCCGACGCGATTCCGCAGTTCATCCGGGCGGGGCAGCGCAAGACAGGCAAATGCGCCGTCGTGAAGCTGGGGCTGAATTACCGCTCAACCCCGCAGATCATCAAGACCGCCGACACGCTCATCCGGCACTGCAAGGACCGGATCGCCGTTGACTTCGACACGCCGAACCGGCCGGGGGAAGCGGTCAAATGCGCGAAGCTCGACAACCCCGAGGCCGAGGGGGAGGCGCTGGCGGTCAGCATCGACAACACGATCAAGTCGGGCGTTCCGCCGCGCGAGGTCGCGGTGTTCTTCCGCACCAACGACATGTCGCGGCTGATCGAGCAGTCGCTGGCGAAGCGGCAGATTCCCTACCAGGTCGTGGGCAGCGGGTCGTACTACGACCGGATGGAGGTGCGCGACGTGCTGTCGATGCTCCGCTTCGTGTGCAACCCGCGCGACGGCATCGCGTTCCACCGGATCGCGAACAAGCCGGCGCGCGGGATGGGCGATGCGCTGATCGGGCGGATTGAATCGTTCGCCGAGCGACACGACCTGGATCTCCTGACCGTGCTTCAGGAGCGGAATCTCGAATTCATCGGGGACGAACAGGACAAGCCGCTGTCGGACGCCGCCCTGCGCGCCTGCCGGGAGACGCGCGGCGTGTTTGACCTCGATATGCGGAACATGAGCGTCGGCCCCATCGCGGCGGCGCTGTTCGAGCGCAGCCGCTATAACGAGTGGCTTAAGTCGCGCTATGACGAGAAGGGCGAGTACGAGGACCGCAGCCGCAACGTGCACGAGCTGCTGAACGCCATCGCGGAGTTCGATCGGCGGGAGCGCGGCGCGACGATCGAGGACTACCTGCAGTCGATCTCGCTCTACACCTCGGGCGATGACGCCAAGACGGAGAACGCCGTGCGGCTGATGTCCCTGCACGCGAGCAAGGGGTTGGAGTTCGATGTCGTTTACCTGATCGGGCTGGAGCACAAGATCCTGCCGCACGAAAAAGCACTGCAGGACCGCGGCGAGCGCGGGCTCGATGAAGAGCGCCGCCTGTGCTACGTCGGGTTCACCCGGGCGCGCAGGATCCTCCGCGTCACGTGGTGCGCCAAGCGCCAGGACACCTACGCCAGGGGCAAAACGGCGCGCTTCAAGGCGACCATCCCCAGCCAATTTCTCGTCGAAGCCGGCCTGCTGACGCGCGACGAGTACCAGAAAGCAATGGTCGACGCGGAATTTGTTCCCAGGGCTGCGCCGAAGGCAAAACCCAGGGGCCGAGCCAAAGCAAAGGCGAGGTGATGCGCTGAAAAGCGGGTCAAGGGACTCGAACCCTCAACAGCTAGCTTGGAAGGCTCAATCGGGCTGGACAGGTGCTTTGCCGAATATGTGATTTGGCCGGAGAAACGACCGCTTTCGCATCGCCCCTGAGGGCATGGCCGGAGAATGTGGATACTGAATGTGGATACCGGCGGCGGTTCTCGCGGCGGGTACCGCGGTAGTGGATACTGTTTGGATGTGGATTGAAATTCAAAGGGCGTCGCAGGCATGGCTGACGCCGCTCATAGCGTGCCTCGCCGTCTGGATCGCGTTCCAGCAGTTTCGGGTCGCCCGCAACAAACTCCGGCTCGACCTCTACGAGAAGCGGTTCAAAGTGTATTCGGCCGTGAAGGAGTTCATCCTGAGCGGTGCAGCGGCAGGCAACCGCTGAGGACGAAGACTTCCATACACTCCACGCAGGCACGGTTGAGGGCGAATTTCTCTTCCGCCCTGACGTTGTGAACTACATTAAGAGCTCCTAACAAAACCTGTCATGCAAGCAGTTCAGACAGATCAATGCACAGGCCAAGGCGACGAACGCCTCGTGGATGTCGTCACGCCGGTCGTAGCGGAGCTTGAGGTGCCGATTCTGGTGCACCCAGCTCTCGG